>JAGVIE010000061.1 GCA_020056225.1 Bacteroidota bacterium
CTGTACGGTAGATTCAACCGGAAAGACAACACTGTCATTCGCTTCCGGTTGGTAAATAGTCGCAGATACTCAAACCTCAAGTCGTTAATTGAGAGTTTGGACTGTTTTGCGCAATATGCTTTGCCAGAAGTAAAGGGAACACATCAAATCCCTGTTTCTGGCAAAGCTTTTTTTATCTGAAGGATTTTTTCTACGTTAAAAGAGCACTGTTGAGGTTTAGCACAAAATAGTTGCAATTAATCTCGCCAGTATCTACATTATGTCGGTTTATTAAAGTATACTCATCCTTGAGATTGAAATGATGGATGAGGTAAATTAAGCAGTGTCGAATTATTAATATTTTGTACATCTTGGAGTGAGAATATGCCTGAGTTTCGTATTGAGGGAATTTCACCAGCAGGAAAAGCAGTACAGGGTGTGATCGAAGCTGAGAACGTCAGGGTCGCAAAACAAAAAGCAACACAGATGGCTACGCAGAGAAAGTTTAAGTTACTGCGTGTCCTACGACGTGCAACATTTTTTTACAAAGTTCAGCGTGGTGGTGAAAAACCGATTACTGGCGAACAAAAAGCATTCACCAAAGAAGAAGTTCAGGAAGCTCTCTCTAAGATGGGGTTCCGGGTAATTAATGTCCGCAAGAAGTCGCTTGACTTCAAGATGAAACCGCCCAACGCAGAAATTGTCACCTTTGTACGTGTGAGTGCCGATTTGATCCGGCAGAAACTTCCGTACAATGAAATACTTCAGTTAATGGTAAACGACATCGAAAATAAAACGCTTCGTGATTCCATTAAGGAAATCAATAATGAATTGAAACAAGGGAAGGATAGTGAGAAAGTTTTTGTAAAGCAGGAGGCAGTTATCGGGCGATTTGCCTCCCACATGCTTGGTCTTGCGTCGAAAAGCGGCAACATGGCTGAAATATACGATAGCACTGCAAAGTTTTTAGAGCGGCAAGCTGAGTTTCGGAAGAATCTTAAAAGCGCCCTGATTATGCCGATAGTTACATTACTTGCTTTATTCGGCGCTTGCGTTTATTATATCGGATTTATTTTCCCTGGCATGGCGGAAGTATTTGTTCGACTAAAAGTCGATATGAAACAATTTCCGATGACGTACGCGTCTTTGCAAATGAGTTATTTCCTTCAAGATAATTTCTTGCTCTTGTTGATATTAACATTGATTCCCGTTTTGATTGCTGTGCGGTTCTTCACTACCGAAAAAGGTAAATTTATAAGAGACAAATATATCTGGCGCATTCCGGTTGTTGGCTCATTATTACATAAAACAGCCATCGAAATTTTTTGCCGTGTATTCTATGCTCTGTACAGTGGCGCCGGTGAAAATATCGATGTTATAAAAATGGCGGCTGAAGCTTGCGGGAATAAATACATGGAACATCAGATAAAAACTATCGCCATCCCAATGATGGTAGAACGCGGCGCTGGAATTACCGAAGCATTTGAAGCAAGCGGGGTATTTACAAAGACTGCAATATCACGTTTTCATTCAGGTGCTGAAACAGGAACAGTTAAACATACAGCACTCCAGCTTGCCGATTATTATGAAAAAGAAACAAATTACAAGATGCGTAACGCCATCGATTTTATTCAATTGTGGGTAAACATGATAATCATGATCGTTTTAACGCTGTTGACATTGGTATCATCCGAAACAGCAACATTCCATCCGAGTACAGCGCCCGGCGGGCGTTAAAAAACAGTGATGGAATTTTCAATCGCATGAGAATACTTTATGGCTGATATTGACATTACCGATAAAATAGGATACACATTATTAAAAAAAGGTATCATCGATTATGAAACGCTGGAAAAATCTCTCCATACCAGGGAAGCGGAAGATAAGAAAAATCGAAGAAACCTCGGACAGATTTTAGTCACCGATTTCCACATAGATCATGACCTCGTATTTCGCGAGGTTGCTAATCTTTATGCTTTCAGGGAAATATATCTTAGCGATGAAGTGATCGACAATTTACGAATTGAATTCATTAAGAAAAATGTTGATGCTCTCCCAGAAAATTACCGCGATCTTCTTATCCAGACCAGAATGCTGCCGCTAAAATTCGATGAAAAGCAACCGGAGAAGCTAATCGTAATCGCTTCCGATCCGACTGATCGCAACATTCCATCCATTGCCCGGAATTTTGGAGTAAAAAAATATGAAGTCTGTTACTGCCGGCTGAAAGAACTACAAGGTTTAATTGAACAAGTTGTACCGCCGGAAAATGAATTCCTCAAGTTACTGGCAAGCGCGGATGTTCAACTCCAGGGCGGTAGTGATGATGAAAGTAACGTCGACGAGGAGACGCTCGAAAGTGAAATTAGCAAGAGTGCGCTCGTTAATCTTGTTGAAGGATGTTTGGTCGAAGCAGTAAGGCAGGGAGCTAGCGATATTCACATTATCGGCAAGGAGGGAAACCGCACAGAAATTCTAATGAGATTGGATGGAAATCTTAAACTCTGGCATATACAGGAAAACACAATGCCGGAAGCAGTTGCCGCCGTTGTGAAAGATCGCTCTAAAAATGTTGACAGGTTCGAACGGGAAATGTCGCAAGACGGATTTATCCAGCGAAACATCGACGGTCATCAAATACGCTTCCGCGTATCGATCATGCCAATAGTCGGCACGGAATTTAAACACAAGTTTGAAAGTATTGTCATACGTGTACTCGATGATCGAAAAGTTATAACCGACCTGAGCAAACTGGGCTTGCAAGGTCCGGCGAAAGATTTTTTCTACAAAGCAATTTCTAAACCTCAGGGAATTATCATTCTTACAGGACCGACCGGAAGCGGTAAAAGTACAACTCTTATCGCGGCGCTTCATCAAGTTATAGATCCAACTGTCAACGTGCTGACAGTTGAAGATCCTGTCGAGTATATTATTAAGGGAGCGCGGCAATTGAAGATCGGCTCCAAGATGGATTTTGATCTAGCGATTCGAGGTATCCTCCGTCATGACCCGGATATTGTTCTTGTGGGCGAGATGCGTGATAAAGTTACAGCGGAAATTGCAATCAAGCTCGCTAACACCGGGCACCTCACGTTTTCAACTCTTCATACTAATGATGCGCCGAGTGCAATTTCTCGTCTGTATAAAATGGGCATCGAATCATTCTTAATCGCTTATGCAATCAATATCATCGTTGCCCAACGCTTGATAAGAACGCTCTGCAAAAATTGTAAGAAACCCCAGAAGATGACAGATAAGGATGTTCAAATATTTTTGAAATTTGGTTTTACGGAAGATATGATAAAGAATTCTACATTTTATGAGCCGGTAGGATGTGACAAATGTAATGCCGGATGGAAGGGGCGCGCCGCTATCCATGAAGCGCTCTATTTCACACGTGAGATCAAACAGCTAATTGTAAGTGCCGGCGACGATGTGAATGAGGCAGCCATTAGAGATCAGGCTATGAAAGATGGAATGTGGACTCTGCGCAGATCCGGCATGGAGCGGATGATGGAAGGGGCTACGACGTTAGAGGAAATTGTAGCAACAACAACTGAGGAGTAAAACAATATGATATTGATATTCCTCACACCTACATTGAATTTAGCTTGGATTAAATGTAGTTTATTCAAAAGATAGGATAAGCTATGAACACTGGACAGGTTCTTTTAATTATTGCAGCGCTGGTTGTATTATCATTCGTGACTTTGGCTATAAATTCGATGTTATTGAGCAAAACAACGACGATACTTCAATCCGAAGCGCATCTAACTGCAATATCTATTGCGCAATCGATGATAGATGAAATTATGGTTGTTGGCTATGATAGCGCCACCAATAGAAATCGCGTCTATCCTGGGCAGGAGACAAAACTTACCCCGAGCGTATATTTAGGTCCGGAGACGGATACATCTCCATCGGAAGTATCTGCCGTAACAATCCCTGAGCTACCCGATACAACAATAGCCTATAAATCGGCAATCAGATATAACGACATCGACGATTACAACAATTATAAAAGATATTACTATTCACCATCCTTAGGCACCTTTACTGTTGTTGACAGCGTATTCTACGTATTGTTTACAGACCCTAATACAAAATCAAATACTCAAACGTTTTTTAAAAAGGTTGTTGTCACAGTTCGGCACCCAAACCTTTACCCGCCGGATGAATTTCAATCCTACGATCTATGGCGCGGACAATTTTATCTTCAGCTTTCAGATGTAGCTGTTTACAGACGATATTTTTAGTTTAAATTAGCGGAGAAAATCCATATGACAGTAATGCTCGATATAGTGATGGCGACAGTTCTGCTCGGGATGATTATTTTAACTGTCATGAATATCAACATCAATTTGGCGGACGAAAATTACAAAGGAATGGTCGAGCTCAATACACAAACTGAAACGATTCAGCTTGCTCGGATAATCGAACACGATATCTATAAGGTGGGATATAGAGTTGCCAAACCTGCAATGATGATCGCCGATACATCAGAGATCAAGTTTAAAACTAATCTTGGAGATGCAACAGGCGTAACCGATATCGTTCAGTATGGGCTCGGCGGTGCCGTGCTAAATTCAAACAATCCCAGAGATCGAATGCTTTTTAGAATCGAGAATGTAACTACCGTTTACATTAATTACAGTGTAGTAAAATTCAAGTTGTCCTACTATGATTCAACCGATGTAGCAATGGCGACACCAATAACAGGTGCGGCGCTTAACAATATAAGATCGATAAAAGTATTGCTTAAGCTGGAAAGTCCGGAGCCGTTTGATACGACCAGAACCGGAGGTAAGCAGTATGCGAGTGCGCAGTATCAGAAGCTTATTTATCCGAGAAATTTACAATAGATTGGAGTAAAATATGGGAAAAATGGCGTTGTTAGTTGTTATGAGTCTATCATTAGTAGTGGGTATTATTACCTATACTATCAACAAATCGAAAAATACGCTGGTGGAAAACGTTACTGGATTCCAGAAATACACCAGCGCTCGTAATATCGCTCATACCGGTGTGAATATGATGCTGAGTAAGATGGATGCGAACGACACGTCCGTGACTAATTATCTTCAACCAAATATGCAGGCAATGAAGATATTCAATATCTCATCAGGCATTTGCACTGTGTATGCAAGGCTCGCTTCTGTTGATACATCGAAGCGTGATACTGTGGATCTCATTGCACGGTCAAGATTCATGGACACAACAAGATATATGAAGATCCGTTTACGCCGACAACCCGTGCCATTTCCAACAGTAGGCGAAGCCGTTGGTCTTCGCATACCAGACGCAAATTTTACAATGAGTGGAACACCATCTATCGATGGACGTAATCATACAATAGGTGGTGCCCTCACTGCACAACCCGATACAAGTAATAAGCCGGGGGTCGGCGTTCTTAACCCGGCAGATACTACGCAAGTCCTTTTATATGGTAGCAAGATAGACGGAACAAAAGATGTTGTTGTAGATAGCAACATGTCCAATCCAATATCATATGTTGAAGAATATATTAATGCGGCAGATGTTTCTTACACTACTGGAACGTATGGGTCAAATATGACTTGGGGTTCAGTATCAGAACCTTGGATTGTAAGTGTAGAAGGCGATGTAAAATTTTCTGGGAATATCGAAGGATGGGGGATTCTTATTGTCCATGGAGATATAACATTAACAGGTACTTTTACGTTTCATGGGCTTGTAGTTGCATATAAAGAGATGCAAATAGACGTCACATTCGCAAAAGGTACTCCCGATGTTATTGGCGGTCTTCTTATGGCGGGACCTGCCGGAAGCACATTTGATATGAGAGGAAGTAGCGCTATTAGTTATAGTAAGGATGCCATTGAATTAGCCAAATATATCAATAAGTTACAATGGTACAAAGTTGTGTATTGGTATGAATAAGGGAGACTTATAAGAAATGTGCACAGAATGGGACGAATTTTGCCTTAAACGGTGGGTAATGCCACTAGCTAAGGCATTTTTATTAGATAATATTACGTCATTTACTCATTTTTAGTTGACAAGAAATAAACTTTTGCCTATATTTAACGCCGTAGATATATAGGTGATTTTGGATAATATTTAAAGCATGACTTGAGACTATGTTTGAAGAATCGAGATCGATAATAAAGCAAATAGTTAGTAATATTCCAGAGACCGCCTATGGTGTCGAAAGACAGATGCTTATTGGCGATCTTGTCTCACGCCAATCTACCGAAGAACGTGTCATCATCAAGCGTATGCTCGATGGTTTTTTGATGAAGATGTTCGAAATCAGCGCATCAGATATCGATCTGGGTGGATTTGGATCTCAGGGGAAAATATGGTACCGCATCCATGGAACAAAGAAACCCGATGCAACGATTTCTGTTTTCAGTTATGATGAGACAAACGTTCTAATCCAAAGCATCCTCCTTGAGCGTCAGCGCCAGTTTCTATATGAGAATCGCAACCTCGATTTTTCCTACACTATCTTCCAGGAAGATCAGATGCATCGGTTCCGTGCCGATACATATTTTGATCTCGATCAAATAGCGCTTAACATGCGCGCTATTAATGCAGATGTTCGCCCCTATAAATCTCTTGAATTTCACCCGAACGTCAACCGTGTTGTAAGTTTGCAGCACACGAAGGAAGGACTTATTCTCGTTACGGGAATAACGGGTTCCGGAAAAAGTTCTACGCTCGACAGTATCATGGATATGAACAATCATTCCATCGATGCACACTGTGTTATAATTGCCTCTCCCGTTGAGTACGTTCATAAATCCGACAAATGCATAATCCGCCATCGTGAGGTGGGAAGAGATGTGCTTTCCTTTAAAGAAGGAACCGTTCAATCACTCCGGCAGGATCCGGACATTATTATTATCGGTGAATTAAGAGACCCGGATACAATTTTAACGGCGCTTGAAGTAACAGACAGCGGTCATAAAGTTTTTTCAACGCTGCATACATCATCAGCCGTAGAAAGTATTAACAGAATCATCGGTGAAGTTCCGCCCATCGAACAAGAACGCGTGCGCAACCGCCTTGGAGATGTGCTACAATGCGTCATTTCACAAAAATTAGTGCAGAGTATCGATAAAAAACGAGTTCTTGCAAAAGAAGTCATGATTGCAACTCCATCAGTACGTGCCGCGATTAAAAATAATAACACAAGCGAAATATACCAGATGATGGCTGAATCTGGCGATCTTGGTATGACGACTATGGAACAAGATCTTAAGCGATTATATCTTCAAAGAAAGATTTCATTGGAAGTTGCAATGAATTTTGCAAACAATAAACGCAGATTACAGCAAATTCTCAATCTTGCGCAAACAGGAGATTGACTATTAATATATTTTCGAAGGAATAATAGCCTATGGCATCATTACGGGGTCGGAAAACAACCGCTATTGGTTTATTCGTGGATGGCCTGGAACTAAAGCTTGCCAAACTTTCTATCAAGAAAGGCAATATAGTAATCGACGAGATTCAATCTACCACTCTTGCTACAAAATTGGAGGAGCGTCAAATCGGTAATGTAGAAATGGATAATCTCGGTGAGTCGAGCGAGACGTTTGCTCTCAGTACTTCAGAAGCGCCCTCTGAGGGTCCGGGATCTAACAGTAATGTCTTGTTGGGTTTGCTGTCGAAGTACCCCACGGCAGATTACATTCTGAGTTATGCAATCTCGGAACCGAGCATATATTATCATACGCTTGAAAGCAATTTTGGACTTGAAGGGAAAAAACTTAAACAACGGATTTTGGATGAATTAAGAACTGTTCGTGCGGTTCAGCCTTCTCCTGATTCGATAGACTATTTTTATTCTGGCGATAAGAATCTTATTTGCGTCGTTAGGGAAGACGGCGTCGCAATGCTGAATGTTCTTGAAGACATCAAACCTTTCTTAGGCAAGAGGCTTCCCCGAATTTCACTGATTGAAATTGGAGATGTTGCACTGATTAATCTCGCACGCGCCAATTACGGTTTTGCTCCGGATGAAGTAACCACGATTATTTATGTCGGCGTTGAATTCACACGGCTGATTTTTTTGAAAGGCACAGAGTTTTTCCATTTTGCTCCTGTTCTCGGCGAAGGTTATGATTCTCCGAATATTCAGAATACTGTGTACAGCCGTCTCCTGCTTGAGCAGGATAATATGGGTATACCGCGTATCGATAAGATTCTATTGGCAGGGGAAAGCCGCCGGATAGCTTTTGATGAATTTATGCGTGAACAATTACCCGAAGTCGATATTCAATATTTGCGGACACCGCGTCTGGATGCAAGCTCGCTGGCGCCCGAAATTCAAGAACAAATTCCGGAATTTGCCATTCCTATTGCGACGGCATGGAAAGTATTGGATGAAGTCCATCCGGGATTCTATAAAACGAACCTACTGCCGGAAAACGTTCGGGAAGGTCAGCGTGCGTTTAAGCTTGCCTGGCATGGATATGCGCTGCTTGTCCTGGTATTTCTTTCATCATTCTTCTTTACTTCGAGGTATGCTTCGCTTCAAATAGAAATTACAAGCAAGCAGCGGGTTCTTGAACAATTGCAAGATAAATTAAATGAAAATGAAAAACTCAAAGCCGCTATTGCCGGATTGGAAGATCAGATAACCCGGTACAATACCGCTCTGGCGGTATATGATTCGCTGGTCCCCGGCGCCGACCGATGGAATAAAACTGTAGCTCAGCTTACGAAAGGCGTTGATGATTTGGGCGCAATATGGATAACGGAGCTTCGTTCACAGCCCGGAGGGGCGATGACGATTCAGGGATACGCGCTATACCGCGGACGTATTCCCCGGATCGCGGCTCTGTTCGATAATTCAACACTAACGAAAGTTGAAGTGCGGGAAATTCGGCCGAATACACCGCCGGTCTACAATTTTATTATCTCAATCCCGCCACAGCCTGAAAAACCGGCAGTGGCAGATACACTTAAGACAAAATGATATTTTGAGCAATGTCTAAATAATATCGGAGATAACCTTGTCATACATAATGAGAAATACAGTGGTTCTTGGCGTTGTTCTTGTAGTTATTTTTGGGGTGGGATTATTCTTCACTTCATTTACGCTTCCGAAAAAATTCAGAACAATCGAATCAAATATTAAAAAAATCGAAACTGAGCTTCAGAATACACCCGATCTCGCATACAGATATAATCTCGCGACCGCCCAGCTTGAAGCTGTAAAAAAACACTGGGAAACCCGCAATAAAGATGTTCCTCAAAAAGATATCACCGGCGAGACCTACGGATATCTCAACAGGACGATGGATGTAAGCGGAGAAATAAAAATGGATATGACGTATGCGGGTCCGCGTGATTTTGGCAACTATGGTTATAATCTCTACACCTTAAAAGGCGAAGCGCCGTTCAGAAATCTATTTAAGTTTATCTGGTTTACGGAAAGCGGGCGCCGCTTATTCAAAGTTTCTAATATTACGCTTAGAGGTTATGAATCAAAATCTGCGACATCGGAAGATACAAAAATTCTTGTATTGTTCGAGATGGAGTTGCAAGCGTATTATTCTTCTATTCCGGAATTGAATAATGCGCCGGGTCAGCCGGTGGGTTTGCAGAGAACTTTAAGCTCGAACCCATTTCATCCGCTGATCATGCATGAAATCCTGCCGCCGCAGGCAGATGAAATTGAAATAGAACGATCCGATCTGAAAGCAGTAATACCCGGAAAGGCATTCATCATCGATCAAAATCAAAAATCGAGAGTTCTTGAAGAGGGTGATAAAGTGTATTTAGGATACATCACCCGTATCCTTCCCAATGAAGGAAAGATAGAATGTTTGTTGAATAAAGGTGGAGTCGCTGAACGTTTTGAACTTATAATTAGAGTTGGTCAACCGCTTAAGTAGCACAAATTACGGAGTATCCATGAAAAAGAAATATATTGTTTTGATGTTTTGCTTATCGCTAATCTCCATTCATGCCGCATTTAGCCAAACGCGCGATGCACGTCTGAAGACGAGGGGTTATGTGAATCCGCAGGAAATTGTTTCGCTCGATTCCACTATGCGAATGGATCAAGCATTGCTGGTGATAAACGAACTGAGTAAACAATTTGCCGGTAAAATAATTATCGATTTGGAGAAACGGAGATCTCAAATCGGGGTATATATCGTTAATCAGCATTGGCGTGACGCCCTTGAGATAATACTCACCCGCCATGGATTGACGTTCATCGAGGAAGCCGATTACATTCGAATCGTCCAGGCGGGTACGGGTGGACCGATATCGGAAACCGGACAACCTGCGCAGATTCCCGGAGAACCGCCACCCACTTTGGAAGCACGGGACGTGAAAATATCGGCAGTTTTCTTTTCCACCGACGTAACTAAAATGCAAGACTATGGAATAAGCTGGAACTTCTTCAGGAATAAGAAGAATGAACCGAATACGAACCTTTATATAAGTGCCGGCATTGGATCCACAGATACTCTCGGCAATATTCCGCCTGCGCCGCGCGGCTCATTTGATAAAGCATTAGGAGTGTTTTCGTCTCCACCCGAATTTACATTTGCAAACATAGATGCTTTGGTGAAATTTTTCGGCTCGAATAGCCTCGGTGAAATATTGACAAGTCCTGATGTTATCGTCCGGAATGGAAGGAAAGGCAGAATTCAGGTCGGCACGGATATATTTGTTGCAACGCGCGATATTGCCGGTAATACAATTAACCAGCAGATCTCTACCGGAACGATTATCGAGGTGACACCGATGATCTACAGTCAAGCCGACACTGATTTCATATATCTCGATATTCTTATTGAGCAAAGCGAAGCAAGTGAAGGACCAAAGATCAGCAGGAATGTGGTTAAAACTCACGCGTTGCTTTACGATGGAGAGGAAACGGTAATCGGAGGATTAGTTCATACTCTCGATATTCAAACTCGCGAAGGCATTCCGATATTGAAAGATCTGCCATGGTGGTTCCTTGGTCTGCGATATATATTCGGTTCCGACAGTAAACAAAAAATTAAAAATGAATTGGTCATACTATTAAAGGTTGAACTTTCCAAACCAATTCGGGATCGGATGCTTGAACGCCGGACTCGGCAAGAGCTTATCAACAACAAGCGCGACGACTATAAGAAAGAATTCGATAAGAAAGAGTGAATCAATCTGACGGATTGAATAATGACATTGACATTATATCTCAAGGAATTTAAATTATGAAATCAAAACTTATTAGTATCTTGTTGGCAATAGTCTTCACACTCGGTGTGTGGAGCTGTAAAGATGTTCCACCTGAAACAGGCGCGGGCGCAGGTACTTCTATCATACAAGGTATTGTGTATGATATTAATTCAAGTATCGCCATTCCAAATGCTGCCGTTTATCTGGCGACATCCCTGCGCACCGATTCGATGTACACAGGAACCGATGGTAAATATCGGTTCGAGGTCGATTTAGGCGCAATTCAAGACATCAATGCAACTCTGACGGTTCGTAAGGCGGGATATATTTCTCGATCTCTCGATCTCTCGGTTGCACGCGATTCCCTCGTAGATGTCGGATTGAATATCAATATGGCAACACTCGCCGTGATTCAAGGAACTGTCCGCGACAGCAGCGTGTACTTATATCCACTGCGAAATGCCACTGTGCTTCTCACACTACCCGGTTATGTGGATTCAGTAGTAACTGCGAAAGAAGGAACATTCCGGCTAACCACAGACCTTGTCGATCGTGATTCGTTACAGGTAATCTTTACGGTATACAAAACCGGTTATCGGACAAAAAGATTAACATTCACAATTTTTAAAGGTCTTACCACTGATTTAGGCGACGTACTTCTCGCAGTCGATAAAGCGTCCACTGTTACACAAGTGTTCGGCAGGGTTTTTGACGATCAATCGAAACTTCCAATCACGAACGCGACGGTTACTTTGGTTTCTAATCTTATGACAGACAGCGTGTTTACATCATTCAGCGGAGATTATTCGTTCTCTATTGATCTTCAGGGATTACCTTCACTTCAAGGATTGTTGAAGGTTGATAAGAATGGATACAAATCTCAAAGCTCGACATTTACTTCCGAAGCCGGGAAAACATTCTCACAAGATTTTTACATTATCAGAGATACAACAACGGCAATCCGGGATACGAGTGCCACCAGTTTATTTGCACATTCAATAGCGTTTGTTAGCTTGAGTGCAAGAGAAATCTCCGTTTACGGTGTTGGTGGGACTGAGGCATCCATTGTTGTTTGGGAAGCAAGGGATTCGCTCGGTTTCCCAATCGACATAGACCATCGTGATACAATTGAATTTGCATTGGTAGGTGTACCAGTTTCCGGTGGGGCATACGTGTCACCAGCAAGAGCCATCACGAATGCCTCAGGTAGAGTCGCAACTACTATCAACAGTGGGACTGTATCCGGCGTCGTCCAGTTTGTTGCTACACTCCATCGTGATATCGATGGACATATAATTCGATCGACGCCAGTTATTATTACAATAAATGCGGGTTTACCGGATCAAGCCCATTTCTCGATTGGTGCCGATCAGCTTAATTTTGCCGGTTATGATTGGCTGGCGCGACCAGACGGAATATTGGTTCAGGTCGGCGATAAGTACAGCAATCCGGTGAAAGTAAATACTGCAGTTTACTTCAATACCACAGCTGGTGTTGTAACAGCATCCGGATTTACAAATATCACAAGTCATGCTAGAGTTACGCTTTATAGCGGTAATCCACTTCCTAAACTATCTTTGGCTGATCTTGCGCAATACGGTTTCACCCCGGCGGAAGTTGGAGACGGAACAGGATATTTATGGGTAAAAGCTCAATCGCTCGGTGAGAATAGTGTAGAGGTCACAGATAGTATTCTACTACTCATGTCGGCCAGCTCATATATATCTGCTACAGTTCCACCGAATTTTCACCTTGATAGTGGAACATGTGTCCAAATACCTGTTACAATATCTGATAGGTTTGGCAACCCGCTTGCACCGGGGACACAAATCTCAACGGAGGTTAAATTCAGTCCCCCTGAAGGGACAAACTGGGCAGTTCGGGCAACTGGTTTACCGGATGATCCGCTTGCAGATTACTTAATTCGCGGTCCAAATAGAACTGATTTTACCCTAACAGTCTGCGATGCTACGCCCGGTGGTACACCGCAAGCGATGCCCTTTGTTGTAACGATTCGTGTCACGGGACCCAATGGCAATGTTTATACAAATATCAATGGTGTTGTCGGACCCTAACTATCCTTAGGTTCCTAATCATTTCAAAAGAAAAGCTGTCCAAACGGATAGCTTTTCTTTTTGGACTTGTTAGGATGATTGCAATTAGAGAATTTCTTTCAAAGATGTAAGGTTAGCCGCTATAGTTTTTTCAATATCGTCCTCAGTATGAGCGGCAGAAATAAACGCCGCTTCAAATTGTGACGGCGGGAGGTAAATCCCCTGCTTGAGCATCTCTTGAAAATATCCCGCAAACAATTTTGTATTTGATGTTTTTGCTGTGTCGTAGTCTGTTACATCGCAACCTGTGAAGAAAAGCGTAAACATCGAACCGACGCGGTTAATCCGGTAATTCAACCCAAGCCGCCTGAGGTTATCGAGTATTCCTTCTTCAAGTTGACGTGCCAATTTTCCTAATCTTTTATAAATAGATTTTTGTGAGGATAGAATTGAAAGCATTTCGTATCCCGCTGACATTGCAAGTGGATTTCCGGAAAGCGTTCCAGCCTGATACATCGGTCCGTTTGGAGCTACCATCTTCATAATTTCCCGCTTGCCGCCGTATGCGCCTACAGGCAGCCCGCCGCCGATGATTTTTCCGAGTGTAGTTAAATCCGGTTTAATGTTGTACAGCCCTTGCGCACCGCCCGGTGCGACGCGGAATCCTGTCATCACTTCATCGAGGATGAAGACAATTTTTTCTTTTGTGCATAACGCACGAAGTTGTTGAAGGAATCCCTGCTTCGGCGGCACGCATCCCATATTACCGACAATTGGTTCGACAATAATTGCCGCAATATCAGATCGGTGAGCTTTAATTAATTCCTTCACCGTGTCAATGTTGTTGAATTTTGCATTCAATGTGTCACGAGCAATCCCTCTCGTGATTCCCGGGCTGTCGGGTGTGCCAAGCGTAGTTGCGCCGGATCCCGCTTTGATGAGAAAGGAATCTCCGTGTCCGTGGTAGCATCCCTCGAATTTAATAATTTTGGATTTACCTGTATATGCGCGCGCAAGTCGGATTGCACTCATGGTTGCCTCTGTGCCGGAGTTGACCATTCGAACCATTTCAATCGATGGAATAAGTTCAGTGATAAGTTTTGCCATCTTCACTTCAAGCTCTGTTGGCGCGCCGAAGCTCGTACCGTTTTTAGCTGTCTCCCCGATTGCTTTCAGTATGCGTGGATGTGAATGACCAAGTATCATTGGTCCCCACGAGCCTACATAGTCTATATATTTGTTGCCATCGACATCCCACATGTAAGCGCCTTTCGCTTTCTGAATAAAAAGCGGGTTCAATCCAACTGATTTATATGCTCGTACGGGTGAATTTACTCCACCCGGAATTACCTTCTTCGCGCTGTTAAAAAGTTTTGTCGATTTGCTTGTCTTCATATGTTCAACTCAAAATTGAAAAGTATAAAATAAAAATCTTGTTTAACCAATTTACAATCCATAAATCAAAATCCCAAATCTCATATCTCATATCATCCCATTCTCATTATACCACTCGTATGCTTCTCTGATTGCATCTTCGATAAAGGTTGGGTTGTATCCAAGTTCCCGTTTTGCTTTCTCGATGGAATACCAATTATACAAACCTGCCGCCGCTGTGAGATCGGATGTCAATGGCGGCTGGGTATGTGTAATATCACCGACTAGATCAAGGACTTTTCCCGCTAATTTGACCATCCAGACCGGTACCTTTAACTTCGGTGGCTTGCCGTCTAAAATTTTCGCAACCAATTGAAAAACTTCCCGATGGGTTAAATTTACTCCGCCGAGGATATATCGCTCGCCGTTCCTGCCGTGAAGTGCCGCTGCAATCTCACCGGCAACAACATCGTGCACGCTAACTATATTCATGCCTCCCTCAACATACGATGGAATACGTCCATGTTTAATATCCTTTAGGATAATACCGCCGTGTGTATTGATGTCACGAGGTCCTATGATTATCGATGGATTTATAATAGAAGAATTCAATCCCTTATCAACTCCCTTGAGAATTTCAAGCTCGGCGAGATGTTTTGTATATCTATATGAATACAGAGCGCCCCAGTTATATGCTGTCGATTCATCGATTAGTCCGCGATCGGTTCTATAGCCGAGAGCTGCAACAGAGCTAGTGTGGACGAGTTTTTCTATGCCAGTCTCCAAACAAGTATCGACTATATTCTTTGTGCCGCTGACATTAACTTCGAATTGTTCTTTTCTTTTTCTCTTCCAGAAAGTTACAAGAGCCGCAGTATGAAAAACAGTATCGCATCCGCGCATTGCACTGGCAAGTGAATCACGATCAATGATATCGCCGATAACATGTTCAACCTCAATGCCTCTGAGTGTAATATCGTTAGATGATGCACGCTGAAACGAGCGAACATTGTACCCCCGGCGTATGAGTTCTCTTACAAGATTAGAGCCGATAAAGCCGGTACCGCCGGTGACGAGAATGTTTTTCACGAAAGGGTATTACAGCAGTTTTGCCGCTTCTTTTGCATGATATGTCAGAATCAAATCCGCGCCGGCGCGTTTGATACTTGTGAGTATTTCCATCATCACACGCTGTTCATCTATCCAGCCGAGTTTGCTTGCGGCTTTCACCATAGAATACTCGCCGCTTACGTTGTACGCCGCAGTCGGCATATGGAATGTATCTTTCACCCGGCGAATTACATCAAGGTATGAGAGAGCGGGTTTTACCATGACGATGTCCGCGCCTTCCTCGATATCCGTTTGAACTTCTCTGAGGGCTTCATTAGAATTCGCCGGATCCATCTGGTGCGAGCGGCGGTCGCCGAATTTCGGTGTGCTCTCTGCCGCCTCGCGGAACGGTCCGTAAAATCCCGAAGCATACTTAGCGGCATACGACATGATTGGAATATTCAGAAAATCATTCGCATCGAGGATTGCGCGGATTGCTTTCACGCGTCCATCGAACATATCGGACGGGGCAATCATGTCAGCACCAGCTTGAGCATGCGTGAGAGCTTCTTTTGCAAGCAGCTCAATTGATCTATCGTTTACGATCTGGTCGCCTTTCACTATACCGCAGTGACCATGAGAAGTATATTCACAAAGGCAGACATCGGTTATCACGACAAGTTCGGGAACTTCTTTCTTGATTGCCCGGACTGACTGTTGTATTATTCCCTTCGGATCGTAAGCTCCGCTGCCGACTTCATCTTTATGCGCAGGAATTCCAAACAGTATCACTGCCGGAATGCCGAGAGATTTTACCTGAACGCATTCTTTCACGAGTACATCTATCGACATCTGGTAAACGCCGGGCATGGAAGAGATCTCTTTCTTTACTTTTTTTCCGGTAACTGCAAAAAGAGGATAAATGAAATCATTTTTCGACAGTTCTGTTTCCCTCACCATTGAACGAAGTTGAGCGGTCATTCGCGTACGGCGAAGACGTTTAAAATTATTGGATTCCATCGTAGTTAAATGTCCCGACTTTTGTTGTTTAGTGCCTGGCATAGTAATTTCCTTATTAATCGAACTGAGATTTGATTCAATTTACCAAACTCCCGTCTGATCTACAAATATTAATGTGATGGCAAGTTCAGTATCGCTTCAAATAATCTGCTATATTTTTTTCAAGAAGGTGAGAAGATGTTTGTTAAAGGCGTCCGGATTTTCAAGATTGCATAGATGTGCGGCGTCAGGAATAATGTGCATCTCTGCCTTCGGAATTTGTTCCTTCATTGAAGATAAAACTGCAGGTGGAGTAATCTCGTCATAGTTGCCTGCCATGAGCAAAGTTGGCACATTGATATTCCGAAGCCACGATGAAGTGTCGGTTCGGGCAGCGAGGGCGATAAGCATTCCGGTAATTGCGATAGGTGACGCTCTGTCTATAATTTCGCGGAGGAGTTTTACGATCTCGGGTTTATTCTTAATTGTGTTCTCATAAAGAACTGTCGGGATAAAAGTGTTGGCGAATTTCTTAGCCCCAAATATTTTAACACTCTTTGCCTGCAGTGCCCTTTTAATTTTTATCTCGTTCGTATCCGCTTCGCTTCGTGTATCGCACAAAACAAGTCCTTTTAGACGATCCGGATTTCTTTCTGCCGTTCTTAGGGCGATGTAGCCGCCCATTGAAAGTCCGACTACAACCGCTTGTGATATTTTAAGAAGATCGAGTAATCCGACTAAATCGTCGACACAATACTCTATCGTATATTGACCATTTCCTACACCGCTTAGCCCGTGTCCGCGAACGTCATAAGCCACGACATAATAATCTGTTTTCAATGCTTCGATCTGTGGTTTCCACATTTTCTTACTGAAAGGAAATCCATGTATGAGCACAACGGGCAAATTGGTGCTTGAACCTTCAACAATGTAATCAATGCCAAAGCCGTTAATCTTTGTGTACATTAACATGTTTCTCCCTTGAGGATGGAATGAACACGGGGTGCCGTTTTATTTTTCTTTTGATGATTCAACTTTCTTCTGATTGAGAATCGAAGCAACTATCGATAGCGTAATAATGCCGAATATCATTACAAGCGAAGCGATGATCGGTACTTTATACCACGGTTCAATAAGCATCTTAATGCCGATAAATCCAAGAACAACAGATAAACCATATTTTAGATATTTGAATTGTTTCATGAAACCGGCAACAACAAAGTATAATGATCGAAGTCCAAGTATCGCAAAGATGTTAGATGTGTAAATGATGAACGTGTCACGTGTTATTGCGAATATTGCAGGGATGGAATCGGTGGCAAATGCGATGTCGGTACTTTCAATCATCAAGAGGACGAGGAAAAGAGGGGTCATGTATCGCTTACCGTTGTGCCTGACGATGAATTTTTCCCCCTCATAATCCTTTGTTACCGGCAGAATCTTTCGCGCGAAGCGAATTAACGGATTATGTTCCGGATGAATTTCGGTTTCTTTTTGGATAGCAAGCTTGATCGCAGTGAAAACCAGAAACGCACCCAAGAGATAAAGTATCCAGTGGAATTGAGAAATCAATGCCGCACCTGCAACAATAAAAATTGCCCGAAAGATGATAGCACCTAATATTCCCCAGAATAAAACCTTATGCTGTGCATGTTTGGGAACCCCAAAAAAGGAAAAGATAACAATAAAAACAAAAACATTATCAACCGATAATGCTTCCTCAACAACATAACCCGTGTAGTATTCGAGAGCTTTTTGACCGCCAAGATCGTACCAGATGTAAACTCCGAAGAGTAATGCGAGACTTACCCAGACCGCTGTCCAGCTTAATGCTTCCTTCATGGAAGGAAAATGTGCGCGTTTCTGGATAATTCCTAAATCCAGAATCAGCATTAATAATATAAAAATATTGAATAAAACTAAGATTAAATTTTCACTCAAGAGATCCCCTGCCTGTATATTTTGTGGGTATAGTGTTTAAACAAGAAAAGATTATTAGTTTGCAAGTATCCGGATACAATCATAATTTAAATGAGAATATGTACGGAAGATTTTATCCAATGTACTGATTTTTCTCCAATAAAACATAATTCACAATGGCGATGAATTAATCATTGTTTCGATTTTTGTTACCGTTATCTCCGCATTCATCACGCAATCGCCCACAGCGATACCCCCGCGATAGTTGCTGCAAATGAATGTTCCGGGATAATTCTGCTCGAATCTTTCCATCTTGTCGAGAATTTTCTGGTACCCTAGATTATATTGCGGGATAGCTTTATCCCATCGAATTATTTTTGAATATACAGGGCGACCTTCAATTCCCATAAGGGATCGTAGTTCTTCCAGAACGAGAGTTGTTATTTGCTCATCGTTCCTGGTTGTCAGTTCGGGTTGGCGGGCACCGCCAACGAATGTGGTAAGTGCTATGCAATCAGCGGGAGATCTTTTTGGAAAAAGTATCGATGACCATATCGTACCTAATATTTTCCGATGTTCAACTTCGGGAACGAGAAATCCAAAGCCATCCAACGGTCGTTCGATTTGATCCGATTTGAAACCGAGAAAAACTTCAGCCACGGGTGGATAGTAAATCGATTCTAATGTCTTTGCCATTTCAGGATCGATAGGACGGATTATGCTCGCAGTCGAGCGTGCAGGTGCTGCCAGCACTACTGTTTCTGATTCGACTGATTCTCGTTCACCGTTATGCGTGTATGTGATTGAATAAACCGGGTGATTTCCAACTTTCCTCGGAATAATTTGTTCAACAGAACAGTTAAGTTTCAGGGAATTCCCTAAATGTTCAGCAATACTGTCTGGGAACACTTGCATTCCATCGAGGAATGAAAAAAGTTTTGCGCGGTCTTTTGCAATTTCTTTTCGCTCCTTGCGTTCCTTGCGAGAACCAATCATTCCCTTGACCAGCCCACCGTATTTTTCTTCGAGCGAATACAATTTTGGAAATGCAGCTCGAACAGAAAGTTCTTCCGGATTACCGGCATAAACACCTGCAACAAAAGGATTTATTCCATAATCGAGAAACTCCTTACCAAGCCGCCTCTCAACGAATTCAGCGACAGTTTCTTCTTTCATCGCCCTACCGATAAATGGCTCTTTAAATAGCCGTAACTTACCGCCTGCCGTCCAAAGTTTGGTCGTCAGGAATGTACCTATATTCATCGGCAGTGAATTAAGTTTCCCATCCCTCACAATATATCTATTAGAAGCTTCACCGCTCGCATAAATACTCTGGTCAAGAATTCCCAATTCACCGAAGAGCTGTTTGAGAAGCGGTGTAGTTTCAAGAGCACTATTGGGACCACTCTCGATGAGCCAGCCGTGGTCATGCAAGGTTTTCATTGTTCCACCCGGCTCTTCATCTTTTTCCAAAACTGTAACATCGAATCCTTTTTTCTTCAGCCAATAAGCAACGCACAGCCCGGAGATGCCTGCGCCAATAATGACAACGGATTTAGTATTACGGATTTGGGATTGGGAATTATTTTCCATGGTATTTAATTAAAAAATCAAAATTCATAAATAAAAAAAATATGTGTGTTTCCATTATTATGTAATTTAATCGGTAATTCGTAATCTGTCATTATACTTTTTCCATAACCAATTCGGTTAAACATTGGATGAACTTTGGAGAATCATTTAGAGCAGGCATTAATTCAAACTGTTCTACGCCAAGCTGTTCAGCTTCTCGACGAATCTCAATATTAATCTCGTTCAGGGTTTCAAGATGCTCGGTAACGAACGATATCGGAATAATTAAAAAATGTTTTCTTCCGTTTGCCGCAAGATTCTGAATCGTTTCACGCAGTGACGGCTCCAGCCATTTCACCGGACCGACTTTGCTCTGATAACAGAGAGTATGAGTAGAATTCCACTGACCTCTTTCCATAACTAATCGGACTGTTTCTTCGATTTGTTCTTTATACGGATCACCCTTTTTAACAAGACTCGCCGGGGTTCCGTGCGCGCTAACTATCAGATCAACCTCCTCTTGACTTATATGAGAAAACTTCATTAACGCTTTCTGAATATTCTCAACAATCGCTTCGATGTAAAGCGGATGGTTATGAAACGATGAAATCGTTTTAGCGGATGATGGGAAATTTTTTTTGAGCGCACATTGTCGATTCCATTCGTTCAAACTCGAACCGGTGGTTGCTTTCGAGTAATGGGGATAGAGCGGAAGAAGAATGATCTTTTCAAACTGTTCTTTTTGTATTGAGGTAACAACTTCTTCCGTAAGCGGATGCCAGTATCGCATTGCGATAAAAACTTTTGCAGAGATTGTTTTATTCAACTCGCGTTCGAGAGAAGCCGCCTGAGTTTTTGTATGCTCAAGAATAGGAGATTTACCGCCGATGATCTGGTATTTCTCAATAACTTTTTCTGAACGTCTGGATGATATAAATCGGGCGAGCGGCTTTCGTGCAAGGAATGCTCCGGGGAAATCGATGATATCAGGATCGCAGAAGAGATTGTAAAGAAATGGTTTAACGGCATCGAGCGAATCCGGTCCGCCAAGCTGAAATAGCACTACTGCAATTTTATCTGGCACTTTTTAACCTTACAGATGATATCGTGAGCTTTCTTCTTTTACAGCCCGAACAAATTCCCTCGCATGTTCAACTGGAATATCCGGCAGAATACCGTGACCGAGATTGAAAATATGCCCCGAGCCTTTTCCGAACTTTTCAAGAATAGATTTTACTTCCTGCCGGATTATTTCCGGTTTTGAATACAGGATTGTCGGATCCATGTTCCCTTGTAGAGCAACGCGGTCACCAACAATTTTCTTTGCATCACCGATATCAATCGTCCAATCTAATCCAATCACTTGACAGCCGGTTGAAGCAATCTTTTCAATTGAATGCCCACAATCTTTACAAAAGACAATAATCGGTGCCCCATTGGTTTTGGTTTCAGCGATGACTTGCTTGATGTATCGTAATGAAAATTCCTCAAATGCATCCTGTGTCAAAATCCCACCCCATGTATCGAATATTTGTATCGCTTGCGCACCCGCTTCGATTTGTGCACTGAGATATAAGGATACTGCTTTGGCAAGTTTGTCAAGTAGAATGTGGGCAAGCTTCGGTTCATTGTAAATCAGTTCTTTGATGTATCGGAAATTTTTTGAACCATGTCCCTCAACCATGTACGAAGCGAGCGTCCACGGAGAACCTGAAAATCCAATTAACGGAACTCTTCCATTCAATTGTCGGCGTGTTAAACTCAGAGCATCCATGACGAACTTGAGTTTGTCGGTTGGATCGGGAATAAAAAGTTTTGTAATATCGCCAGATGAACGCAATGGCGACGGGAAGCGTGGTCCTCCTTTGCCTTCCTCGACTATCAATTCCATCCCCATTGCCTCGGGAATAACGAGAATGTCTGAAAAAATAATCGCCGCATCAACGTCAATTATATCTACCGGCTGTATTGTTACTTCAGCCGCAAGCGCGGGAGTTTTACAGAGCGTTAGAAAATCTGCTTTGGCTCTGACAGCACGATACTCTGGTAAGTATCGTCCTGCCTGACGCATCAGCCAGACTGGGGTGTATGGAGTTGGTTGGCGAAGACATGCTTTTAAAAATGTATCGTTTGTCATAATGTAAATTTAGATTTTAGATTTCTGATTGATAATGATTTTGGATCGCTTCCACAAGTCCTTCGATAGTGGATTGAGTCGGCTGAATATCGACATCTAATCCGCACTCTTCAATGGCGTTTGCAGTCGAGGGTCCTATTGCGGCGATCATCGTCCCTTTCGGAAATTGTTTTGTTTTGATAAGGTAAAAAAAATTTTTCACCGTTGATGGACTGGTAAAGGTAATAACGTCAATCTTACCATTGCTTAACAATGTTTTAACTTCTTTGATATTCGCGGGAGTAGGAATCCTGGTTTCGTAAACGATGACTTCATCTACTGAAGCGCCCAGCGATTTTAAAGCTTCGGGCAGCGTGTCTTTTGCCAGATTTCCTTTTGGGAACAGAAAATATTTTCCCGTCAAATCTTCCTGCTGTAACATCGAAGCTAAATCTTGTGCAGTGAACTTTTCCGGCATCAATGTAACAGTTAATCCGTAATCATCCAAAGCTCGTTTTGTTTTTTCACCGACTGCCAGCAGAGCTTTTCCTTTTAATAATTGCGCAGAAATATTCTGCTCTACAAACCGTTGAAAGAAATATTCAACTCCGTTTACGCTCGTGAAGGCAATTCCATCAAACATATACAAGTTTTTTAATGATTGATCCAGCTTGTCCCACGAGCCCGGTTTTGTAATTTCGATAGTTGGGAAAATTATTGGAATTCCGTTTTGTTCTTTTATCAATCTCACAAAAATATCTGTCTGATGAGCGGCGCGCGTTATTAAAATTGTCTTGCCTGAAAGGCTCATTTTTATAAATCAAAAAGGAATCATTTTGAGTAATTAATATTGCGGATTTGATCGAGAATTTCTTTGCCTCCGCTTTCCGCCAATGTTTTGGCGAGCTGTATGCCTAAATTTTCTGCTTCATCGGGATTGCCTTTAATTGAGCCGCGTATAATCTTTTTTCCATCCAGACTGCCGATTAACGCGTCCATGATAAACACGTTTTCTTCGATTCGTGCAAACGCTCCAATCGGAATCTGGCAGCCGCCTTCCAGAGCATGAAGAAATGCCCGCTCGCCTGAAGTCGCGCAGGTTGTTGCCTCGCTGGCTAATGGCTGAAGAAAATCTTTTAATTTTTCATCTTCTTCTCTTATCTCGATTCCTAAGGCTCCCTGCCCGATAGCGGGAAGCATAATATCAAACGGCAGGATTTCTGTTATTCGATTTTGAAAACCGAGCCGGGTTACACCCGCATAAGCGAGTATCATTCCATCCCACTCAGATGAGTCGAGTTTGGCAAACCTTGTATTCAGGTTACCACGAAGATCGATAATCTCCAGATCTTGCCGCCAGCTCAACGCCTGACACTTTCGTCTTAGACTGCCGGTGGCAATTTTTGCCTTCACGGGAACATCTGAAAATTTTTTGTAATTTTTCTGCGGATGGGAAATAAAAACATCGCGGACATCTTCGCGTTTTGTAATAGCGGCGAGCGTCAATCCTTTCGGAAGGTTTGTCGGAACATCTTTTAAGCTATGAACGGCCAGGTCAATGTGATGATCCAATAAAGCCAGCTCAATTTCCTTTGTGAACAATCCCTTGTCGCCGATTTTCGATAATGGCGAATCTAGAATTTTATCCCCGGTAGTATTGATGATCTCGATTTCAATGTGGCACTTGGGATGAAACCGCGTGAGTTCTTTCTTCACCCACTCTGCTTGCCAAAGCGCGAGCTGACTTCCTCGAGTACCGATAATAACTTTATTCAATGCAGCGGTCATTATTAATCCTTTTTTTCTAAACCAAAAAGATGCCTTAGTGTGTGGATCTTATTGCGGGTTTCAGTTTCGCTGTGTTCGGGAGTTCCGTTTTTCAGATTTGCCATCGGTGTATGCAGGATTTTATTTACAATGCGCTTTGTCAGAATTTCAAGTTCTTCGTACTTATCTGCCGCAAAATGATGGCGGTGTTTTTCAACTTCTGAACTACGGATAGATTCAAATCGATCTCGAAGTTGCTGGATTGTAGGAATTACTTCGAGCGAGTCGTGCCAATTTTTAAACCGCGTTAATTCATCCAGAATGATTTGCTGGATTTTCGGAACTTCAGCGTTTCTGTGAGCAAGATTTATGCTGATGATTTGGTTTAGAGCATCCATGTCGTGGAGAAACACATTGTCAATAGTATTTGATTCCGGATCGATGTTGCGGGGTAATCCGATATCTATGACAAATAATGGTTTATTTCCGCGAGCCTTCATTGCTTGCCGTATATCTCCGGCAGAAAGAATGTAGGATGGCGCTTCGACAGAACTGATCACAATGTCGACATGAGAAAGCTCTGCCTGTAAATTTTCAAAATCAGCAACACGCCCGCCAAGTTTGCCGGCAAGATCTTCGGCTCGTTTCCTGGTTCGGTTTGTGATTATAAGGTTTCCAAGATTTCTTCCGGCAAGGTGTTTTGCCGTAAGCTCACCTGTTTCTCCGGCGCCAATGAGTAAAGCAGTGTGATTGGAGAGGTCTTCGAAAATCTTCGATGCAAGTTCAGCGGCGGCATAACTGACAGATACAGCGCCTTCGGCGATCTCAGTTTCAGCGCGGGCGCGTTTCCCGACGTGAAATGCCGCAGTGAAGAGTCGATTGAGTAAAAATCCGGCAGTCTGGTTTTCAACTGCGAGAGCGAAAGCTTCTTTCATCTGGTTAAGAATTTGTACATCTCCCAACACCATTGAATCTATGCCGGAAGCGACACCGAAGATATGCTTAACGACATTTAACGAAGAAATAGAGTAAAAATGATTCTCCTGGAAGAAAAGTTCCGCCCCTTTTTGTTGCGCCAATATTTTCCATAATGGCTCACCAGAAAGCTCCGTGTTATGCTGCACGTAATATAATTCCGTACGGTTGCAAGTTGAGACTAAAACCGTTTCCTTGAAATATTTTTCTTTATAAAAAGATAGAATTGTAGGAATCTCGTTTGCCGAGAACCATAATTTCTCCCTAACGTCGATAGGGGCTGAACGATGATTTATACCGAGACAAAATATATTCATAAGAACGATGTGGATTTATGATTTAAAAACCACAAATTATATGTCACCTGTGTTGCTTCGTAATTATCAAATCTAACTTGATGTACTAATAAAATTTATGGAAACCGCTGAAGAACATATTTATGATAGTCATGGAGAACATTGTAACCGCGAAACCAATCAGAGACAGCACCATGATGCGCCTGCCCTGCCAGCCGATTATTTTTTTTGCCGCAAGGCCTATTGCATAAACAATCCAGATAGCTATTGTGCCGATAAGTTTCGGATCGGCATACGAAAATTTTTCTACTGCTTGCGGCATCCAGATAAGTCCAACAATGATGGCGATAGTTAAAAGAATAAATCCCAAAACAGTTGCAGTGAAACTCATTCCTTCCAATATCTCCAGATTAGGCAGGCGTTTGTAGATAACGCTGAAATGACTCGACTTAATATCATGATAAAGCATAAGATATAAGAAACCGTATACCCCCGATATTGTAATAGCCGCATATCCAAGAAGAGCGCTGGTTACATGAAAACCAAGCAAGTAACTTCTCAGTATCGGAGGAATGACAGTTAATTCCTTTATAAAAATCGATGATATGGTTTGGAAAAAAAATGGAAGCATTAAAATAAAATAGCCGGTCATTTTACTCCTCGTGCGGATCTCTATATAAGAATAGGAGAAAATAACCGCAAATGCGATTAAAGAGAGAATTTCAAAGATTGTCGTGATAGGTGGATGGCTGTATTCGAGCGTCCTAATGATGATGTAACAAGCGTGAGAAAGAAGCGTGGCATACAAAAAATAAGGTGCGAGACGTTCTGCGAGCTTATTACTGCGAAAAAAAATTTTCGCATATACCCAAATTGTACTGAAATAGAAAAAGGGCAGCAGAATTTCAAAAATTTGCAGATATAAGCGCATTTTGTAATTATCAAATTGAATATGAATAAGATAATCAAATCTTTCCCGATTTTCAAAAAATCAGATTAAGAGCTCTGTATTCAATATATTCAAATGATCACTCATCAACTTGCAAGTCCGCTATGTCTTTATTATATTGATTTCGCAATTCTTTACTTTCTCAAGAATTTTTTTTTAGTGTCACATGAACTCAATTCTACATTTTATCGAAGATAATCAAACGCGTTACCTCGATGAGTTAAAAACTTTCCTGTCGATTCCCAGCGTCAGTACAAATCCACAGAATAAATCCGATATGGAAAAATGCGCACACTGGCTGAGTGATCATCTGAAAAATATCGGTTTGGATCACATCCAAATTTTTCCGACAGAGGGTCACCCGATTGTATATGGAGATTGGCTTCACGCACCAGGGAAACCGACAGTTTTAATCTACGGGCACTACGATGTTCAACCACCGGAGCCTATCGAATTGTGGACGTCACCACCTTTCGAGGCAACCATCCGCGATGGGAATCTCTATGCAAGAGGAGCTTCCGATGATAAAGGACAAGTTTTTATTCATCTGAAAGCAATTGAAGCCTACCTGAAAAACGCCGGCAAGCTGCCGATTAACATCAAATTTATAATCGAGGGTGAAGAGGAAATTGGAAGCGACCATCTTGAGCCGTTTATAAAAACTCATAAAGAATTGCTTAAAACTAATTTGGTTTTGATTTCAGATACGTCTATGTTCGCGAAGGGCATTCCTTCTGTTTGTTACAGCTTAAGGGGTTTAAGTTATATGCAGATCGACTTGGTAGGTCCCGGCAAGGATTTACATTCGGGTTCCTATGGCGGTTCAGTACATAATCCTATTCAGGCATTAACTGAGATTGTCGCACAACTTCATGATAAAAACGGACGTATAACGATACCCGGATTTTATAATGATGTCCGAAAACTGACTAAAGAAGAACGAAACGCTTTCAAGAAACTACCATGGAGTGATAAAAAATTTGCAAAAGACTTGAATGTGAAAGTTCTATACGGTGAGAAAGGGTTTACTACTCTTGAACGTCTCTGGGCACGACCTACTCTGGAATGCAACGGCATCTGGGGCGGATTTACTGGTGAAGGTGCAAAGACCGTTCTTCCCTCAAAAGCATCAGCTAAAATATCTATGCGCTTAGTACCTGATCAAGATCCGGATAAGATTGCGAAACTTTTTGAAAAACATATCAGGAAAATAACTCCTAAATCTGTCCACATCACAGTGAAGAATTTGCATGGTGGTCATCCCGCTATAACTCCCATCGATAGTCCCGGAGTGCGGGCGGCAGTTGCAGCTCTTGAAAAAGGCTTCGGCAAAAAGCCGCTTTATCAGCGGGAAGGCGGTTCGATCCCGATCGTCGTACAATTCAAGCAATTATTAGGAGCCGATACCGTTCTTCTCGGATTCGGATTACCCGATGAAAATGCGCACGCACCTAACGAGTTCATCTTCCTTGATAATTTTTTCGGCGGCATCAGAACGGTCGCTCATTTTTATAATGAGTTTCCGAATTATATCTCTAAAAAATAGCGGACTAATTTTTCTTACATCAATTTGAAGATTTATACCAAAACCGGCGACAAGGGGGATACATCGTTATTCGGAGGGAAACGTGTACGGAAATATAATCTTCGTATCGAAACATATGGAACCATCGATGAATTGAACAGCGCGATCGGGGTGTGCCGATCGATCAATACCGTAAAGGAAATAGATGCTATCCTCGAAGAAATCCAGAACGATCTATTTACGCTTGGCGCTGATATTGCCACCCCTACTGACATCAGTAAAATAGAAACAAAACAGATTCATTCCACTGCTGTCTCCCGTCTTGAACAACATATTGATAAGTTAGAGCCACAACTTGAACCACTGAGACAGTTTATCTTGCCGGGAGGAAATCGTACTGCGGCAATGCTTCACCTTGCGAGGACGATATGCAGACGCGCGGAACGATTGGCGGTTCATCTTTCAAATGAAGAATCTATCGGTGAAAATCCAATCGTCTATCTCAACCGGCTTTCCGATTTGCTTTTCGTATTAGCGCGATGGAGCAATGCTCTTAGCCATACCTCTGAAATGAAGTGGCAGCAATAGCGAATTCTTGTATGTGGATATGATTCAAATCCACATGCTACTTATCTCTGAGTAGAATCAAAAACATTCATTCCTTTTTTTGATTGCCTTAATAAACACGAGATAAAAATCGGTCATCAAATTTCACACGGCTTAGATTGAATTGCTGAAAACATGTTTAGATCAAAAGGCAAATTAAACGGTTCAATTTGTGTACGAAGGCGATAAGGTATGTATTGGTTTGACGAGTGATATGGATATTGAAAGAAAAAAAAGAGCATCGGCAGGTGGGCATTCCAACTTGGGAGGCGAAGTCAGAAACCGTGGATCCTACCGGATGCTCGCTTGTATTATACAATACAAAAACACAAAAGTCAAGAAAAATTTTTCGTGAAAACTTGTTTTGACTTTAACGCAAAAATTTTCTAAATTTAGTTCAAATTATTACACCATTCGATATTAAATTAGTAAAATAAATATTTCATGCTTACAGAATTTGGTCGGATTTTCATCTTTTTACTGATCGGAGTAGTTTTCGTGGCTGGCGGCTTGGCAGTAGCCTGGTTAATCCGTCCGCATCGCTGGTACCCGGAAAAGCTATCAACCTACGAGTGCGGAGAGTCACCGGTCGGAAATGCGATCGTTAAATTCAATATACGCTTTTATGTTGTTGCTCTCATCTTCTTGATCTTCGATGTTGAAGTTGTTTTTCTTTTCCCTTGGGCAGTCGTTTTCCAAAAGCTTGGCATGTATGCTTTTGTGGAAATGATGATCTTCATTGCGATTCTTCTGGTCGGCTATGCCTACGTTTGGGTAAAAGGTGATTTAGAGTGGGATAAACCTGTACCGCAAATTCCCAAATTGGTGAAAGAATAATATTTTTCAACACAAGTATTCCCCCAAACTTAAAATAGAGATTTATAAAATTAACAATGGGACTCTTAGACAAACAATTTAATAATAGCAACGTCATCATAACCTCGATGGACAATCTTTTGAACTGGGCACGTCTTTCATCGATGTGGCCCATGCAATTCGGACTTGCATGCTGCGCGATTGAGATGATGGCAACTGGTGCGTCGCATTACGATCTCGACAGGTTCGGTATTTTTTTTCGCGCATCCCCCCGTCAAACTGATGTAATGATCGTTGCCGGTACTGTCACGCTGAAGATGGCTACTCGAATTAAAAAATTATACGATCAGATGGCTGAACCCCGTTACGTGTTATCGATGGGAAGCTGTGCGAATTGCGGGGGTCCTTACTGGGAACATGGATACCATGTCCTCAAAGGAGTCGATCGGGTTATTCCGGTAGATGTATATGTTCCGGGCTGCCCGCCGCGCCCCGAAGCGTTGCTGGAAGGTATAATGAAACTTCAGGAAAAAATACGCTCGGAAAGTTTAGTCAAGAAAACCGCATAATATTTATGACACCACAAGAAATATCCGATAAGCTGAAACAAAAATTTCCAGACGCAATCCTAGAAATTAAGATCGAAGGTGTTGTTGACCCATACATCAAAATTTCACCCTCGAATCTAAAGGATATCGCTCTCTATCTCCGAGACGATCCCGATTTTCAATTCGATTTTTTAATGTGTTTAAGCGGCATGGATTATACAAAAGGCACGCTTGGCGTGGTGTATAATATTTTTTCGATGAAGAAAAAACATAAAGTCAATCTAAAAGTCGATGTCCCGAAAGATAAAGCTGAAGTTCCATCGATTGCGTCCGTATGGCCCGCAGCAAACTGGCATGAGCGGGAAGCTTATGATCTGATCGGTGTAAAATTTCTCGATCATCCGGATATGCGCAGGATTTTAATGCCCGACGATTGGGATGGACATCCCCTTCAAAAAGATTATAAGGTACCGGAATATTATCAGGGCATGAAAGTTCCCTATTAAATTGAAATTTACTAATGACTGAAATTATAACTCCTCCAATTAAATCATCCATAGGCAGAACTGTTCGCACAGAAGAGATGCTGCTCAATATGGGACCTCAGCATCCCTCCATGCACGGCGTGCTGCGTCTTGAATTAGTTATTGACGGTGAGATTGTTGTCGATGTAGTTCCGCAGATCGGGTATCTTCACAGGTGTTTTGAAAAACACGCCGAGTCGATGACGAATTATCAACAAGTCGTGCCGTATGTTGATCGTATGGATTATTGCGCGGCTATGAACATGGATTTCGGATATGTCATAGCAGTTGAAAAACTTCTCGGCATAAAAGTTCCTGAGCGCGTTGAATATATTCGTGTAATTATGGCTGAGTTGCAGAGGATTGCGTCACATCTTATCGCAGCGGGAACATACGGATTGGATATCGGCGCATGGACGCCATTTTTGTATATGTTCCGTGACAGAGAAAGAATTCTCGATCTTTATGAAATGACATGCGGCGCCCGGCTTCTCTATAACTACATGTGGGTAGGTGGTGTTTCGCATGATCTTCCGCCCGGTTTCATAGATAAAGCAAAAGATTTCTGTAAATATTTTCGTCCGAAAATTGAAGAGTATAACAATCTACTCAGCTTCAACGAGATTTTTATCAAGCGGACTGCAAACGTCGGCGTATTGCCTGCAGATGTTGCGATAGCTTATGGAGTTTCGGGCCCGGTTCTTCGGGGTTCAGGTGTTAATTTTGATTTGCGCCGCGACGATCTGTATTCTATATATAACCGTTTTGAATGGGAACCCCAGATCGGCAAAGGCGAAATGGGAACCGTAGGCGATTGCTGGGATCGCTATATCGTTCGTATCCGGGAAATGGAGCAGAGTATTAATATTGTCGAGCAAGCGCTTAATCAAATTCCCGATGGCGATGTTGCATCAGCAATTCCCAAGAGGATCCGTCCTAATCCGGGAGATGTATATGCGCGAACCGAATCGGCGCGTGGTGAATTAGGTTTCTATGTTGTTAGTGATGGAAGCGGCAAGCCTTTCCGGGTGAAGGGACGCTCGCCTTGTTTCGTGCATCTCAGTGTTTTACCTGAAATTTCCAGAGGATCAATGATAGCAGATATGATAGCCATTGCAGGCAGTTTGGATATTGTTCTGGGAGAGGTAGACAGGTAATTTAATGGAACAATTACTCAGAAATATTTTAGATAATGATTTCTTTGTCTACACAGCTATGGCAATCGTCCCATTGTTATGGATTTTACCATACGCGCTTGGAGTAATATGGTTGGAGAGAAAAGTTTCCGCTCACATGCAGGATCGCCTTGGACCTATGCGCACTGGCGGGTGGCATGGATGGGCGCAAACCATCGCCGATATGATGAAGCTTTTACAGAAAGAAGATATTGTTCCCGCCGCCGCTGATAAAAAACTTCATACGCTCGCTCCTTACCTGATGTTCATAGGTGCGTATGCAGTCTATGCAACGATACCGTTCAGCAGTGATTATATCGGCAGTGACCTCAACATCGGACTTTTCTATATCGTTGCCGTATCTTCAATAACAGCTGTTGCAATTCTGATGTCGGGATGGTCTTCGAACAACAAATGGTCGTTATTGGGCGCTATGCGTTCGGTTGCCCAAATAGTTAGCTATGAGATTCCCACTATACTGGCGCTTCTTGCTGTTGTAATGATCGCCGGGACATTAAATTTGCAAGAGATCAATAAAATGCAGACCGGTTGGTTCTGGAATTGGTTTGTTTTTCAAAAATTTCCGTTTATTTTTATTGCATTTATAATTTATTTTGTCGCTTCTCTTGCTGAAACGAACCGTACACCGTTCGATATACCTGAAGCCGAATCGGAAATTGTAGCGGGTTACATAACCGAGTATAGCGGGATGAAGTTCGCCATGTTCATGCTTTCTGAATTCGTAAATATGTTTGCCGTATCGGCAATTGCCGCAACGGTATTTTTGGGAGGATGGAACAGCCCATTCGGTGAATTTATGAGCGGTCCCGTTTGGGGAGTGTTCTGGTTCCTTTCAAAAGGAATGTTCTTTGTTTTTATACAGATGTGGCTGCGATGGACACTCCCGCGATTGCGTGTTGATCAACTGATGTATGTTTCATGGAAAGTCTTAACCCCGTGGGCGTTCGCCTGTATAGTTTGCGTTGGTCTCTGGATGATGCTCTGATAATGGACAAGTGATTATGAGGAAATATTTTAAAGATATATTTCAATCTATTTGGACGATACTGATCGGAATGAAAATTACGATGGGACATTTATTTGTCCCTGCTGTGACTATTCAGTATCCTGACGTCAAAGTAAAACTTCCGGAACGCGCGCGTAATCGTCTCTATGTGAATATGGACGATTGCATCGGCTGTTTGCAATGTGAGATGGCATGTCCGGTTAATTGCATCGAGATCGAAACAGTTAAGTCACTCCCGACGGACAATTTAGGAACAACATCCTCGGGCCAGAAGAAAAAACTTTGGGTTACTAAGTTCGATATCGATATTGCAAAATGTTGTTACTGCGGACTGTGTGTCTATCCATGTCCGACCGAATGTATCAAGATGACCGAAGTCTACGAGTTCTCGGAGTTCGATCGTAATAATCTGATCTATAATTTTGTGACTATGACGCCGGGTGAAATCGAAATTGCGAAAGCAAAAGCGGCGGAATATGAAAAAGAACAGGCGGCTAAAAAAGCCGCGGCAGCAGCACAAGCCAAAGTCGCAAGTACGCCTGTGCCGGCTGTTCAACCGTCCAAGCCGGCGGATCCATCAGTAGAAAAACCATCGTAATATAACTATGAATCTATTTGATATTATTTTTTATTTCTTTGCCTTCATAACGCTCGCTTCTGCGGGTATAGTCGTGTTTTCGCGGAACATTATTTACGCGGCATTCTCGCTCCTTTTTACTTTCTTCGGTGTCGCGGGAATTTATGTTCTGCTCAATGCCGACTTCATAGCAGTAGCGCAATTATTGATATACGTCGGCGGTATCCTTGTACTGCTTCTTTTCGGAGTGATGCTAACGAACAAAGTAGTAAGCGTTGATATTAAAACAGGTACGCTTCAAACTCTGCCTGCATCGTTACTGGCTGCAATGACTGCCGGTTCGATATGCGGTGTTTTCTATGCCACTGATTGGAAGATCGTTCAATCCGTTCCGGATGTTTCGACCACCACGCATAGATTAGGTGAAATGTTTTTGACAACGTACCTGCTTCCGTTTGAAGTGGCGTCGCTCATTCTTCTTGTGGCATTGATCGGTGCGGCTATGATCGCACGCCGCGGTAAGACTATTTTTTAAAACTTAGATTATTGTTAAATAAAATATTATGCAAGTAACCTTAACACATTATCTCATCCTCAGCGCGGTTCTTTTTTCGCTCGGTCTCTATGGTGTCGTTACACGTAAAAATGCCATTATGGTGCTGATGGGAATCGAACTGATACTGAATGCGGCTAACATCAATTTCATTGCCTTCTCTCGTTACGGCGGGATGCGGCTTGACGGACAGGCAATAGCCGTGTTCGTGATTATCCTTGCCGCTGCCGAAGCTGCCGTCGCCCTGGCAATCGTTTTAAATATCTATCAGCGTTTTAAAACAGTTAACGTTGATGAAATCAACAAGTTAAAGGAGTAGGATTTGTCGCCGGAACTTCTTGTTAAATTTTCTCTGATCGTTTTACTATTACCGCTTATTAGTTTTGTTACGCTTATCTTTCTCGGGAAAAGATTATCCCGGCAGGGAGATTGGCTGGGGACATCAGTTCTATTCATTTGTCTGGCTATCTCGTTCTTCATCATGTATCAAAAGTTAACGGTATTTGACGAGCCGATATCTCTTAGCTTTAAGTGGGTGGATTTTGGAAATGTCCCGCTTCTTGGATTCCTTCAAATGTATCTCGGGTTGGTCATCGATAATCTCTCCGCGATTATGATGGTGGTCGTTTGCATCGTTAGCGCGCTTGTTCATCTGTTCTCTATTGGATACATGAAAGGCGATGTGAGATACACAAGATATTTCGCATACCTCGGTCTGTTCACTTTCTCCATGCTCGTGATTGTTCTGACAAATAATTTCTTTACGATGTATGTTGGATGGGAACTTGTTGGCATCAGCTCCTATCTTCTCATCGGTCATTGGTATGAGAAGAAGTCAGCTTCGGATGCCGCAATAAAAGCATTTGTTGTGAATCGTATCGGGGATATTGGAATGTTTACGGGTATTCTAATACTCTACTATACATTCAGAACATTCGGATTTAACGAAATTTTTTCTGCTATTCAATCCGGTCACATCCCGATGGGAAGTGAATCATGGCTGACGGCGGCAGGGATTCTAATCTTCTGTGGAGCTATAGGTAAGTCTGCTCAGTTTCCGCTTCATGTATGGTTGCCGGATGCAATGGAAGGTCCTACGCCTGTTAGTGCCTTGATTCATGCCGCAACAATGGTTGCCGCCGGCGTGTATCTTGTCGCACGGACATTCCCGATGATGACCGCCAGCGCGCTGATTGTGATTGCATACGTAGGAGCTATTACCGCTTTCATCTCTGCAACTATTGCCATCGCTCAAAACGATATCAAGAAAGTGCTCGCATACTCGACCATCTCACAGCTCGGTTATATGGTAATGGGACTCGGTGTGGGCGCGTACACTGCGGGGTTTTTCCATCTGACGACACACGCAATGTTTAAAGCGGGTTTATTCCTCGGTTCAGGATCTGTTATTTACGCTATGCACAAAGCCTTGCACCATCAGGGCGATCATCATACCGACGCACAAGATATTCGAAATATGGGCGGACTTGGTAAAAAAATGCCTATTACATTCTTTGCGTTCCTGATGTATACGCTCGCGATCAGCGGGGTTCCGTTCACTTCTGGTTTTTTAAGTAAAGATGAAGTCCTTGCCGGAACGCTAGCATTCGGCGGGTTAACCGGGCATTATTTAATTCCGATCGTCGGATTTTTAGTTGCCGGCTTAACAGCGTTTTACATGTTCCGGCTTGTTATCATCACGTTTCTCGGCGATCCTGTCGATGCCAATCGTATAGAACATATTCATGAATCACCAAAGACCATGACTATACCGCTCATAATCTTTGCGGTTCTCAGTTTCTTTGTGTTCTTCTCGTTCAATCCTTTTGGCGCTTCATCGGGTTGGTTTTATCACGCAATCGAGAGACCAATATCGGTAGTGCCCGAAACGGTTCGCGCGACCGAAATCGAAAAATTTGAAGAAGCTCTTCACCATTCACACATTCCGGCTATGGCACTATCGCTTATAGTCGCTGGTATTGGTATTCTTCTGGCTTTCGTAACCTATAAGTGGAAGAAAATCAATGCCGATACGTTGGCAGAAAAATATAGTGGTCTGTACAAGTTCTTATTGAATAAATGGTATTTTGACGAACTGTATAGCGCTGTTATAGTAGGCGGTACACTTGCAGTTACACGCATCCTGCGTTGGTTTGATAATAATATAATCGACGGTATTGTAAACGGTACTGCGGGCTGGACTAAGGGTATTGTATTTGGATATACCGATCATTCAAAAGAACAGAAGGCAAGCGCAACGGCATTGTTAATTATCGGAGGGATTGTTTCGGTAGTTGCTGCAATTTTTGTCGGGCAGTGGTTCTACGGTCAGCATGCGCTCATCAGTGCAATTGTTATGGGATTGTTGACTGCTGGTCTAACTTTCTTCTTTTTCTGGGCTGGTGCCGGTGGTTTCGATCAGCGTGTTGTAGATGGGCTTGTAAATGGCATGGCATATTTTTCTGGATTTTTTGGGATACTCTTAAGAAAAACTCAAACCGGTCGTGTTCAATCATATATTATTTTTGTGATTCTCGGTGTAATGGTATTGTTCTATGTTTTCAGATAAGTTTTATTTAATATAGTCTTAACGGATTTCTAAATGGCGGATGAAAAAAATAGTGATGAATTTAGGCCTATTCCTATAGATTTGGATCAATTATTGAGCGAAGCTTTGCAATTTGAACACTTGGAAGTTGAAGTTGAATATCTGAGTAAGATTCTAAAATTAGTGCAAGATCCATCTGGAAGGGAGTTGGGTTTTATACTAACAGCATTATTAATAAGTAGTCCAATTAGTGAATTGGAGCGGAAATCTGAGATAATTAGAAAATCTCTCCGGCAAATTGAAGAATTAATGGAAGATGTAAATGTAGGAGAGGAGGGATTGCAAATAACGGAACGACTTTCAATGAAAATATTTGCAACTCTTGTAATGAGACTCGATGGTGAATGGGAAAATAAATACGAATAAAATTGCAGAATTAATGAACTTTAACGAGTTTGATCACTTAAATAAAATGGATCTTATTAAAAATAAGAAACGATATTTAAAAAACTTTAGGATTAATTTGACATGAGTTTTCTTGGATTTGGAATTTTATCTTGGGCAACATTCCTCCCAATTATAGGAATGGTTCTTGTGCTTCTCCTACCGAAAGAGAATAAGAGTGCTATCCGCTGGTCGGCGGCTTTCTTCACGGCATTGCAGGTAATCCTCGCCGGAATTATTTACATTAATTTCAACCGTGGGATGTCGGGCATTAATACACAGGAAGGATTTCAATTCGTTGAAAAAGCAACATGGATCGATATCAAATCGGTTGCGTGGTTTGGCAGGATTCACATAGATTATTTCATGGGAATCGACGGATTGAGTGTGTTGATGGTTATCTTGACGGCGATAATATCGTTTATTGCAGTGTTTGCATCGTGGGGAATAGTAAAATCGATTAAGGGATATTTTGCTCTTCTTTTGCTTCTCGACACCGGAATGATGGGTGTGTTTGTTTCGCTCGACTTTTTCTTATTCTATGTTTTTTGGGAAATCATGCTTCTGCCGATGTACTTTCTTATCGGTGTCTGGGGTGGACCCCGGCGTGAATATGCGGCTATTAAATTCTTCCTCTATACATTATTCGGAAGCGTTTTAATTCTTCTGGCAATGTTGGCTCTATATTTTAGTGTTTCGGTCATAGATCCGGCAACCGGAGAAAAATTTCACACGTTTAATATGCTCGCGATGATGAATCCGAATAACTTCGATCCCGGTTCGATTCTCAGCGGGCTTAATACGTCGTGGCGTTATCTGGCATTCATAGGATTGTTTATCGGATTTGCGATCAAAGTTCCAATCTTCCCGTTCCATACGTGGTTGCCCGATGCTCACGTTGAAGCCCCGACGGCAATCAGCGTAATTCTTGCGGGTGTTTTATTGAAGATGGGAACTTACGGGTTACTGAGGGTCAGTTTTCCAATGTTTCCCGATGCGACTTTATACTATCAGATTCCGCTTGCGATACTCGGATTTATTAATATTGTTTATGGCGCGCTTGTAGCAATGGCACAGACAGATTTCAAGAAGCTCATCGCATATTCCAGCATAAGTCACATGGGTGTTGTTGTTCTCGGGATGGCTGCGCTCAATACTCAAGGTCTTACCGGCGCCGTTTTCCAAATGTTCAATCATGGTACGATCACCGCTATGCTCTTCTTGATTGTCGGTGTTATTTATGATCGTGCTCATACTCGCGGATTGAACGACTTCGGCGGTTTGATGAACCAGATGCCGAAATATTCCGGTGTTATGGTAATTGCATTCTTCGCTGCTCTTGGTTTACCGGGTTTAAGCGGTTTTATTAGCGAAGCATTCTCGTTCCTTGGGGCGTTTCAATCTTTTAAAGCTATTACGATAGCGTCGACACTGGGCATTGTGCTTACTGCCGCTTATATGCTCTGGACTTTACAGCGTGTATTCCTCGGTACGTTACCCGATAAATGGAAATCGCTGCCCGATATCAATGGACGTGAGTTATTTACATTAGTACCGCTGGCTATAATTGTTATATTCCTCGGGATTTATCCGTCGCCTGCAATTGATTTGATGACTTCGGCGGTTAATACTCTCGTTAATGTTGTCAATCAAAATGGCGGTATGACTTTACCTTGACACTAATTTTCTTTAATTTACAATTTGCCTTGAATGATGCTCGAACAAATACTAAATAGCGTTAAACTTTTATATCCGGAAACAACTCTTGCCGTTACTTTCTGTCTGTTGATTCTCACAGATCTAATCTCGCGAAAAAGAAGTAATGGTACCGCATTGATCGCCCCTCTAGGTTTGTTTATCACCGCTTATTTTGTCGTGCAGCAAATATCAACGGGTGCGAATTCGATTTTCTCGAACATGCTTGCGGTCGATTCATTCTCGATTTATTTTAAATTTGTGATTCTTGTCAGCGCTATCATTGTTGTAATATTTTCTATGCAATTCGCCGAGCTTACGCGGGGTAAACGCAGTGTTGCAGAATATTACGCGCTTTTAATTGCTCTGACGCTTGGTTTGTTCCTGATGGTCGGATCGACAAATTTGTTGATGATGTATCTTTCGTTGGAGTTGTCGAGCATCAGTTCTTACATTCTTGCCGGCTACACGAAGGAAGCGGATGATTCAAGCGAGGCATCGTTGAAATATATCATCTACGGCGCAGTTTCATCAGGTATGATGCTTTATGGTATTTCGATCTTGTACGGATTAACCGGCGCCGTCGATATTTACGGTATTAATAATGCGTTGATGTTGACTGAAGTAAATGCAGTGACTTTAATGATAGCGGGAATTTTAATTGTAGTAGGATTCGGCTATAAAATATCGGCAGTGCCATTTCACTTCTGGACTCCCGATGTGTATGAGGGTGCCCCGATAACAATAACGGCATTTCTGTCGGTTGCATCTAAAGCCGCAGGCTTCGCAATGATGATCCGTTTCTTCAAAGTCGCGTTCATGAATCCGGCAGTCGGAAATCTCGCTTTTGGTTCTTGGGCAACATTCCGCGGATTTGACTGGAACCTGATTCTTGCTGTTCTTTCGGTGCTTACGATGACTATTGGGAATTTAGTTGCTGTCTGGCAGAATAATCTCAAGCGGCTGCTCGCATATTCCAGTATCGCACATGCCGGTTACATGCTGATGGGCATAGTGGTGTTAAGCAATGAAGGAATAGCCGCCATACTGATATATTTTGTAGTTTATCTCTTCATGAATCTCGGCGCTTTTTACATTGTAATGATTGTCGCCAACAAAACGGGCAGTGAAGACATAAATGCTTATAAAGGGCTTGGCTACCGCGCGCCGTTACTCGGTGTTGCGATGACTATATTTCTTTTATCACTAACTGGTATTCCACCTACAGCCGGATTTGTTGGTAAGTTATATATTTTTGCCGCTCTCATTAACGCTAAATGGTTCTGGCTTGCTATCGTAGGTGTCTTGAACAGTGTGGTCTCACTGTATTATTACGTCCGGATTTTACGCAATATGTTCCTCCGCGATCCCGATTCATCGGTGCAGCCATTTCAAATATCGGTGTCACAGATTATCATCGTGCTGATGCTCGTTGTTCCTACAATTCTATTGGGTCTATATTTTGGACCGTTGGTGGAATATGCGCAAGCGTCGGTTACGATGTTCGGTATTCATTAAGCTTAACACACACATTGCGAACATTTTTCTTTTGAAACGAATTATTTATTTTACGGTGTTGCCGTTATAAAGAGTTTTTGTTATTTCTTACACCAGGAATATTATTGTGCAAAAGAAAATCTCACACGAAGAAACAGATAGTCATCCGCCACCCGCGGATAAAATCAATATTCTCGTAGTTGAAGATGAACAGCATCTGGCTGACTCCATAGCGAGGCGGTTGCTGGAAGACGGATATGCAGTCGATATTGCTCATGATGGCGATGAAGGGTTTCGTCTTGCCTCTACCAAAAGATACCATCTGATTGTCCTCGATATACTCTTACCCCGCAGAGATGGTCTTCAAGTTCTAAAAGATCTGCGTCGGAACAAAGTTCAAAGTATGGTACTTATATTGACCGCAAAAAGCACTATCGAAGACCGTGTTGAAGGTTTGCGAGCAGGCGCAGACGATTATTTATTGAAACCTTTTGCGTTCGCTGAGTTACTCGCTCGCGTAGAATCTCTGTTACGCCGTCAGGGGATACAGCAGAGAAGCCCGCTCCGCGTCGCAGACCTGGAGCTTGATATTGAAACACGCTGTGTCCGCCGCGCATCCAGAAATATTCGTCTGACTGCTAAGGAATATTTTCTCCTTGAACTCCTGATGCGCAACAAAAATCGTATTCTAACCCGCCGGGAAATAGCCGAACAAGTTTGGGGATATAATTTTGATACCGGAACTAATGTTGTAGACGTTTACATAAATTATCTTCGAAAAGCGATTGATGAAGGATTTCCAACGCGGTTGATTCAAACTGTGCGCGGAGTCGGATTCATCATGAAGGAAGAATAAATGTATCGTTCCATACGATTCCGACTTGCCCTGTGGTACACGATTGTTTTTGCAGTTACCTTCATTGTTATTTCCTGGGCGATCTATGAATATATTAACCGAACTCTATCCGATGCACTGGATAAATCGATTCAGAATGAAGCCAAGTGGATTAGCGCACGGCTTGAAAAGCATGCAGCCCGTGGGGAGTCGGATCAAGCTGTCAAAGAAGATATCTTTGAGCATGCGTCTTTTTATCCGATCAAAGAATATATCGAGATATGGAACTATACCGGAAAAATTTATTACCAATCCCCGAATCTGAAATTTGAAGACACGCTTGCCAGCCATGCAAACCTTTCAAACGGTAAGTTTTCGCTTTTGACGACGATTAAAACTTTCCGTAATCATGATATCCGTCTCATCATAGAACGATCAAGCCGTAATATTATCTATCTGGCTATGCCTACAGAAAGCATCACATCGGCTGTTAACCAGTTGTTGAAGATTTTAGCCTGGATGGGTCCTATTATTCTGCTGCTTGCCGCAACTGTGGGAGCGTTGCTTGCTAAACAATCCTTTGCAAAAATCAATCAAGTTATCGAAACGGCACAGCGTATCAATGCCGACAGGTTATATGACAGAATCCCCGAACATAGCGCAAAAGATGAGATTGGAAAGATAATATCTACTTTCAATGAAATGATCTCCAGGCTGGAATTCTCATTCAAACAACTGAAACAATTTTCCGCCGATGCATCTCATGAACTGAAGACTCCGCTCTCTGTAATGCGGGCTCAACTTGAGACTGCTCTCGATAGTAAAATATCAATAGTTGAAATACGTGAAACGATTGCGCGCTGCCTCGATGAGACCCTTCGTATGAACAGCATCATTGAAAACTTACTCCTTCTTGCGAAGGGAGATGTAGGCCAGGAGATAATCTCAAAGGAACCGGTAGACCTGAGACAATTAATAGTTGGAATGTATGAGGAAAGCGTTATTATCGCTTCCCAGCGAGAAATTTCTGTTACTCTTGATCGACTTGCCGATGCGACTATTATCGGTGACGAACAACGGCTTCGCCAGATGTTCTTGAATCTGATAGACAATGCTGTCAAATATAATCATCATCAAGGAAGTATACATATCGGCTTATCATGTCTCAATGGTTTTGCCAGGGTAACGATTGCAGATACCGGTATCGGGATTCCTCAATCAGAAATTGTACGCATCTTCGATCGGTTTTATAGAGTGGATAAAGCTCGTTCACGCGAACTTGGCGGAACAGGATTAGGGTTATCAATCGCGAAGCTGATAGTCGAGGCTCACAGCGGTACTATCTCGGTGGCAAGTACTCCGGACCAGGGGAGTGAATTTACAGTATTTTTACCGTTGGCGTAAATATTTAATATGTATCAACACGCTATTGATTTTAATGTTTTTTTTTTGAATATTTCCCTGCAAGCTTTCAGTAATAATATCGCCGTAAATATTCATTACTTATAATAATATCAACCATGAAACTTCTAAAATTTCTTTTTTTTGTCCTCCTGATTTTCATACTGGTGAATTTCACGAGTGCTCAACTAATCAACGGTAGATTATCAACTTCTTTTTACTCATGGGAAAGATTCACATCAGTTAAAACTTCGGATATAGTAACACGGTTCTACCAAAATCTTCAACTCGACGCATCGCACGGAGAATTTTTGTTTCACACGAACATTGCCGGGGCAATAAGCAGTTCACCCTCGACTTCCGATGATGGGGCGGTTCGCGTGTACAATGCGTACCTGAAGTGGAAGAATTTTGTGGATATCGTCGATCTGAACATTGGGAGAATACCGGTATTCGCGGGCGTTGGCAACGGTGTTGTAGATGGAGTACTATTCAAAGCGAAAATGTGGAATAAGAAGATGATTCTCACCGGTTACGGCGGCGCAAATGTACAATCTAATTTGCACTGGAAAGGATTCAAAGATATCGACAGAAATTTTTTAGCCGGTGGTCAAATTATCGGATACTTCTTAGAAGGATCGAGGCTCGGGTTGAGTTATTCCAATCGTAATCGGTTGATGGAAGGCTATTCAGCAATCAGACCCGATAGTATCTTCAATCCGGTTACCGTTATTATCCAACCCGCAGTCCGCAAGGAACAATTAATCAGCGCCGACGCCAGCTATTCTTACGGAACTCGATTGTCGGCGTATGGCAGGTTCGATTATGAATTAAATACGAGCAATGTTTTGCGTGGTGAAATTAATTCAAGAGTGAATGCTAACGATAAACTTGCATTCACCGGTACTTATATCTATCGGGGACAAAGGATTCCATTTAATTCATTTTTCTCGATCTTCGAAAGTGAAGCAGTGAACGAATATGAAGGTGGAGTGGAATATTCCTTGTGTTCTCCGCTATCCACGTTCGGCAGAATCGCCTTCGTTCAGTATGGTGAAGAATTAAGCCGCCGGTTGACATTAGGTGTTAGCTCTACGTACGGCAGTGTTCGCTATGCAGGCAGCAACGGATATTCCGGTCAGCTCGCTTCTTATAGCGCGGAAGGCATGTATCCTTTATTTGATCGAAAATTTATTCCAACAATCAGCGCTTCGTTTGCGACATATCGGTTGGATGAACAATCCGGCAAAAAGAAGGAATTGTTCGCTGGTTCGCTCGGTGTTATAGTCCGGTTGGTTTCTTCTTTCTCGTTGGATACACAGGTACAATGGGTAAGAAATAAAATTGCACAAGATGATTTGCGGGTTTTCGGAAAGGTCAGTTATTGGTTCAGCCATAATTTCTCTCAATCGCCGACGGTTGGAGAAGGAGAATAATGATGAAAAAAATAGTTTTCTTTTTTATAGTGATCGCAATACTCCTCGTCTCTCTCGCAATGAAAGAATCTTCTAATAACAGATGGAAAGAGGATGACAATTCAAAGTTCATCAAATTCTCTCACATATACCATGTTAAAGAAGCGGGTGTTGCTTGTGAAGATTGTCATCATTCCGCGAAAACGAGCAAACAATCTTCCGATAATCTGATGGGTGATCACGAAAGCTGCAAAACTTGCCATGAAGATGAGCTTTCGAACAAGTGCGGGCTTTGTCATATCGATCCTGATAACATCACGGCAATTCCTAATCCCGAACGTGAAATTATTTTCTCGCACGAGAACCATGCAGGCAAACGTGACGTAAAATGCGAGGCATGTCATGCCGGTCTCGATGGTGTTAAATATGCTACTGCAGAGAATATGCCCACGATGACTAACTGCGTGAATTGTCATACCGATAAGAAGGCGCTCCTTGAGTGCGCAGGTTGCCACACAGACTTTGTTAACTTAATTCCCAGTGATCACCTTAAGGGTGATTTTAAAAAAGATCATAAGTATCTCACTCGACTTGGCGAGCAGAATGTATCGTGTGCATCGTGTCATACTGAAAATTTTTGCCAGGATTGTCATACAGGTATAGAACTAAAGGGATTTGGGTCATATAAAGACTTGATGGCGGATCCATACGCACGCACGCCGCTGCGGGATACACCCCGCGGACTAAAGTTACAGAATGTCCATAATCTCAATTACCGTTACACGCACGGCATCGATGCTAGATCCAAAGCGACTGACTGTAACGCTTGCCATGAACAGCAGACATTTTGTGCGGAGTGCCATCAGGCGGGCAGTAATGTTACTCAAGAAAGAATTAGGCCTATAAACCATGATGAGCCGGGGTTTAAGTTGTTCGGAAAAGGATCGGGCGGCGGACGTCATGCGGAACTTGCCAATAAAGATATCGAGTACTGCATGTCTTGCCACGATGTCGAGGGTAAAGACCCTGTTTGCATGATGTGTCACACTGTAAGCGGAGAGGTTAATTATGAAAATGAATAGAATAATGCTGGCGCTCGCCTTGGTCATCATCATTATGATGACAAGCTGTACAGATTTGAAAAATAATTTACCAACGCCAAGCAGCGGCGGATTATCTATTCACGATGCCGCGTGGAATGATACAACATCTCCAAATTTTCATGGTAAAGTTTTAAAATCGGAGCAATATGATCTTACAAAATGCATTTCTTGCCATGCGAAATATTTTACCGGCGGGATAAGTAATACATCATGCTATACTTGCCATCAATCGTATCCTCATAAATCTGGATGGGGAGATTCATCGTCCGCTACGTATCATGGAAGATTTCTACTCTCCGGGCAGGGGCGGTTAAGCGATTGCGCGGCATGTCACGGTACGGATTATTCCGGCGGGACGAGCAATAAATCTTGCTATACGTGTCATGCGTCTTACCCGCATAAGGCAGGATGGATGAATACCGATTCAGCTGACTATCACGGCAAGTATCTCAAAGCGAACGATTGGCATGTAAACGAATGCGCTCCATGCCATGGTTCAAATTTCGATGGAGGTACAAGCGGTAAATCGTGTTATCAATGCCATCCTTCTTTTCCACACGAAGTAAAATTTGCTGTTGAGGGAATGCATGCTGGTTACCTGGGAGAAAACGGATATCCAATTTCTGATTGCAAGAAATGTCACGGTGCAAACTACGCTGGCGGAGTAATAGTGAATATTTCTTGTTCACAGTCTGATTGTCATAGAGATGCAGGTGGAAACGCCAAATCGCCTGAAGCATGTAACACTTGCCATGGTAAATTTAGAGCATCGGCAAATGATACAATTTCATGGGCACCGCCTCCAGCAGTTAATGGGATCGAAAATTCTCCAAGTGTTGGTGCACATCAACAGCACTTAATTACCGGAACGATTGGTAAATCAGTTAAATGTCAGGAATGTCATACTGTTCCTACTGAGGTGAGCGCTTCAGGTCATATTGAAATACCATTCAATGTTCAGGTTATATTTAATGATACGTTGGCAAGTTTAAAAACTTCCGGCGGAATCATTATTCCTACACCCGCATATAGCCCTGCAGATTTGAGCTGCACCAATCTTTACTGTCATGGATATTTTGTAAACGGTAATCTGACTAATAGTCCGACATGGAATAAGGTTGATGGCACTCAAGCGGCTTGCGGAACGTGTCATGGGAATCCCACGACCGGAAATCCGTTACCGGCTGGAACACATTACACGGGTGATTTCTTTAAGAATTGTGCATTATGTCATTATACCGGGTCTGTTCCGGTTGCGCAATATAATTCCGGAACAGATACCTGGGTTATTGTTGATCGTCCAAGACACGTAAATGGAAAACTAAGCCGTGGCGGTACAGAAGCGATTTTCTGATTACGGAAAAATTGTTTTTTCATATTTGAGGAAGATATTTCAATAATATTTTCACAAATAATAAAATAAATCTTCTCTGATATAGGGTTTCATATATAAGCTAAAAACAAAAGCCATTCTTGGAAAGGAATGGCTTTTTTATTAAATTCAATGGAATTAATTGGCACAAAGCTTGACTATTAATACGCTAATTCTTGCTTGATTAGTGATAAAAGAAAGAAATTTTAAGAAATAATAATTCAACAGGAAAGGATTATCATGGCAAAGTATAAAATCGCATGGCTCCCCGGGGATGGAATAGGTATTGAAGTTCTTGAAGCTGCAAAGATCGTATTAGACAAACTTCACCTCGATGCCGAATATATCCACGGCGATATCGGCTGGGATTTTTGGTGCAAAGAAGGTGATGCGTTTCCACAACGTACAATTGATCTTCTTAAGAATGTTAATGCAGCAATGTTCGGCGCAATAACTTCCAAACCGGTGAAGGCGGCAGAAGCAGAACTTGTTCCTGAATTGAAAGGGAAAGGGTTGATCTATCGTTCTCCAATTGTTAGAATGCGTCAACTGTTCGATCTTTATGTTTGTCTGCGTCCATGCAAGGGTTATCCGGGTAATCCATTAAACTACAAAGAGGATATCGATCTTGTAGTATTCAGAGAAAACACTGAAGATCTTTATTGTGGCGTGGAATTTTCACCTGTTCCGCCTGAGCTTGCAGAAACATTGTTGCGTATCTCTAAACCGTTCACCGCTTTCAAAGATTATTCAAGAGATCAGTATGCGATTTCATGTAAGATAAACACGAGGAAAGGTTCAGAGAGAATCATTCGTGCTGCTTTTGATTTTGCAAAGAAATTTAACCGGAAGAAAGTGACAATCGTTCACAAGGCAAATGTCGTACGTGCAACTGACGGATTGTTCCTCGAAACAGCGAAAGACGTTGCAAGGAATTATCCCGGTATCGAAATGGACGATGCTAATATCGACGCGATGACAATGTGGTTACTAAAGAATCCTTTCAATTACGATGTGCTTGTCGCGCCGAATCTTTACGGCGACATTATTTCCGATCTCTGTGCGCAAATGGTTGGTGGTTTGGGATTTGGCTGTTCCGGAAACATCGGCGAAAAGTTAGCTGTTTTTGAACCAACACACGGCTCGGCGCCAAAGTATGCAGGTCAGTATAAAGTAAATCCGATTGCTACAATTCTCGCTGCAAAGATGATGCTTGATTGGCTTGGCGAAAAAGAAATGGGTACTAAACTGGAAAACGCTACCGCTGCCGTCATCAAAGAAGGTAAAGTTCGCACGTACGATATGGGCGGAAGCAATAAGACTCTTGATATGGCAAAGGCAATAGCTGAAAAACTCTAAATCCTAATATCTAAATTCGAAATAAATTCAAAAACCTAAATCTCCAAATTTATACTTCAAAGGTATTCTATTTTTCGAATTCGGAATTTTGAAATTGTTCAGAATTTAGAACTTCGAATTTAGTTTTTATTATCTATAAATATTCAATAGTTCTAATATGCAGAAAATTGTCATTCACGAAGTCGGTCTACGCGATGGTTTGCAGATGGAAAAGCAAGTCGTTCCGACTGAGCAAAAGCTGAAATGGATTAATAGATTGATCGATGCCGGAGTTGACATTATCCAGGTTGGCTCGTTCGTTCATCCGGAAAAAGTCCCGCAAATGGCTGATACGGATAAACTATTCGCCGAACTCACGAAAAACAAGACAGGCAAAGCAATTCTTTCCGGACTTGTCCTAAACGAAAAAGGTTTAGAGCGCGGTGAAAAGTGCGGCGTAGAAATGTACTGCCTGGGAGTTTCGGCAAGCGAAACACATAGCATGAAGAACACCGGAATGAGCACGACTGAAGCTACCGAGCGGATTATTGCTACTGCGAAGCAGGCGATATCAGCAGGGAAAAAAGTCCAGGTTTCAGTGCAGTCAGCGTTTGGGTGTGGATTTGAAGGAGTTGTTCCGCACGAACGAGTGCTTGGCATCGTTCAAAAATATCTCGATGCCGGGCTGAAAAATATCTCACTTGCCGATACCGCCGGGCACGCGACCCCGGATCAGATTGAAAAATTGTACGATGCAATCTATAAACTTGATAGTTCCGTTGAAGCCGCTTGCCATTTCCACAACACGTACGGTATGGGACTCGCAAATATCTATGCCGCAATGAAAATTGGGGTGCAGAATTACGAGTCTTCAATTGCCGGACTTGGCGGCTGTCCGTTTACAAAAGTTGCTGCAGGAAATGTCTGTACGGAAGATTTCATCCACGCACTGCAACGGATGAGATTCCGTAAGGAAATTAATTTACTCAAACTGATTGATCTGGCTAAAGAGTTTGCAGGATTTTTCAATCGTGAAATGCCGGGGTTGGTGTATAAATCAGGACCGATCCCGATGAATCAATAATTCATTGAATGTTTAAAGGAATTCGATCTGTATGAAATTACTCTCTAATATTCGCGTTCTCGATTTAACAAACGTTTTATCGGGACCATTTGCAACACTCCACCTCGCACTTCTCGGTGCCGAGGTAATTAAAATCGAAAACCCAACAGGCGGAGATCTCGCTCGTGCATTGGGGTGTCTCCCTGAGTTGAATAAAAAACAAATGGGAACGAGTTTCCTCGCGCAGAATGCAAACAAGAAATCTGTAACGCTCAATCTTAAATTTCCTGAGGGAAAAGAAATTTTTAAAAAATTGGTGAAGACTGCCGACGTGATTGTGGAAAATTTCCGCCCGGATGTTATGGATCGTTTGGGAGTCGGGTATAATGCGTTGAAGGAAATCAATCCAAAAATTATTTATTGCGGTATATCAGGATTCGGGAAAGATGGACCCGATGCAATGAAGCCGGCTTACGATCAGATCATCCAAGGGTTGAGTGGTGAGATGGCGATCAATGGTGATGAGCGGTTGAGTCCGCTGCGAGCTGGTTTTCCTGTCTGTGATACTGTCGGCGGTTTGAATGCGGCATTTGCAATCATGAGTGCGCTTTATTATCGCGAGAGAACAGGTGAAGGTCAGTTTATCGACGTTGCGCTTCTCGATTCAATTATGCCGCTGATGGGCTGGGTTGCTGCGAATCTATTGATCGGCAAACAGCAACCGGTGTTAATGGGAAATGATAATTTTACTGCCGCGCCATCGGGTGTCTTCAAAACAAAAGACGGCTACATCAACATCGCCGCGAATAAACAGGAACAGTGGGAATCTGTTGCGGAAGTGCTGGGTGTTCCCGAATTGAAAGCGGATGCACGCTTTCAGGAACGCGATACGCGGAAGAAGAACCGGAAACTTCTCACACCATTACTCGAAGCAAAACTTGCTGAGCAGGAAACAAAACATTGGGTTGAAAAACTAAATGCAAATGATGTACCCTCGGGTGATATCCTTTCGCTCGAAGATGCCCTCAACCAGCCGCAAATCAAACATCGCGAGACTATCAAGTCGGTTCACAGTGAAGGCATCGGCGACTTGAAACTGTTCAATCTAACTGCTAAGTTTAGTAAGACGCCGGGTAGCATCGATTCACCACCGCCCAAATTGTCGGAACACACTGTTGAGGTTTTAAAGAGCGTTGGGTATAGTGATCAGGAAATAGCTGGGTTTAAAGAAAAGAAAATAGTCTAGTTTATTGCTCGGTTGTTACCAAGAATTATCTTCATAAGATAATTGGTGAATACATTTTCAAAGATTCGTGTAATGAATAAATCAAGAATTAATCAGAGCAACAGATTACCTCCATTTGTTAAGCAACCTAAAAATGAACCGTCTGGCATGAAACTTCTCTCAATAATGTTTACCTTATTACTTATCGGTTGTGCAACAACAAAAATGCCTTCATTGGTAGGCAGTGATGGTGTCGAAAAAATTGCACTTCTTTCAATGCCATTCATATTATGCTATGGTTATGAACAATCAGCACCACATGCTTTTGTTGAGTTCGCATTTCAAATAAATGGAGAAATACAATATTTTAGGACTAAAACCACTTGTTCAGATTTCAATCTGAAAAAAGATGAACATTTAATTTATGGAGAACGTGTTACATTGTTTGGTGATGGTTCACCAACAGCAGTTCGCCGTGAAAACGGAATGTTATATCAGATTTTGCAAAAAACTCAGATATCGTATTCCTTTGGTGGGTATAGTATTAATGTTTACCAGAATATGGAGCATATTAAAAATCCCCATCCAGACCTTGTTATTGAAGAATGTCGCCTTATTATCGATTCAAAAAAACGGGATCATTTTCTATCTATGCAAGCTGCGTTACAAAAGAATTACTTATTATGTAATGAATTATCAGATTCTTCAATGTGCATCAAATGTAATGAATGGATCGACAATATTGAAAATGGACGAGTTAATAAGTAAATATTGGAAATGTATAATTTAACAGCTAAATTTAAGAAGATGAATGGTACGATTAGGGATAGTGATCAAGAAATAGCAGTATCTTAAGAAAATAATCTGACCCTCACCCCGTAACCCCTCTCCCAGGCTTGTCCTGAGCAAAGGCGAAGGATGGGAAAGGGGTGCTTCGCATCAAATGAGCGGGGAGAGGGTCAAGCAAGAGAAATAATTAATCAAGGAGAATTAGAATTTTATGGGAATGACGCTCGTAGAAAAAATACTGGCAAAGGCGACTGGGCAGGCGGCGGTAAAAGCCGGCGACGTGCTGGAGCCGAAGGTTGATCTTGCGATGTCGCATGAGAATGCGGCGTTGGTGATCAATCAATTTTCAGAAATTTATAAAGACACCGGTATCCCGCTGAAAGTTTGGGATCCATCGAAGATAGCAATTATATTCGATCATCGTGTTCCCGCTGAAAGCGCGAAGACAGCAACAAACCAGAAGAAAATACGCGACTTTGTAGGTAAACAAGGTGTTACAAAATTCCACGACATCCGCGGCGATGAAGGCGGCATCTGCCATCAGGTATTGCCGGAAAACGGTTATGTCATTCCCGGATCGGTGATTGTCGGAACTGATAGCCATACCACAAGTCATGGTGCACTCGGAACTTTCGCTTTCGGTATCGGTGCAACGGAAATGGCAAGCGTATGGACGCTCGGAACGGTTCTGAATGTTGAAGTTCCCGGAACAATTAAAGTAAATGTCAAAGGAAAATTCCCTGCTGGTGTTTATCCGAAAGATTTGATTCTTTATTTGATCGGAAAACTCACTGCCGAAGGTGCGAATTTTAAAGTGCTAGAATTTCATGGCGAGACAATCAAAAACATGAGCACCTCCGGACGCTTAACGCTTTCCAACATGTCGGTAGAAGCGGGCGCGACTTCCGGATTAGTGCCACCCGATGAGGAAACTCTCCGATATCTGAAAGAAGAAGCAAGTGTTGACTTCAAAGGTGAATTGTTAAAACCGGATGCTGAAGCAAAATATGATCAGGTCATAGAGGTCGATGTCACAGCTCTTGAACCACAAATAGCAAAGCCGCACACAGTTGATAATGTAAAACCGATTTCAGAAGTAAAGAATGTAAAATTAAATCAGATTGTCATTGGTTCTTGCACAAACGGTCGGTTGGATGATTTGGAAGCGGCGGCGAAAATTCTGGAGGGTAAAAAAGTTTCAAAAGATGTCCGAATGCTTGTTTTTCCGGCATCGTGGAGGATTTATAAAGAGGCGCTCAAGCGCGGTTACATCGCCGATTTAATGGATGCGGGCGCTGTGATAATGAATTCAAATTGCGGGTGCTGCTTGGGCGTTCATCAAGGCGCGCTGGCGGATGGCGATGTTTCGCTCTCAACAACTAATCGAAACTTTAAGGGCAGACAGGGCAATCCGAATTCCGAAGTGTATCTTTGCTCTGCCGCCGTTGCAGCCGCAAGCGCAATCACAGGTATTATTACAGATCCGAGAGGAGTAAATTAATATGTCACAAGAGAAATCAAAAGTTGTTGCGTTAATGCTGAATGATATTTCAACGGATATAATTTATCCCGGCAGATTCATGGCGACAGTTCTTCCAACCGAAACGCCGCAGTACTGTTTTGCAGATATGACCGAACTGAATAAACGTTTGAAGAACAAAGAAATTCCTCCGAACAGTGTTATCGTTGCCGGCGCTAATTTCGGATGCGGTTCATCTCGTGAACAAGCAGTTTCAACCATCAAAGGTTACGAAATAGTAATTGTTGCTAAAGGATTTGCAAGAATATTTTTGCAGAATTCTGTCAACCTTGGTTTAAACACTGTGGTATGTCCGACTATTGAAGCCTCGGAAGGTGATGAACTTGAGATTCTTCAAGACAAAATTGTGAATTTAACTAGTGGGAAAACCTTTCCGGTTGAACCATTGCCAAAAGCCCGGCAAGTGATTGTCGATGCAGGCGGTTTGATTGCGTATACTAGAAAGAGATTGCTCGAGAAGGTTGGAAAGAAATAATTATTTCTTTCTTTCCTATTCGACATTCATCCTCTATTGATTTAAGATAAGGAGAATCCAACAAGATGAAAAAACGATTCATTATGGTTGGAATTCTCCTTTTATTTTTTCTCAACCTTAACGGGCAGGAGAAACTATCTGATAATCAAGAGGAGGAAAAAATATTTATTTCGTCGGAAATGCAACGGTATGAGAAATTACTCCACTCCAACAGTATTTCGAGTTATTCCAGCGTCTGGTTCGATGTTAGTTACTATAATCTAAATTTATCAATAAACACTAACCCACAATACATCAGCGGTATTGTTACCATTGTTGGAATCTGTGGTCAAAATCCCGATACAATGCTCGTGCTCGATTTAATGAATAGTCTGCACATTGATTCAATCAAGGTAAACGGCGCAGGAAGTACATTCCGTCAGGAAACGTCATGGTTTCTCATCGATCTTGGTTATTTATTTTCGCTTGGCGATAAATTGACAGTCGAGATATTTTATGGAGGGATACCGGGCAGTTCTGGTTTTGGAAGTTTTGCGTTCGATTCTCATTCAGGTATCCCCTGGGTATGGTCACTGAGCGAGCCGTATGGCGCGCGCGATTGGTGGCCCTGCAAAGATCATCCTTCAGACAAAGCTGACTCGGCAGATATAATTGTAACTTGTGATTCGGTATTCAAGGTTGGTTCGAATGGAAAACTTATATCTGTGCAGGATAACGGTGACGGGACAAAAACACACCACTGGCAGGAGCGATACCCCATTGCTACTTATCTTATCTCGGTTGCTATAACAAACTATGAACAATTTTCAAACTGGTTCTATTACACACCTGCGGATTCAATGGAAGTTCTGAATTATGTTCTCCCAGAACATCTAACTGCCGCGATTGAGAATCTTCCGCTTACTATCGGTATGCTGAAAATATTTTCAGACATGTATGGATTGTATCCGTTCATAAATGAAAAATACGGGCATTCTGATTTCAAGCGAGGCGGCGCCATGGAACATCAGACGATGACGTCGACGACAACCTACTCTGAAACGGTGATCGCTCACGAGCTTGCTCACCAATGGTTTGGAGATATGATCACGTGTAAAACATGGCCCGATCTTTGGCTTAACGAGGGATTCGCTCAGTATTCGACTGCATTGTATTTAGAGAAGAAATATAGTGAAAGCGCATATTGGAACTACATGAGAAATCAATTGAGTAACGCGCGGTTGGCGGTCGGGAGTGTTTATGTGAATGATACTGCCGTAGTGAGAGATCTATTTGACGGCAGATTGGTTTATTCAAAAGGCGCTTCAGTTCTGCATATGCTTCGTCATGTATTAGGCGACACCGTGTTTTTTAATTCCATGTATGAATACGCAAATCATTCATCTTTAAAATACGGCAATGCGGAGACAAAAGATTTTAGATCGGTTTGCGAAAATGTCAGCGGAAAAGATCTTGGATATTTTTTTGATGAATGGGTATATGGCGAGAATTTCCCCCACTATACATTTAGTTGGAAAATCGATCAAGCACAGAATGATAATGTAGTATCGGTTAGTATAGCTCAACCCGCAGGCCGGATAAATCCGGCTTTCTTCACTATGCCCATAGATATTAAACTGATTGGAAAAGGTTGGGATACAACGGTTACAGTTTTCAATAATTCCTTGGAACAAATCTTTTACATTCCAGTATCACATGCTATTACAGAAGTTCAATTCGATCCAGGCGAGTGGATCCTTCGCAACATCCTTGAAGAAATATATCCTGCCTTTTCTTTAAGCCAGAATTATCCGAACCCGTTCGAAGTGAGCACGCGGATTGACTATTGTGTTCCCAGTAGAACCAGGGTGAAATTGGTGGTATATAATATTCTTGGTCAGGCAGTTGTAACTCTCTGCGATGAAGTAAAGACGATGGGCAATTATACCGCCTTCTGGAATGCCGCCGGATTACCGGCGGGTGTATATTTTTATAGGCTGCAAACATCAAACAAACAAGTTACCGGTAAAATGGTTTTAATTTCGTCCTATTAACTTGTTATCATGTCTGAGAGTTAATACTCAACGAATTTTTCATGCCTGAGAACTGTTCAGCACATGAAATTCTCTAAATCAGCAAGTCTTCCGTTTTTATAAGGATTTGGAAGTCAGTTGAAACTTCTAAATAATCGATTTAATTTCTTGCTGGCACACCAATTGATGTTACATAATACAATCTAAATGTAAGATAGTATTAAAGATGAAAGAAAGAGCTCAGACAATAAAGACCCGGGTACAATACGATGATCCACTCGAAGTGTTGAGCAGAGAACATGATTACGGGTCGGAATATCTCGATAAACTGCACGAGGCGGTGGGATCCATACAGAAAAATGGATTTTCCGTACAGGCATTCTTGCAGATAACGGATTCGACACAATATATTGCCGGCAAGATGCGGCAACATAATATTATTGAAGAGCGTTATCTTTTTTCGAAGTTGGATAGGCACGTATTTGAATCACCGAATGCAATTCGGCATGAACGGCGTGAGATGTGGCAGGCTTTCAATGAACTGATGATGTCGGTTAAGGATGTCGAGGAAGGACGTATTCACGGAACAACCATACGTGAATTGATTCATTCGGCTGAGATGGTTGTCGAGCGATTTCGAAATCAAATAGAAAAAGAAAACACTATAATCTTCCCGATGGTGAAACGTATTTTTACCCCGGATGAATACGCATTGCTGACACAAGAAATTGCGTTAGCTTTGTAATTCCCGGAAAACATTTAATAATTACAAGTGAAGTAAGGAACGTTGCATGAGCGTTGGAACATATGTGCTGGCTCGTTTTTCAGACACCGAAAAACTTCTGCCTGCCATTGAAAAATTAAAAACTTGTGAACATGTCCGGCGCTGGAATGCCGTCGAAGGGCATGTTCATCTGATCATCAAAACCAAAACATCTTCTGCGTCATTACCCGATACGATCAAAAAATTAGACGGTCTTTCGGAAATATTAAGCTACGATATACTTTCTGATGGTCAAGGGGAAGATAAAGATTTTGATTCGAAGTATTGCTATTCTTACGTTTTCATCGAATGTGAATCGGCAAAAACCGAAAAGATAATAAATTCACTTCAAACTGAAGACGGTATTCTTTTCGCTTCATCGGTGCGAGGCGGTTGCGACATCGTTGCGCTTGTTAGGGGTGATACGTTCTCCGCCATTGATCGTATCGTGAATGAGAAGATTAGCATCCTTGATGGAATACTCAGGATGAAAACAGATCGAGTTATCGATCTTAAGCAAATTTAATGAGGATAAAATGAGCGCATCTGCAGATGAATTCAAACCATTCAACGTCGATTTGTGGAAGTACGATGGGCACGACGGTGCTTTGATACCGCTTCTTCAATCTGCTCAGGATACTTACGGCTACGTCTCCGAAAAGGCAATAGATTACATAAGTCATGTAACCGGTATAGCAGCGGCAGATATTTACGGTGTGGTTACATTCTATGCGCAGTTCCGCACTAAACCGCTCGGGAAAAACGTTATCAAAATATGCAACGGCACGGCATGCCATGTGAACGGCGCTAAGTCTGTTTACGATGTGGTTCAGGATGAGTTAAACCTGAATTACGATGAGACTACAGAAGATGGAAATTTCAGTTTGCTGTCTGTTGCTTGCATCGGTTGTTGTTCGCTCGCCCCGGTAATGACGATCGGTGGAGAGACATACGGCCGGCTGGAGTCGAACAAGTTGAGAAAAATCCTGCGCGAGCAGAAAAAACACGCGCGAGAAACCGCGAAACAAACAGAAACCTGAGGAATCAATCATGAAAACTGTAACAATCGGTCTCGGTACATGCGGTATTTCTGCGGGCGGTGAAAAAGTTTATAAAGCGTTTCTCGATGAATTGAAGGATCGCCCCAATTCATTCCTTCTTAAAGAAACAGGATGCGTGGGGATGTGTTATCGTGAAGTGCTCGTTGAAGTTTTTGATGCAGGTGGAAAAGCGCACGTTTATGGAGATGTCACTCCGGATAAAGTTGGAAAAATCGTTGAGGAAGATATACTCAGCGATCGAACTATAGACGATTGGCTCGTTAGCGGTGATGGCAGAGAAAAAGGATTTTATGAGAATCAAGTTCGCATCGTCTTAAGAAATTGCGGTAAGATCGATCCGGGTTTAATAGAAGAATATATAAACTGCGGCGGTTACACGGCTATCCAAAAGGTTTTTAAATCGGTGACTCCCGAAAAAGTAATTGATGAAATTATTGTTTCAGGTTTGAGGGGCAGAGGCGGCGGCGGTTTTCCGACCGGGACAAAATGGAAATTTACACGAGCCGCAACAGGCACGAAAAAATATGTTATATGCAATGCCGATGAAGGCGATCCGGGGGCGTTCATGGACCGCTCGGTTCTTGAAAGCGATCCTCATTCCGTTCTCGAGGGGATGATCATTGCCGCTTATGCGATTGGTGCGAGTGACGGTTACATTTATGTGCGCGCCGAGTATCCCAAGGCAGTAGCACGTTTGCGTCAGGCAATCGTCCAGGCACGGAAAAAAGGATACCTCGGTGAAAATATTCTCGGTTCAGGTTTTTCATTCGACATAAAAATTAAAGAAGGCGCCGGCGCGTTCGTGTGCGGCGAAGAGACTGCCCTTATTGCATCTATAGAAGGACGCCGCGGTATGCCGCGTTTCCGTCCGCCTTTCCCGGCAAATTCCGGCTTGTGGGGAAAACCGACAAACATTAACAATGTTGAAACATTTGCCAATATTCCGTGGATTATACTAAATGGCGGTGCGGCGTTTGCCGCTTACGGAACCGCCGACAGCAAAGGAACCAAAGTATTCGCCATGGCAGGAAAAGTGAAACGCACCGGGCTTGTTGAAGTCCCGATGGGAATCACTATCAACTCTATCATCTTTGATGTTTGCGGCGGTATTGTCAACGATAAAAAATTCAAGGCTGTACAAATGGGCGGACCATCAGGCGGGTGTATTCCTGCTTCTATGTGCGAACTCCCGATCGATTATCAGCAGATAAACAAAACCGGCGCGATCATGGGTTCCGGTGGTTTGATTGTGATGGATGAAACCACATGCATGGTCGATGTGGCAAAATTCTTCCTGGGTTTTACGCAAGCTGAATCGTGCGGCAAATGTACCTTCTGTAGAATCGGTACAAAACGGATGCTCGAAATTCTTGAACGCATCACAGAAGGCAAAGGTACGATGGCTGATCTTGAAAATCTTCAGGAGCTAAGCGAACAAGTTAGGTCAGCATCACTCTGCGGACTCGGGCAAACGGCGCCCAATCCTGTTCTCACCACGCTGAAATATTTCCGTGAAGAATATGTTGCGCATATTCAGGAAAAAAAATGTCCGGCGCACGTATGCGCTGCGATTCTCGTCTATACGATCAACGAGAAATGTACCGGTTGTACCGTATGTGCGAAAGCCTGTCCAACCGAGGCGATCACGGGAGAGCGAAAAGAAATTCATCTAATCGATCAAGATAAATGCATCAAGTGCGGTAAGTGCTTCACCGTCTGCCGTTTCGATGCGGTACTGAAAAATTGAGGCGCTGAATGATAACTCTTACTATCAACGGACAAAAAATACCGGCATCTCCGGATAAAACTATCCTGCAGGTCTGCCGCGAGCAGAAGATCGATAACATCCCAACACTTTGTTATGACGATAAACTACCGCCGTTTGGATCGTGTTTTTTATGCGTCGTAGAATTGGATGGTCAAAGCAGATTATTTCCATCATGTTCCACGAAGGTTGCGGAAGGGATGAATATCAAAACACGCTCTGAACGAGTTGTTCGGGCAAGGAAAACCTGTTTGGAACTTCTTCTATCCGATCATTACGCCGATTGTTTTGGACCATGCAGACTAAACTGTCCTGCCGATGTCGATATTCAGGGATATATGTCGTTGATACACCTTGGTAAATTCAAGGAAGCAGTCGCACTCATCAAGGAAAAAAATCCTCTGCCTTCGGTATGCGGCCGCGTATGTACGCGTAAGTGTGAGATCAATTGCCGCCGTACATTAGTTGACCAGCCGGTTGGTATTGATTTTCTAAAACGTTATGTCGCAGATCAGGATATGATCGGCGAGATGTGGAAACCGGAAGTGAAACCACCGACAGGCGAACCTATTGCCATCATTGGCGGCGGTCCCGCTGGTTTGACATGCGCATATTATTTAGTGATTGAGGGTTATCGTCCGACGATATTCGAAGCGCTTCCAGAACTCGGCGGAATGCTTCGGTACGGCATTCCTGAATATCGACTTCCAAAGGATGTGTTAGACAAAGAAATCGGTTGGATTACCGACCTCGGTGTGGAAGTTCACCTCAATAAAGTTCTTGGGAAAGATTTTAAGATCGATGATCTATTCGATCAGGGATTTAAATCGGTCTTCATCGGTTTGGGTGCGCAGGTTGGAAAACCGATGCAAGTCGAGAATGAAGATGTCGATGGCGTATTAAGCGGTGTTGATTTCCTTAGACAGGTAGAGATGAAAACAAATCCTCCGGTGAAAGGTCGTGTTGTAGTGGTGGGTGGCGGCAACACTGCTATTGATGCCGCAAGAACATCGCTTCGTCTCGGTGCCGATGAAGTTATTCTGCTCTATCGCCGGACAAGAAATGAAATGCCTGCCAACATGATTGAGATCGAAGCTGCTGAACATGAAGGGGTGAAAATGGAATTTCTTGCCGCACCTGTCCGCGTTAATGTTGAACACGATAGAATGTCTTCGATTGAATGCATCCGTATGGAGCTTGGTGAACCCGATTCGAGCGGAAGACGCAAACCTGTTCCTCAAAAAGGTTCGGAATATACATTGAAGTGTGATTGGGTGATTTCGGCAATAGGTCAGGAAGCTGATCTTACCGGTGTTGATAAAATTAAAGTTACTAAATGGAAAACAATTGAAGCCAAGCCGGGAACATTCGATGTCGATAGAACCGGTGTCTTCGCCGGAGGTGATGTTGTTACAGGTCCTGCCGATGCAATAGATGCGATTGCGGCAGGAAGAATGGCTGCACGCGCAATTGATAAATATATTAAAACTGGAATTGTGGAGCCGCTTCTCTCCCGGTTTGAAAGCCGCAGGGATAATTTTCACACGCTTACCCAAAACGATTTCCCGCAGATTGAAAAATCTGAACGCCACACTCCGGAAGAGCTTTCGGCTTCGGAACGAATTCGGACTTTTCAGGAAGTTGAACTCAGCTACGATGATGAGACGGCGCGGGAAGAAGCGTTGCGCTGTGCTGAATGCGGCTGTGATGTCGGGTTGACTTGTATCCTCCAGGATTACTGTACTGAGTACGGTGTAGAGCAAAAGAGGTTCGTCGGTGCCTTCAATCGTTATAAAGTAGATACACGGCATCCTTTTATTAAGATTGATTCAAATAAATGTATTCGTTGTGGAAGATGCGTCAATACTTGTTCCGAGATTCTTAACGTATCAGCTCTTGGATTCGTCAACAGAGGTTTCCGAACGATTATAAAACCCGCGCTAGAAAAATCACTTCAGGAAACCAATTGTGTGTCGTGTGGGAACTGCATCGATGTTTGCCCAACCGGAGCGCTTGTAGAGAAGATGCCGTTTCGTCGTTCCGGTCCATGGAAGATGGAATCGTATAATAATGTTTGCAATTACTGTGGGGTTGGGTGCAACATTACATTGAAAGTTAAAACACCCGATCTCTTTTTTGTAGCAGGAGCTTCACCTGAACTCGGACCCAATCACGGTGAATTGTGCGTGAAGGGTAGATTTGGATACGAGCATTATCTCGATGGGAGCCGGCATACTAGACCAATGATTCGGAAAGGCGGGTCGCTGGTTACCGCAACCTGGGAAGAGGCATTGGAAGCCGTTCGGAATGGACTCAACAGAATTATTATGGAACATGGCAATGACGCGATAATGGTTGCCGCATCTCCAAAATTAACTAACGAAGAGTTGTATCTTGCCGGTAGAGTTGCTCGTGCCGCTTTGAAGACCAACAATCTTACTTCATTCCATCGAATGGTGAATGAAGGGGACTATCACGCACTGGACGATATGCTCGGAGGTACATACCCGACTGTTGAACTGGATGATGTCCTGAATGCCGATTTGTATCTTATCTTCGGCTCAAATCCTACATCAGAAAATCCCGTTATCGGCTGGAAAATTAATCGCAGAATACGGCATGGCGCTAATGCGATTGTTATTAACTCTGCCGAAATTGAAATAGCGAAACACGCCAGTGTTTGGGCTGATCCCCGCAGAGGAACTGCCACCGTTCTGATGAACGGCATTATTGCCGAGCTTATCCGCCGCGGAAAAACCGATCAGAAATTCATCAACAAACGGACTGATAATTTTATTCAACTGAAAGAAAATCTGATTAAATATGATCTTCCTGAAGTTTCATCCATTACCGGTGTGTCCGTTGCTTCTATTGAAAAAATTGTTGAGCTTCTCTCGAATACAAATCAAAATATTGTTGCCGTATATAATATTGAAAGCAGGATAGATCGTTCAATGAACGATTTGAGATCTCTGGCTACGCTCCTTCTCTCGATTGGCAAACTCGGAGTTAATGGCTCCGGGATTGCGATTCTATCAGGTCAATGTAATAATACCGGAATGCAGCTTGCCGGATTCGATAGTAAGCTTGTGCCGGGCGGATGTGCGATTTCAGATAAAAAACTTGTCGGGGAAATTTCCCGGTTATGGCAAGCAGATCTTGAACAAATATTGAATGGATCCGGTTTAAATCTTGCCAGAAAAATCCGGGAAGATAAAATAAGGGCGGCGGTTATTCTCGGAGAGAATCCTTTGGCAGCCCCCGAATATAATGCGTTTGTAAATAATCTTGAATTCAGAGTTGTTGCAGATATGTTCCTGACGGAAACGGCAATGGCGGCGGATGTCTTTCTACCGCTCTCCGCTTATCTTGAAACTGGCGGTCATCTTACAACCTGGTACGGTGCGAAACAAAAAACCAACCCGATTGGTCCGCCATTGAATGGATTTACGACTACCGATATTCTGAAAAAACTTGCCGGATTGATGGCACATCAGATTAAATACAATTCTATTGATGATATTACAACAGAACTCGATTCTCTGATTCAAAATCATGGTTGGCGGACATCTTGCAATAACACATTTCTAACGAACGATGGTAAAGCCCATTTCAGTGTGTACACAGATCAAATTGTCACGACAAATCCTGTTTCACCAACAGTGTTGGCTATCGATGCGAAGATGAAATCTCGTTTGAAATCAATCAAATCATAAATGGAAAAAGCACATACAATATTAATTATCAATCCGGGTTCCACATCGACAAAAATCGCAATCTGCATTGGCGGTAATATTTCCGACGCTGAAATTATACCTCATGCGGCTTCCGACCTTAAACAATTTGCAGGTATCTGGGGACAATTTCCTTACAGAATTAAACTTTGTCAGGAGTGGGCGGGAAAACGGTTAACAGAATGTTCGGCTGTTGTTGCGATGGGCGGATTGCTTCGTCCGCTTCAAGGAGGTACATATCTTGTTAATGATCGGATGTTGAAAGATGCGCGTGCTAATTTACAGGGTGAGCATGCTTCGAATCTTGGCTGTGCGCTTGCTTATGAGATCGCATCTAAATACAATTGCCCGGCTTATGTTGTCGATCCTGTTTCTGTCGATGAATTTGAGCCTTTGGCATTTTATTCAGGACATCCGAAAATCAAACGTAAATGTCTTTCTCATGCCCTGAACATACATGCGGCTGCACGGCGTGGTGCGGAAGAATTGAAAATACCTCTTCCTCAGTCTTCGATGGTGATCTGTCATCTTGGAGGAGGAATATCGATAGCTCCGGTTCGTGGGGGGAAAATAATCGACGTAAATGATGCTTCTAGTGATGGACCGTTTTCACCGGAACGAACCGGCGGGTTGCCGCTCCAGCAGTTTATTTCCCTTTGTTTCTCAGGTGACTACACAGAAGATGAAATCCGAAAGTTGGTAATGGGAAAGGGCGGAATGGTTGCTTACCTTGGGACTAACTCCATCCTTGAAGTTGAACAACGAATCTTGCAGGGTGATGAGACTGCGAAAGAAGTATTTCAGGCGATGGCATACCAAATTTCTAAAGAAATCGGTGCAATGACTACCGTACTTAATGGAAAAGTAAATGCGATTGTTCTTACCGGCGGTATCGCAAAATCAAAGATGCTGGTTGGGTGGATAGAGGAACGTGTTCGTTTCATCGCGCCAATCCTTGTTTATCCCGGTGAAGATGAAATGCTTTCGCTGGCGCAAGGGGCTTTACGTGTTCTCAAAGGAGAAGAACAACAGAAGGAGTATTGAGCCATGATTAAAAATTTTGAAGAATTACTCATAACTGCATCAAGTATTACTGACAAACGTGTCGTTGTCGCTTTTCCGAATAACGAGGAAACTCTTTTAGCTGTAACGCAAGCGCTTTCAAAAAGACTTGCTAATTTTATTCTGGTCGGAGACGAGGCAATCATCAGAAAAAAAATTACACTTGATGGCGGCATACCGGCGGGAATAGAAATAATTAATGAGCCTGTGGTAAACAATGCTTTACATGCATCTATCGATATTATCCGGCAGGGAAGAGGAGACGTTCTTTTAAAAGGCGGCGTTGATACCGGTACTCTGATGAAGGTGGTTCTTCATGAGGAATCCGGTTTAAGAACCGGAAGATTGCTTTCGGATGTTTTCATATTCGAATATCCAATTAGAAAAGAAAATAAACTGATTATGATCACCGATGGAGGATTAACTCTCTCCCCGAATTTGCAAGATAAAGTTGAGTTAATCAATAATGCGGTAGAGGTAGCTCATTCTTTGGGTAACATGAATCCAAGAGTAGCAGTTCTCTCAGCAACTGAGTTTGTCAATCCCAAACTTCAATCTACAGTCGATGCGGCTGAACTTACCAAAATGAATGAAGACGGTCAAATTAAAGGATGCACAGTGTATGGACCGCTTGCCCTCGACAATGCTATTTCTGTTGAAGCTGCCGATGAGAAAGGAATCAAATCGCCGGTTGCCGGAAATGCCGAAATTCTCGTACTACCGAGCATCGAAGCCGCAAATATATTTGCTAAAGGCACTACCTACTTAGCCGGTTTTAGGCTCGCGCATGTAATTGTAGGAGGTAAAATTCCAATTCTCATTCCTTCCCGAGCAGATAAAAGCGATGCAAAGATGCTATCGATTGCACTAGGCGTGATGATGAGTAGTTTTAATAAGATGTAATAAGATAAGTATTGTTTGCCGTTTTATGTGCAGTTGAGTTCAATTAAGTCGCTTTAATTCCACGAGATCAAAGCGGGCACTGCCAGAAGCTCTTTCACCGGCGCCTCCCGATAATTGAACTGCGAGTGTATCATTTGGTTGCAGAGAGATTGTGTCAATAATAGAGAGAGTCTGCCAACTCGTTGAGTTCGTTGAGATAGTTTTGGAACTCGTCCATTTGTTGTTCACGATACGACCCAGCAAGATACATGGATCCCACATATTAGCGAGGGTCAGATTCTTCATAGAGATAGTGAGTTTGTAGATCCCTGTTCCTGACTGGCCAGAAAGATAAGTTCTGGCACAAAATTGTTGAGGTATCCAACCTGGCACCAATTCAAGGGACCACTTTCTGCCACTTTGTGGAGCATCCTCAACGAGTCTCGAAACAATGGTATCCGGTACCCACCACGACTGAAGGGAGGGCTGACCATTAGACTCAAAGCTCGAATTTTGGATAAGGTTAACAGGGGATTTGCTCGGTGCGATAGTATCCTCTTTGCAAGATGGCACAATTACTAAGATAGAAATGAAGATAGCAATGCTGATGACGATCGTTTTAACTTGTAGGTTTTTCATATTATTATCCTTTCTTAAACGCAATTTCGCACAACCTTGTGGATTAACGAACCTCCAATGGCGTATATCCAACCATTACGGATGGCTAAACGTCCCTAAGATTCGGGACTTTTATTTCGTTTTTGTCGGACGATGGGTTTTATCCAAGGTTATTATTTACTAACATGTAAATATATTCCTGTCGTTTTTGTTCTTCTTTCAATATCAAGCACTGCCGGCTATACAGTTTTATGGCTGTTTAATGGAAAGCATGACCTCCGCGTATGTGTCCCGCATTTACACTCTGCACAATGCGAAATTGTTTTGTGTTGTCAGTGGTGAATTTTCGTTTTGTTTTTAGCTTCCCTAATTGTCTCCATAATTTCTTTTCGGTTTTTAAATCCCGTTTGTCTTGTGTTTCAACCGATGTCATAAAATCCTCCATTATAAAAAATTAAACAATTAATCGGTTATAAATGGCTCTATTGTAATACTACTAACTTTATTATTAAATTTCAAATCTATTATTCAAAGAATATGTGGTATAAATCTGTTACAGAAATACCTGACAGGTGTATGAAACCTGTCAGGTATTTAGTTGTTTACTTCTTCTTTCCCTTAGGTTTGGCTCTTAAATCTTCTGCCATTGTTTTTATCTCAGTCAAATCTCTTTGCATTTCGCTCCAACCGTACCAGAGAGCATAGTCCGGATTCGCATGGAATGTACCCTGGAACGTTCTCATACGATGCTCGAGGAACATAACGAATAATGTCTGCTCGATAGTTGTTGGAGCATCGTGGAAAGTTAAGAGATCGGGAAAATTATAAGCATAATTTTTTGGTTTCTTAAGCAAACCATCTTTGTAAAGACCGGCAACTGTATTGATCGCTTCCGCCATGAGGTGGTCGGCTTCTTTGATCATGTTGTCACCCTTTTCCAATTCGCCTTTAGCGAAATTTACCGAATGGCATTGATTGCACGTTTTAATCATCTTATCGCGTTCTTTCTGCCAGCTATCCTGATCAAGCCGTGCAACGTCTGCTGCTTTTACCACGTCGAGGCGACCGGTTGGTTTACCGGTTGGGTCTAAGACACCAAGTCCCTGAAGAATAGTTGCTCGGTCTGATGCCCATTGTTTATCCTCAGGCAACGGTAAACGCACAGCTAGAAATCCCCATGCAGTTCTGACTTCGTGGTTACCATCCTGCATATGACAAGTTTGGCAAGTAGGAGCCGCAGTGTTTGCCGGAAGAGTTTTATTTTGTTTGAGTAAATACCGAACACCATGCTTCGATCCGGAATACATCTCCCACTGCGGATGATCGAATCCCATATGGCAAGTTTGGCAAGCTTGCGGCTGCTGGGCTTCTGTTTTCGAAAATGTGTGCCGTGTATGGCATGCATCGCACGATGCAACTCCAAATCCGGCACCGTTCTTTTTTAAATCTTTAATCTCAGCTTCACTCTTCACTCCGATTTTATGACAGCCCCCGCATCCCTTCATTCCTTCCATCATCGCCATAGGCTGGAAGTGTGCTGTAGGCATTGCTTTCATAGCCGCCCATGCAAGTGCGTGTTTGCCTTTTTTATATTGTGTTACCCGTTCCTCATGACATGGTGCGCAAGTTTCAGGTGTCGGGATAGAAACGTTCATAACATCTTGAGCTGATCTATGTTTATCGCCATGGCATGTTGAGCACTCGACGCCATTTTGACTGTGCTTACTTATTTGCCAATCAGCAACGATGTTTGGGGTAATGCTCTTGTGGCAATCTACACATACCTGTGCAGATGCCGCAAGTGTGAAAATGATGCTCACTGCTATTATGAGCATTGAATGGTACACATATTTCATATATCCTCCATAGATTAGTTGTTGGAATAGTGGGAATTTATTTTTTTACGACTAATAATAAATCTCTGGATGTATTTTTTGAAAATTTATTTCCGTTTAATCCGTCAAGTGATTCGATCATTTTGAATCCAACATCTTTTAGCAATCCAAGAATTTCTTTTTGCATGATGGGTCTCAGTTTTATAGTTTGTATTCTGTGGCGCAGTATCTCATCTTTTCGCTCGATTGTTAGCATGTTAAAATCGATATGATCTTCTGCAAATCCATAGAAGCGAATAAAGTATTTGCCGCCCGATTCTTTAATGTTTTGAATTATTTCTCGCTTCGAAATGATTCTATCGTAGTTAAGGATTTGTATGAATAGATTTCCATGAGGATTTAACAATTTATGGAAATTGGATAGAATAATTTTAAGTTCTCTTCGAGTCTTTGCGTGAACCAGTGAGTTGCCCATGCAGAAGACAGCGTCAAATTTACCTTGAATTTTTTTCGGCAGATTCAGGAAGTCGGCTTTGATTGGTTTGACCCTTAAGCTTTTTTCTTGGGCATGGGCAAAAAGGATCTGAAGCATTTTCTGGGATATATCAATGGCTGTGACTTCAACACCTGATTGTGCCAGCAGAAGGGAATGTACCCCCGTGCCGGAGCCGGCATCGAGTGCGGTTTTGATTTTATGTTTTTCCACGATGGCGCGAAACAGCGACTCTTCCCTAATAAGACGCTGATTGAACGACGTCATCGAATCGTATTCATCCGCCAAAGTGTTATAAAATGTTTTAACATCTATCTTATTCACGCGGCACTCTTTCCCCTCAATCCAGGATTGTCCGTTTTGAGAGCAGATTTCCCCTGATTCCTATCACGATAACCTCAATTGGCAGGTTCAGGTCAGCATTGATTGCAGCTTGACGTGCAATTTGAATTAAACCCGAACAACAAGGCACTTCCATTATAGCAACCTTAATGCTTTTCGGCATGGAATGCTTAAATATTTGTGTCACTTTTTCCACATATTCATGTACATCGTCTAACTTAGGACAGCCAATAGCAATTGCGTTTCCAGCAAGAATATCGGAATGAAAATTGGCATAAGCAAATGGAACGCAATCGGCAACAAGGAAAATATTTGCATTCTGGAAATATGGCGCTGTTTGCGAAACTAAGTGAAGCTGTATGGGCCATTGAAGAAGCCGTGAAGAAGCCGGCGCCGTTTGTTCCATTTGTGAAGGCTCTTCAAATTGCATCGTATGCGAAGAAGGACAACCGCCGAAATGCGGTTGGTGTGAATGTCCGCTTATTTCATTTTTATGTTGATTCATATGCTCTATGTGTGTATGAAGTTTTTCCGGTGCGTTTGTTTTAATGTGTGCAATAACGCCGGGTTCATCATATTGCTCCGTTACGGCATCAACAATTATTAGAGCACCTCTCGGACAATCGCCAAGACAAGCGCCTAATCCATCGCAGAAACTTTCTTTCACCAGCTTTGCTTTGCCGTCAATGATTTGCAAAGCACCTTCTGGGCAGGAAGGTATACAAAGAGCACATCCATCGCAAAGTGATTCATCAATTTTAATTATTTTTCTTTTTACCATATAATTTTTCCAATCTTTCTATTATTTATTTCATTAATCATTCAGACTATACTCCGGAACTTTTCCTTGAAAATGTTGATAGGTTGGCGATTCAATTTCCTGAAATCGTTTCAAATATTCTTCCTTCGTTATACTATTCTGCCAATGCCCGGTAAGCATAGCTAATCCGGTAATTGCGACGAAGACGCCGATGACGAGGACCCCAAAAACCCAGTTTGGGATCTTCGTTTTTGTTAAGGGAGTGCGGATGTCAAGTGTATTTTTTACCGGACAAGCCTGAACACATGCCAGGCAATTCGTACACTCGTCGCTCCAGACTTTTGTTGTCTTGTGAACTTTAATGTTTGACGGACATACTTTAGTACATAGTTCGCAGTCGATGCAAGTTGATTTATTCCTCGTTACCTTCAATGGGCTTAACCAACTTAATATCCCGAGCAGTCCGCCATAAGGGCAAAGATATCTGCACCAGAAATTTTTTATGAACACCGAAAAAATGATTAAGATAACAATTGTCCAGAGGGTAAAAGTTGATATATTTGCGAAGAACATAAACATCTTGATATCCGCAACTTTATTGTAAGGACTGTAGATAAATGCTTTAAGCGATGGTACATCCATCTGCCAAATCGATAACAGGAAGAACAATAACAGGATGTATTTCAGGGAACGGAGAGAATAATCGAGCCACTTCGGCGGAGATAAATTTTTTTGGAATATTTTTTTCCCGAACATCCATAGAGCTTCACTCAATGTTCCAACCGGGCAAAGCCAACTGCAGAAAGCCTTTTTCATGAACAATCCGGTAGCAAGTATTCCGATTAGTATAAATAATCCTGAAGGATGTATATCATTTATAATACCGGTTTGCATCCAATATTTAAGACTTATCAGCGCGCTTATGGGGAGGAATCCTTCTACACCGGGAGAGCGTGGTACGAAAGATGATTGTCCGGATGTCAACCCCCATTTGACGAAGAGAAAAAATTCCAATCCGATCCAAACACAAAGAAGAATAAATGTTGCCTGTATTGTAGATCTAAGAAATTGAGGATCTTCCTTGAGTCTCCATGCAATTCGCTTGTACCATAGTGACTCTTGATTGAAATTTGTTTTTTTCTGCCGAAGCTCTAATGGAATTTTTTTGATGACAGTTTTTCTGATCACTGTTTCCGTAACCACTGGTTTCCAATTAGTGTCTTGATGCCTATCTGCCATAATTCTTGGAATGTATTGGTTGTCTTGTTCGATTGCTTTTTGTTGAGGATTCATACGATGAAATATATTCAGACTAATTTATCCGATTACTATGCAAAAAATTTTGCCTGTTTATTCTTTTATTTGATACTGAGGTTTCTTTGTCTCTCCCGCCATTTCTAAAATATTTTTAGTTGCAAGCATTTTATGGATACTATTCCGGACCTTATCCCATTGTTCATGAACAGCGCAAGGATTATCGCAGGAACAAGATGGAAAACCGAATACACAATTATCCATAAACCCGGAACCATCGATTGCTTCAACAATTTTAAGCAGTGTAATATCTTTTACTGGAGCTACTAAAGAAAAACCGCCGGATGGACCTTTGTGAGAAACAAGAAGACCTTTGCGCGTAAGGTCTTGGAGTATCTTTGCCACAAAATGATACGGAATATCCAATTTGTTAGTCAGTTCCCGAATCGAGATCATCTTACCGTTTGAATTCAAGGCAAGATAAAGCACTGCCTGGAGAGCGTACTCACATTGCCGGCTGAATATAATACTCATAGTTTTTATTTCAGATAATATAGTCTTAAATTACAGTTATTTCAGTGAAAAAGCAAAAGTGATTATTTATAACTGTGAAGTGATTTCATATAGTTTGCACGCTCAAAAGCGGTCGGATCAGCGAGAGATTTCTGGCTCATGCTTCCTTTCATCTGTGTTACAGAAACATATTCATTGTCAGTCATCCAGCGCTCGATATCGCGTAAGACATTTTTAATATGTTCTGGCCCATGTTTGAGGATTGCAGAACACATCATAGTTACATCAGCGCCAGCCATCAGCATCTTCAAGACGTCTTCAGCAGTGTGAATGCCGCTCGTTGCAGCAAGATTTGCTTTCACTTTATTGAAAAGAATTGCAATCCAGCGGAGCGGTAATCGCATTGCCTGTGGAGTACTGAGTATGACGCTTGGCCTAACTTCCATAGTCTCAAGGTCTATATCGGGTTGATAAAATCTGTTAAAAAGCACCAATCCATTTGCGCCTTCTTTATCCAACTGCTGTGCCATATGTGATAGCCCGCTGAAGAAAGGACTTATTTTTACTGCAACAGGTATTTTTATTGTGCTCTTAACCATCTTGAGGACTTTGAGATACCGGTTTTCGATCTCGCTTCCTGAAAGCGAAGGGTCGGTTGGGATGTAGTAGATATTCAATTCGAGTGCATCGGCGCCGGCTTCCTCAATTTTCTTCGCATAATTAACCCAGCCACCGACCGAAGCTCCGTTCAAACTGCCAATGACCGGAATTTCCAAAGATTTCTTTGCTTTATAAATCAAATCGATATACTCTTCAGGACCCAGATTATATTGTTGAACATCCGGAAAGTACGAAAGTGCTTCAGCATAACTTTCTGTCCCCTGGGAAAGGTAATGCAGAAGTTCCGATGTTTCATGAACAATCTGTTCTTCAAATAACGAAAACATTACTATCGCCGAAGCCCCGGCATCCTCGAGTTGTTTCATGCTTTCTAAAGTGTACGACAACGGTGAAGCAGAGGGGACAATAGGATTTTTTAGTTTTAATCCGAGATATGATGTTGTGAGATCCATAATTTTTTCTGGTTATTTAAATTTTTGATTTCAAATTCAATTTAGTCAACAGTTTGCGCTTTTGTGTCGATTTGGTATAAGATGAAACACAGCCTGCTGATGAATAAGCTATTTTTTATTTTCCGAATTTCCGTCTTGAGCGAGATGCTCATAAATTTTCCATCGCGCATTTACATCGTTTTGCGCAAGAACCCCGAGTGCCTTTGCGCGTTCAGGATAACTCTTCTCCAACATTTTGAATCGCGTTTCCATCGATGTAAATTCTTTTAACGGCAATTTCGGTTCTTTCGAATCGAGTCTAAGCGGGTTTTTTCCTTCTTTCACTAACATCGGGTTGTAACGGTACAAAGACCAATAGCCTGTATCTACAGCTAATTTCTGGTTCTGCATTCCCTTAGTCATATTAATTCCGTGGGCAATGCAGTGACTATAGGCAATAATAATTGATGGTCCATCGTATGCCTCAGCTTCCAGAAAAGCACGAAGAGTTTGCAGATCGTTCGATCCCATTGCTACAGAGGCGACGTAAACATTGCCGTATGCCATGGCGAGCATACCGAGATCTTTCTTAGCTGTAGGTTTACCGTTAGCGGCGAACTTTGCTATTGCAGAGCGGGCTGTTGCCTTCGACATCTGTCCGCCTGTATTGGAATAGACTTCAGTATCGAGTACGAGAATATTAACATTCTTTCCGGATGCTATGACATGATCGAGTCCGCCATAACCTATATCATATGCCCAACCATCACCGCCAATTATCCAGATACTGCGCTTCACGAGATTATCGCAGATACTCAGTAAACTTTTTGCTTCGGGAGTATTTACGGTACTAATTTTTTCTTTCAGCAGTTTTACGCGTTCTCGCTGATCATAAATTCCGGCTTCATTCGATTGATCGGCATTCATTATATCGTTGACAAGTTTATCGCCGATCTCACCGGAGAGATTTATAACTAATTCTTTTGCCATTTCGGTATGTTTATCGATTGTTAAACGCATCCCCAAACCGAATTCAGCATTGTCTTCAAACAGCGAATTAGACCATGTCGGTCCGCGACCGTCGTTATTAATACTCCATGGTGTGGTTGGAAGATTGCCTCCATAGATCGATGAACATCCGGTAGCGTTAGCTATGATTGCCCGGTCGCCAAAGAGTTGACTTACAAGTTTCACATAGGGAGTTTCACCGCATCCGGCGCAGGCGCCGGAATATTCAAATAGCGGTTGGAGGAATTGTGACCCTTTGATTGTGTCAACTTTAACTGTGCGCCTGTCTACTTCCGGGATTGCAAGGAAGAAATCATAATTGGCGCGTTCTGACTCACGAATCGGAGGTTGCGATTTCATATTGATTGCTTTAATCTTTGCTTCCGACTTACTCTTTGCAGGGCAAAAGTCCACACACAACCCGCACTCGGTGCAATCTTCCGGCGCTATTTGAATGGTATATTTCATTCCTTTGTATTCTACGCCTTTGAAGTCGACCGACTTAAATGTTGAGGGTGCATTAGCCAATTCTTTTGGATCATAAACCTTGGCTCGTATAGCGGCATGTGGGCAAACCATTACACATTTATTGCATTGGATGCAAATTTCTGCTTCCCATACTGGAATCTCCAACGCGATATTTCTCTTTTCCCATTGTGCAGTCGCCGTTGGAAATGTTCCGTCTACGGGCATTGTGCTCACGGGCAGGCTGTCTCCATCGTTAGTAATAATTTTTGCCAGAACTTCCCGTACATAGCTTGGCGCTTTCTCTGAGACAGTAGGCGGCATTTCAATGGTGCTGGTGACATTATTCGGAATTTTTACTTGGAAGAGATTAGCAAGAGTCTGATCGACAGCCTCGAAATTTTGCGTTATGATATCGGCGCCTTTCTTGCCGTATGTCTTTTCTATCGATTTTTTTATAGCCGTTATCGCTTCGTCTTTCGGTAATACGCCTGAGATAGCAAAGAAACAGGTTTGCATGATCGTATTAATTCTGCCGCCCATGCCGGTCTGGCGCGCGACTTTGTATGCATCAATCACATAAAATTTAATACGCTTCTCAATAATTTCTTTCTGAATGTGGCGCGGAAGTTTTCCCCATACTTCTTCAGGACCGTAGAGGCTGTTCAGCAAAAAAGTAGCGCCGGAGATCGCGGACCTTAGAACATCATATTTTTCGAGGAAGAACCATTGATGACATGCCATGAAGCTTGCCTTATCAATCAAATAAGCAGAATGTACCGGACGTGGACCAAAGCGCAAGTGCGATGTTGTGGTTGAACCCGATTTCTTTGAATCGTACACAAAATATCCCTGGGCAAAAAATTCCGTGTCTTCACCGATAATTTTGATCGAGTTTTTATTGGCGCTTACTGTACCATCAGCCCCTAAACCATAGAAGATGGCACGAACAACATCATCCGGTTCCGTGGTGAAAGACGGATCGTAATCAATGCTGGTCTTTGAAATATCGTCGAGGATGCCGATAGTGAAATGATTTTTTGGCTGCGATTTCTTTGATTCATCGAATACACCTTTGACCATTGCCGGTGTGAATTCCTTCGATGAAAGTCCATACCGTCCGCCAATTATACGGGGATAAGCCTGTAAGGGTAGTTTCCCGTTTGTGAATGCTTCGCTGATTGCAGTGATGACATCAAGGTGCAGCGGTTCAGCCGTTGCACCCGGCTCTTTCGTCCGGTCCAGTACGACTATAGTCTTTACAGTTTTCGGTATTTCATTCAGAAAATGTTCGACAGAGAAGGGTCTGTAGAGACGTACCTTGAGTAGTCCGATTTTTTCACCGCGGGCGTTCAGATATTCAACCGTTTCTTGCACTGTTTCAGCACCGGATCCCATCATTATTATAATTCGATCTGCGTTAGGTGCGCCGCAATACTGAAAGAGTTTATATTTTCTTCCAACAACATTTTCAAATTTATCCATTACTTTTTGAACGATACCAGGGCAAGCGTCGTAAAATGGATTGACAGTCTCGCGAGCCTGGAAATATACGTCCGGATTTTGTGCCGTGCCGCGAAGGACTGGATGTTCTGGCGACATTGCGCGTTTGCGGTGTGCGCGAATCAATTCATCATCTATCATCACACGCATATCGCTTTCATCGAGCTGTTCAATTTTCATTACTTCATGTGAAGATCGAAAGCCATCGAAGAAATGCATGAAAGGTACCCGTGCTTCCAGAGTTGCCGCTTGTGAGATGAGGGCGAAATCCATAATTTCTTGAATCGAATTGGATGCAAGCATCGCAAAACCTGTAGATCGAGCCGCGTAAACATCGCTATGCTCGCCGAATATCGAAAGAGCATGGGTGGCAACGGTTCGCGCCGCAATATGGAAAACTGTTGGTGTAAGTTCACCGGCAATTTTAAACATATTTGGGATCATTAAGAGAAGTCCCTGTGCCGATGTGAATGTAGTTGAAAGTGCGCCTGTTTGAAGCGCGCCATGTACAGCACCGGCAGCTCCGCCTTCGCTTTGCATCTCTACAACCTGGGGAATCGTTCCCCATAAATTTTTTCTACCGAGTGCAGACCATTCATCCGACCATTCACCCATGGGGGATGACGGGGTAATCGGGTAAATTGCAATTACTTCGTTTAATTTATGCGCAACGTAAGCGGCGGCTTCGTTACCGTCGATTGTTACCATTGTGCGATTCTTTTTTGTATCCATAATTATATTTCGTCAGGTGATATGAAGTTAAATGTTATCGGAGCTAATTATTACAAGAATCATTCCATCAATTTATCTTTTCATTTCGATAAAATAATGGAATTTAAAGGTGGATTTTAGGTGGAAGTTATCAATAATGAAAGCAAAAAGAGGGATTTTCGCAGATTTGAGATATTTATATCTTAATACTCATGCGGGGTATTCTAGCAAGTACTGACTTCGTGGTATTAACGATTGGCTTTGCCCATAGAATTCGCCGTGAAGATGAACAGGGCAGGCGCTGTTTCAGGCCGATCTCCTTGATATAGGTTGACGAACGCATTGTGTACTCAAACTGACGGCAGTATATCAGTCTGAAAGCATCTCAGAGTTTGTGGAGAATTTCTTTTTCCATACGTTCGAGCATTTAGGTATGATTTTGATTCTAAAAGAATTGTTCGAGATGAATATAATTTGAAAAGGCAATAAAAAACCCCCAAGGTCTTTAATTTCGACTTTGAGGGTTATCAAGACGGATAGGCGTAATATTATATTTATCTTCGAAAAAATTCCGTAACTACTTTTTCCCAACTCATATCAGATAGTTCTTCAAGTAGCCCGATGTAAATTTGTCCTTCTCCAATATACTCACCTTCGTGTTTTTCGGATTTCAATAAATCCGTCATTAAATTTTTGCATTTTTCAATATCATCCTGGAATAAAGCAACAGCAGATTTACCGATGCTCATGCCTATAATTTCGTCATCAATTTTGTCCGTATCAAGAGCGCAAATCCAATTTCTTTCATAAGGAGTCATCTCTAGTGCCACAAGATTTTTAAGCAATACTGTATTTACCTGAGATACTTTTCCGGTAATTGGAGAATTAAAAGCAACAATTCTGCCTCCTTGCTTTACCGTAAATAGCGGCTGACCGGCTTTTACGTTCATACCAAGATTTGGAAGTTCAATCGAGTCTATTTTGCCGATTAATTTTTTGGCAAAGTCATCTATACCAATTTTAGTAATTCCTTCTTGATTGATGCTGAACCACGTATGATTCTTAGCTATGAACACACCGCCGGGAATTGAAAACTCACCCTTAATATAATCATGGTTTGCTGGAAGACGAGTGATATGCACTTTTGGCTTAAGTTGCTTCTGGATTTTATCCTGTCTTTTAATTAATATTTTCTTCACGAAGGCAAGAAGCTCGTCTTCAGTAAAAGGCTTTTGAACATAATCCATTGCACCATATTTCATTGTTTCAACGGCAGTTTCCACGGAAGCGTATCCCGTAATAATAATTACATCAATATCGGGACGTATATGTTTTACCGATTTTGTCACCTCAACTCCATCCATGAGCGGCATTTTAAGATCTGTAAAAACAAAATCGTAATGATGTTTCTGTATCAGTCCCAGAGCTTCCTGACCTGTTTCCACGGTATCTATGGAGTAACCATCAAGCACAAGAATTTTTCTGAAGCTGCCAAGAATAACTTCCTCATCGTCAACGCAAAGAATTTTAGCTTTTGGATTTTGGACTTCTGCACGTTTTAAAGTTTTTGCCTCGCTTGTAAAATCTAACTTAAAACTTTCCTGCAATACGATTTCGCGCTCTTTCTTTAATTTATTATCGGTTAAGCGCTTGCTAATCATGCGGATCATGATATCAGCAATGATGAATATAATTACCGCAAGTATGAATAATGCCATGACGTTTCTCCTAAAAATAATTTATTAGACTTCTATTAAGTACGAATCTACATCCTGTCTGAACTGCAAGGAACTAAATTTTTAATTTCATAACCAAGATCGTGTGGTATAACGCGATACACCCATCCTTCAAAGTAGGGATCTTTTTCAATCAGGTTGGGGATTAATTTAAGATTTTTATTCACATCAATTATTCTGCCTGATACGGGAGAATGAATTTTATGTATTCTCTCATCGGTTGATTTGATTGTAAAGCAACTAATGCCTTGTGCAATTTCATCTTCAAGCTCAAGAAATTCGATTTCCATTAGTGAATCAATTGTTGCAAGAAAAAAATCGCAAACACCGATTAAAACCGAACCGTCACTTTCTTCACACAACCAGCTTGAATGGCCGAGGCGGTAATATTTAGACGGACATTCAACGTAAAATAGCTCAACTTCTTTATTATCTTTATATGACCGTTCTTGCTTTGATTTGATCTGCTGATATTTGTTTGCCCGATAGATTGAACTCAGCAATTCGTCAACCGTAAATGGTTTGGGAATAAAATCAATCGCGCCCCGGTAAAGTGAATTAACTGCGTTCTCGACTGTTGAATAACCTGTCATCATTATTAAAGCGCTGTCGATATTTCTCGTTTGAAGCTCATTAAGAATCTGGAAGCCATCTCCATCGGGCATCATTATATCGCAGATAATAATTGAGTAATAATGTTTTGATATCTTTTCGAGTGCTGTTGTTATATTTAAAGCAACATCAATTGAATAATTCTCGAGTGAGCAGATTTTAACTATTCCATCTATTATTACCTTCTCATCATCAATAACCAATATGTTTGCTGTTTTACTCATAAATTAAATTTGCCTCTGTTGCGTAAGAGGGAGCCGGACAATAAAAGTTGTACCCTTTCCTTCTTCGCTTTCAACTGTTATAGTTCCATTATGATTATCAATTATTCCCCAGATCACAGCCAAACCAAGTCCTGTTCCTTTCTGTCCCTTGGTTGAAAAAAAAGGCTCAAAGATTTTTGGAAGGTCATCTTTACTGATTCCGGAGCCAGTGTCATTAATTCTAATTTCTATATATTCTTTTATTCCCGTAGAGTCAACAAAATCCCATTTCTCCCAGTTACTGTTTACGGAAGAACACACTTCGTAAAGACCTTGTCCGCTTATTTCGAATGCAAGTACAGGTGCTCCGCATTCAGGACAGATTTTGCCCTGCTGAACAAGAGAACTATTACAATCAGGACAAACAAATTTTGTGTTTTTATCTATGTTAAAAACAAGATTATATTGGTTGCGATGTTTTCCGTAAACAGGATCAAGATGAATTATTTCCTCTTTATCAGCAGAAACAACTTTCACCTTTAATGCCGGAAGCCCGTCAATCTTAAAATCGTTATCGATTAAACTGTGACGTTTAGGACACGATGCCTTCTTTATCTGAGCAACCCCAAATGGTGAAAGAGAGATTTGCTTCGTGAGTATTGTGATTGATCCGCCGTCTTTACTGATTGCGTCTGATGCATTAACGAATAGATTGATGAATACCTGTTGGATTTGATTTGAATCGACAGTTATTGGGGGAAGATTGTTTTCCGATTGTTTGATAATTTTGATTTTTTTAATCGACAATTGACTCTCAATTACACTAATTGCTTTATCAATAATTTCTATAATGTTAGCATTGTGTTTTTTGGGAACTGATTGACGTGCAAAATCCAATAAGCTTTTCACAATTTCCCGGCTTCGTAAAGTTTCCCTGACAATAATATTCAGATCTTCTTGAAGTTCGGGGTTGTCCTTCGTTCTCTTTAAAAGAAAACTGCTGTAAGTAAGGACTCCGGTCAGAGGGTTATTGATTTCGTGAGCAACGCCTGCGGCAAGTCGTCCTAGCGAAGCCATTTTGTCCGATTGAAAAAGCTGTATCCTTGCTTCAGATAATTTCTTTGTCATATTATTAAATGATTCACCGAGCTTGCCAATTTCATTATCGCCAAGATTTTTAATTGCATAATTCAAATTACCCTGGCTAACCTGTTGAGTTGCATTTAGTAAATCATTAACAGGATTGGATACCCAGCGTCTTACGAAGAAAGCTATTAATAATCCAACTGCAATAATCGCAACGATTGCAAAGATAACGATTTCCCATTCTCGTGTGATAATTGCTTTATCGACCTCTGCAAGGGAGATTGAAACATCCAGAACACCAAGAACTTTTTGATTTTGCGGGTGAGCATGGCAGGCAGCCTGCCAACAGGATTTCCCATTATAAATTGGAGTAATAATTCCAAGCACGCGGTTAGAATCCGGATGCACCTTGAATACGCGGGTTCTTTCGGTAATGGAAATCTGTTCAAGCGGTTGGTCTTCAGAATGGCAGGCATAACAGCTCTCGGTACGCTTATCAACCATTTTATTAATATTGTTAGGATCGGAAGAGTAAATAATCTCACCGATTTTATTTATAATTCTCACATCTCTTATTTGCGGCTGCGTTCCAATTGAATTAATTGTCTGTTGGATTCTATCTCTTTGATTTAACATCATATCAAACCGGGTGCTGGATATAACCGTTTCACCAAGCTGATTTGCATGTCGTTCAACTTCAGAAATCAAGCTGCCGCTCTGCGATTTAATATTGAAGTATGCAAACACGCCAATAATTATAAGCGATGTTAATGCAACAGCGAATATTAATCGAAAACCAATCTTCTTAAAAAGCATATTGTAAATTTATTCTTCTTTCATTCCAAGATTGATTATTTTCCAACCAATTTATTCGATTATCATGTTTCAATTGAATCCATAAATATATTCGGAAACCGAGATCCTCGAATAAAATTTTATGACTTTTTCTTATCTGAAGTGGAAATATATCTAACCATTAATATAAACAGGACTAAAAAACAAATTAACAAAAGATATTCTAAACCTTTTGTTTCAAAAATATTTACGTAATAATAAAATTCCATAATCAAATCCCTTTATTAATTTCAATTTTCCTTTGAAAAGACTGGCATGCGTGTTGCAATCCATCTGAAGGCCCATATCTCTGAAAAAACTACCATAAGCGTTACAACGATTTCCTGCCAGGATGGATAATACTTATTAGCAACATCCCAGTTAAAAGCAATTACAGATATATTCAGTCTATTAAGAATTATACCTATTAATGCTAATACTGAAGCTATCTTTATTATACCAATACTTCTATTTCTAACCGCATAAGCAAACATAAAACACGGTATAAGTACAAAACCAATTACTTCGACAAGGTACCAATAACCCCAAAAATCATTAATTAGTACCCACTGCTTTTCATGGATAAAGATAAGCGCTTTAAAGAAATAATATACAAACATCGCAATGGCTGCTCCTTTACCTAAACCCAAGATTATTTCTTCATATGAATAATGGCTCTTTTCACCGATCAGATCCTTAAAGACTTTATGACTGATAATCCCCTCGAATATTATCATTGATAATCCTGCAAAAATACTCGATACAAAAAATAGGATTGGTATAAATTCGGAATACCAAAGAGGATGTATTTTTGGTTTTGCCATTAAGAAAAGTGCACCAAGGCCGGATTGATGGAGCATCGAAAGTGTAATGCCGAATATTACAGCACCAAGTGTTAAAGCAGAAACAAATTTTCGCACTTTTTCCCAATGTGCCCATTCGGCAATAACAGGTGAAAATTCTACAAACTCAGCAATCATATATAGTAGAAAGTGCCAGGAAACTAAAAACAAAACAGAATTATATCCGAATGAATTTCCAATAATTGGATTAATTATATGCCAAGGTCTTCCTAAATCCAGAACTAAAGCGCCTGCATAGAAAATGTATGCTAATAATCCATTTAGAACTGTTACTCTAACAATAGAATGGTATTTTTCAACTCTCATTACGTAAACAACAAAAGTAATAATATACGCACCGCCTGCAAAAGCCACTCCAGTTACAACATCAAAACCAATCCAGAATCCCCATGGAAACTGTTGTGAAAGATTAGTAACTGACCCAAGACCCTTAGTAAATCGAAAGAAAAGGATCACAAGACCTAAAAGTATAATCGGAATAGATATAATGTTGAAAGGTGTTAACCACTTACCTCTGGGTTTCATTTCCTGAATTAAGAACTTAAAAAATTTTCTAAATTCGCCAATGAGAACTGCTTTATTACTCATTTTCCCACCTTTCATTTTTATTCAATTCATTTTTTCTGTCGGTAAGTAAATTAAGTCCGAATAATAATGCAGGAACACCAAATAGTACAAGAGGAACTGAGAATAGAAATTCTTTTGTGTACTCAGGGTAAGGTGTTGTACCAAGGTCTGTTCTAAATCCGATTTGCTCAAATGGAACAGCCGAAAGGTAGAGCCAGCCGGTTCCTCCTACTTCGTGTTCTCCATATATTTTATGTACATATTTATCAGGATAACTGTAAACACGGTGTCTTGCCACTTCCATGAGTTCTCTTTTAATGCCGAATAATAAGGCATCTTTTGGACAAGCTTGTACACAGGCTGGTTTCTTACCTTCTTGCAATCTTTCATAACACATATTGCATTTCTGGATTTTTGGATTCCATTTGTTATATTCAAATTTGGGAATATCGAATGGGCAGGATACCATGCAATATCTGCATCCCATACATTTATCTCCATCCCAAGTAATCGGTCCTTCTTTAGTTTTAAACATTGCATTAGTAAGGCAAGCTGCAGTACATGCTGGTTGCCAGCAGTGCATACATTGTCTTTTTACGAACACTTCACCGTTTTTGGTTTCAAATCTGTTCACAACAGTCCACTGTTTTTCACTCGTATCTCTAATTTTTTCAAGGGCATGATCATTTTTCACGTCTGGCACATAATTGCCGTGCTCTTCAGAACAAGCAACCTCACACAATCTACATCCGAGGCATCTAGTTGTATCAACCAGCACTCCGACAAATTCCTTTTTCTCTTTATTCTCCTGAGCATTTAATTTCCCCAGAGGTAAAGCTGCTATACTAATGGTAGCTGTTGTTCTAATAAAATTTCTTCTGTTCATCGTAACTCCTATTGAAATGCAATCTATATAAAAGAATTATAAAATTAAAACTTTGTTTTTTTACCATTGTGGCACATCCCGCAATTTTCACTTGCTTGCTTACCTGTTTCAGACTCATGACACTGCCAGCATTTTTCATGTATGGCTACTTTTCTACTTAGCATTTCGTCAGCTATATTTGCAAGGTGAAAACGATGGCATACCGTACAATTATAAATTTTTTTATGGGTCTTATCTGATTCAGCATGACAACTGTTGCAACTATTCTTCAAATAATTTGGATGTGGGGTATTTAATTTTTTAGCATTAAGTTGATGATGACACTCTACACATTTGATTTCCAAATCTTCCAGATGGAGTTTATGAGGAAATACAACCTCCCCAAGAGAGGAGGGTATTTTTATTTCAGATGGTATTTGCAAGGTGTCCTCATTGGAGATACTTGTTGCTAAAGTAGAGTTTATTTCCGATCTGTATGAAGTTACTACTTTGCCTAATTCAGTTCCTTTTGTAAATGGAGCACTTAAAACGCCAGCCATTAAAAGGAATATTGTTTGCGCAATGAAAAGATATTTAATCATAATTACCTCATTTTAGATATTAAATTTAAAAACAATATAACTACCTGAAATTTATTATTTTTTATTGAGAAAAGTTTGCGAAAACTCCCCCCAAATTTTCTTATCTAACCTTTCTTTCTCTGCTGCATTATTTCCTTCGCCAGATGATTCAATTTGCTCTTTCTCTTTTTCAGCTTTTCTTAAAATCTCATTGTACTTATTTATTTCCTGTTGGTACCAATCAATGGTTTCACGTCCAATTTTTAAGTAATGTAATTCTTCAGAAAGACTTGAAGGTTCGATTAAACACATCCAGCTAAGCTCGAAGGGCTTTATCACAATCCACTCGGGGTGTTCTGCATGTTCAGAATTTACGGATATAACTCTTCCGCTTATTGGAGAAGGAATATCAAATGACTGATGTTCCTGTTTTATTGTAAACAACAAATCTCCTTTCTTAATTTTACTACCAATTTTAGGTAACTCAACTCCGTCGATCTTTCTCAATATTTTTCTTATGAAATCATCAATTCCTATTCGTACTATGCCGTTCATCTCAATTGTTATCCATGTGTGTTGATGGGCTATAAAAACCCCTGCCGGTACATTGAATTCATGCTTCGAACTAGATTCTGCTGTCGTACCTGTTACTAATCGTACAGTCGGTTTCATCTGTTTTTCAATTTTTTCCTGACGCTTAATTAGAGCTTTATTAATAAAAGCAATAAGCTCATCTTCTGTAAAGGGTTTCTGTACGTAATCCATAGCGCCATGTTTCATTGTTTCCACGGCAGTTTCGACTGCTGCATAACCGGTAATTACAATTACATCAATATCGGGACGCAAATGTTTAACAGCTTTTGTTACATCCACCCCATCCATTCCCGGCATCTTAAGATCGGTGAAAACAAAGTCATAGTCATATTTTATTATTAGTCCTAAAGCTTCTTTCCCTGTTTCAACAGTATCTATGCTATAGCCGTCAAAGACAAGAATTTTTCTAAAACTATCCAATATTATTTTTTCATCATCAACTGCTAAAATTTTTGCTTTAGGATTCTTAACCTCAATGCGTTTTAAAGTTTCTGCTTCATTGGTAAAATCCAATTTTAAACCTATATCAAGCGCCAGATCCCTTTCTTTTCTGATTTTTGCTTCCTGAATTCTCTTAATCAAAAGCCGCAGGGCTAAATCAACTATAAAAAAAACCACAACTGTAAGGACAACAATCAATACTACCATATTATTTTTTCTCCTACTCTTACTTTTAAAATATTATATACCTGATAAGGAACTTTACATGCCTATTCACAATTTCTACAACCGACACAGACGGTAGTATCGACTAAAACTCCCATTCTGTCTTCTGATAATATATTCTTTTGCGATGCTGTTGAAGTTGATATCGAAAGTCCTGTAGCTACAGTCCCAATTGTTACTGATTTTTTAAGAAAATCGCGGCGGCTTTTGCCAGACATTTTGTTTTCCTTTAGAAGATGGTGTGATATCAAAATAAACGGTTAGTTACCTGTGAAAAACGATTTATCAATTTCATTCTTCGAATAAATGTACAACTTAGTTTTTTAAAAAGCCAATTATTTTACAGTTCTGTTATCTTTGCGTGAAATAAATCTGATACTTTTTAGACACGCCCCCCAAACTCCATCAAGGGATGAGTATTGCAAAACTGAGACACAAGGTTAGTTACTGTACAGGTCATCTTGTTTTTGCGGAACGCTGCATCACGAATTAATAGATTTCGCTCATTACCACACTGCATCAAGAAATACTATTATTCAGAAGCTTCTATTATTAAGCCCAATATTTCAAGGATGGATATGAAACTTTGATTATCATCAAAAAATATCGTATTTTGACAAAAATTATATGAGAGAAGAATGAACGAATACAATCAAAATGAAGAAATCCCTGCTTCGAGCGATGAAACAGTTGAAAGAAATGTGACCCCCGGAGGTGAAATATCTCCAGAGGCTCGATCCCCCCAACAACCTACATCTTCTCAGCAGGAACCACCCGGAATACAAAAGAAGAATAAAGCGAACGATGGCAGACAAAGCCGATACAAACAACGTCGGCATCAAACACATCAATCTGAGAGTTCGCAATACAGGACTGGCAGTAAAGAAATATCGGTAGTGATTCCTCTCTACAACGAAGAGCAGTCATTGCGCGAGTTGTTTGATAAAATACGCAATGTCTTAAACCGCAGCGGACGATTTGAGGTGATCTTCGTTGACGATGGCAGTACCGATGGCTCGATGCGTGTGCTTCATGAATTACGAAATCGGGATCGCCGCGTTAAGATTATTCGGTTCCGGCGGAACTACGGCAAGTCGGCAGCTCTCTCAGTTGGTTTTGCAAAAGCCGAAGGTGATATTGTCATCACGATGGATGCCGACCTGCAGGACGATCCGAATGAAATCCCCAGTTTAGTAAACGAAATTAAAAAAGGATACGACCTGATTTCGGGCTGGAAGAAAAAACGGCGTGATCCTATATCTAAAACTATACCGTCGCGGTTTTTTAATTTTGTCACATCTATCATAACCGGGATAAAAATCCACGACTTCAATTGCGGTCTGAAAGCATATAGAAAAGAAGTTGTTAAAGAGGTTGAAATTTACGGTGAGCTGCATCGTTATATACCTGTACTCGCTCATTGGCTTGGATATAAGGTTGGTGAAATACCCGTACAACATCATCAGCGGAAATACGGCAGAACGAAATATGGTTTAGGCCGGTTCTGGAAAGGATTCCTCGATCTGTTGACGGTTATTTTTACCACGCGTTATATGCAGCGGCCACTGCATCTTTTCGGTTTCTGGGGCATGGTATTTTTCCTGACAGGTTTTGCTATCGATCTATATCTTGTCACACTGAAGTTTACCGAAGGTATGGCGCTTAGTAATCGTCCTTTGTTTTTTGGCGGCATATTATTGATAATTGTCGGGGTACAGTTTATTTCAATCGGGTTAATTGGTGAGATGATAACGAAGACGCGTAGAACGCCGGAGAAAGAGTATTCGATACGGGAATTCTGGAAATAGTTGCGGTACTATGGCAAAATCAAAATCCAAAGCCGCCGATGTATCTGTTGCTTGCTGGGATAAAAAAATAGAATTGATTTTAATCGGGATATTGTGTGCGGGTAGTATGTTTATTAGATTAAATGTAGCACAATATCATCCGTTTGTTAATTGGGATGGAGCATACTACATCAACTATTTCCGCGATGCGTCTTGGCAATCTGTTTTTCATCCTGGGTATTCACTTTTTATCGAACTTTTTCGCCTCGTGGTTCCCGATGGAGTCAGAGCGGCACAGTTAGTCTCGGTAGTTGCAGGCGCTCTCCTACCTTTGCCGTTGTTCTATTTGGCTCGGCATTTCATGAATTCTTTGCTCTCAATACTTACGGTAGCGGTCGTTGTATTTAATCCTTTAATAATTCGATACGGTGCGGTAACTCTTACGGAGGCAATATTTATCTTTCTTGAAATTACGGCATTCTTCTTTTTTGTAAAACGCCGTCCTCTATTATTCGGTATGACAAGCGGTCTCGCGTTTCTCACCCGCCCGGAAGCGCTGATTTATTTTAGCATCCTGATCTTTTTTGATTTCATAAAAAACCGAAAGTGGAGATGGTCCGGTTTTTATCTGGCAAGTTTTTTTCTCCTTGTGTTACCGTACATTATATTTTTGCGTATTCAAACCGGAGAATGGACGATAAGTCCAAAGACCATGAATATTCGAGTATGGGAAAAAGATTGGCGCGTCAATGTCGCGCATGAAGCTTCTAATGCTCCAGTGTTCACTTTATCGGATCGGGTAAGGTCGGGTTTACAGTATTATCCCGAACGATTAATGGAATACGGAAAGCATTTCCTGAAGTTCGCAGGCATCCCGTTAGTAATTGCGGGGATTTTCGGTATGATTAAGAAAAGGAACATGTTGTTGGCAAGTATTCCAATGCTTTTTATTTTGCCTGTCTTCGGACTTGATCCAAACGAACGATTCATCATACCCTACATTCCGTTTCTGGCAATATTTTCATTTATTCTTATTAGTGGATTTAATAAAAATTGGATTGCGGTCTTAAGCACGGTTATCATCATCGCCGGGTATTCATCGACTATCTCTTATGCGGCAATACCGGATCAAGGAACGACTGAGTTCTGCACAGCAGGGATCGCTATGAAACCGATGACACATGAAGGTGATATTTTTGTCGACCGCAAACCATTCACAGCGTTTTATGCTGGCGGGTCTTACATCGCGATGCCGAACGATCCGGTCGACAGTATTCTGGCATTCTGTCATCAAGTTCGCGCCAAGTATCTCGTTGTCAGCGCGCGGGTTGTCAGGGTTTATCGTCCGCAACTTAATTTTCTTTTGTACAGCGACACAGTTCTCAACCGGTTAAATCTGAAAACAGCCTATGTTGCGGGATTGGATTCAGGATACGGTATCAGAGTAATAAAATTATCAGACTAAATATGAAAATGAATGATATAAAATACGATTGCCGCCATTTTCGTGGCGATATACCTTGTAAACCGCATAAAACGAACAGAGTGCATTGCGTTGATAAAAGAGGGAAAGAGTGCGCTTATTACCAGCCGACCAGCAAAAAAATATTGATCGTCAAACTCGGAGCAATCGGAGACGTAATCAGAACGACCCCGCTCTTACATAAATTAAAAACAATTGAACCATCAGCAGAAATTTGGTGGCTCACATTGACGCCGGAAGTAGTTCCCAAAAGCGTAGATGTTATTTTGCCTTTTACACCTCAAAGCTTAGCGATTTTGCAAACGGTAAAGTTTGACATTCTTATCAATCTGGATAAAGATAAAGAAGCTTGCGCCCTTTGTGTCAGCGTTTCATCACGTATAAAGAAAGGATTCACACTTAAGAATGGAAAGTGCCGTCCAATCAATATTCAGGCAGAGCACAAATATCTCACAGGGGTGTTCGATGATTTGAGCAAGTCAAACACTAAAAGCTATCAGGAAGAGATTTTCGAAATTTGCGGATATACATTCGACGGTGAAGAATACGTTATGCCGGATGTGAAGGATTATGACTGGAAACTACCGAAGCGCAAAAAAATTATCGGATTGAATACGGGTTGCGGCGGCAGATGGACTTCACGATTATGGGATAATAAGAATTGGATCGCGCTTGCCAAGAAGTTGCGTAATGCCGGATATGTACCGCTCTTGCTGGGGGGTGAACAGGAACATCAAAAAAATTTGAAACTCTCAAAAGCAAGCGGCGCAATATATCTCGGGCATTTCCCGCTCAACCAGTTTATTAGCGAGGTTAACCAATGCGATCTTATGGTAACAGCGGTTACAATGGCTATGCACCTTGCCATAGGGTTGAAGAAAGAGCTTGTCTTGTTCAATAATATTTTCAATAAATATGAGTTCGAGCTGTACGGACGCGGCGAAATTATTGAACCGGATTTTGATTGCAATTGTTTCTATTCGCCGACTTGCGAAAATAATTGTATGCAGTATATTGGCGTCGAGACTGTGTTCCGCACGTGTATGCGTCTGCTCGAAAACTCGGAAACAAAATAATCCACAGCAACTTGAATGAAAAAAATTAAATCCGTAGCGACGGTCTCCCCTCCCAACATCAAAGATTGGCATGCCATTCTTATCATTACGGCATCAGTGATTATATTCTTTCGTGATATTCTTCTAAAGAATGCCTTTTTCTGGGAAGACTTTCTGTATCAATTTTACCCGTTCAGAAATTTTGCCGCTGTCTCAATGGCACACGGTGAACTGCCCCTGTGGAATCCATACACATTCAGCGGAACACCGTTCCAAGCCGATATCCAGTCAGCTCTTTTTTATATTCCCAATTTACTGCTCACTTTTTTTGTTGGCGGGGATCGGCTTTCATATTATTGGGTAGAATTGCTTGTAGTAGCGCACATCATCCTTGCCGGTGTGAGCATGTATTACCTTGCAAAAGATTTAGGTGTAGATCGTGTTTTTGCTCTCTGCAGCGGATTGATATACGCACTCTCCGGGTTCATGATTACTCATGCAATTCACCTCGTCATGATCGCGCAAGTTGCGTGGCTGCCGTTGATCGTTTTACTATTTCGAAGATCATTACGGCAGAAGTCATGGCTGTATATGATTTTTGCCGGGCTTACGCTCGGGCATGCCGTGCTGGCTGGTTTTCCGCAGCTTTCTTTGTACATCTTTTTTTTCCTTTTATTATATTTTCTTTTTGAGTTTTTCCTGCATGTCAGGACAAACGGAATAAAATCTTCTCTCCCTCTGCTTGTTCTCGCGGCAGGCATGGTAGTCATCGCGGTTGCTTTAACTGCAATCCAACTTCTCCCGACTATCGAATTGGCGCCGCTCTCCCAGCGTGCCGAAATTATGTATGAAAAATCACAGGAAGGAATGCTTTCCTGGCGGCAATTGGTTACATCCGTTGTACCAAAATATTTTGGATCGAGCGGAGCGCAGGGATCAAACTACTTCGGTCCGGGACAATATTGGGTATACTGGGAAACTTGTTTTTATATCGGCATACCGGCTCTTATTTTTGTTGTGTTTTCAGTTTTACTTGTTAAACGAAACCGTTACATCCTGTTCTTCCTTTGTATAAGTATTTTCGCGCTTCTATATGCGCTGGGCGAGAATTTTATTCTCCATAAATTATTCTTCAACTTTGTGCCCGGTTTTAATAAGTTCAGAAGCATAGGCCGCATGACTCTTCTTTTTACTTTCAGTACTGCGCTTATGGCTGGATTCGGTTTGAAAGCCATTGTGGAATTGGTGCAATCTAAAAGCAGTAAATTTACAAAGGCGCTTCTTGGCTTAGCTATATTCGGTATTTTCATTGTAATGATAGCCCAGCTTGGCATGCTTCAGCCGACGAAGGATCAGAATAGCAGCCAAATTCATTCTATCGTGATGAGTGAAGCTGTGACCTCATTCATACTGATCATCGTAACTCTCATCGTGTTATTTCTTTTCAACAGAAGAACCGTCACCAGTGTTGTTATGATTATTCTTCTTTTTGCGATCCAATTTGTCGATATGAACATTTTTGGATTCGAGCAAAATAATGGCTCAATCAATCCCGATGAATATTATAATCGAACAGCGCAAGTCGTTAACATCTTGAAGAAAGATGGCGATAGTGAATATTTCCGTATAAATGCAAGACTTGGCGGTGCGATGCTTCTTGACCGCAACCAGGGAATGGTTGATCGGATCTTCATGATGGAAGGTTATACACCCCTTGCTTTACAGCGTGTTTTTCCCCCGGCTCCGGATTGGAGCGGTGTTTGTGATTTACTCAACGCAAAATATCGGATTCTTGTTGATGAAAACCAGCGCCAGATTAGTATGACTTCTGCCGCCACTTATACTCCGCGCGCATATTTCGTTTACAACTCACAAATTATTACCGACGAGAAACAGGTAAAGACTGCCATGGAGCAAAGTAATTTCAATCCGCTTCAAACAGTCATCTTCGAAGAAGATCCCGGATTTCAAACCGGGAATCCCTCAGACAAAACACATAACAACGTCCGGATAAATTCATACAACCTCAACTCGATTTCCCTGAATGTTTCTACCACGCAGAATTCATTCCTTGTCCTCAGCGAAATATATTATCCCGGATGGAATGCTTACGTAGACGGGCGTTCGCAAAAAGTATACAGAGCAAATTGGAGTTTGCGGGCAATTTCTATCGAAACGGGTGATCATCAGGTTGAATTGCGTTTTGAACCGAAAAGTTTCCGGCGGGGATTATGGATAACCTCGGCAACAATTGGCATATCTCTGTTGGGAATCGTATATTCATTACGTAAAAAGAAGAGAAAGAATAATCAGCACGAAAGTCAATCAGCATGAACTATTCAATAATAATTCCGATTTATAACGAACAGGATATTATCCCGGAATTAGTTCGCCGTGTGAAGGATGTTATCGATAAACTCGACGGACAGTCAGAGGTGATATTCGTCGATGATGGCAGCGCGGATAGCTCGTTCAGACTCTTAGAGGAAAATCACAAGAAAGATTCACGATTTAAGCTGATCGGACTTTCACGTAATTTCGGACATCAGGTTGCAATTTCAGCCGGGCTTGATTGTGCTATAGGTGATGCGGTTGTTCTGATGGACGGCGATTTGCAAGATCCGCCTGAATTACTTCAACAGATGATTACAAAATGGAGGGAAGGATATCATGTCGTATATACCGTGAAAAAGAGTCGAAAGGAAAACGCGCTTAAACGATTTGCGTTTTCATCTTTCTATAGATTGATGCATACATTTTCATCGATCTCTATTCCGATGGAAGCTGGCAATTTTTCTCTTATGGATAAACAGGTCGTTGAAGTGATGCGGAAAATGCCGGAACGTAATCGCTATATAAGTGGAATGAGGGCATGGACGGGATTCAAACAAATCGGTGTTGAATTTGACCGCGAAGCCCGATTCGCCGGGAAACCGAAAATGTCGGTACGCAGATTAGTGGATCTTGCGATTGATGGATTGATTTCATTTTCCAACGCGCCATTGAGGTTGGCAATTTATGCAGGGGTTGCAGTTGCAGGGCTTTCATTTCTGGGGGCGGCATATGTAATCTACGAAAAACTTTTCACTAACAAAGCTATTCTTGGCTGGGCATCGATAATCGTCGCAATTACTTTCATCGGTGGGATGGTCTTATTAACGCTGGGTGTTATAGGCGAGTACATCGGTCGCATTTATGATGAAGTAAAACACAGACCGATTTACGTTATAAAAGATAAAATCGGTTTCTGACTAATGAACTACCGGTGCATTTCAGTTTTCTTAGATTAAATTACCCGAATAAAACGGTTTTGTTCTCCATTGGTTCAACAGAATGAAAAATATCATCGAATAGTCGATTGGATAATCGTTTTTTCCTTCGGTTTATATTATACAATTTATTTAATTAGCTCGTTCTTCCCCGATTCGTTTCTTTGGGGTGTGAACCATCTCGCGTTCGTTCCATCAATCACACGAATCAATCTTCTGCTCATGTCCTTTCTACTGGGATTGCCACTCATCTCAAAATACTACATTGGAAGTATTGAAAACGGTGGTCGACATTCTCCAATTAGCGGGCGTACATTCACTCTGATTTCAGTTTTGCTCGGAGGTATCTTTACGTTTATTTGTTATCATTACCGAATTGTTACCGATATGTACGGTGATTCACGTTCGCTCATCGAGTACTTATCCTGGAAGAAGCTCTCCATACTCGACGTGATCAACCCGGGGAATAAAGAACCGCTCACACAAATATTTCATCAATTCGTTGCATATGCATTTGGAGTTAATATTAAATCTGCTTATGAGATTGTTAGCTCAGTGTGCGGTGGGATTTTTCTAACACTACTCATTTTCTTCATAAGGCAGGTTAATGGATCGAAGGTGTGGAAAATTTTTATTTTTGTCTTATTTAGTACTACAGGGGCAAACCAGATCTTCTTCGGTCATGTAGAAGATTATACACTTATTTATCTTACAATTATACTTTTTTTCATTACGGGATGGATGCTATTTAATGGAAAAAAAACATTAGGAGTTATGGTATTTATCTTCATAGTCGGGACTCGCATTCATCTGGAAATGCTGCTGCTTTTGCCTGCACTTATTTTCGCAATCAGTCATACTGTAAGCATAAAATATCCTAAAGTCGCAGGATGGCTGATGCCTAAAAAGATATTCGCCGTTATGATTAGTACGCTTATATGTGGAACGCTTGCCTACTTCTATTATTTCAAGGCATATCATTATGAGGGAACAGGTGTAGATGAAATATTAAGTAAAATCTTTTTGCCGATATATGATCATCTTCCCGAGCAGCATTATTATACGTTGCAATCCCTGAGTCATTTCTCCGACTTCATACAAGAATTGCTGATGACAGTTTCTCCTGTTGCTTTCCTGATCCTTTGCCTAAGTTTCATTTTCTTCCGCCGGATAAATTGGCGAGAACCGCAAATAGTTTTCTATGCACTTGCAGTTTTTTATTTCTTACTGTTCAATTTTACTGTAAATCCCTCATTGTCAATGTCGAGAGATTGGGATTTTCTTGCTTCTGGTGCTCTCCCGGTTTTATTTTTGGCTCTTACTCTATCAAAAAAAATATTTGCAGATATTTTAAGCATTCCCCAGCAAAAGAAGATTATTGGAGCTGGACTTGCCTTGGGAATTTTTTCTTTTACATTATTTTATGTCAATTCAAATCCATCGACTGCAAGCTGGCGACTCGAAGGAATCGGTAAGTGGGCATTTAAAAGCTATTACTCGTCATCATCATATATACTTAACGTCAGTGCGAAGATGGAAGAAAACTTAGACAAACAGATTGAAAGACGCAAGAACGTGATCATTGATCTGCTCCCCTATTCATCAAAGCCCGATCTTGAAATCGGCTTTCTGTATCATAAGTTTGGTGTTGCCCTATATGCGAACCGGCAATTTGTCGAAGCTGCAGTCAGCTTTAACAAATCGCTCGAGCAGGATCCGAAAAACGCCTCAGCAATAAAACTGCTTGCATTAATCACATTGCAGCAAAAAAATTTTTATGAAGCGGAGCGCATTTTAATATTTTACAACCGGAATATCAATCAGCCTGTTATAAAAGACAAGCAGGGATTAGAGCTGATTGAATATTGTAAACAGTTAAGAAATCTTGTATCTTCCAATGGTGATTCGCTGACAATTCAGAATAAACTTGAATATGTTTTTCAGATTACGAAATAATATGGTGTGTTTGTGAATATCGTGATTGTAGGTACAGCATACCCGCTTCGCGGCGGTATCGCTCATTTTAATGCGTTACTCGCTTCTCATTTGAGAAAACACCATCACGTAGAGACGGTTACTTTTAAACGGCAATATCCTAAAATATTTTTTCCGGGAAAATCACAGAAAGAAAAAGGTGAATTGACCGGTGTACCGGCTGCGCCGCAGATTATCGATTCGATAAATCCGTTCAATTGGATTCGCGCCGCATTCATGATAAAAAAATTAAAACCCGATTTATTAATTTTTAAATACTGGCTTCCTTTTTTCGGACCATGCTTCGGAACGGTTGCGAAATTAGTCAAGAAAATTACAGGGGCTAATGTTCTCTTCATATGCGATAATATTATTCCGCATGAACGCCGGTTAGGTGATGTGTTCTTTACGAGATATGCGTTTAAACAATCCGATTATTTTATTGTTCAATCGAATGCCGTTGAACGGGATTTACTGAAATATTTTCCCGATGCCCGATACCGTAAAGTCCCGCATCCTGTTTATGAAAATTTCGGAGATCCAATTCCTAAACAGCAAGCGCATCACGAATTGGGCATTCAAGCAGGGAAAGTAATTTTGTATTTTGGCTACGTACGTGCATATAAGGGATTGATGATTCTGATCGAGGCAATGCAAAAACTAAGGGATGTAGTTCTTCTTGCTGTTGGTGAGTTTTATGATGATGAAACTAAGTACCGGCAAAAAGTGAAAGAACTGAACTTAGAATCTAATATTCGGTTTGTATCCGATTATGTGCCCAACGAACAGGTAGCTTTATATTTCAGCGCGGCTGATGTCGTCGTTCTTCCGTATCTTTCGGCTACGCAAAGCGGTATCGTACAAATCGCATATAATTTTAATAAGCCAGTCATCGCAACGGATGTCGGCGGTCTTGCAGAAGTTATCGTGCACGATAAAACCGGATACATAGTTCCTCCGGATAATCCGGATAGCCTTGCTATGGCGATAGAAAAATATTATCGCGAAGAAAAAGAAGAAGAGTTTACGAACAACGTAAAGATCGAGAAGATGAAATATTCATGGGATAATCTAATCCGGAATATCGAAGAATTGTCGGAAAGAAAATGATAAGAAATTTACGGTTATTGTTTGAAATGAAAATCAATGACAACATAAAATATATTTCTGCTAATCAATCAATTGAAAATTAAATCATGAAAATTGCAGTTGTATTTGGAACTAGGCCCGAAGCCATTAAAATGGCGTCTATCGTAAAAGAACTTGAACGCCGCAAACTCGATCATGTCGTCATCGTTACAGCGCAACATCGCGAGATGCTGGACCAGAAATTAGATGTTTTTAAAATCGTTCCTGCTTACGATCTTGATATCATGCAGCATAATCAGGATTTATTCCACGTGACAACCGCAGTTCTGAACGAAATCAAGCCAGTGCTTCTTAAAGAAAAACCGGACGTATTGTTAGTGCAAGGCGATACTACGACATCCTTTGCCGCGGGGCTTGCCGCCTTTTATTTAAAGATCCCGGTCGGGCATGTTGAAGCGGGATTGCGTACCTGGAATAAAACAAATCCATTCCCGGAAGAAGCCAACCGGCAGTTGACTACACGGCTCACAGATTTTCATTTTGCCCCTACAGAGTGGGCGAAAAAGAATTTAATAAATGAAGGTATCAAACCGGAGGATATATTTGTAACAGGCAACACAGTGATCGATGCCCTGCTGATGATTGTAGACCCGATGTATAAGTTTCAGGATGAGCCGCTGAAAAGTATCGACTTTATTAAAAGGCGCGTGATTTTGCTGACCTCGCATCGGCGGGAAAATTTCGGCGAACCGATGACCAACATCTTTTCTGCATGCCGTCATCTTGTTGAAACTAATCCTGATGTCGAATTGATTTATCCGGTGCATCCTAATCCGAATGTTCAGAAAACAGCAAACAAAATTCTCTCAGGTGTTCCGCGTGTTCATCTGATAGAACCTATGGAGTATCGCCCATTCGTTCAGTTGATGAATAAAGCGTATCTAATTCTTACGGATTCCGGCGGTGTACAGGAAGAAGCCCCCACGCTCGGTAAACCCGTGCTCGTGCTTCGGAAAACTACGGAGCGTCCAGAAGCCATCGATGCGGGTACCGCAAAATTGGTAGGAACGGATAAAGATAAGATCATCAGCACAGCACAACGATTGATTTCTGATAAGCAGGCATATCTAGAAATGTCCACAAAAGCAAATCCATATGGAGATGGGAAATCTGCTAAACGCATTATTGACATTCTGCTTGAGAAAGTAAAATAACAGTGGCAGCGCAACCGCTTGTTTATATCGTTGTTCTCACATGGAATGGAAAAGATGATACGCTCGAATGTCTTCGCTCACTTCGGGATGTAACGTATTCAAATTTCAAAATTTTAGTTGTCGATAATGCCTCTGCTGACGGTACTGCCGCCGCGGTAATCGAAGAATTTCCGGATGTGGAAGTCGTGATAAATAAATCCAACCTCCGCTTCGCCGGCGGCAACAATGTTGGAATTCAAAAAGCTCTCGATCATGGAGCAAAATATATCATGCTTCTCAATAACGATACGGTCGTCGAGAAAAATTTTCTCAATAATCTTCTCGATGCCGCGGAAAAGAATTCGTTTGTCGGGATGGCGGGACCGAAAATATTTTTTCATGACGATCCGCGTCGTATTTGGTACGCGGGCGGAAAAATCGAATGGTGGAAGGGCTGGATTTCACATGTCGGGGTGCGTCAAATAGATAACGGACAATATAATATCCAGTCTGAGACGGATTATATCACCGGCTGCTGTGTACTTGTTAAGTCTGAGGTCATTCAGCAAATCGGAATGCTCGATGAGAGCTATTACATTTATGGAGAAGATGCGGATTGGTGTATCCGTACAGCGAGAGCGGGTTACATATTACTTTATGTGCCGGCGGCTGTTGTATGGCATAAATTATCCGTAAGCTCTGGCGGGCATCTCTCGTGGTTTAAGAATTGGAATAAACTGAAAAGTCAGATTCGTCTGCTGGCTCGTTACGCGCGTTGGTATCATTGGCTGACTATCCCATTCGGATTCGCTGCGAATTTCCTAACGAGTCTGTACCGGGTGAAAAAAATAGATAGATAAACAGATTCTGCCGTTGATACACGAGGGGAAAATCGTTATATTTCCATTCGCAGAATACAAATTTTTAGTTAAGGATTGAATGATGAAATCAAATGGATATAAATATCAGGCTGACTCGAATAAAGCTGGTGAGATTAATTATCGAAAAGGAGTAGCTGAAGCTGAAGAGAATAATCCCGAGCGATTCATGGGTTTAATGAAGCAAAGGATGGAAGAAACTCTCAATATTTTTAAAGGACTCGATCAAAAATACAAAATCGGTATCAATAATAATATGGTTTTTGGCGAATTTGGAGCTGAGCGCGCCCAGCGAGTGCTTTCCCTGATCGGCCATTATAATCTTGAGAAAGGGTACGCCTTCGATATTTCTCCCGACATGCTGAACATCTCCAGAATTATTTCTGAAAACTGTTTCAAGGATGAATATAAAGAAAAAAAACTGCCGCACGAGAAGCTTGTACTGGTAGCAGATGATTTCCTTAAAGCGAAAGAAAATATACAGCCGCAGCAATTAGATTTTGTTTTCTGCTTCGCTACAATTCATCATTTCCCCGACCCGAGACCTGTTTTTCAAACAGTCCACTCTTTACTGAAAGACGGCGGCTATTTTTATTTCGATAGAGAAGCTCTTAAGAGCTGGCTTGGCCTTCATGAAGTTGCGAGACTCGGAACATATCTCCGCTTTGGTAAAGTTATCGAGCGCGAGTATGGAATATTGGAAACACAATTTTCATTGAACAATTGGAAGGAAGCATTCGATCTCTTCGAAGATTGGGACATCCGTTTGAAATATCCCGCGCCGGTGCTGGAAAAATTATATAACTTCGATATTAAAAAAATTGCCGGTAACGGATTCTTCCGTTTCGCTTCACAAGTGTTTGGAGGAAGGATTTATGGGATATTGAGAAAAAACAAAAAGCTGAACAACATCTAATAAATCCGGATTGCTCAAAATTCTTAGAATATAATCGAAATAACGCATTATATATACTTTCCAGCCGAAGTTTCGACAGGTAAAATTACCAGATAAAATGAGACGCCGCAGTTAAATATTAGTTGATATTCTGCCAAAAGTTATTTAAGTTTTAACTGGGTGTTAAGGAAGAAATATTAATAACTGGAGAGGTAACTATGAAACATTTCGTTTTTGTATTAATGATAATTCTGATTCCGTCAGATTTAATCTCACGACTACTTAACCACATCTACTCGCAATATCAAAATAGTATTGAGTGGAGTTACAACGGTTTTTTTGCTACTGACAGTAATCAGTTAGCTGCTAATTGGCACTTTGACGAGAATCCTGACAACATTGTGTTGGATGCTTCATTGAACCACAATGATGGGTCAGCCTACGGTACAACAATTATACAAGGGATATCC
>JAGVIE010000010.1 GCA_020056225.1 Bacteroidota bacterium
AAGACTGAAAGTGTGTCACATTGATAAGACTGAAAGTGTGTCACATTGATAAGACTGAAAGTGTGTCACATTGATAAGACTGAAAGTGTGTCACATTGAAAAGACTGAAAATGTGTTACATTGATAAGACCGAAAGTGTGTTACATTGATAAGACCGAAAGTGTGTCACATTGAAAAGACTGAAAGTGTGTCAAATTGAAAAGACTGAAAGTGTGTCAAATTGAAAAGACTGAAAGTGTGTCAAATTGAAAAGACTGAAAGTGTGTCACATTGAGCTTGTCGAAATGTGAAATTGAGCGGCATTGCGCCTTCGACAAGCTCAGGCAGACAGTAATTGATTCTTTTAGACAGCCCCGACTAAGAAATGTATCCATAGTGGCTGACTAAAAAGTCCAAAGTTGTCATGCTGAACGAAGTGAAGCATCTTAAAACAGATCAGATTATAAGATTCTTCGTCGTTTCGCTTCTCAGAATGACAGTAAAAATTACTTTTTAGTCAACCCCTGCAAATAACCAAAACATAATGACAAACATACAAACCACAACCGTAAATATAACTGCCGATAACGCTCCGGCAGTCCGCAGGACAACAAAATGGCGACAGTACTACAACATAGTACGCGAGCTTGCACTCGTCGATTTCCGTAAGAAGTACCACGATTCAACACTCGGCTACTTCTGGTCAATGCTAAATCCGCTTCTGATATTTGCTGTTTACCATTTTGTTTTTTCTTATCTTTTCGTCAGCAAACTTCATAAGTTTACACTTTATCTTCTCACGGGCGTATTTTTTTATAATTTCTTTATGGATGCAACATCGAGCGCTATCGGTGCTTTACGAAGAAGATCCCGGTTAACGAAGACAATTTATTTTCCCCGTTATCTGATTGTATTTTCTTCAAGCGCTACCGCCGTTTTTTCATTCGCGATTAACACACTTCTTATTTGTGCTGTTGCCATGATTTTCGATCACGTATCTTTTCTACAAATTTTTGTGATCGTGCCATTTATCCTGTTGATCCTTCTTGCAACGGGTATCGGGATGATGATTGCCATTTTGTTTATTCATTTCCGCGACATATCGGATATCTGGACTGTTTTACTCACGCTTGGTTTCTGGCTTACACCTGTAATGTACGATCCAACTTATGTACCTGCTCCTTTGGCAAACGTTGCATTACTTAATCCGGTCGGTAGAATTCTCGTCATGCTGAGGGGTTTCCTGATATATGATAATTATCCCCCCTGGACATTCACTATATCCACGATCCTATTTTGTGTCGGAATATTCTTTTTTGGTTGGTGGATTTTCGTTAAGTACGAACACCGAATACCGGAATATGTAGCATGATTATTTTAGAAAACATATCAAAAGTATTCAAAATACCTCACGAGCGGACAAAAACTCTCTTTCATAAAATCATCTCTATCTCCAAACGAGGCTATACTTATGAAGAACTATTTGCCCTCAAAAATATTTCTCTTCGGGTTCGGCAGGGTGAATTTGTCGGTATCATAGGCAAGAATGGCTCTGGTAAATCGACTCTCCTAAGAGTTATTGCCGGGATATATAGACCTTCCTCCGGTACCGTAACTGTGAATGAAGAAATTTCTCCGCTTCTGGAACTCGGTCTCGGTTTCGATCCATCTTTCTCTTGCCTCGATAATATTTATGTGTACGGTGCATTACTTGGGTACTCTCGAAAGCAAATGGCGAAAAAGGTAGAAGAAATTCTCGCCTTCGCCGAGCTTGAACGCTTTGCCGATGCGAAATTGGAAACACTGTCATCTGGTATGCGGATGCGCCTCGCGTTTGCTATTGCTATTCAATCTGTCGCACCGGTGATTCTGGTTGATGAAGTTCTTGCCGTTGGCGATAAGGTATTTGCTGAAAAGTGCCGTAGCGTTTTTCGACGTTTGAAGGCGGAAGGTAGAACGATAATCTTTGTTAGTCATGATATGGGTGCGATTAAAGAATTTTGTGACCGGGTGATTGTAATAAGCGACGGTAGGATTGTGAAGGATGGAGACCCTTCAGCAATGGTAACTTTCTATAATCAAAATATTTTAAAGATAGCAAATACGTAATTTTCTAAATAAAAAAAACCAAAAAAGAAACAAATAAAATATTAGATCGAATTAAATAAAATGATTAGAAAAATTACTGAGATTATTGATAGACCTGTTAGGGATTTCATTTACCAAATTATCAAGTATATTCCTTTGAGACTTTGTGTCGACGTCGGAGCAGCTGCTGGACATATCACAAGAAGTATTCGACTCGCAGGTGATTCGCATACTGAAGTTGTGGCATTTGAACCTTTTCCAGGTAACCACGACTTTTTTTTTCGGTCAACGCAAAACCTCAACAATGTTAAATTAGTTAAGAAAGCAGTTAGTGATCATATCGGAATTGCTGAATTTATCGTTCCTTCAGTAGTAAAAGGCATAGAACCAGGGTGGGAGAATTACAAGGGATACTCTTCCTTAGGTCATCTAGCGACACTAAATGATGTTAAGAATAAATCCACTGATAAAACTGTTGTCCAAAATGTTGAGGAACTGAAATTAAGAGTCGATACAACATGTATAGATGATGAGTTTGAGGGACATGTAATAGATTTTATGAAGATAGATGTACAGGGTTCTGAGGCAAAGGTCCTTGATGGTTCGAGATCAATGTTAAGTAAGAATTTAATCAAAATCTTATACATTGAATGGTCCGGTGAGCGAGACATTATTCAAAAACTTGAAGATAATAATTATCAGATTTATGATTCTCTTTATGTTGTTGGTCCAACTAGTCGCGATATCGATCCTTTTACACAGATTGGTTTTGAGTTTGTTGAAGAACTTAAATTATCAATCGGTAAGTTCGCATTTGATTTAAGATTAGTCTCAGACAATATATCTCCACAAGATGCTATAGACGCAGTTCGTTTAAAACATTTAGGTTGGATTCAAACTGATATAATAGCAGTAAGTAATGAATCTATTGATATTTTCTTGAATGCTGTTAATAAATACTGTCAAGAAAAGAATAAGCCGGCTTGAATAAAGGATGGATCGAGTAGTCTACAAATTAATGAGTGATTCCCATATTTTAGATGAAATGTTTTATCGTTTATCATTTTATAGGTTTTGAAACTCAATTATCCACATAATAGTAAACATTATATAGTATTGACAGTCCTAAAGTTTCTTAATAATTATGGAACGTATGATCGATACAATTAAAATATTAAGTCTGGATATTTTTCGAACTCACAAAAAAGAAATGGATTTTGTTGAATCCATCCAGAAATATTTTAACATAGGAATCGGGTGGCATTATTACCTCGATCTTGCATGGATGGTAAATACTGTTAAGAATTTGCCGATGGGTTCACTGTTACTTGATGCTGGTGCTGGGTCAGGTTTATCTCAATTCATTCTTGCTGAGTTGGGATTCAATGTCGTTAGTGTAGATTTTGCTAACCGACAATTTCCAAAACAAATATTAAAAAGATACGAATCGGTTATCCATTATTTAAACGATCAGAGTGTTGTTTTCGATAATCTGTATACAAGACATCTGGAAAATACTTATAAGCTTAAAGTCAGTCAGAAGCAGGCACAAGGCAACTATCCTGAGAATCATGAAGGAGCAAAGCAACTGATTGAAAAACATGGGTTCAAACCTAAGTTGCGGGATATAAATGTTTTGTCAACTGTTCTATCGGAGAATGTTGAAAATAATTGCGGTAGAATATTTATCTATAAATCTGATCTGAGAAATATGTTTTTAATCCCGGATAATTATATGGATGGTGTTGTTTCTATCTCCGCCCTTGAACATAATGATCATGAAAATTTTCAGAAATGTGTTAGTGAACTTCACCGAGTAACTAAAAATTCCGGCTTGCTTGCAGTTACTGTCTCCGCGTCTCTTAAAGAAGATTGGTTACACGAGCAGTCGAAGGGTTGGTGTTACAGTGAAAGCAGCCTGAATAAACTATTCAGATTGCAGGATGATGTGAAAAGCAATTATTCGAATAAAGATAAATTCTTCGAGCAATTTAAAAAAGAGAACAACGAACTTCATAAGCGGCTTGCTCCGTTTTATTTTAAGTCCGGAGATAACGGTATGCCGTGGGGGAAATGGAATCCACAATACCTTCCTGTAGGGATTATAAAAATTATAGATAAAAAACAGAGGATACAACCGGAATCGGAACCTCTTGTTTCCATCATCATGCCGAATTACAATTATGCTGCCTTTGTAAAAGAAGCCATCGAAAGTGTTATTGCTCAGACATATGAAAATTGGGAATTAATTATTGTAGACGATGGCTCAACTGATGATTCTGTTGCAGTCATAGACCAGTATTGGGTGAAGTATCCGCAAAAGATTATCCCAATTTACAAGAAGAATGGCGGGCAAGCGTCAGCATTCAATGCAGGTTTTTCAAAATGTTGTGGAGAGATTGTTTGCTTTCTCGATAGTGATGATTATTGGTCCCCTGCCAAACTTGAGCGTATCGTTCAAGCACACAAACAGTATGATTTTGTTCAACATAATTTGTTGAAAGAAGATAAGCCGTATCGAAAATTTGAACATTATGAAAATCATTTTGATCTGATGACAAAAAAGGGCTTATTCGATTTTTTTGTGCCGACATCCGGATTATCGTTTAAAAGAACGGTACTAAGTCAAATATTTCCTATCCCTGAACCCGAATTAAAAATTTGTGCCGATGCATACGTAACCAGAATGGCCTTGTATTTTTCGAAACTGAAAATTCTTGACGAAGTTTTAGGATATTATAGAGTTCATTCATCCAATGCATTTTTCAACAATCTTCAAAAAAAACAAACTGGAATTATTTACGATATTCTAGGTTTAGTAAACAGGGAATTGAAAAAATCAGACAAGCCATTAATACCATTTAAGCGCCCATCAACAAAAAACATGATCCAAAAGGTAGCATTCTCAACTCTTATTGCATCCAAAACAGTCAGTAAACATGTGCAGATAAGTATTGTTATTCCCACATACAACCGTCTTGATTTTATTACACGAACGCTTGAATCTATGGAGGGATTAAATTATCCAAAATCGGATTTTGAAGTTATTGTTGTCGATGATGGTTCATCGGATGGTACCTACGAATACATGCTGAAATATTCTAAGACCACTAAATTGAATTTCAGTTTTATTTCGCAAAAGAATTCAGGTCCTGCTGCAGCAAGAAATGTCGGTTTGAAATATGCCAAAGGAAAGTACGTGGCCTATACCGATAGCGATTGCATTGTAGATAAGAATTGGTTATGGGAGTTACTGAAGGGATTTACCTCCGATGATATCGCCGGTGTGGGTGGCTCTGCAGAGGGAGTAGGGGACGACATCTTCAGCAGATACTTTGCACAAACCGGAATGTACAGTACGAGAGTATTAGATGGCACCGTCGCTTATTTGCTTACATTGAATGCTTGCTACAGAAAAGATATCCTACAACTATTTAACGGATTCAATGAAGAATTCAAGCAACCGGGTGGAGAAGACCCTGATTTGAGTTTTCGGATTAGAAAAAAAGGTTATTTGCTTGCTTACAATCCTAAAGCAATTGTCTATCATCATCATAAAGCGAGTACTAAATCGTTCCTCAAGACATTCAGAAACTATGGTAAAGGGCAGGCGCTTCTTGTGAAGCTGCATCCGGAATGGTATATCAAAGAAAATATTCAAAAATCGTTTTTAGGTATCATTGCCAGAAGATTTTATCGGGTGTGCAGGAGCAAAGGACTCGACAGGAAAGATAGCTTCGTTTTTGGGGTCCTTCGTTATACCCAGGACATGCTTCTTTATGGAAATATGTACCTACGACAGATGCATATGAGGAATTTACAGATAACTCCGGTACCATGGGAAAAAAAACTTGCAGTGTCTTCACCGTCAGTCGCCACGCCGATAAAGGAGCCTAAAAAAATACTTCGTACTGGAAAACCGGAACACATGAATGTTGTTCTCAACTTTCACAAAGGAGATCAATTATCTGCCAAGCTCATGCTGGAGCTTTTCATGGCAGTAGAGGAGGGGATAGATTGTACATATTATCTGCAATATGGCGGTGAACCAACCTCATTGACAATATCAGAAACCATTCTAAAGTTTGTTAGCAAGAAGCGTGCATATTTCTCAAATGAACTGCCCGATATTAAAGTTCCCGACAGCATGATTAAACAGGATCCGAACCTGTTACAGTATCCGGAGATTGCAAAACTCAGCCCCACTAAAACGCATTGGTGGCAATCAAGAGCAAGAAAGCTCAAAGTTTTACAATGGAATCTTTGTGTTTACAAATATATTAACAAATTAGAATCATTTCTGATGGTAGAACCCGATGCTGTTATACTCAGGCATGGCTGGCTGAAAGAGATTTATGCAGGATGGATAAACGATGATGCACCGATTTTCGGTCATCTGAAAAAGGGAAAGATCAACGGGAAATATGTCCCGACTCATTGGGCAGGATCATCGGTCTACGATTGTAGTAAATTGCGCACTCTGCCATTGGATAAATATTTTTATGAACGATACCCAAATCCATGGTGGCAGTACATTAGTCAACCCGACACCACACTTGCAAACAATTGCTTCTGGGGACCGATGTTTAGCGGATATGATGTAAGCTACGATTATTTCCTGTTTGGATTGTTCTGGAAAGAAAAAACAGGTTCTAACAATCCATCCGACTGGCATTTAGACGAATTGACTTCCCGCGAAGACCTTATACTTTGCGATTGGGATTCAAAAATGACTCCAAGTGAAATAATTCATCGTTACTCTGGGAAGTTATCGATGCTTCACGGGGTTAAAGGTGACGAAATTCGTGAAATCATGATTCAACACTTTCTCAACGTCGGGAAGCCGTCGGACAGTAAAAGATTCAGAGGTGGTCCGGATCGTGAATTAAACCAATCTAAATTTAATAATATCATAGACCTTAAGAATAGGTATCACGGAAAAAGATGTTTCATTATCGGAAACGGTCCAAGTTTAAAGAAAACAGATTTGCGATTGTTGAAAGATGAGTTTACGATCGGAACCAATCGCATATATCTTAATTATGATAATATGGGTTTCGACCCCACATTTTACTGTTCGGTGAATCCGAACGTTATCGAACAATTCGGACATGAAATCGACCAATTATCTACTGTTAAATTCTTGAGATGGGATTCTCAGAAACACTTAAAAAACATGTGGTCAACATTTTTTATGAAGAGTCTTGATCACACCGGCTTTAATTTTAACAAAGATATTGAAACGCTTGAATGGTATGAAGGAGGAACAGTAACTTATTGTGCCATGCAAGTGGCATACTATTTAGGTTTTTCAACCGTTATTTTAATCGGTGTAGATCATTTCTTTCAAGAAGCCGGTGAACCTAATAAGCTTGTTACTGCTCAAACAGAGGATCCAAATCATTTTCATCCGGGTTACTTTGGCAAGGGCATTAAGTGGCAATATCCGGATCTTGAAAGGTCGGAACAGGCATACCGGATTGCAAAGAAAGCGTTTGAAGAAGATGGCCGAGTAATTTTAGATGCCACCGTTGGTGGACATTTGCAGGTATTTCCAAAAGTTGATTATTTGACCGTTGTTAAAGATAAAACTCCAGCTATTATTATCGAAAAAGAATTATCACAAGATGGGGTAAAGCTTAAGGAAAATATTCCTTATAAGTTTGCAGATTCTTCGAGTGGTAGCCGCATAGCTAAACTGCAGCAGTGGTTGGGAAAAATATCTTATGATGTTAATAAAAATTGATCTCTTATTTTAGATAGTGAATAATATGGAAAAAAAGACAGAAGGTTTATATCAGCATTTCGATGTTCCATCGCTTCCGCATAGAAGGAAGTTAAACGGAGAAGAAATAACATATCTTGCCAAATTGCTCACGAATGTTTTTGATTCTCCGGTCGAGCCGAAGTTGATTGAAATGATTATGAATTATATCTCTTTCATAGAGAAAAAAATGATAGGCAGAATTGCTTCTCATGTGGACGATCTTGTTATTCATTATTTAATGAGATACTTCTCTACAATCAACACGAAAGAGCCGATAAGCGATCTATGCCACATGGAAATCGGATCTCTCTTTGGTGGATCGGTTATTCTTGCACATCATGCTATTAAATTGGCAGAAAAGAATATCCCGCTTCATGTTATCGAGCCATTCGAAGGTTATTATGGAAAAGGTAAAGATATAATCACAAAAGAAGATATCACTGAAGTAAATTTTATAAAAAATCTAGGGATTTTCGAAATTCCTCAAAAGCATATTCATATTCATAAAGGATTTTCAGGAGATTCGAATATTTTACAACAGTGTAATAAGTTAAAAGTTCTATCGTTACTGATCGACGGTGATCATTCTTATAATGGTGTTAAGAATGATTGGATTAACTATGCTCATCTTGTAGTCCCGGGTGGTTATATCCTGATTGATAATTACAATGACCAGTACTGGCCCGATGTAATGAAATTTATAAATAATGAAGTGTTATCAAACCTGCATGGAAGGTGGGAAGTTGCATGTTTTTATTCGAATTCATTATTGTTGAGAAGAACGAATGTTCAAGGTGCTGTTGATATAAGTGAACAACAGCAAATGTTCAAAGAATTGGCTGCAAAAGACAAAGAGCTTGCCGATTTACAAAATGAATTACAGGATTTCCGGAAGACACAATTGGAAAAGATGAAATCTCTTGAGGCAGAATTTGATAAGGCAAATAAATTATCTGATGAGCTGCGATCCGAAATGAGTAAAATTGTTAATTCATGTAAGACAGAGATAGAATCCTTGCGTTATGAAAAACAGAAAAATGAGATTGAATATAAAAAACAACTTGATTCAATGTGTGAGGAAAAAGTTAAGCAAATCGAAGAGCTGCATGCAGACCGAGAAAAGCGTACTCTTGAATTTAGTAAGCAATTTGATTTTATTCGAAATGAGAAAAATAGATCTGAAACAGCATTAACAAATCAAATTAACCAACTCAGGTCGGAGAAGGATAAACTTGAAGCGGAGTTAAAGAACCGGATTGAAAAAATTCAAGTTGAAAAAGATAAAGCTGAGATCGAGTTCAGTAAACAATTTGCATATGTCAAATCGGAAAAAGAAAAATCTGAAATCCAACTAAACAAACAATTATTGCAGTTACGGGATGATAACAAAGCGGTTGAAGGTTGGTTAAAGGATCAGATCGTACAGATTCTTAATGAGAGGAAAAAGAGTGAAGACTTGTTGAAGAAGCAGAATGAAATTCTGAAGCAGGAGAAATTAAATGCTGAAAACAGATCGAATGCTGCTCAATCGAAGTATGATAATTTGAATCACTGGCACAGGGTAACGATTAACTCTCTTAGTTGGAAAATAACCGCACCGATTAGGAAGATCAAAGAGATTATTTTCCCTAAATGGAAAGCTTAAATGTTTAATAAAAATCGGATCACGAATTGAATGAACTCTTGCTCAATTATAATTCGCTGCTATAACGAAGAAAAACATATCGGCAAACTGCTGAGCGGAATAATGCAGCAAACGATGACAGATATTGAAATCATTCTCGTAGATTCAGGATCCACCGATGCTACTCTGAGCATCGCATCACGCTATCCGGTAAAGATTGTAAGTATAGCGCCACAAGAGTTTTCATTCGGTCGCTCACTCAATATCGGATGCCGGCATGCGACCAAAGATTTTATTGTTATCGTAAGTGCTCATGTTTACCCGATCGCAAAAGACTGGCTCGTCAAACTACTTGCACCGTTTGCAGACGAGCAAATCTCGCTTACCTACGGTAAACAGCGCGGAAACGAGGTGACAAAATACTCTGAGCATCAAATATTTAGAAGATGGTTTCCTGAGCGTTCAAATCAGAATCAGACAACTCCATTTTGCAATAATGCGAACTCGGCAATTCGTCGCAGTATATGGTTACACTTGCCGTACAATGAAGAACTCACCGGTCTGGAAGATTTAGATTGGGCAAAAAAGGCAATGTTTCTTGGTCATCGTATCTCATATATTGCAGATGCCGGTATAATTCATGTTCATGATGAAACATTCAGCCATTTGTATAACCGATATCGGCGCGAAGCTATGGCACTAAAGAAGATATTTCCTGAAGAGCATTTCCATTTTCTTGATTTTATCAGACTGTTTGTCTCGAATACACTGACAGATTATTATCACGCATGGCACGATGGTCTGTTTATTAATAATCTGAAGAATATACCGCTGTTCCGGTTAATGCAATTCTGGGGAACATACAGGGGCTTTGCATATCAAGGAACAGTTGCAAGCCGATTGAAGCAAACGTTTTATTATCCAAACGAAATGGCAAGGCGCGATCATCAGCCAGTAGAGAAAGATCAACAACAATTAATTGATTATTCGACTCATCAAAGAGAGATTCCAAATGGATGACATCATCGATATCTCTGTGCCCTTAAAATCCGGAATGGTTTGTTGGCCCGGAAGTACAGGATTTCATCTTTCGAGAACTATGGATATGTCGAAGGGAGATCCGGCAAATAATTCATGGATAGATACTGATGTTCACATCGGCACACACATCGATGCACCATGGCATTCACTACCTAATGGTAATACTGTGGATCAATTACCGCTCGATGTACTCATAGGTACAGCTTTCGTTGCTTATCTTCCCGATGTAACTGAAATTACAGCACAAACACTTGAGAATCATCTGATACCTAAAGAAACCAAACGACTTCTCTTTCATACCCGCAATTCGAAGATTTGGGGAAAGAACGACAATGAGTTTAAAAAAGATTTTGTTGCACTTACAATTGATGGTGCTGAGTGGATCGTAAAACATGGTATCCAATTAGTTGGAATTGATTATCTTTCTATCCAACAATTTGGTGAGAGTATGGAAACACACAACGTCATGCTCAGGAAGAATATTATTATCGTTGAAGGTTTGGATTTGACCGACGTGGGGGAAGGGATTTATGAATTAACCTGTCTTCCGCTTCGGATTGTCGGCTCGGAGGGTTCACCTGCACGCGCCGTTTTGCGGAGAATACAAAGATGAGTCCTCGAATTGTTGCCCTTATTCCGATGCGTCATCACAGTGAGCGTGTACCGGGTAAGAACTATCGTGCGTTTGCCGGTAAACCGTTATACCGTTATATCATAGAGAGCTTGCTTAAGTGTACACAAATTTCCGAAATCATGATAGATACAGACAGCCCAGTGGTTATAGAGGATGCTAACAAAAATTTCCCAAGTGTTAAGCTCTACGAGCGACCTCAGAATTTGCGTGACGGAAATATTCCGATGAATGATATTCTCCTTAACGATGTAAAACAAATTTCAGCCGATTATTATCTTCAAACTCACAGCACAAATCCTCTTTTACAGAGTAAGACAATCAAAAGCGCAATCAAGCAGTTCTTAGAGAGTCAGCCGAAGCATGATTCACTTTTTTCTGTTACTCGGATTCAAAGCAGGTTGTGGGATAAGGATGCAAAAGCCATAAATCATGACCCGGATGTTTTATTGCGTACGCAGGATTTGCCACCGATCTATGAAGAGAATTCGTGTTTGTATATATTTAAGAAAGAAACACTAGAAATCAGGAAGAACAGAATTGGTCAAAAACCACTCATGTTCGAGATCGACCGCATCGAAGCGTGGGACATTGATGAAGAAATCCAATTTCAAATTGCTGAATCTATATTCATTGCAAGAAAAAATAAATTATGAAATATAAAGTTCTAATCACTGCACCATATTTCCAGCCTGTCATAACTCGGTTCAAACAAATCTTTGATGAGAATGGGATTGAAATTATCCTTCTTCCAGTCAAGGAGCGTTGTACCGAAGAAGAATTACTTCAGTACATCGAAGATATTGATGGAGTAATAAGTGGCGATGATAGATTCACAGAGAAAGTTATAGTGAAGGCAAAGAAATTAAGGGTAATTTCCAAATGGGGAACTGGTATCGATTCTATCGATCAGGATGCGTGCAGGCGCTTGGGGATTGCTGTTCGAAACACACCGAATGCATTCAGTGAGCCAGTTGCTGATGCTGTCATAGGGTATATGCTGTGTTTTGCCAGGCAACTACCATGGATGGATCATGCGATCAAAAGAGGCGAATGGAAAAAGATTCCGAGTAGAGCACTGAGAGAGTGTACTCTAGGAGTGATTGGAGTTGGAAATGTTGGTAAGGCAGTCGTTCGTCGTGCATTTGGTTTTGGAATGAACATCCTTGGTAATGACATTGTTGAGATGCCAATGGAGTTTGTAAAAAACACGGGTATAAAAATGATTTCTAAAGATGAGTTATTACGGGAATCAGACTTTGTAAGTCTGAACTGCGATTTAAATCCGACAAGTCATCATTTGATGAGTACTCGGGAATTTTCCATGATGAAGCCGACGGCGATAGTTATTAACACGGCTCGAGGTCCTGTTATTGACGAGAAAGCACTTGTGCAAGCACTTCAGGAGAAGAAAATTGCTGGGGCGGCACTTGACGTGTTTGAAGACGAGCCACTTCCGAAAGCTAGTCCATTGTTGACAATGCATAACGTGTTGTTGGCGCCGCACAATGCGAACAGTAGTCCTGAGGCGTGGGAGCGTGTTCATATGAATACAATAAAAAATTTATTAGAAGAACTTAAAAGGAACAAACGATGAAACGGGTAGTTCTTATCACTGGTGCAGCGGGTGGAATTGGAAATGCAACGGCTCGCGTATTCTCCAAAGCGGGCTGGCGTGTTGTGGGAGTCGATTGCAGAAACGTGAAAAAACCTGTTGGTGTTGATCGTTTTATCTGCGGTGATATTTCCGATCCCGACATGCCGAAATATATTTTTGATGAAGTCACAAAAAAAGAAGGTAGATTAAATTCACTAGTGAATAATGCCGGACTTCAAATATGTAAACCGATTTTAAAAACTACCACCGAGGATTGGGACGCAACAATGGTTTCGAATGTACGATCTGCGTTCCTTGCCGTTAGGCAAGCATATCCGATGTTAAAGAAAGCAAAAGGGTCAATCGTAAATGTAAGCTCTGTCCATGCTGTTGCAACCTCTCCTGGGGTTGCAGCATATGCAGCAAGCAAAGGTGCTTTACTTGCACTGACGCGTGCGATGGCATTGGAATTTGGAAGGGACGGTGTTCGAGTCAACGCCATCTTACCCGGGGCGGTTGAGACCCCAATGCTTCATGCGGGATTATCGCGCGGACACATCAAAGGTAGTTCACTCGACGAGCTTGTTCGTGGACTGGGTAATAAACACGTTCTGGGAAGAGTGGGTCAGCCGGAAGAGATAGCTCAGGCAATTCTCTTCCTTGCCGATAATAATCTTTCATCATTTATGACTGGACAGGCAGTGATAGTTGATGGAGGTGCAACAGCAAGGCTGAGTACGGAATAAAACCTAAATGCAAAATCCTTCAATTTCAAATATTATCAAAACTTTCAATTCACTTAGAGACCTGCCGATGTATTTAAGAAGCATGGCACAGCTCGTGAGTTTTAAGAACAAACATACCGGAGACCGTTGTTTCATCATCGGTAATGGACCAAGTTTAAAACAAATGGATCTTTCTCTCCTGAAGAACGAAATTACATTTGGTTTGAACAGAGGATATCTTCTTTTTCCTAGAATAGGTTTTTCAACAACATTCCTTGTCGTAATAAACAGGTATGTAATGGAACAATTTGGAGATGAATTTGTTGATCTTGTGCCAGTAAAATTTCTCAATTGGTATTACCGGAAATCGACCTTTCCCCAAAAAGATATTATCTACATCCGACCTGGCATAAAATCCCGTTTCTCCACAAATCCGGTTATCAAGCCTGTATGGGAAGGTGCAACTGTTACCTATATAGCCATGCAGCTTGCGTACTACATGGGATTTTCAAAAGTTATTCTCATTGGTGTGGATCATTCGTTCGGTACGAAGGGCTTACCAAATCAATTGGTTGTATCGAATGGAAACGATCCCAATCATTTTGATCAAAATTATTTTGGGAAAGGGGTCAAATGGCAGCTACCGGATTTGGAAACATCTGGAAGTGCATATAGTATGGCAAAAAAATATTTTGAAGCAGATGGTCGAGAAATTGTAGACGCAACAATGAACGGTAATCTCAGCATTTTTAGGAAAATCGATTATAATCAAGTATTCTAGATTGCTTAATTAAGCGATTATGTAATAATATTGTACTTTTGATCCAAAAAAGTGTATTATAGTGCATCTCGTCTTGCAAAGAAATATTTTGAAGTAGATGATAGAGAAATTATAGATGCTACGGTTGGCGGAAAACTGCGGATATTTTCTAAAATTGATTACAATTCAATTATTCAGGAGTGAGCGATGAAGAAATCTATCAGTGTAATGACCTTATGGGAAGGAATAAATAACTATATAAAATATTTCAAGAAGTTACCGATTTTCTCAGTGCTGTTATTCCAATTCATGAATGCACAGGTGATTGACACAATTCATGTTAATCCTGGTTGGAATCTTCTATCACTTCCAGTGATTGTTACCGATGGTGCTGAGAATTCACTCTTTCCATCTAATGTTTCAGATGCATTCGTATATGATGATGGTTATATTACAGAAGATACATTGGAGAATGGCGAAGGATTTTGGTTAAAGTTTGATACAACTGCAAGTTTTTTTATTATGGGAGAGTCAATCCATCAAGATACAATTAATGTTCACACCGGTTGGAACATGATTGGTTCGCTTACAAATCAAGTTGCCGTAGACTCAGTTACCAGTATTCCTGCTAAAATCATTATTTCTGATTTCTTTGAATATACCCATGGAATTGGATATCGATCATCAGATACTCTAAAACCAGGAAGAGGATATTGGGTGAAGGTTAGTGAAAACGGTCAGATTATATTGATCAATTTATCATGTCCATGTTTATCCAGTATAGAATATGCAGGTAAATCATACAGGACTGTACAAATTGGTAGTCAGTGTTGGCTGAGAGATAATCTTGATGTAGGAGAAATGCTCCAAGGAACGGATACCTCGAAAGATAATGGCATTATTGAGAAATATTGTTACGGAGACGATGTAACCAATTGTAATATTTACGGAGGACTATATCTATGGAATGAGGCAATGAACTATATGACTTCAGAAGGAGTTCAAGGTATATGTCCACAGGGTTGGCACATACCGACTATATCAGAATTTCAAACTCTTATCGCAACTATAAATGGGGATGGTAATGCCTTGAAAAGTGTAGGTCAAGGTACAGGAGATGGAGCGGGTACAAACACAAGTGGATTCTCTGCTTTGCTATCGGGTGCTCGAAGCTATAATGGTAACTTTCTAGATTTTGGCGGTCTTGCTTACTTATGGAGTTCAGAGCAAAACGTTTGGCCTTACAATTATGCTGCTATCAGTCTCGGTTTGTACTATAATGATAGTGATATATACGTCTATTACTACTATCCAAAGAATTACGGTTTTTGTGTACGTTGTATTAAGGATTAATCTATTTATATCTTTGCACTTTTCCTGCAGAGCGCTATGTGTTTTCCTATTCGGGAGATCACATTGTGAGGTAATATCCTTGGAGCGGAGTAAAAGGAAATTACGAGTCGTAGACCAAAGTTCCCTTTTGGGAATTGCATTTTACTTGGGGCGGGCTCGCCCATGTAACCAAGCATTATTTCATTGAGCAAATATTTTTCTCGTTGTGAATGTCCCACAAGGCATTGTGCAAATATTTTCTCTCAATGCTGAAATATAATTTAATAATGTGATAATGTTCATCGGATTGTTTTTATTCTCTCACCCCATGTGAAAGGATATTTTTGCTTTGCGAATGGTTGGTACCTTGATGTATAAAATTTTCCACTCTTGTGAAATACTTTACCGTTGTTCTTATTCCTCTGTGCCTCACACCTCTGTTTTTATCTATCCCGTTTTGAAATGGAGTGTACTATCATAATAAAGTTCTCCAATTCTCACATAACATCAGCAAAATATTATTTTCTTGGCATTTTGTCCAGTCTTTTTTTATATTATCATCACTAAGTAATGATTAAATGATGATTCGTTTCACCAAAATAACGCACAATGTTCGGAATCTATTTCCGGGATTAACGAGCTATTTTTCTCATCGTCCAGATATTCAATTTGCCTATATTTTCGGTTCATACGGCACGGGAAAGGAAAAGCCACTCAGCGATATTGACATCGCAGTTTACCTGACTGATGAAATCCCACGTCAGGATTATTTTAATATACGATTAGACCTGATCGGCGATGTATCAGGTATATTGAAAACCGATGAGATCGATCTGGTTATTTTGAATCATGCAGAAATGCTATTAATGTATCAAGCCATATATTCCGGAACAGTTATCTTTGAGCGCGACAAATCAACACGTATTGATTTTGAAACACGGGTACGCGATAGATACTTCGATATGGAGCCGGTTCGCCGTGTTCAACGGGAATATTTTAAACAGCATGTGCAAGAAGGTAAAATCTTTGGTTAAATCCGATATCATATTGAAACGTTTGAACAAACTCAATGAGTATGTTGCACTTTTAGAGCGATTGCGATCCAATCCAAAAAATGCAATTATGAATGATCCCTTCGTGTATGGAAATATTGAAAGATACCTTCACCTCGCTATTCAAACCGTTATTGATATCAGCAATCATATCATGTCGGAACGAAACATTAATGGTATAAATGATTATAGAGATATGATCGCAGGCCTTGGTAAAGTCGGAATTATTTCTTCAGACTTAGCCGCGAAGATCGCTCCGATGGCCGGTTTACGTAACATTCTCGTCCATGAGTATCTCGATATTGACAAAGAAAAACTATCTGATATTCTGCAGAACAATCTCCAGGATTTTAAAGAATTTGGAAAACAGATCGAAAAAATTCTCTAATTTTTTTTAAAAACTTATAACTCACAACCCATAACTCATTACTTACATCATGCCAACAGCTCTTATTACGGGAATTACCGGTCAGGACGGATATTATCTGACGGAATTTTTAATCGGCAGGAATTATCATGTCGTCGGTTTACGGCGCAAAACTTCTTCCGATCACTCAAGCACCTTCAGACATCTCGGCAATAAAATAGATTTTATCTACGGCGATCTTCTCGATACTTTTTCCATGGCAGAGGCAATTAAAAAGCATCAGCCGGAAGAAGTCTACAACCTTGCTTCTCAATCGTACCCAGGTGAATCATGGCGGCTGGCAATTGAGACGGGCGAGATAACCGGTCTCGGCGCTCACCGCTTGTTCGAGGCAGTGCGCCATGTTAAACCCGATTGCCGGATCTATCAGGCATCGTCTTCCGAAATGTTCGGAGACCCACAGCAGGTTCCACAAAATGAAAATACTCCGTTCAACCCGATGAATCCGTATGCCGCGTCTAAAGTGTACGCGCACAACCTTGCCCGCATTTACCGGAAAAGTTACGGAATGTTTATCTCGTGCGGAATTTTATTTAACCACGAAAGCCCGCATCGCGGTATGCACTTTTTGACTCAAAAGGTTACTTATGGTGCCGCGTGCGCGAAGTTAGGTATTAAGAATTCCGCCGCGCTCAATGAAGTGGGTGAACCGATGGTGAAAGACGGCAAGATCGCTCTCGGCAATCTCGACTCGAAACGCGATTGGGGTTACGCCGGCGATTATGCCGAAGCTATGTGGCTGATGCTTCAGCACCAACAATCCGATGACTTCGTAATTGGTACCGGTCAGGCAAGAACTATCAAACAATTTTGTGAGGCGGCATTTTCATTCGTAGGACTTGATTGGCAGAATTACATCACGGTTGATCAAAGGTTTGTCCGTCCCACTGAAACCGGACCTACTGTTGCCGATGCATCGAAGGCGAATAAAATTTTAGGATGGAAACCTACCACATCCTTCACTGATATGGTAGGAATGATGGTTGACAATCATCTGAACAAACTCAAATCGAAATAATAGCGAGGAAACATCTTCGCATCTTAAAGAAACAATATCAATGAATGTGAAAATATGAAAAAAGCTCTCATAACAGGTATTACCGGTCAGGACGGATCGTATCTGGCAGAATTATTACTCGAAAAAGGATATGAAGTTCACGGCATTATCCGCCGTGCGAGTTCCTTCAACACCGGCAGGATAGATCATCTCTATACCGATCCTCATGTTAACGGTGTAAAATTCTTTCTTCATTACGGCGATATCAGCGACTCGACAAATCTCATCAAGCTGTTTTATAATCTCAAACCTGATGAAGTATATCACCTTGCCGCCCAAAGCCATGTCCGTGTCAGCTTTGATATACCCGAATACACCGGCGATGTTACCGGTATCGGTACGGTGAGGATACTTGAAGCTATCCGTGAGACCGGCATCAAGACGAAATTCTATCAGGCATCGAGCAGTGAGATGTTCGGGTTAGTGAAGGAAGTGCCCCAGAAAGAAACAACGCCGTTTTATCCGCGCAGTCCGTACGGCTGTGCTAAAGTATATGCCTACTGGATTACGGTTAATTACCGTGAGAGCTATGGGATTTACGGCTGTAACGGGATTCTCTTCAACCATGAATCGCCGCGGCGCGGAGAAACTTTTGTAACGCGTAAAATCACCCGCGCCCTTGCGCACATTAAAGCGGGATTGCAGGATTCTCTTTATCTCGGCAATCTCGATGCGAAACGCGATTGGGGATATGCTAAAGAGTACGTCGATGCGATGTGGCTGATGATGCAGCAGGAGAAACCGGAGGATTTTGTTATCGCCACAGGCGAGACACATACGATTCGTGAGTTTCTTGACGAGGCATTTTCGTATGCAGGTATGGATTGGAAAAAATATGTTAAAATCGATCCGAGGTATTATCGTCCGGCGGAAGTGGATCTCCTTATTGGCGACGCAAGCAAAGCGAAACAGAAACTCGGCTGGCAGCCTAAGACGACATTCAAACAACTCATTCGTCTGATGGTTGATGCAGATATAGAATTGCTAAACAAAGAACGTCATCTTTCAATAAAAATCTAACCCGAAACTCCCTCTCCTTTGAGGAGAGGGTTGGGGTGAGGTCTATGAATAAAAACTCAAAAATATACATTGCGGGGCATACGGGACTTGTTGGTTCAGCAATTGTCCGTAAGCTGAAAGAGAAAGGATATTCCAATTTAATCTCACGCGAATACCCTTCATTCGATTTATCGCGTCAAAAAGATGTGGAAGATCTTTTCGCTAAAGAGAAACCGGAGTACGTTTTTCTGGCGGCGGCGCGCGTAGGCGGTATTCTTGCCAATGATACATACCGGGCAGATTTCATATACGATAATCTCGCGATAGCGATGAACGTTATCCATGCCGCCTATAAATCAGGTGTGAAAAAACTCCTCAATCTTGGCTCTTCGTGTATTTATCCGAAACTCGCACCTCAGCCGTTAAAAGAAGAATATCTGCTAAGCGGTTATCTTGAACCAACGAACGAACCTTATGCAATCGCTAAGATAGCGGCTATCAAACTATGCAGGTATTTTAACGAACAATACGGAACGAACTTTATATCATTGATGCCGACCAACCTCTACGGTCCTAACGATAATTTCATTCTCGAAACCGCGCATGTATTGCCGTCGTTGATACGGAAATTTTATTTGGCAAGGTTACTTTCTGAGAAGAAATTTAATCTCATACGAAAAGATATTACCTGCTGCCGTCTTGGTTTTGGGTACGATTCTGAAATCATGAATGCGAACGATGACGTTATTATTCGGATATTAAACAAGTTAGGTATAAGGCCGGAATCGGTGACGCTTTGGGGAACGGGCGCTCCGTACCGTGAATTTCTTTATGTTGATGATCTGGCAGATGCCGCCGTTTATCTTATGGAGTCGTACGATTACAAAGTTATAGGTGAATTGGTGAATGTGGGTACAGGTGTGGATTCGACCATCCGTGAGATTGCTTTATCGGTTAAAAAAGTGATCGGATATAGCGGTGATGTGAAATGGGATCCATCAAAACCAGACGGTACGCCGAGGAAACTATTGGATGTCAGCAGATTGCATCGGTTGAATTGGAAGGCAAAGATTTCCCTTGAAGAAGGGATCCGCCTCGCAATCAATTCCTATACCGACAAGCAAAAATAAATCGAAATGTCACTGCCTAAGATTTCCATCGTTACCCCTTCGTTTAATCAGGCGCGGTTTATCGATGCAAATATCCAAAGTGTATTAGCTCAACAATATCCTGACGTCGAACATATCATAATTGATGGCGGGTCGACTGATGGAACAATCGACATATTAAAAAAATACTCTCATCTTCGCTGGATATCGGAGCCGGACCGTGGACAGACGCATGCTCTCAACAAAGGATTTCGGATGGCATCCGGTGAGATAATCGGTTGGTTAAATTCGGATGACACGTATTGCCCGAATATCTTTCAGTTGATAAGTGAAAAATTTCAAAGATCGGAATGTATGGTTCTCTGCGGCGATGGATACGAGATAGATGAGCGCGGCGAAATAACCCATCCCCTATCGTCCGGGAGTGCAGATCCCGATTCTCTCATCCGGTACTGGAAGTGGAAGTATGAATTTGTACAGCCGTCATTCTTTTTTCGTCGCAATGTTTTCGATGGAGCTGGATATCTTGATGAATCACTCTATTATGCCATGGATTACGATTTTTTCATACGATTAGGGCTAAGATTTCGGTTTATCTACACTCCTATACCGTTTGCTAACTTGCGTATGTACCCTGAATCAAAATCAGGGAGAAATGTTCGGAAGTTGATCCCCGGTTATATTCTAGAAATGCAAAGAGTATCGCATCGTAATTGGGGTAAGCCATATCAAATCAAATATTATGAGTACCTCTTCTCGTTTATCGGTGCATTATTTTATTCAATCATAAAAAATTTGTTTTTCAGTCCTACATCTAAATCGAGAAATTTGTTCAAACGAATAATCAGTCGAATGAAAAGATGATGGAAGTCGATGTTATAGTCATAGGCAGCGGGGTTATTGGACTTGCATGTGCGGCGGAGAGCGCGAAGCAGGGATATTCCACTTTGCTGGTTGAGCGGCATGAATCTTTCGGGCAGGAAACAAGCAGCAGAAACAGCGAGGTTATTCATTCGGGTATTTATTATCCAACCGGTACGCTGAAAGCCCGCTTATGTGTAACTGCGAATAACAATCTTTATAATGAGTGCAGCCGCGCAGATGTGTGGAATCGCCGGTGCGGAAAGTTGATAGTTGCCGTGGCATCAGGCGAGATAGAGCCGCTCAAAAAACTTTATGAACGCGGACTTGCTAATGGAGTAGATGGATTAAGGCTGCTCGATGCCCGCGAAGCCAAAAAGATTGAACCGCACATAGAGTGCAATTCGGCAATATTTTTGCCCACAACCGGCATAATCGATTCTCACCAGTTGATGAAGTCATACCTTCTCGAAGCGAAGGAACATGGAGCAGATACTGCATTCGGTGTCGAATTCATCGCGGGTGAATTGAAAGATGACAGATACCAATTGCGCCTGAGAGATACTAATGGTGAGAATGTGAACGTCGAAGCGCAATATGTCGTCAATTCAGGAGGATTACGCGCTGATAAAGTTGCAGAAGGATTCGGTATCGATATCGATAAAGCGGAATATCGTCTTCATCATAACAGGGGACATTATTATACCGTCTCACCGGCAAAAAGTAAATTGATTTCCCATCTGGTTTATCCGCTCCCGCATCAGCATTTGGTTAGTGTCGGAATTCATATTACACTTGATAAGGCCGGACAGGTGAAGTTAGGACCCGATATGGGTTATCTCGATCCGGCAATTCCCGAATCGGAGTGGTATAAATTCGATGATTCAAGGAAAGATAAATTCTTTACTGCAGTACGCAGTTATTTCCCCGCGCTTGAGTCAGCCGATTTGTCGCCCGGGCAAGTCGGCGTTCGCCCCAAGCTAAAAGGGTCGGAAGAAACAGTAAAAGATTTTATCGTTCACGAAGAAAGTGATAAAGGATTGCAGGGTCTTGTCAATCTCATTGGTATCGAATCTCCCGGGTTAACGTGTTCGCGTGAATTAGCCCGTGAGGTTTTTCGCATTCTCAAAAACTAAATCTCTGAAAAATTATGAATGTTACCCCAGATTATAATCCGCTTGTCTCTGTCATAATACCGGTGAAGAACGGAAGCAGAACGCTCGGTACATGTCTTGTTTCGATCAAGCGATCGTATTATAAGAACATCGAGATCATAGTAGTAGATGATCACTCCACAGATAATACAGCCGACATCGTACGGTCTAATAAATGCATCCTCTTCGAAGCAAAAGACGGAAGCGGAGCAAATAACGCACGTAATTTCGGCGCATCGCATGCAAACGGTGAAATCCTCGTATTTATGGATTCCGATATTGTCGTCGAGCGCGAAACTATCCTCGGTATTGTCGAAACACTCGAAGATCAACACATCGATGCTGTTGTTGGAATTTACACAGCCAAACATCGGCACGAATCGTTTGTCAGCCAGTATAAGAATCTTTGGGTGCGGTACTCTTATATTAAAAGTTCTCCTGCTATTGATTGGTTGTTCGGCTCGATTTCCGGTATCAGGAAGGAAGCATTTAAAAAATTGGGTGGCTTCAATATAGAATTGCTGGCAAAGCATGGGCATGACGACATCGAACTTGGGAAGCGTTTTGCTCAGGCAAAGTTGAATATCATATTGAACATGGATATAGAAGTAGAACATCTCAAGAATTATACTCTCGGATCGTTCATAAAAAATGAATATCATCGTAGTATGGGATTCGCCGAACTTGCAATGAGGTTCCGGGAAACGACGCAGTCGTTTCGCCGTGGTTTTGTAAATGTTTATCCGTCGTTTGTGATCTCAACGCTTCTTTCAATCTTCGTAATTGCCGTCATTATTGCAAGTGTAGTCGGGTGGGTATCAAATTGGTTTTTACTCGGGGTTATAGGTTTCTATCTTCTCCTCAACATTCGTTTTCTAAATTACCTTGAACAGGTCCGCGGTTTATTTGCCATGATTGTGATGGTGCCATTTCTCTTGATCGATCATACGGTCTGTTTGATTGGAAGTGTGGTCGGTACAATTCGCGGATTGATCAAGAAATAGTTGAATCGCAGCTCTTGTACAACCGGAGAATTTATCCGTGTTTGCCTTTCAGGCATCTATTTCTGATATTTTATTTAAGATGCTAATAGTTAATGAAATATTTTTCAGCCTGCAGGGAGAATCCAGTCATGCCGGAAAGCCCTGTGTATTCATCCGTCTCACATATTGTAACCTGAGGTGTTCATACTGCGATACAACGTATGCATTTCAGGAGGGAACGGAGATGTCGATCGACGACATTATGATAGAGATCGGCAGGTACGATTGCAGGCTTATTGAGATTACTGGTGGAGAGCCGCTTCTTCAGACAGATGTTCATGAACTCATGAAGCGTTTGTGCGATACAAATTACGAGGTGTTGCTTGAGACGAGCGGAAGTCTCGATATCGGTAGTGTCGATCACCGTGTTAAACGGATTATGGATATCAAGTGCCCGTCGAGTGGAATGGAATCTAAAAATATGTGGGACAACATTCAGTATCTGAAATCCGGTGATGAGCTGAAGTTCGTAATCGGCAGCCGAAAAGATTATGAGTGGTCTAAATCTGTAATTCAAAAATATGAGCTTTCACGGCGATGTCCGATTATTATGCTCGTAGTCTTTAAGGAATTAGAATCCTCGGAACTTGTACGCTGGATTCTTGATGATAAGCTCGATGTCCGTTTCCAATTACAGACACAGAAGTATATATGGAAACCGGAAACAAGAGGGGTGTAAATTAATTAAGAAGGATGAAGTATGAAGGTTGAATTATTAATCATGGGTTATGAGTTATAAAAGTGAATTGGATGGGTGAACGAATAAAGTCTGAAATTGCCGTTGTACTTGTAAGCGGGGGGATGGATAGCTGTGTAACAGCCGCTATCGCCCATCGGGAGTACGAGATGGCTTTTCTGCACATTAATTATGGACAAAGAACGGAACATCGAGAGCTGCAGGCATTCAATGCTATAGCAGATTATTATAACGTAACACGACGCTTAGTGGTCAATCTTCATCATTTACGGCAAATAGGCGGTTCAAGTCTTACGGATACGTCTCTCGGTATTCCGGGCGCAAACCTTCACCGTAAAGAAATTCCAAGTTCGTACGTTCCATTCAGGAATGCGAATATTCTGTCTATTGCTGTCAGTTGGGGAGAAGTCATTCGCGCAAGAAAAATATTTATCGGTGCGGTTGAAGAAGATTCATCCGGTTATCCCGATTGCAGGAAAGAATTTTACGATGCGTTCAACCATGCTATTAAACTCGGCACAAAACCCGATGCTGATATTATAATCGAAACACCGATCATCAGGTTGCACAAATCCGAAATAATAAAAAAGGGGATCGAGTTAAAAGCTCCTTTTCACCTTACATGGTCGTGTTATCAGCGGGAAGATCTCGCATGTGGTGTATGCGATAGCTGTGCTTTACGGTTGCGGGGATTCTATATTGCAGGTAAAGAAGACCCGATCCCTTATCTTAAAAAACTTGTTTATTTATAGTTTTTCAGCAGTTTAATCTTTCTGGAGTTATTACTATCAAATTGTGTGTGTTTTTACATACAGGATACTTGACATTTACCAATAATTTTCGGAAATTTGTTTCCGATTAAACAATATAAGGGAATTTCTATGAAATTATTGATACGCTCTTTTTTGTTGCTTACACTAATGGTAGTATGTGTAATGCCAATTCTTGCACAGATACCTCCTCCGCCTCAAAATCTTACAGTTAATGCAGGACTTTTCGGTGGGGCTTTTCTCCGATGGGATACAGTTGGGAATCCGATGGGGTTTGTAGTTTATAAATCTATCGATACTTCTCGATTTTTCCGCGTAGCCATGATCCGACAAATGAATTTTTTAGATTGGTACGTCGCACAGGGTTATATGTATCGCTATTATGTAACCGCATTTAACATGGACGGTGAAAGTAATCCCAGCGATACAGTTGCATTCGCAGTAGGTCATCACCATCCGCCGCTTCCCAATCAAGGGGTAATAAGAGGGAAAGTCACAGATGGCAATACTGGCTCTCCGTTGAAGGATGCTGTGGTTAGATTCTACCGACCTCACAAATTGTGGGCTGAAGAGACACACACGGATTCTGGTGGTAAATACTGGGCTGCTCTTGATACTGGACGATACCTAATTAGAGCAGATAAGTTCGGCTACTTCGGTGAATGGTTCGATAATGCCCTTCATTTAGATAGTGCAACGGTTGTCTCATTACATCAGGATACTGTAAATGCGAGTTTCGGATTGAATCCGATTCCTGTACATCAGAAAATAAATGTAAGCGGAACTGTAACCGATAGCTTAACAGGCAACCCATTACCGCGGACATTTATCGCGTTCTTACGTCCGCACAAGTGGTTGCGGGAACTACAAATTGTGACCGGCTTATTTGGCGGCTTTCCTTATGAACGATTTGATCTCCCAGGGCTTGGACGATGGCATGGAGTTGTTTGGATCGGTCTAACAGACAGCCTGGGTCATTATACTGCACATTTAGTCGGGGACCTTCGATATATTGCATTCGCATTTAAACCGGGTTATGTACCGGAATTTTACAATAATAAATATACTCCATTCGATGCAGACAGATTGTATCTAACTCAAGATACATCGGGGATAGACTTTGCACTCGAGCCAAATCCAAATGCAATCCACTCAATTTCTGGAAGTGTACTCGATTCTACAGGCGTTGGAATTCCTTCGCACGTTGTTTTATTCCGTCAGACAATTTTCGGTCGTTTACCTGTTCGGTTTACAATGACTGATTCTGTCGGAAGTTTTGAATTCACTTATCTTGTGAACGGTGTATTCTTCCTTAAAGCAATCCCAATCGAAGGTTATGCACCTGCTTGGCACAGCAAGATCGATTGCGGTGTGAGGAATTGGAGATTCGCCGATAGTATTCAGGTAATCGGTAATATTCCCGGCGGTCCAACTGACATCAATGTATGTGTCACCCCATCACCAAGGATGGGCTTTGGTCGCATTGCCGGAAATGTTGATCGGAATCACGGTAATTTATCTGCGATAATACCCGAACCGGCGGTGACGGTGTATGCTGTTTCAACATCAACTAATCAGGTCGTGGGATATGACGTCACAGAAACAGACGGCTCATATTCAATCGAGAATGTACCCGAGGGAACCTACAACATAGTTGTAGATAAAGAAGGATATACAACATCGACTACTCCGACCGCGACAGTTGATGAAAGTAATAATTACGAAGCGACTGGTCAGTCGGTTACACTCGACCCAGAACCACTTTCGGTTAATTATACTGTAAATAATTTACCTGCTGTTTATCAGCTTTATCCGAATTATCCAAATCCGTTCAATCCAAGCACATTGATAAAATTTGATTTACCCAAATCAAGCAATGTGAGCTTGAAGGTATACAACCTTCTTGGACAGGAAGTAACAGTTTTGATGAATTCTCCGCTTGAAGCTGGGACACATTCTGTTCGTTGGAATGCCCAGCAGAATGGGACCGGTATTTATTTCATTAAGATTGTAGCCAAACCAGTAGACGGAAGTTCACCAGTATTTAGTCAGGTACGGAAGATGGTTTTGATGAAGTAAACAAACTGTTTAAAATAGCTCGAAAGGAATGCCTTGGCAGTGAAACTGCTGGGGCATTTTTATTTTTTCGATACGAATGAATTCCCTTTGATGTAATACCTCCATTTTTTTTCGACCCCGGTTGTTATACCAATACGTGTTGTCGTTATAATAGTAGAATTAATCTCCGCCCCGCCGTCTGATATATATATTTCGTTTCCCAGGAGATCGGTTCCGTTTTCCTTCCGTGCGAGTTCGAATGCCTGGCAAAGCTTTGCAGGTCCGTTCGCCAATTCTTTTATTGATTTCTTGTCTTCAGGATTCGTTGTTCCGGTGATCTTGATCTTACGGTTCTTCTTCATTTTATCGATTCCCTCGATCGGTTCAATCGCCCTCAGTAAAACAGCTCTTCCTTTTCCTTCATCCTCAGTAACGATGTTAGAGCAAAAATGCATCCCATAAGTGAAGTAAACGTAAAGGTGTCCGCCTTTCAGGAACATTACTTCGTTACGTTTAGTTTTTCCACGATACGCGTGACTGGCAGGATCGTTTTCGCCGAGATAAGCTTCAACCTCCACGATTTTTCCAACAAGCGTTCGATCACCAATTTTACGAATCAGATATTTACCGAGAAGCTCTTTTGCGACTGTTAATGTTGGTCGGAGATAGAATGAACGCGGAAGTTTTTTCAACGAACTTCTTTCCTTGCAGGAAAAGGCTGGGGCGAGGTCATCTCTTCGCGAATTCCCTTATGATTTTATCGACTTCTTCCTCTGATATTCCAGAACCTAACGCTCCTGCCTTTTTATCCTGTTTAACTTCTTCGGCGGTTTGTTTGGATTTAAGCGCCGGCTGCTGCGCGTTCATCGCTTTCAGCCGAATCCGTTCTTCGATTTCTTCCATCCAAGATTTTGTAGAAGGAGCTTTTGACACATCGTGTCTCATATCTACTTTTGGAGTAGATTTGATATCGGGTTTTGGTGAGACATGCTCACTTTTAAATTCAGTGCCGGTAGTGGGGTTGATTGGTCGTGTTTCGAAAGCGAGCCGCTTGACGTTGAAGAGATGTTTTGCGGATACATTTTCAGAAATGATCGATCCGCCGAATGTTCCTGGACCGAGCGTAAGCGATGGTAATAATTCGTTTGTATATCCGACCGCGCCAAGCGCGCCGACGGTGTTCACCAAAATTCTAAATGCAGGTTTCTCCAATGCGAATTTCATGATGATATCTTCATCCATCGAGTGGATTACCATAGTATGACCGATCCCGCCGAATTCCAATAACTCGATGCATCGCTCGCATCCTTCACGCCAATTTTCGACGGTGAAAAATGAAAGAACAGGGGAGAGCTTTTCATGTGAGAGAGGATAATCACGACCTACACCTTGAAGCTCAACGATCAACACTCTTGTCGATGGGGGAACTGAGATGCCGGCTTTTTGCGCGATATAGGTGGCAGGTTTGCCCACAATGTCGGGATTCAGTTCGCCGCGCTGATCGAACATCAACCGGCTTAACTTTTCTTTATCATCTCCCGCAACGAAATAACAATTATGCTTTTTGAACTCGTCGATAACAATATTTTTAATTGACGAATCTACGATAACCGATGCTTCGGTAGAGCAGAGAACACCGAGATCGAAAGTTTTTCCAGTAACTATATCGGCAACCGCTTTCTTGACGTTGGCAGTTTTCTCGATGTATGCAGGAACGTTTCCCGGACCCACGCCATACGCTGGTTTGCCGGAACTGTACGCGGCTTTCACCATCGGTGTACTGCCGGTGGCAAGAATGACTGCAACTTCTTTATGTTTCATTAAAGCGTTTGTGGCTTCGATGGTTGGAATACTCAAGCACTGGATCAAACCTTGAGGCGCGCCTGCCGCTTCGGCTGCCTGTGAAATAATATGCGCCGCTTCCATTGTACACTTCACTGCTTTAGGATGCGGACTGGCGACTATAGCATTTCTTCCTTTTAAAGAAATAATCGCTTTGAACATCATCGTCGATGTAGGATTTGTTGATGGAATCAATGCCGCGACAACACCCATCGGTTCTGCGATTTCGATGATCCGTTTTTCGCGGTCTTCCCGAATTACTCCAACCGAGCGCAGGTCTCGGATAGATTCGCAAACACGCCGGGTAGCGAACTCATTTTTTTTCTTCTTATCGTCGGGATTTCCGAATCCGGTTTCTTCGTGCGCCATTCGTGCTAATTTCTCAGCGGCTTCGTATCCGGCATCAGCCATTGCCCGGCATATGCGGTCAACGCGTGTCTGGTCGTATGCGCGAAATTCTAATTGAGCTTGCTTGGCTTTCTTTACAAGCTCGCGCATTTCCTGAATTGATTGGAGGTCTTTATCGAGTGTCATAAAATTCTCCTAAATGAACCACATGAAACTTATATAGGGTAGAGGATATAACCTAAGCCGAGGTTGTGAACTTGTCGGACCGCCGAAGGATAGTGTTGGTCCCCCAAAAAATGCAATTTCCCAAACAAAATTACCTCCAAATGAACGTAGCCCGGCAACAATTCCACCAACTTCTAATTGTTTTTTAATATCATTATTGACGATCCATCCTTCTACCATAAACTTTGTTTTCCATTTTGTTGCCTTTTCAGATTGGTAACTCAAACCAAAGGAAAGATATGAAGGGATAGGATTATGATCTCTATTTCGTAAAGATTGGTAAGTTTGCATCACACTTATGTGTTGTTGAAAATTGTCAGTTCCAAACGAGGCAGAGAGAGTATAAACTTGAATGTTGTCGCGGATGATGAGCATATCCGCTGACTTTGGTGAGAACCCAAAGTCAGCACCAATTGCGAGTCCACGGAAGTTTCCTACAGATTCCAACAATTGCAATTTTGTGCCAACCGACCAGTATCCAAATGTTCCCGAAAGATTCAATTGGAAATATTTTGTTGGGGTATATCCGGCCTGAAGAACAAATAATTCAAACGTACCAAGTGAAAATCTGTATGGTTCAGAGACCCTGCCTGTAGACATCCAGAATAACCGGTTTTGTACAGGATCGGTTACTGTTGAGTACACTTCACCTTTTGTGGAATCGTTTTCCTGTGTAAATGTAATTGAGGTATTCACTGATGTAAATGCGAAGAAGCAGAACCAGAACACTCGTATCGATACAGTTCGATTCATCAGGAAAGATATCCTGTTTTCCACAAAAACAATCCCGTCTTCTCATCCTGCCCGCGTACCAACTCTTCACCTTCAAACTCATCTATGATTACTTCAGATGCCCAAAGTTTCGTGCCCGGCATAAGGTGTCCGCCGAATACTTTACCCTGCGGATCGCTGAGCAGAATATGAACGTGTACAAACGGCTTGCTATCGCGGATACTAACATTGCCTTGTAGATTCAGAATTTCCATACCACCTTTGAATTCCATCGGGCAGTACTTCTTCGTGCTTTGATCATAGTAAGCAACTATAGCATGAGTTGTTGCACCAATGCCATGTACACGACCACAGTGGATGTTTTCTTTTTGGACAAGTTGTGTTAGTTCTTCCAGCAAATCTGTTCCGTGTGGGAATTGTCCAATGATTGTTCTTTTTAATGTGTACTTGGTCATTTGTAAATTGTCATTGGTTGAATAGTGTCGATTGAGTAGGCGCCAATTTCCCAGGAGACAGCTTGAAGTGTTTATAAACAAGTTCTGTCGCTTCTCGTCCGCGCGGTGTTCGTTTTAAAAATCCTTCCTGAATCAGGTACGGCTCGTATACTTCCTCAATTGTTCCGGGTTCTTCACCGACCGCGACAGCAAGCGTGCTGATGCCAACGGGTCCGCCGTTGTATTTCTCAATGATTGTTGTGAGTATTCTTTTGTCCATATCATCAAGCCCTAACTCGTCAACCTCTAACGCCTTAAGCGAATACTCGGCTACTTCTTTTGTGATAATGTTGTTGGAGTGTTCAAGTTTCTTATCCGCCTGAGCGAAGTCGCGGCAGCGTTTGAGCAACCGGTTAGCTATGCGTGGTGTTCCGCGTGAACGGCTTGCGACTTCTTTAGCGCCATCCGGTTTGATTTCAATATTTAAAATCTTGGATGAACGTTTGATAATCTTTTCCAAAAATTCAGATGGATAATAATCCAAACGACTCGTAACGCCGAAACGTGAGCGAAGGGGAGAGGAAAGGAGTCCGGCACGTGTTGTCGCGCCGACCAATGTAAAGTTTGGAAGATTTAGCTGAACACTTCGCGCGTTTGGTCCGCTGTCGATTACAATATCGATCTTGAAATCTTCCATCGCGGAATATAAATATTCTTCAATTAAAGGATTCATCCGGTGGATTTCATCAATAAAAAGAACATCGCCTGCGCTAAGATTTGTCAGGATGCCTGCAAGGTTGTACGGTTTATCGAGCGCGGGTCCCGATGTTGATTTTATCTGCACGCCCATCTCATTCGCGATGATGTAAGCGAGAGTTGTTTTTCCTAAGCCGGGAGGTCCGGTAAGGAGAACATGGTCTAAGCTTTCGCCGCGTTTCTTTGCGGCGTTGATGAAAACCTTGAGGTTATCAACGATCTTATGCTGTCCGACGAAATCTTCAAATTGCAACGGGCGCAGAGTTTGGTCTAACTCTACTTCGTTCTCAAGTCGTTCTGGTGTTGTTGGGTCTATACGTTTTGCCATGTGATTGGAAATATACAGAGAATGGAGATGAAGAGCAAAATTGATTTAACTGATCTTCCCCCGAATTTTCGGACAGAGAGAAAAGCCATTATATTAGAGAAAAGGAGAAGTCCGAAATGGAATCAGAACAAATCAGAAGAAGAAGAT
>JAGVIE010000026.1 GCA_020056225.1 Bacteroidota bacterium
ATTGTATGTCTAAACAACTTTTGTTTCTTCCCCTTATCTTATTAGTTTTTCTGTCGTTCAATTGTGTGAAGCAGCCACAACTTGAAACTGTTTTAATTCATTCTCCCGGTATCGGATGCTCACACTGTGAGGATAATATTAAAAAAGCAGTTTACGCACTCGAAGGTGTTAAGGAGGTTAATGTTGATCTGGAGAAGAAAAGTATTGAAGTTAAATTTGTCCCAGCCCAAACTAATCTTCTAACAATTGAGATTACATTGACCAGAGCCGGTTATGATGCAAATGATAAGAAACGTGATCCCGAAGCTTATGAAAATTTGGATGAATGCTGTAAACATGGCTGATATTTTGATTTCTATATTTGATAGCCAATATAACCTATGACAGAAATCTCAGATTCGTTAAAATATCAGAAGATCATCTTACCAATTCAGGGAATGTCGTGTGCAAGCTGTGTCAGCCGTATCCAAACAAATCTTTCGAAACTTGATGGCATTAACTCCGCTTCTGTCAATCTCGCCACAGAATCAGCAACAATCGCATTCGACGACTCCACGATTTCAATTGAAAGTATCAAGAAATCAATTGAAGATATTGGTTATCAAGTTGTTGTGGCGGAAGAAGATAATCTTGAAGATGTAAAAGAAAATCTCGAGCAAAAAGAATCTGCATCTTTGAAAAGAGACTTCATCTTAAGCGCAGTCCTGACAGTTCCAATTTCATTTTTGAATATGTTTTTTGCTCATTCATCTTTTTGGGTGAATTATTTACTTTTTGTTCTAACGGCTCCTGTACTCCTTTGGTCTGGTAGACGATTTTTCATTGGCTTCTGGAAAATGCTGAAGCACCTTTCTGCCGATATGAATACTTTGGTTGCAGTAGGTACATCTATCGCTTTTATTTTCAGCGCTGTCATCACCTTCTTTCCTAAAATACTACAAGGTATAGGACAACATCCGATAACTTACTACGACACTTCTGCGGTGATTATTACACTCATTCTTATGGGGCGGTTACTTGAAGCACGAGCTAAAGGTAAAGCATCTGCGGCACTCAAAAAGCTCTTGCACCTACAATCAAAAACCGCACGGATCATACGAAATGGCAAAGAAATAGATATCCCCATCAAGCAAGTCGTAATTGATGATCTGGTTATTGTTCGACCTGGAGAGCGAATTCCCGTGGATGGAATTCTAACTGAAGGATATTCATTTGTCGATGAATCGATGATAAGCGGAGAAAGTCTTCCTGTTGAGAAACAGATTGGAAGTGAAGTAACCGGCGCAACTATAAATCAGTCAGGCAGTTTCATATTTCAAGCAAAGAAAGTTGGGAAGGAGACACTCTTTGCTCAGATCGTTAAGTTAGTGGAGGATGCTCAAACATCTAAAGCTCCAATCCAACAATTGGCGGATCGTGTAGCTTCTGTATTCGTTCCCTCAGTAATTCTTATATCAATGTTAACATTTACACTTTGGTATTTGTTTGGCGGTGAGCATAATTTAGTTCATGCCATTTTCAGCGCGGTTGCAGTATTAGTGGTTGCTTGTCCATGTGCTTTGGGTTTAGCAACTCCTACTGCCATTATGGTTGGTACAGGTGTGGGAGCGGAGCATGGAATCATTATCAAAAATGCACGAAGTTTAGAAATAGCTCATAAAATTGATACGATTGTTTTGGATAAAACTGGAACTGTCACTTATGGCAAGCCATCCGTTAAGGAGGTAATAGCATTTCAACCATATACCCAAAATGAATTGATCTACCATGCTGCAATAGTTGAGAGATATTCCGAGCATCCAATTGCTCATGCAATTATAGAACATGCGAATAAATTAGAAATCAAATTGGATACTCCCTACCAGTTCGATTCTGTTCCCGGAAAAGGCAGCGAGGCAATTGTTGATAAGAAACTTGTTAAAGTGGGAAATTATAAATATTTAGAAGAAGTAATAAAATCATCCGGTGAAGATTTATCAGGCGTTACGAAATTTGAATCGACAGGGCACACAGTTGTCTTTGTTTCAATTGCTCAAAAACTTTCGGGTCTCATAGCAGTTGCTGACAGAATAAAAGAAACATCCATGTCCGCTGTGGCTGCAATGAGCAGGTCCGGCTTAACTGTTTGGATGATAACAGGCGATAACAAGCGAACTGCAGAAAACATTGCAAACGAAGTTGGAATTACTGATTATCTTGCCGAAGTTTTGCCGCAGGATAAAGTTGTAAGAGTTAAAAGACTTCAGGAGCAAGGTAATACAGTAGCCATGGTTGGCGATGGTATAAATGACTCCCCCGCCCTTGCCCAAGCTGACCTTGGTATAGCTATAGGAACTGGTACCGATATTGCCAATGAGACTGGCGACATAATTCTTGTTAAAGGTGATTTAAGAAATGTAAACACAGCGATAGAGCTTTCAAAGCGGACGATGAAGACTATACGCCAGAATCTCTTCTGGGCTTTCATATATAACATCATCTTAATACCAATAGCGGCATTCGGTATTCTTGATCCTATGCTCGCGGCGGGTGCGATGGCATTAAGTTCGGTCTCAGTAGTAAGTAACTCTCTCCGATTGAGGCGTTTCAAACCGTAGAGTCCGATTCATAAATCGGACCAGCCCAGTTGTCCGTTCTGAAGAACGGACTCTACTTTAAATAAAACACTGCTGAAAGAAATCCGCACCAATGTTTCAGCGAGAATGGCGCGGTTGTGCCTAACCCAGTCCCTTTAATCGGGAGCACTCCTTCTGTATATGTATCTGAGTATCGGAGTAGCTCTCCAGTTAAATTTTTGTTGAGAACTTTCTTCACAACTTTCTCTGTTGTCAGCAAGCCAAATGGGATAGAAAACTTCCCGCACCAGACAACATTTTTCATTTCCTCAGTGAACTTTTGGATCTTAATTGGCTCAAGAATTCCAGTAAGATTCTCGTTCGCAATTCGGCGATCTTGATTTGTTGCCCTCGCATGAGCCGCGGAATCTTCTCCAAATGGAATATTGTTAAAGTCTTTCCCATAATGGTTTGCATCGGATGAGATCAGGAAAATAATATCCTTCCCAAGTTCTAAATTGTTTTGCTTGATGTAATCTGAAATTATAACAGACAATTTTTCTGAAACCGCTTCCATCCTCTCGTACGTCATAGCCGTTACCATAATCGGTGTGATCTTAATCTCTGGATTGAAATATTGAAGGAATGGGAGCAACCCTTCGATAGAATGCTCAAGCTCGTGTGCCTTGCAATTGACCTTGAAGTACGATGTATCAAGCCGATCCTTTATAAACTCTCGAAGCGGAGAGATCTCAATATTCTTTCTTGGTCCTCTCCACTTTTCAAACTCATCAAGCATCAAAATATTTTGTGGATCGCCTATCTCCTTCCGCACTGTCCCGTGTGTTACTCCAAAAATTACTGCTTCTTTAGCTTTAATGGTCTCAAAGAGTGGATAGTAAACTCGTCCGGCATATAAATAATCATCGTGTGGTGAAATACCTGCGATGATATTTCCGACTTTTTTATCCGTTTCATTCTTCTTCAGATAATCGAGTAATTTAGTCATCTCATCCATTTTCCAACAGTAACCCACATCATCACGGATGAATCGGATTTCTTGGGCATTTGCACAGGAAAGGTAGATGACTGTAACGATTATAATGATCTTATTCATTTAGAAACTCCAAGAGGAAAATATAAATTAGATGTTTTATGTTTTTTCAGGAACATTTTTATATATTCAATATGTTATATGTATGTGATTAACAATAATAAAATATTATGAAAAAACCGATACTGATTCCCGAAGATTCAATCCAGGATAAAACTAAATTTTGTATAGAATGCGACACAAAGCTGGATAACTTTTGTCTTTCGGAGGATGCTGATAACCTCGATGCTGTTCGTAAACACCATGAACAGTGCAAGAAAATTGACCGATTTAAGGGCGATCAATGCTCCAGGGTATTCATTGCTGAACCTGTTGGCGATATTGATCTTGAAGAAATTAATGACTGATATTAACATCAAAATGTAATTTGTTGCCCCACTTCAAGTTCGACCACACTATCTTTTAAAGCTAAAGGCAGTAATTTTAGTAATTCATTTGGTGTACCAGTCAGTGCAGGAAAAGTGCCATAGTGCATACCGATAATATACTTTGGCATTAATAACCGGCAGGCATAAGCCGCCTCTTCTGGTCCCATTGTGTACAATCCGCCGATAGGCAGTATAACCAAATCTGGTTTATAAAATTCTCCAATGAGTTTCATGTCGCCGAAAAGTGCCGTATCACCTGCATGATAAATTCTGAATCCATTTTCAAATTCAATTACATATCCAGCCGGCTCACCGCCTTCGATTAGCCTTCCGTCATAATCTATACCTGAACTGTGCTTAGCATCCACCATTGTCACTTTAACACCATCGATATCGACCGTTCCTCCTTTATTCATCCCTTGCGTATTTGTTATTCCATGCTCTGAGATGTAGAGAGAGATTTCGAAGATAGAAATAATTTTAGCGTTGGTTCGTTTTGCAATCTCAATACTGTTTCCGATATGATCGGAATGTCCGTGTGTGATAAGGATAAGATCGACATTGGCGATATCCTTCGCTCCCGCAGGCGCTTTAGGATTATCAAGCCATGGATCGATAAGAATATTCTTGCCTCTATGTGATTCGAACAAAAATGCTGAGTGTCCAAACCAGGTAATTTTAATTCCATTATTATTCGGTTTCATAAATTCAACTCCTGAATTTAAATTAATGGCTCGTGACCGGAATGCTAATTCTTCCTAATCTGTTTCATAGCTGTTTTGATCATTCGCCCGAACTGCTTGTCCTTTTTGCGCCTCTCGACATATGACATTTGATGGAACTTAGATTCTTTCATCAATTTCATGTAACTCTGGTATCGCTCTTCATTTAATTCTTTGTTCTGAACCGCCATGAGGATTGCGCAACCAACCTCCACTGAGTGAGTGCAATCGTTGAACCGACAATTCTGGGAGAGTTCGTGAATATCAGAAAAACTATCATCGATGCTGGTACTGACGGCAATCATACCCAGTTCCCTCATACCCGGTGTATCAATGAGAAGTGCTCCGTTGTCAAGAACTATTAATTGCCGACGTGCTGTTGTATGTCTTCCTCTGCTGTCCTTCTCGCGCACAGGGTTTGTTTCAAATACTTCACGACCCAAAAGGTGATTTAGGAGTGTAGTTTTGCCTACACCCGATGAACCAAGCAAACAATACGACTTTCCCTTTTCAAGCACCTGTTGTACTGTGTCCAATCCGAGAGCAGTCTTGTTGCTGAATGCGATGACTTTTGCACCGATGTGCGCTTGTCGTATTTCTGAAATCCTTTTTTCTAATTCTTCAGAACTGACGAGATCACTTTTGCTAAGAAGGATTATTGGCTCTACATGACCTTCGTTTGCCATGACAAGATACCGTTCCATCCGGCGCAAATTAAAATTGAAATCGCACGACTGGATGATGAACGCAATATCGATATTCGATGCTATCATTTGGTAGTCAACTGTATTGCCGGCAGATTTCCTGCGCAAGAAGGTTTTTCTTGGGAAAAGATCATGAATGATTGCAAGTGTGCCATCGTTGTAGTACTGCACGAATGCCCAATCTCCCACACAAGGTAGGTCTTGAGTAGAGTCGGTAAAGAAGAGAAGCTTGCCTGTTGGCTCCGCTTGAATTTCATTCTCCTCATTGCGAACGAGGTATCGATTCCGGTCGACTCTAGTTATCCTTGCGACACTGAAATCCGGTTTCTGCGATTCTTCTCGCTTCTTTTGAAACCAACTATCAAATCCTAGGTCTGCTAATTCCATTTGCTAGTATCACTTTATAATATTTCATGATATACGTCGAAGTGAGGTTCACTATCTGATCTTTTCGACAATAAACAGAAAATCAACTTTTGCAGTTGCCCCCATCCACAAAAAAGTCGGCTTTACATTCGGAATAATTGAAACTATATCGCCTTCCATATTATTCAGAAATTGCTCTAACTTAGCTTGGTCTTCATTCATTTTAATTGGGAACCGATGGACTCGATATTTCATTTTGCGTCTCCTTATACTTTTTATAAATTAATTCATATATACCCAAGGATATTAATCCTGCTATAACAGTTGCAACTATATCCCTCCAATCACAAGTATTCCTTCCAGGCAATATAGCTTGGACCAACTCATAAATGATCAATCCAATTATAATAATAAGTATGAACCATCTCCCCTGTTTATGCTTAGGATTTACACCTGCAAGATCGAAAAATATTACCGCCATAGTCCCTGTAAAGTTTCCGATAGTGTCGGCAATCCAAAAATCAAAAATGTTATTTGAATAAATATACGGTCTGTATATCTTTCTGCCTATTTCGGTTATTATAAACATCGAAACAAATATTAAAAAGAGAATTATTCTCTTTTCATCAACCCTGAATATTCTGTTTTTATCTATCATATTTCTTTAACTACATAACGTGCTGGAGCTAAGCTGACATGCAGATGTGCGACTCACTTTTCACGAAGTGATTACTTTGTAACAGGTTAACTGCAAGGTTGGAAGTGTATCGCACATTAAACCTTACTCCGTTCTTTTCAATACAACTTTTGTATAAACCTCAAATTCCTTATCGGGCGGAGCAAGTTCGAATGTTTCCGAAAACTCGTTATCGCCAAGTATCTGATAAGTTTCTTTCGCACGCCATCCGGCTTTTATATTCTCTATCGACTCGGAAATAAAAACAATTCTTTTACCATCGGCTGATATACTATCGAGCTTATATTGGTTCACAAATCCTTCGATGTGAAATTGCCTCAGGATAAAAGTATTTCTCAATTTATCGAAACTTATATACCCGACATCTTCATGAACCTCACCTTCGGGATTATTTTCCGAAGGAGGGTAGACAGATTTATTGTGAACCTCGATAAATTTATTGTTGAAAATATATTGATATTTACGCTCATAGTTACCTTCTCCCGGCTCTCCACCGCCCTTGCCTGTCCAGCTACCGATAATGAACTTGAAAGGTTTCCAAATGCTGTCTTGCTTCGTAGTCTGACCGAATGTTAGAATAGGAAAAAGCAGAATTGCTGCAATAAATGTATTTCTGATGAACAAATATTTTGATGTCATAATAACCTCTATTCCTGAGTTGACATTTGAAAGTTCAAAAAGCCTCATAGACTAACGGTCGCAGTGAAACCATAGTTCGGTGACTAATTACCTTTCTCCAAAGTCTCTTTAAGTTTACTAAAAGGTATTAATATTACTCTTTCAACAAACACATACTCACCCTTCGGTCCCACATGCACTAATCCAAGAATATGCGTAGTCTCCGGATTAACCCCCCGCCGTTTATATTTCTGTGAGATTAGGGCGGAATACTGGCACCCGTGCCCACCACACATTGAATCATAGAACACAATACTTGGTTTGCCTAACTCGCCTCTCTTTCCAAATTCCTTTTGCGCCTTGATAATTTCAGGGCAGTCCAGAAAAGCTTGGATGAGCTCCTTTTCGCTCATTCTCTCCTGAGCATTTGCAAATGAGGCTATCAGCATTGCCATCATAGTAAACGCAATCACTATTCTCATCTCCTGTTTATCTCCTAATGGTTCTAACTATAAATTATGGTTCAATATAAAACTATTTCATATAAGAGATTTCTGAAAAATAAATAAGTGTCATGGTGAGCCTGTCGAACCATGACTTCTTGACTCAAAACCACGCTTCGACAAGCTCAGCGTGACTGTTATTTTGTTGATTAAAATAATTTTTCAGAAGTCTCTAAAAACTATTTCCTTATTAGCTTCACACGTGCGAAGGGTTGACTCTTCTCTTCATTATCCATCTGCCATTGCCAGGTATCAGTATCTCTGGTGTACGTGAATGTCGTGTAGAAGAGCCCGCCATCACTACCCTTGAATAAAAACGCAATCTTATCACCGCTCCGTTTTGCATGACCGATTGCCTGAGCCGAGAGACCACCGCCGCCTGTTACATCGAGCCAAAGACAAGCGTACCGGCTCGACGGTTGATCCCAGCAGATGAAGACAATCGCTTCATACTCCGCTTCACCGTTAGCATTCTTTTCGCGAGAGGTTTCGTGAAGTTGCAGGTACTGATGACCCAGCACCCATTCTGCGATAATATCGTGTGTCGTCTCTTTTCCATCTATGGTGCCCTGAAGAACCCACTTCCCGATCATATGATCGAGCAAGGAATCCTGAAATGTCGTTTGCTGTGCCGACATGGGTAGTGAAACCAGAACAACTAATAAGATGATTTTTATAAAAGTTATCATTGAGTGCTTTCTTCAATAAATGTGATGGTGCCCTAACACTCTGGCTAACCTGCCGCGCCAATGACTTTCCTGCGTAGCACCGCTGCGTTGCCCGCGGCCTCATTGGAGCTGTCAAAGCTCCAAACCTTGTTAAATATATTGCGCAGCTATTAGGCTCCATTGCCGTATTGGCAATGTTGGATCTTTGACGGCCATTTGCTTGCATCACTCGTCGATACTTGGTTCTGAACCAAGCTGCTGCTCGAGCACCTTGACAATCAGGGCCTCAGTCTCCGGATGGCGGTCCATGGCCGCCAGAAAGCCTGGAGAAAGATCGAAGGTTGCGCCAGCGTACATCCCCCCGTATTTCTGTTTGAGCAAGTCGTGATAGTTCATATGGACCTTGAGACCATATGAACACATCGCACCAAGCTCGATCTCGTCCAGTTCGAGTGCTTCCCTAACCTGATCGGGAAACGTCACCGGCTCCGCTTTATCCATCAAGAAAGAACGCCGAAACCAATAATCTTTCAGCAGCATTCTTGCAAGGATCAGGGCTTGAGGTCGAACGAGCAAGCGATTCGAATGATCGGTTCGAGCTTCTTCTGGTCTTGTCGTTCGATATTCCGCTGCCATCTCTAGAAGCTTTTGTTCCCGATGGAGAACTGTACGAATCATTGCATAGGTCTTGCCCTCGTTCCTGATCGACTCAAGTACAGATCTTGCCTTACCCAGGTCCTCCACCGCTTCCTCATGACGGCCAACGGTGGCCAGGGCAAGTCCCCTGTTGAGCAGGCAACTCGCCTGATCATTTTCTGTTCCTTCAATCCCCTCGAAAATGGTCGCCGCTTTCCCCCATTGGTCGATTGCTCGAGGCACATTTCCGTTGTGAATGGCCGCAAACCCAGCATCTACAGCGTCGGCCGCTACGGCGTAAGGTTGTTTTGATATGGTCGGTTGCCTTTTTTTACCGTCGCTGTTGCAGGCACTAAAGGTGATTGATCCTGCGAGGATGACAATGTGGGCCACCCTCGCCAGCACCCATAAACGTAACGGCTCCGAGTCCGATTTAGAATATGTCCACTGGGGGGGGGGAAATTCTGCATATTTCTTGAGCATTGTTTGATTCCTTTCAACAAACGCGATCGAGTTATGAGAAATTTTTTCTTCAATCATGTTTGCTTAACGGCGTTGCCGATAAGCGGCTTCCCTGATTTACCCGCCAATCTTTTATTGTGGGACAAGAAAACCGCAAATAATACAACACCAATTGTTATTAAAATATTCATTTAACAGCATTACTTTATACAACTAACACTAAACGGAAGAAAAAAATAATAATTACACAAATGCCAAATGCGAAACCGGCATCCACTTGATTGGCTGGTTATGTAAAGATTATATAAATGTATTCATAATATTGATTTAATTCATCATCAAATTAATATCTACCTCCGATTTTTTTAGAAGGCTTTTTGTCAAATCCACTATTGCTTGGGCAATCAATTTTTCTGCATTTTGGCCAGCTTCAGTTTGTCCTTTTTTCGATATTTCACCTAACTCTTCCCACGTGGGTTTAAAGGTACTTTGTGCCGACATTAATAAATTTTGTCTGGCAACAGGATCCATTTCTTTAATTGCTAGAACTACTGTAAGATATTCATTGCTTTTCTGAAGATTCAACTTTATTACATTAGGGATATTCTTTGAGATGAAATTTTGCAAATCACTCTCAGTAAAACATTGATAATCCATCTGACCAATACTTTCTTTTACATAAATACTTTGTTGTTCTTTAATTATTCCAATAATTCGGTCAGGAGATATTATTACTTTTTTATGGATAGAATCAGAAATTGTTGATGAAGTTGTCTTTTCATCTGCGGTTTGTTGAGCAATAGTATATTCGGATTTTGTTTCAAGTTTTAAAAGCTTTTGATATAGCGTAAAATACGCACTTACTCCAGCAAGTATTAAACCCACGATAATTCCAGTTATCAATTGTGAATAATTAATTTTAGTATTTGACATATTTTTACCTCTTGATAAATATAATCAGTAATAACGTATAGAAATTGGATTAGATGATACACTAAAATATGGTAATAAATTATTGAACTCGAATCCATCTGAAAGAAGATCACGACCACAGGAAATTAAAATAACTTGTATTGTGTTAGAACTATCTTTTGATGATAAATATGATAAGTCAATAGTAAAATATAATTCTCCATCATCTCTTATAATTGGGCGCGGATAGACTCTCCAATTACCGAGAGGAACAGTTCTACGTGCAAGAGGATATATATCGAGATTTCTTTCTTTTAAATAAAATACAGCAGATTTTTTAGATTCTCTTAAAAGAACACTTCCATTTATACTTATTGATTTACCAGATATTTTATTTATAGATGATTCATTAAGTGTAATGTCTAATAGCTCGGTTTGATTTGACAAAATAGTTTTAATGTCGCCAACACCAAAAAAAATGAGAGCAGAAAATATTGACGAAACAATTCCAAGTATAATACTTGTATTTTGGATATAATTCCACGTAGTATTTATTTTTTCTCTAGCCATTAGTAAGTTTATATTTTTGAGTTATCAAAATATATTACTCCAGTATAACAGAGCGGAGCTAAGTTGCGGAGTAGAATATCTCGGTTTGTACTGCTCGCACCCGTGTCTCTGAGCCTATGATTTTTTCTTTTCACGATCTACTGCACCTGAGCAATTACAATTCGCCGACGCTCATTCCGTCAACTTGAGCCACGGTTCAGGTCGGCTAGATTTACTGGTTATAGGGTTTTGCTTATTGCCTGTTTTATTTTTTCTTCGAGCTGTTTTGTTATGTCTTTTGGAATCGGGATATCTATTTCAATTAAATTCTCTTCTTCAATTTTTCCTTTGATAATTTGTCTTTTTGAAATTTTAATCCGCGGTGTTTGTTTTCTATGTTCGCTTGATAAGCCCTTAATGATAGTGGTGATAAGGTCAATAACTGATTTTGCGAGTGTTGCCGATGCGGTCGCTAAAGCAAAGTATACAATTATCTCTGGGCCACTTTCATGCTGTTCAAGAACAAATTTGTTTCCGTCTTTCTCGATTAATGCGTCGCCTTCATGTTTCACCGGACCACAGGGCTCTATAAATCTATTAATCATTCGCCATGTTTCTGACAAACAACCAGAACAACAGCAGCCAACATCCAAAGGGGAAAGTTTTATTGAAATATAATTTTCGTATATTTTTGGAGTTTTCAATAAAGCAATTGCACGATCCATGCTCCTTTGTAATTTTTCTTCCATGTTTTCTCCTTTATTTTATTTTTTCCCCCTTAACTATTAATCATCCCGCCATCTTACCTGATAACATTCCGGTGGAGAGAATGCTATACAACACCTTCCTTAATAAAACATTTTATATATGGAAAACTCAAAAGGTGGCAGAAAATACAGTAGTAAAATACTATTCTTATTTTATAAAATCAACTTGTTGTTGAAGTGCGACTCACGTCCAACCTTGAGTCTTACCTGAACGTGAGTCGCACATCTGTTCAATCAAAATAATACTTCTGCAAATCTTTATCAATTTTCTTTGGCGAAACATATTCCATAACAAATGTTTCATAATCTTTAGAAGATGGAAAGTTCTCTTTAATAAATTCTCGATCTACCAATATATCATCCCTCAAACCAATCCAATCTGGATAGTTGGAATACTGCCATTTCTCGATATCAGTAACCAATCCTGCGTCCAATGGATTACGATGGATGTATCGACATAAATGTATTAAGTGGCTGAACTTTTCAATCAATATTGCTTTGAAGGGAGCTTCGAACAACGTACCTGTTCTGTTGTACTTCTGATTGAAAGCTTTACTGTATCCATTAAATATCGTTTGTACCATTCCTCCTACGCTCTTATCACCATCCTGCCTCAACAAGAAATGATAATGATTCGGCATCAAGCAGAAAGCTATAACACTCACCTTCGTACTTATAAAATATTTTCTGAGTTTTCTTAAAAGAAACTGGTAGTTTTCATCGGAGTGGAAAATCTTTACCCGGTTGCATCCACGGTTGTATATGTGATAATACTCGCCTTGAGTAAATTGTATGTTTCTTCTTGCCATACTATCAACCTATGTGTGAATCATCAAGTGCGACTCACTTCCAACCTTGCAGCTAACCTGAAAGTGAGTCGCACATTTCTTGTCTAAAACACATGTCCCTTTTTAAATTGCCAGATGCTGATGCTTGTTATCAGGACAGCTATACCAATCAATATCCCAATGTGCGGAAGAATATCGAATATACTAGCATTACGCCACAGAACCTGTAATATTCCATCCATCGACCAATAGACGATTGTAAACTTACTGATCGTCTGTATGAAATCGGGCATGAACGATGTTGGGAACCATGCGCCACCAATTGAACTCATCGCCAGAATTAAAAACATACCGTAACCGTTGGCTTGTCCGGCAGTTCTGCTGATTGACGAAAGAAGCATACCGAATGCCGTGCATGCCGTTGCAGCAGCGATGATGATAAGAACGAGATTAATAAAGTTAGAAAAAATATCGATTTGGTAAAGCAAGCAACCGGCAGTGAAGAGAATAAGAAGCTGAATGAAACCAAGCGACATATTGTAAAGATACTTGCTCCAGAGTATCTGAACACGTGAAATCGGTGAGGCAAGAAGCCGCAACACAACGCCGCTCTTTTTCTCTTCGAACAAAGCCGATGATGTGGCAGTGAGCGTAAACAAAAGAAACATCATCGCCCAGCCGCCCACACTGCGCGTTGCCCAGGGGTTAGCGATGTCCTGTCCGACTAACTGCACTTTATCAAGTTGAAGTATGTTTTGGAAAAAACTATTCTTAGCACTATCACTTCCACCAGCCATTGACATAACTGAATCAACAGGTGGATTGGTTATCCATTTCGGGTCTATCTTGAAGTATTTCCCTACCGTCTTTGCAATTTCATTATTAAATGCTTTACCTGAATCCAATCCCAGAAACTTGACCGCTTGATTTTTCATCCCTTGCATAAAGATATCGGGTATTTCAGTCATAATTGTTTTTTGCAGCATACCGTCTATCATTTGCATTTCGAGATCGTTCTTGGGATCGTAATAAAACTTCAGCTTCAATCCGAAAGCCGTATCGGATAACGCATCAGCAGGAATCACAAGCGCCGCAGATACACTCCCCTTCCTCACATAATTCTGGATGGAAGAAGTATCGAATGGAATACGCTTGCCGTTTTCGTCCTTGTATGATTTGATAAGCACAAAAGTTTTGGAAGAATCAAGAACTCGCTCGATTTTCTTTCCGATGGGTGATGTACTGTTATTCAGGAAGGCAATGTGAAGCTTTGTTGCAGTTCCACCCTTATTCAGATTACCAAAAACCGCTCCCCAAATTATTATCAACGCAATTGGAATGATGAACGTCATCGTGACTGCACGCCTGTCGCTCCAGAATAATTTATAATCTTTTCGGATCAGTTGAAGAATAGTTTTCAATCTCTCAGCCTCCTTCCGGTCAGGTGCAGGAAATAAGATTCGAGCGTCGGTTTGTGCAGCTCAACAAACTTGTAGCTGATTGTGTGCTTTTCTAACGATTCGAAAAACTGAGATAGCTGGAATCCGGCGTTTGGCTTGAGTTGGTAATGATCATTCTCATCAATTACAGAACCGAACTGTTTTAAGATATCAATCTTTGCAGTAGTGATTTGATTTTTTGTTATCAGAATAGTCTCATCGTATGGAAGCTTCTCTATCAACTCATCGATTGTCCCTTCAGCTATAATCTTTCCAAAGTCGATGATGGCGATACGTTTGCACAGGCGTTCCGCTTCCTCCATATAATGAGTTGTGTAAACGATAGTTTTACCTTTTTCATTAAGCATCAATAGATAATCGAAGATAGCATTGCGCGATTGCGGATCGATGCCAACTGTCGGTTCATCGCATAAGAGTATCGGTGGGTCGTGAAGCATACTAGCGATGAGATTCAATCGCCTCTTCATTCCACCTGAAAATGTTTTTACTTTATCTTTGCGGCGCTCGTAGAGTTGAACCGATTCTAACTTCTCCTTGATGCGTTCTTTGAGAAATGTTTTCTCGATGTGATAAAAGCTTCCGAAAATATCTAAATTATCCTGTGCAGATAAATCATCGTAGAGTGCTAACGATTGCGGCACCAAGCCGATGTTCTTGCGTGTGTGCAAACAATCCTGCGTTACCTTTTCGCCTGCGATATGAATCTCACCCTGGTCGGGATTGAGATAACCGACGAGTAAATTCATCAGTGTCGTTTTACCAGCCCCATTTGGACCAAGCAACCCGAAGAACTCCTGCTTGTTGATTGTGAGTGAGATATTATCCAACGCGGTAACTGTTGGATATTGTTTTGTGATGTTAGAGATTTTAATCATGCTTTAATATACGAAAAGGAATATAGATGTTTCAAACAAAGAAAAGTGCGACTCACCTCGTGTGGAGTGTAAGCACTGAAGGTGAGTCGCACTTATCCAATCGATTATTCACAATAATATTTTTTCATTTCTCGTTCAATATGTTTAGGTGAAACATAATCAAGAACGAACTCTTTATATTCTTCTGGACTTGCATAATGCTCCTGGACAAAATCCAGATCAACAAGAATATCCTCTCTCTTGCCGATCCATTCCATATAATTCGAAAATTTCCAATCTTCAATCTTTGCTACCAATCCTGCATCAAGCGGATTTCTATGGATGTATCTACATAAGTGAAGCAAATGGCTATCCTTTTTAATTTCCAGTGATTTAAACGGACCTTCGAATAATGTCCCACTCCGCTTATACATGGCATTGAATGCCTTCGTGTAGACGTTAAATAACCATTGTACCAACGATTCAACACTTTTTGAGCTACCCTGCCGCAATAAGAAATGATAGTGATTCGGCATTAAGCAATAGGAAATCACGGCAATATCATACTCAATTACTTTTTCTTTTAGCTTTCTCAAAAGATAGAAATAGTTTTCCTCAGATTGAAAAATATCTTCCCGATTACATCCGCGGTTGTAAATATGATAATAACCGTTTTTTTCAAATTGTACGTTTCTTCGTGCCATGACTCCCTTTCAGTAAGTGCGACTCACCTCGTGTGGAGTGTCAGCACTGAAGGTGAGTCGCACATTCTTGGTTAAGTTTTACTTCTTAATCGGATACTCTGGAACTGGCGGTACGTTCTTTTCCTGAGTCTTTAATTCTTCGAGAATAACTTCGATTGCTTTGTTAAGCTGCTGATCATTGCCGGCGAATTCCTGTGCAGGATCATTATCGACAACAATATCAGGATCGACACCGTGACCTTCCATTATCCATTTACCTTCGGTGCTGTAGCGGGAAAATTCCGGTTTCATCAGAAAACCACCATCAAGAAGCGGCAGAGATCCACGAATACCAACCACTCCACCCCACGTTCGTTTGCCGATGAGCTTACCGAGTCCATACTTCTTGAAGCGATACGGGAAGATGTCACCATCAGAAGCCGAGAACTCGTCTATCAGGCAAACCTTTGGTCCCCAAATCATACCATCGGGATCCGGTGTTGGAACAGTATTCCGAGCGATACTAATCATTGCAATTTCACGCTTTAAGCGTTCTACAATCATCGATGACACATTGCCACCACCATTACCACGATCATCGATTATAACAGCTTTTTTGCGCAACTGTGGATAATAATGCTTAACGAACTCGTTCAATCCATGCACACCCATATCCGGGATATGAATGTAGCCGACTTTTCCGCCGGTAGCGTCTTCAACTTTCTTCGTATTATTTTGAACCCATCGGTAGTAATACAGATTGGCTTCATCACCTATCGGTAGCACAGTAACCTCACGACTTCCCTTTTCATCGGAAGAAGAATTGAGTTTCAGTTTCACCTGCTTATCTACTTTGTTAACGAGTGATTCATAGATGTCGTTCATCGTGCTTGTTGATTTGCTGTCGACTGCAATTATGAAATCGCCTTCTTTTGCATTCACACCGATTTCAGTAAGCGGTGATCGTGAACCTTTATCCCAATTTTCACCTTTCAGAATTGTCTTTATCCGATAGTAACCGGATTTTAAATCTCGTTCAAGCTGAGCGCCGAGCAGTCCGGTTTGAATACGTTTCGGTTTTGGATATTCACCGCCGCCTACATAAGTATGACCTGCACTTACTTCCCCAATCATCTCGCCGATTATGTAAGTCAAATCTGCACGGTGGTTAACAGATGGAACAAGCTTCTGATATTTTTCGCGGATTGATGGCCAACCAACGCCATGCATGTTCGGATCGTAGAAGAAGTCGCGCAACTGCCGCCAGCACTCGTTATAAATCTGATTCCACTCGGCACGTTTATCGAGATTAACTTCCATACCCGATAAATCAAGTTTATCCTTTAAATCTATTTTAGCTTTTGGAACATCTATGATATAATATGATTTATCCTTTCCAACAAGCATCTTCTTTTGATCTGCGGAAATCTCATAACCGTCAACTTCACCGAGATTGGTTTCTTTCAACTCAGACAGATCATACATCTGAAACTGTGATTTTTCATCCTTGCTTCCGTTACGGATGTAATAAAGATTACTTCCAACCGATTGAAGATTTCTGTACCCTGCGGCTTGAATCGGAAGTCCGGCAATGCGGTCTTTCAATCCGTCAACATCAATCTTAACAACAATCGGTTTTTCTTCTTTCTTCTCGTCTTTCTTATCTTTCTTCTCATCCGTTTTTGGTTTATCTTCTTTTATGGAAACTTCATCGCTCTTCGGCTTGAATGGAGATTCGATTTCTTTCGTCAGAGTTACAAGATAAATTCTTGCCATATCCTGATAAGCGTGGTTCCATTCCGTTGCACTGTAGGTTGGATTGAAATCACGGTCGGATACAAAGAACATATATTTTCCATCCGAGCTGAAAGTCGGCTGTCCCGAAGAATACCATTTATCGGTTACTTCGAATTCCTTTTCATTCTCCAATGAGTACAAATAAATCCGAGACATCCAATCATCTTCCGGTTTTACGTAAGTTATCCACTTGCTATCCGGTGACCAGTGGTAATCGTTGAACTCGAACGCATTAGATTTTGATACTTCTTTAATTGCTTTTGATGCTACATCGATATAATACAACCTCTGCACGCGGTCAGCCCATAAGATTTTTTTTGAATCGGGCGACCATTCAATTTGGTATTTGTAATTACTGCTATTCATTGTAAGCTGAGTAGCCGGAGCGCTTCCATCCTGCGGTTCAATATAAATTTCATCTTCACCGGTTACATCCGAGATGTAGGCAATATATTTTCCATCAGGTGACCATTTGGAGCTGCGTTCGTGGATGCCCGATGTTGCAGTAAGATTTCGTGTTGCACCATATTTGGCAGGCACCGTAAATACATCTCCGCGTGCACCGAATAACGCACGCTTTCCATCAGGACTAATCTCGTAGTTCGAAATGTTGTCTGCAACTTTAACTATTCCTCCTCTTCCACCAATTAAATCTTCATCAATTTGAATTGAGACCTTCTCTGCTTTTTCAGTCGTCAAAGCAAAACGAAAAATGTTTCCGCCGTTCTCAAAGACAATTGCATTGTCACCCAATGATGGAAATTTAATGTCGTATTCAAAAAATGTAGTAAGTTGTTTAGTTTCCTTTGTTGTTAAATCATAAGAATATAAATTCATTCTCTTGTTAACATCGCGGTCGGAGATGAAATAAATCTTGTTACCAGACCACATCGGTATTATATCGAGAGATTCATTGTTGGTGATGTTTTCTGTTTTTTTAGTTGTGAAATCATAAATCCAAATATCATCTGCCATGCCGCCTCGATAACGCTTCCAAGTTCTGAACTCCCGGAAGATCCGATTATAGGCGAGCTTATTATCACCAGGAGAATATGAGCAAAATCCTCCACGAGGAAGAGGAAGTTGTTCAGATAATCCACCATCGATCGAAGCAAGATAAAGTTGTCCTTTGAAATCGTTGAACTCTCTCATGCGCGAGCGGAATACTATATGTTTGTTATCATGCATCCAGCCCATCACTAAATTATTCGGTCCCATTCTATCCGAGACATCATCACGTCCGAGTGTGGCAGTATACGTCAACCGTTTCGGAATTCCACCCGATGATGGTATTAGGAATACTTCTGTGTTGCCGTCGTATTGCCCGGTAAAGGCGATCCACTTTCCATCGTTTGAAAATCGTGGAAACATTTCAAAGCCGATATCGTTCGTCAGTTTACGCGCGACTCCGCCCGATGTTGGAACTGAATAGAGATCACCTGAATAGGTAAAAACTATCTGTGACCCGTAAATTGCCGGGAATCGAAGCAATCCGGTCTCTTCTTGCGCGATAATATTTCCTGCCAGAAGAAAGATCGCTACCAATACATATTTACAGTTAATCATTTATTACTCCATTAATTGATTTGATAACTGGTGAGTTAACAACAGTATTTATTTTGATGTTATACGAGTGAATTTAGTGAATGTTCGCACCTGATTAAGGGAATCTACTCGAAAACCTATTTCAGTGAAAATATATAAAAAGCGCGTTTTAATATCAACCCTTGATATTTACATGAGAGGTTCGTAATTTATAGTTGTGCAACATAAGATTTCAATGCCCCATAACTTTTAATGATGAGAAGCCATGAATATTTTACTTGTTGACGACGAGCCGGAATACCGATTACTCCTTGGAAATTTTCTTGAGACAGACGGTAATGTCGTTTATCTGGCAGAACATGGAGAAGATGCCTTGAAGAAATTAGATGACGCTCCGATGGACATCATCATCTCCGATGTTTATATGCCGGTAATGGACGGACTTAAATTTCACAAGGCAGTTAGAGCAACGCCGCGATTTGAAAAAATTCCTTTTCTCTTCGTATCCGGATACGACGACCAGCATACGATATCGGCAGCCAAGCAATCAAAGCTCGATGGTTTTGTACGAAAAGCGCGACCGATGAGTGAACTGAAGGCGTGGATAAAATATCTTACAACCCCGATCGATAAGCGACCGCTAACGCCTCCAGGTGAAGAGCAGAGACAAACTCAACGAGAGCGTGATCGCGATCGCGATCGCGATCGTTCTATCCGTTCAAAACGGTAATACAAAAAATATTATTCCTAGTGCGGATGTCTGTGCTTCAGACTGTGAGGTTTTTCTAATCCGTGCTCAAGCATCAGTCTTTCATCTGCGAGAAGTTCAATGGTTCTGCCTTCTGCTGCGATAATTCCCTGATCTAAGACAATTGTTCTATCGCATAACTCGACGATTAACTCCAGATCGTGGGATGCGATTATTTTTGTTGTCGGTATTGTTTTTAACAACTTGATGAGTTCACGTCTTCCACGGGGATCAAGATTTTTGGTCGGCTCGTCCAATGCTAATATTTTCGGATTACACGATAGAATACCCGCCAAACATACCCGTTGTTTCTCACCTCCGCTTAGATGATGAGGCGAACGTTTTTCAAACCCTGAGAGTCCGACCATCTTTAACACATTACCAACGTGATTCAGCAGATCATTTTCATTTATTCCAAACTGCTGAGGTCCGAATGCTACATCTTCAAAAACTGTCGGGCAAAATAATTGATCATCAGGATCCTGAAACAGCAAACCAACTGTTCGGTGAATCAACTCAAGAGATTTTGAGTTGACTGGTTTGCCGTTAACGAAGACAGAGGGATTATCGGTTTTAATTTCAGGTAGTAACCCGTTCATATGCAACAATAAAGTAGATTTACCGGCGCCGTTAGGACCGATTAATCCTACGCATTCTCCTTCTTTTATATCCAAACTTATTCCGCGAAGGGCTTCAGTTCCATCGTGATATTTAAAAGATAAATTATTTATCTTAAGGGCAGGTATCATTTCCATCCTCGTGCGAGCATTGCCAAATAAATTCGTTCTGCGCGTTCTGTAGACCGGACAAATAGTTGAGCGATTAATATTGCTCTCGTCTTCCATATTTGTGAATTGTTCCTAGTGAAAGTTCTGCTTTCTCTGGCTCGCTGCATTTTTTCTGCTTCATCAATTAACACGAAAAGATAACGATACATCAGAGCAAGAATCGTTACTAATAGACCGGGTATATACAGCTTCTTCAGAAAGCTCAACAACTCAGAAAATGGAGTTGTGTTGGACAGTAATAACATAGTTGATAAACAAAGAGTGCTTTTTATGACAACATTGATGAAGGTTCCGATCCCTCCAGGTTGGAATAATACGAGAACCGATATTCCCAGTACGAATGGCTCCATCAGCAAGAGTCGTTTTACCAAAAATAATTTCGGTATTCGGCTAACAAAAGCGGCAACAATCAGAATAAATCCGTGAAAAAGAAAATACCATAAAAATGAGATCGGCAGAATTATTGCCCCGATTACCGCAATGAATGCCGCTAATACTTTTACAGATGTTGCAATCCGATGTATCGGACTATCGATTCGGCTGAAACGGTCAATAAAATCGTGTCGCATAATTATTAATTCTTATGTGGGAATCCGTTCATCTGATTTTGAAACTAATATTTTAGAGATCATATATGCAAGTATGAATACGATTACTGCGCCAATCAAACCTGCAAGAGAAGTGGCTAATGCCGGCGATCCGATGCCGGGTAATTTATAATCGAATATCGGAGATGATACAAGAGAATAATCGAGCGTCTTCGATTCGAACCCGAGTAGTGCCGCTGTCTTCTCTAAACCATCGGGCCATTGGGAAACAAAAGGTGAAACGAATAATAACAAACCAATTGCAGTAATGGCGCCATATATAATCAGCTCACGGTGCCGGGAATTAAATCCATTCAATTTGTCCGTATCCAATAAATCGGCTCTTGTCTTCAAGACTGCCGCAATCACCAGAGCAGTTATCAAACCTTCACCGATACCGATCAACATGTGTACATTAGCCATTACCGGAAACGCGGCATTCCATCGAACAATACCGGACCATGCTAATTCACCGGCGCAGAATATCGAAGCGATTACAGTTGAACACCAAGCGGCAAAAATTATCGCTGTGAACCAGCCGCGCCGACCCGGGATGATTTTACTTACGATACGAAAGATCGAATAACCTATGAACGATCCGATAATTGCCATATTGAAGATATTCGCTCCGAGTGCAAGCACACCTCCATCTGCAAATAAAAAACATTGTACGATTAATACCGAAGTCATAACAACTACTGCCGCACTCGGACCGAGCAACACTGCTATGAGTACGGAACCGATCAAATGGCCCGATGTTCCGGCAACAACGGGAAAGTTCAGCATTTGCGCGACGAAAATAAATGCAGCCGTTAAACCGATCAGGGGAATTTGGCGCGGTAATATTGTGTTCTTGAGTCTGTGCAATGCAGTCCCGAACCCAACGGCAGAGAAAACCGTTGTTGAAATAATTGTTTTGGCATCAAGAAAACCATCGGGTATATGCATTCGAGCAGATTTATTGTTAAACTTCGGAAATATACGAATAAATTGGCAGATTACATAAAATTCTTGCTAATGAACTATCGTCTTCTTATGTTTAAAGGTATTTGAAGGAGTGTTATGAGAACTGTATACTTGTTATTTCTAATCATGTTGATTTCAGGATTTGGATATTCCCAAATCACAGATTCTGTTAAGGTTGGTGATGAAGCGATTAATTTCTCACTCCCTTATGCAACAAAAGATTCTATCGTACTGAATGAAATTACTCTATCCGACTTCATAGGAAAGCGCAATATTGTACTTGCATTCTATCCTGCCGACTGGAGCGGAGGATGCACCAAAGAGATGTGCACACTGCGCGATAACTTCGCGGCATTAAATGAACTCAATGCGGAAATATTTGGAATTAGCGGAGACTATATTTACTCACACCATGAATGGGCGAAACATCATAATCTCGCGTTCAAATTACTATCCGACCATAATCATGCGGTTGCGCAGAAATACAAAAGTTATAATCTATCATCCGGTTATAATAAACGAACGATCTATATAATCGCTAAGAACGGAAAAATTGTTTATATTGATCCGAAGTACAATGTAACAGATCCGGCTTCTTTTATGAAGATCAAGACCGTATTGAGTAATCTTCCTTAATAATTCTTTATCAACAATATATCAGAGTATAATTATGAATCGTAATTTTAGTTTTACCATTTTTAGTATTCTTCTTTTATTCTTCGGATGCTCTCCGGCTATTCAGGAATTCGTTTCCAACGATGTCACAACACAAGAGCTGCAGCAACATATCAAATATTTATCATCTGATGAACTCAAAGGACGTAAATCGGGTGAAGAGGGGAATATTCTGGCAGCGAGATATATAGCAGACAGATTTAAAGAATACGGTCTTCTTCCCCGCGGTGATAACGGAACGTATTTTCAGAATTTCTCTTTCGTATCAACCATGAGGATCGGACCCAAAAACAAGCTTGATGTTTTTCATGATGATAAGATAAAAACATACAGCCTCAACGAACAATATAAACCATTATTGATTTCTGTCGATACTGCAATTACCACATCATTAGTATTTGTAGGTTATGGTATTTCTGCTTCCGACTCACTGCATTATGACGATTACAGTAATATTGACATTAAAAATAAAATCGTTATGGTGTTGCGTTATTCACCGGACACATCTGTCGACAGTAAATTTGCCCAATATACAAGTATGATGGCAAAATTATTTACCGCAAGAGATAAAGGCGCGGCGGGTGTGATTCTGGTGACTGCCCCGCCGGGCGAAAAGGGTGATAATTTTATTTCTTCCGACGATCCTCGGCTTGGATCTTCAAGTATCGCAGTCGTGAGCATGAAATGGACTGATGCAGTTTTAATGTTAAACAATGCAGGAAAGAATCTACACGAAATAAAGCAGACTATCGATAAAGAAAAATCTCCTAAATCATTCGAGGTCCCGGATATTAAGATTACACTTCAAACTCAGATAGAGAGAATATTCGCCCAATCCGCTAATGTCGTAGGATATTTGCCCGGAGCCGATTCCGTTTTAAAAGACGAACTGCTCGTGATGGGCGCGCATTTTGATCATCTCGGTTTAGGCGGTGAAGGCTCAGGCTCGCTGAAACCCGATACAACAGCCGTTCATCCCGGCGCCGATGATAACGGATCGGGAACTGCGGGACTTCTTGAAGCCGCGCAATACTTATCATCTAATTCTCAAAGATTTAAACGTAGTATTCTCTTTATCGCGTTTACCGGTGAAGAATTGGGCGTTCTCGGGTCAGACTATTACGTCAAGCATCCCTCCTATCCACTGGATAAAACCATTGCAATGTTGAATATGGATATGATCGGGCGTATGAAGGACAGCATTCTGGTCGTGGAGGGAATGGGCACATCTCCTGATTTTGAAAAATTAGTGAAGAGAGAGAACAGAGATTCACTGACTTTACGATTGAAACCGGACGGCTTCGGTCCGAGCGATCAAGCTTCATTTTACAAAAAAGATTTACCGGTTATATTCTTCTTCACTAATCTTCATTCCGATTATCACAAACCTGCCGATACATGGGATAAAATAAATTATGCCGGTGAACAGAAGGTTGTTGAGTTAGCAGCAAGGATCGCGATTGATCTGGTGAATGTAGATAAGAAACCTGAATTTACCAAAGTAGTCACATCTACTCCTATGGGTATGGGCGGGGACCGCCAGAGTGCAAGAGTGAGCCTTGGTATCATACCGGATTTTGCGGGTGATACACCCGGAATGAAAATATCCGGCACACGACCCGGCAGTGCAGCAGAAAAAGCCGGATTAAAAGCCGATGATGTAATCATCAAATTCGGCGGTAAAGAGATAAAAAATATTTATGACTTCACATATATGCTTGGACAATCCAAACCCGGCGATGAAGTTGAAATTGTCGTTAAGCGAGCAGAGCAGGAAGTTGTTTTAAAAGCAAAATTGGAAGCAAAGCAATAACAGATTCAAACGGAAGGCAGATATTTTTTTACAACAGAAATAATATCTTCGAGGTTATAAGGTTTTGTAACGTAATCTACGAGATTGTGTTTTGTTATTGTTTCAATCACGTTCTTATCGTTGTATGCGGAGATAAAAATAAACGGAATATTCTGAAACCGGGGTTGCTTGCGAACCTCTGAAAAAAAAGTAAACCCATCAACGCCGGTTAATTTTACGTCCGAAATGAATAGTTGAAAGTCTAATCCACCCAATTCCTTTAATACCTCCTCAGCCGAAGAAGCACCTCTGACTTTATATCCTTCTGCTTCCAACAGCATAGTCAACACTTCACGCTGTTGGTCTTCATCTTCAACTAACAAAATTGTAGAGATATTTTCTGTAGGCGAGTTATTCATCAATACGAGGGCGGTAATTACTCAAGCTCGATGAGTGTAGTATACTTCATCTTTCCGTCTGCCAGAAGGGATTCGAGTTGCTGAACGAGATTATCCATGTTCTCATCGTGATCTTCTAACTGATCGTATTCCTCTATGCTATTAAAAATGAATACCTCAGAAAAGCTGTTCTTCTTTCCTTTTTGTTCGTAGATGGAATACTCCCTTCCATTAACTTTTTTGAAGTAATCCTTCATTGCCTGTGAAACTATCATATATTCAGCGCGTCTATCAGGATTCACATCGTACGAAATTGTAAATATTACTTTGCCCATCAATACATCCTTCTTTGTTTTATTTAATATACAAAAAATATTTTTTAATATCCTGCTTCACGAATTTCTTTTTCATTCATTCCGAAATAATGCCCTATCTCGTGTATCAGTACATCATAAATAGCTTGTTCGATTTCATGTTGTGTCCGGCAATGTGATTCAATATTTCGCTGGTAGAGTGAAATCTTGTCGGGCGTTACCGGCGTCATCCCATACCACGTCCCTCTTTCGGTTAGCGGAATACCGTGATATAGTCCCAGCAGATTATACTTTGAAGGCAATTGCATTTTTTGTACAAGTGCGTCATCAGGATAATCTTCAACTACGATACCGACATTCACAATTGCCCGCTTAAAAACTTCCGGTAATTTTTCGAAGGATTCCTCAACTATTTTTTCAAATGCATCACGTTCCATACTCATTTATATCTTCGATAACAGATAATAAATTATTCCGACCATTATTACAGAATATAACAACATGGCGATCAGGGAAATGATGAGAGAATAAACCCAACCCTTGTCGGTTATTTTTTTTACCCCGATCCATATTAAGATTAAAGACCAGAGTCCCAGTATACTGTCTAACGATATCAACGTAAAGTATGAAACCGGTTTCAGCTCGTATGGCGGCGGATTCGATGAAAAGAAAAATAGTCCGAACGTCATTATCTCTATCGGTAGAATTATTATTACCGAGATGACAATCGGGACAAGCGAATATGCTACAACAGCAAATGTGCTTCTGAAATTTATCTTTACCCGGCTTAATTTGACAATCGCCATCATCAGCAATGAAAAAATGAGAACGCTGAAAATTCCAATTACAGGTCCGATTACAAAACCGGCAATAAGAAAATTTAATAATGACTGCGTATAATCAGCCGCTTTGATGCACCAAAAAATAAAGTATACTATTGCAATGCCTGCAACCGCTGATAACACTAAGCCGTAATTCTTATGCTTGGCTATTGCAACTCTGTGAAAAGTTTTCTTCGGCTTCTCGAGAATATTCCAGGCTGTAGTAAATAAATCAAGATTATCGATAGTTGTCTGGATATAACTTCCACATGTCGAACATGTAACCGAGAGATGATGATTTTGATTATTACATACCGGGCAAGGAATCATCAAGAGCCTATAATTTTATAGGTTCAAATTGAGCAGTGAAATGACGAAGCATTGGCGCTTCATAAGTGATTTTGTATCCGGGAAGTTTCGAGCGATTGTTGAATACTTCTTGTACCGATTCTATGACATAATCGATATGGCTTTGTGTGTAAACACGTCGCGGTATTGCGAGACGGACAAGTTCAAGGGCAGATGGAATAAATCTCCCAGTATTTTTCTCAGTCTTCCCGAACATTACACTACCTATTTCGACAGAGCGGATTCCACCGGTCTTATATAATTCACAAACAATCGATTGACCCGGATATTGATGGGCTGGAATATTAGGTAAAAAACGCTTTGCATCTAAATATATCGCATGCCCACCCGGCGGTTGAAGAATCGGTACACCAACAGCAGTTAATTTTTCACCCAAATATTCTACAGAACGGATTCGATAGGTTAGATAATGTTCATCCAGAATTTCCTCAAGTCCTTGTGCCATAGCTTCAAGATCGCGTCCGGCTAACCCACCGTAAGTAGGAAATCCCTCGGTGACAATTAAAATATTGCGGGCTTTCATCGCCAAGTCATCATTATTGATTCCGAGAAATCCACCCATATTGACAAGTGCATCTTTCTTGGCACTCATAGTACAACCATCGGCGTACGAAAAGATTTCCTTCGCGATTTCCTTGGCAGATTTATTCTCGTAACCTTTTTCTCTTTTCTTGATAAAGAAAGCATTCTCTGCAAAACGGCAGGCATCGAGGAAAAGAGGAATACCATATTTTGCAGCGACTTCTTTAGTCTTCCGAATATTATCCATCGATACCGGCTGACCACCGCCTGCGTTGTTAGTAATGGTGATCATAACCAGCGGAATGTTTTCCCTGCCTTTCTCCTTGATAAATTGCTCTAACTTCTCGATATCCATGTTACCTTTAAAATCGGCGATAGTGGATGTATCTTTACCGATCGGTGTTAAGAAATCTACAGCTTCAGCACCTGAAAATTCTATGTTAGCGCGTGTTGTATCAAAATGGGTGTTGTTCGGAAAATATTTACCCGGACCGCCCAAAATAGTAAAAAGAATTTTTTCTGCCGCTCTGCCCTGATGGGTTGGGATGATATACTTGAAGCCGGTAATTTCTTTTGCTATCTTTTCGAACCGGAAGAAACTTCGTGCACCTGCGTACGATTCATCTCCATCCATAATTCCAGCCCACTGCTTCGAGCTCATCGCCGATGTACCGCTATCAGTTAAAAGATCGATGAGTACATCTTCGGCATGTATCAGGAACGGATTATATCCAGCTTCATGGAGAATTTCTTGCCGATCTTCAACAGTAGTGAATTTGATCGGCTCTACCGACTTGATTTTAAATGGTTCAATTATGGTTTTCATACCTGTAACGTTATAATTTTATGTAAGTTACAAGAAAATACTTTGTTAAGCAATGAAAATCTTAGATTTTTCTCCTGTACTCTTGACATTAAAGAATATCTTTTGTACAATACTCACGAAACCGTGGAAGTTTATATATGAGATTCCAGACTATTATTATATCGGTAATCTTGATCCTATTAGCCCTGACTGCTTGCAGGGATAAAGGGACAGAGCCATATGTAAAAAGCATTTGGCTGAGTGCTGAGGATATCGGTGTGACGGATGCGTCCATTCACGTTATCCTTTCCAACGACAACAAGCCGGGCAGTTTCTCACTTAAGCTTAATGGTAAAACGATATTAAGCGCTAACAAAAATGATACGCTGATATTTATTGACTCACTTCTCCCAAAGCATACCTACACATACAAAGCATACCGTCTTAATGGCAGCATAGTCTTTGACTCCAGCGATGCACTTACAATTACAACCATGGACACCACAAGCCACAACTTCACGTGGGAGATTGATACGTTGGGCGACGGCGGCTCCAGCGTACTGTACGACGTGGCAATCATTAACGACACACTGGCGTATGCGGTGGGGGAGATTTACAAGCGGGATAGTTTAGGGAATTGGGACCCGCTGCCGTACAATCTGGTGAAATGGAATGGACAACGATGGGAGTTGAAGAGAGTAACTGTGATATTCCGGGGTAATCCAGTTACTGTACCTCTCGAAGGAATCTTTGCATATTCTCCAAGCGATATATGGGTTACAGGTAGTATCCCAATACATGGAGATGGAGTACGTTGGATCGGCTACGATATTCCAACACTGGTGGGAACTGGTGCAACGGTCTCTCGGATGTGGGGAACGCCATCGAGAATGTATTTCGTAGGACGCGCAGGTAATATTATCCACTACGATGGTGTGCAGTGGCGTCGATTGGAGAGCGGGACGAGTGCAGGATTGCTTGATGTATGGGGGCACACCGATCCGTTCAGTGGACACACAACGATCTTTAGTGTTGCTTCATCCGCTGAGGAAACGAAGATCCTTTCGCTATCTGCGGTAGCAGCTCGCGATACTCTTGCTTGGCCCCCAAGTGAACGTTTAAGCGGTATCTATATGAGTAACGCGTTCACGGTGTACGTGAGTAGTGCGGGTGTTTGGCGGCACAAAAACGCTGGATGGAAACAAATGCTTGAATTGCCACACAACATTTTCTTCACAGGATTACGCGGAACGACTGAGAACAACATTTTCGGAGTTGCTTGGAGTGGTATACTTGCACATTATAACGGGATGAATTGGTACCAATACACAGAGATACCAGAGTATTTTAATTTTTGGAAGGTAGCAGTTTCGCAGAACATGGTTGTAGCCGTCGGTTTCATGGGAGGATTGCCGGTTGATAAAGCAGGTATTCTCATAGGGAGGCGTAAGCAATGACCCATATGAAGAAGGGATAAATCAACATGAAGAAGCTTGTACATAGGGCAGTTGCCATCGCTAATTACAGTCGTATCATAGTTAGAAAGAACCTCCTTTTGTTTCTGATGATTGCGCTCATTCCTGTTCAACTGAATGCTGGTGGCTTTTCTATCAACATTGGAGTTAATCACTCCTGGTTAGTGTATCCGAACTCCTCACTCCCGTTTGAGAACCAGTTTAGGCCAAGTTATAGTATCGGTGTCAATTCAATCCAGCAGGTATTACAAGATGTTGAATTATCAATTGGGCTACGGTTATTCAATATAGGCCGTTATAATAGCTTTGAGAGCGGTATGTCCGATTATGATGTCACGATAAGTCACATATATATTTCATTACCGATTAGAGTTGGGTATCAGATAGTTGAAAATGTCTATCCTTTTGTTGATGTGGAGACTGGTGTGCAGTTGCACAGTGGTTCTAAACTTACGACATCAACGGGACTGAATGAAGAAAAAACATTTACTGACGAAATGAACAGACTTAATATCTTTGCCGGATTCGGCCTCAAGTATCTTTTCAGAATAGATCAACATCAATTTGGAATTAGTGGGCAGTATAATTTTGGACTGCTTCGAGTATCAAAGGACGAACAGTTTGATATCACAGAAACCGGGTCACACGGCTGGATTGATTGGAGAACAAGAGAGGTCGTGATGCACGTTGAATACTATTTCGATATCTGAGGAGAAGAATGGCTGAAGCAGATTTTGGAACTTCAAAAGAAACGGGCAAGAGAAATGGATAAGAAGAAAGGACAAATCAACATGAGGAAGCTTGTGCATATATTAGCGGTTGTTCTCAACTTGCAATTCGGGTGTAAGGACAATCCGGTCAATACTGAGAAACCCGAGAATCGCAGTCCTGTAATATTCTCTTTAACTGTATTTCCAGATGTTATCAGTCCGACAGATTCGGCTATTGTAATATGCAATGCCCTGGATCCAAACGGCGATACGTTGGTCTATGATTGGATTACAGATTCAAGATTAAAGATAAAAGGTGCTTTCGCTAACGAGCGCTCTCTATATCATACACATGAAAATTCGCGTATTTTCTATCCAGACTGGATAAATACTCCCATTGATACCCCATGGGTTCAGTGCATAGTTAGGGACTTCAAAGGGGGAGCGGTAGGGAAAGTAATTTGCTTTATTATAAAGCAGTAATGAGGAGGTGTTTAATATGATCAAGAGAAAATAACCCCCTTCCCGTGTTAGTGGCACAGGAAGGGGAAATACGAAACAAAGCGGACGAGCTTTTCGCAACATCAAAGTTGAAAAAGAAGCCGTTCTGTCTCGTTTTTAATATAGACAGACTCGGCTCAATAATCAAATTCATAAATATAGAAAGGAGTTTGTCATGAAATTGAAAATATCTAAGGTATCGCTGATTGTAACTTTGTCTTTTGTTTGTTTAGTCACTTCATCTGTTCCTCTTCTTGCACAGAGTGATTTCAGCAGAAACGATACTCTTGACTTTCGCGGTGAGCACCATCTTTCGGCGGGTGGAAGCGACCTTGATCAATTTAATATCTTTATCGAAAGTAATAGTGATTTTCGCTTGTTCAAACTACATACCACAATAAGTCGCTTAGACCTCGGTGCCGTATGGAGAGCCTATCAATACAGGGTAGATATGAATAATGATGGCACATGGGAACAAGATTGGACCACATCGAGTGGGATTGTTTCGTACAATTATCCCAATCCTTCCAACGGCATCAGTGCTAATCACACTATTAAGGTTGAAATTCAATATGCGAACATCTTGGGGCAAACTTACAATAGAACGAAATATAAGGAGATTACAATCCTCTCTACCCCCAGGGTGTACGTTAATTCCGAGAACGATGCATTTGTACAGCTTCGCAGCGAAGACTGCACTGCCAAAATACCTGTACTGCTTGTGGAGGGATTTGATCCCACGAACGATAAATTTCCGGATTTGTACTACAACTTAACGTGGGATCTTGTCAATATCGACCTGTACCCGGATGGGTATGAGGTATTCATTCTTAACTTTCATGACGGCGGCGGGGATCTGCGGCTGAACGCCAATGTGTTGTTGAAGGCGCTCGAAAAAATCCATGAGATCTGTCCGAACTACAAAATAGCTGTGGCAGGTTTGTCCATGGGTGGACCTATCACAAGGTATGCTCTCGCTAAAAAGGAGGGTCAAGGCGGTACTCATGACGTTGGATTATTTCTCTCCTATGATTCACCACAGGATGGTGCACATGTAAATCCCGGTTTGCAGGATTGGATTAAAGATCAGAACGCAAGCCAAGAAGCTATTCGTATCATGCAAGATAATTTAAAATCAGTAGCTGCCAAACAAATGTTGCGTTATAATACCTATGAACCGGATCATGCTTCACGTATAGCATTTTATAATGAAATGAATGCATTGAATGGTGATGGTTATCCACACCAAAGTTATACTGCCTCAGTTAGCAACGGCAATTTCAATGCGACATGGGGTTATGAATCTGTCGGCAGGCATTTGTTAACTCTAAAAGTTAATGATCAAATGATTCATGATGTTCCGGCTGTTGAGTTGGATTGTGGAACCGGAAGTACGATAACTGATATAACAATGAACAGGTACGGAGATATTTATTACAATCCGTTTATTCATATTTTTTACGAATTACAAATTATATTTAATCCTACCTACATCCCCACATATTCTGCGTTGGATTTAGTTAATTATCATGTAGATAATTTGACTGGCAACATTACATCATTTGATCGTTCAAAGTTTGATGATTATGTCGTGCAAACAACTTCTTTGCAGCATCACGAACTGAGCACAGCTACACGAAATAAAATAACCTATTGGCTGAACAAGAATTTTAACATTGGTGTCAATTACAATTTTGTCGAAGGAGGTTCAGCAGACCCGGATAATTACCAAGTGAAGATTCTGCACGGCGTACCCATTACAGTTCAACCAAAAAATATAAATGTGAACGGCCGACAGATCACGTATAATTTTGCAGCATGGGAAGATGGAAATACCGACAATCCCCGGATCTTTTATACTGGACACGATGTTTCTCACACTGCAACTCTGAAAGCCCATCTTGTTTCCTCCGCCAGTACTGCGACAACTGGCAACAACCAGCGAAAAATAGTTTCTTTAGGAAATGATTTACATTCAGTTTATATATCAGCAGGTTCTATCTGGTATACAAAATATCATAATGGCAGTTGGTCGCCCGAGGTTCTTGTTTCCTCTATCTCAAATCCGACTGCGAAGAATCCCTCTATCGCTGTGTATTGGCCCTACGTTCATATTGTTTGGGAGGAAAAAATCAATAACATCAATTACGTCTGTTATAAGAGATTGGATGGGAACACTTCAACATGGAGTAACACCGTTCAATTATCGTATGTTGACGGAGATTTCGATGCGACTCCAGTTCTCTCAACAATGGGATACTCAGGGAAGGCAGTCGTGGTTTGGAAACAATGTGATGGACATCCAGCTCTCAACGGCTGTGGGACTAATTTGAAAGTTCGTTTAGATCCACTCGATCCGGTAACGCAAGCAAATGATCTTGGTTTCTTAGAAGCAAAACTTCCAAGCATCGCAGATCCCAATGCACAGAATGCATATTCTCTTGCATATGTAAACGGTGAAGGTGGTAATATAGATTTCTTACAGTTTACGTTAAATACCCAAGGCATACCGACCATAATAACACAAGCATCCACAATTTCTGGAACACTAACCCAATGTTCCAATCCAAGCATAACAAAAGCAATCGATGGAAGGGTATTTGTATCATGGGATGCTCTGAATGGGTCACTTCGCCATGTATTTGCAAGAGAGCGAAACGCATCTGGCGTTTGGCAAACAGCAGTCGAATTCAGTCACGGTAGCCATCAAGGAAGTCGTCCCTCGATTGGAATTGATGATGCATCAAGTGCTGTGAATGTTGTATTTGAGTGTACTGACCATCTTGCTCGAAAATCTCGGCCACTCTCATCCTCAACGTGGGATGGTCTCTGCAATCTCCTCCAGGGATATGTGCCTGCATTACCTGGATATAATGCTTCATGGATGTTTTGGACATCAGGTTCTGCACAACCTTACAATCTCCAATATGCAAACATTGCAGCAGCACCACAACAACCTGTTACGTACAGTCCTCCAAATGGTCAGCAGAATGTGGGACTTGGTATTTGGCTTGGTTGGTATAGTGCATTCAATGCGGCAACATACCGCGTTCAAGTATCAACCACAGCCCCGCCAAGTTTTGATGGCGGAGTTTTCCGCGATCAATCCGGTATCACAAGTACCTCGTATCAGCCCGGCGGCTTGACATATTCAACATGGTACTATTGGCGGGTCAACGCAACAAATAGTAATGGCACGAGCAGTTGGTCGGAAGTGAGGTCTTTCAGAACCTTGGACTACTCACCTCCCGGTTGTCCGTACGTGTTCGCGTGGAACGGGAATAATTTCATCATCGATAACAACATACTGCCTCAGAGTGAATATTCTGCTAACAAAAACAAAACGGTCACCGATCATTACAAGCTCCTCGCATCTCCCACACTTGATGATGGCAAGTATATACTTGAACTGCGAGAGTTTGAGCGTGAGCGAACAAAACTTGACGAAGTG
>JAGVIE010000044.1 GCA_020056225.1 Bacteroidota bacterium
TCTTCTTCTTCTGACTTGTTCTGCTTCCATTTCGGACTTCTCCTTTTCTCTAATATACTGGCTTTTCTCTCTGTCCGAAAATTAGGGGGAAGATCAATCGAACAATGAGAGAGCCCATACTATGAGAAAGAAATACAATGTTGTTTCCTTCAAAATTATTTAGCTCATTTAAGTAGTTACCTAATTTTATTGAGGTAGTTTTGATATCTTGACGCCAATCGTATCCGAAGAGAATCAAATCTTTTCCTTCTTCATAATGCATTTTTTGGGTAAGAAACTCCAGTAAAGATAGATATACATTTCTTTTCAACGTATTATGGAATTTCACTTCCCGTATTATTCTACCAGGTATTAATTTCCTTGACAATACACTTGGTTCGCTGGCTAAAAAGTGTAATAGTACACTTATATCTTCTCCCCATACAGTAAAGTTTTCATATTCTTTTTGTTCCCCTTCACCAGAATAAATTAATTCAGTACACATTATCCCAGTAACGAAAACGAGAATATGTTTATGTCGCTCTCTCACTAAGAGTAAAAAATATTTATATAGCATCTAATAATTACTTGCTAAATATAGTTATTACACACATAAGATGCAATCCGTTATTGATTTATCGAGTTGCCCTATAAAAAAGGTAACCGAAGGGGTTTGCAAAAGGATTCGTTGCCTCATAATATAGGTAACCCAAGAAAAGGACCGATTATGATGAGCAACGGATCAAGGCAAGAGTACCTCAGTGAGATACAGGAACGATACTGGCTTGCCGGCAGGAAAGAGAAGGGAACGATCTTAGATGAATTTAGCTCTACCTGCCGATACAACCGGAAGTATGCTATACGGGTATTGAATATCCTTCCGAAACAACGGAAGGCTCGACAAAAGAAACGTAGAGGAAGACCAAAACATTACCATCATGAACATGTCATTCAATTTCTTCGCGATCTGTGGCAAGCGACCAACCTTGCCTGTTCAAAACGACTCAAGGCTATGATTCCGCTTTGGCTTCCATACTACGAGCAAACATATGATTTTGAACTTTCACTCGAAGTCAAAACATCTCTGATGAATATTTCACACTCCACAATTGATCGCCTCTTGGCTCCATTGCGATCACGCTATCAAAAAATCGGTCTTTCCACTACCAAGCCCGGCTCATTGCTGAAGAAACATATTCCCATTAGAGTCAATCAATGGGATGAAACAAAGCCAGGGTTTCTTGAGGCTGACATCCCGCTATTAGCGGGACTCACTGCGGTACGTCAATGGCTGGCATGTTTGTCTATACGGTTAATACAGTTGATATTGCTACAGGGTGGACAGAACAAAGAGCTACATGGGGAAAAGGCGAATACGGTGTTTTACAAGCAATTGCCAGCATTGAGCAATCGCTTCCGTTCCGTCTCCGTGGGTTCGACTCTGATAACGGCAGTGAGTTCCTCAACTGGCGTCTTCTGAAGTATCTTACCAACAGAAAACGACCCGTACAATTTACCCGATCTCGTGAATACCACAAAGATGATAATGCTCATGTGGAAGGAAAGAACTGGACTCATGTCAGACAGTATCTTGGCTATCGTCGGTTCAATCACCATGACTATGCAACGCTCTTCAATGAATTATATACTTCCGAATGGAGATTGTTCTTCAACTTCTTTCTCCCTTCAATGAAGCTTCTCGATAAACAACGCATCGGTTCACGAACAATCAAAAAACACGATCCACCAAAAACTCCATTCCAACGTGTTCTTGAATCTATTCATGTCACGCCTGCAATCAAGCTACAACTTCGTCAACAGCATCGCTCCCTGAATCCGTTTCTTTTGCATCATACTATCAAACGAAAAATCACTGCTATCTTCAGGCATCTGCCACAGACTACGCCGCTCGACCAGAAAAAAACCATAACCCGGAATAATGATCGATATCAATCAATGTTACCCAAAACCTTTACTCATAATAGCTCTACAGAAAGGAAAAACAATGTTATCTTCTCTAAGAAAAAAACCCTTGCTTAATACCTCTTTCTCTTCGTATCTTTCCCTTCACTTGGGTTACATTTTATTATGAGGCAACTGGTTATTACCATTGCTTTTATTCCAAATTTTGGCGATATTGAAGCACTTTTTGACATTCAGAAACCTACTACGGAGTAAATAATGACAACTATAATTGATGTTTTCGCACGAGAAATCCTTGACTCACGCGGCAATCCAACCATCGAAGTCGATGTTGTGTTGGAATCCGGCATTACCGGTCGCGCCGCTATACCAAGCGGTGCCTCAACTGGTGTGAACGAAGCTGTCGAGCTTCGCGATGGAGATAAGAAACGATATAACGGTAAAGGTGTTTTAAAAGCCGTGAAAAATGTCAACGACATAATTGCCGATGAAGTAATCGGCTTCGATACAACCGATCAGGTTGGGATCGACAACATGATGATCGAGCTTGATGGAACGGACAACAAAGCAAAATTTGGAGCTAACGCAATCCTCGGTGTTTCTATGGCAGTAGCAAAAGCCGCGGCTCAGGTATTTGAGCTTCCAATCTACCGCTATCTCGGCGGAACGAACGCGAAAGTTCTACCGGTTCCAATGATGAATATTCTTAACGGCGGCAAACATGCCGATAATAATGTTGACCTTCAGGAATTTATGATCTTCCCGGTAAATGCCCCGACATTTGCCGATTCATTGAGGATGGGAACTGAAGTTTTCCATTCACTCAAGAACGTTCTCAATAAAAAGGGATACAACACGGCAGTCGGTGATGAGGGCGGATTCGCGCCGAGCTTGAGATCGAATGATGAAGCTGTTGAAGTCATACTTGAAGCAATCGAGAAAGCAAATTACAAGCCGGGAAAAGATGTTTACCTTGCGCTTGATCCAGCATCGAGTGAATTCTTTGAAAAAGGTAAATATGTTTTTAAGAAATCAGATAAATCATCGAAAACACCGGAACAGATGGTGAGGTTTTATGAGAAATGGGTGAAGCAGTATCCTATAATTTCCATCGAAGACGGTATGGCAGAGAACGATTGGGAAGGTTGGAAGATGATCACCGAAGCGCTTGGTAAGAAGATTCAGCTCGTCGGCGATGATATCTTCGTAACCAACACCGAAATGCTTGCCAAGGGAATCGAGAAGGGCATTGCGAATTCCATTCTAATAAAAGTCAACCAGATCGGAACGCTGACGGAAACATTCGACTGCATCGAGATGGCGAAACGCGCCGGATACACTACAGTTATAAGTCACCGCTCCGGTGAAACCGAAGATACAACCATTGCCGATATTGCTGTTGCGACAAATGCCGGACAAATAAAGACCGGCTCGGCGAGCCGCACCGATCGCATCGCTAAGTACAACCAGCTTATCCGCATCGAGGAAGAGCTTGGAACAAACGGAATTTTCCCCGGAATCAACGCAATCCAATAACATGATAAAGGGCTGAGCCATGAAACAAGTTTTCGCTGTTTTAGCGATCTTTATTTTCACCTCACTTGCATTCACACAGGAGAGAAGTGAAGATTCCACAGGATTGGAAGATATCGTCCAATCGTTTCTCGGATTAAACCAGCCGAAGCTCGGTTTCATGGCTCAATTCGCAGGGGAAGTATCCGACAATGGTTACAATACCACAAGCGCATTCACGATACGTAATCTCCGGATGTATTTTAGTGGATCGGTAGGCGAACATTTTAAATACTTCTTCCAGGGAAATCTCAACGGTGGTTTTGAGATGCTTGATTTGAAATTATCATATATCTTTGATGAACATTTGAGAATAGATGGGGGAAGATTTAAAACTCCGTTCGGAGTAGAATATCTTGTTAACGATGCGAAACTCCTTTTTGTAAAACGTTCGACTGTTGCTTCAACCATCGGAACATTTAGAAAATACGGCATGCAAGCTCAGGGTTCTTTATTGGATAAGCGGATAATTTTGACGGCAGGTGCATTTAATAGTGAGTATTCTTATCCGAAAAAAGTTTCTCTCTTCATTGGTAAAGCTCATACTATCCCAATAAAGTCCGATGAATTGATACCTGATTTTCAATTTGAAGCTGGTGGAAGCATTGTTTACACGCGCAACGAATCTGATCTGTATCATTTTATTTTTTATCGAAACAATCATATTCTATTCAGTACAGATGCAAAATTGACTTATGATCGGTATTGGATTGGAGGGGAATACTTCGCTGCAACAAGTAACCGGCATTTGACTCTGGATGGATTTTACATAGATGCCGGCGGCACAATCAATTCTGAGTTTGAAGTGATTGGACGGTTCGACTGGTCTGGTAAATATTTGAAAGATGTATATTTGAATCATATCCGGCAATATATAAGCATTTACGATATTAGCAGAAAATATCTCATCGGAGTAAATTACTATCCATTGAATCACATTAAGCTGCAACTCGATTACGAAAGAGATTATACATTAAAGATGAATTCTGCATGGTTGAATTGTCAGTATGCAATAAATTTTGAATAACCCACTAACAAAAAGCATTAAGAAAACATGACTAACGACATCAAATTCGGTACTGACGGCTGGCGCGGCAAGATAGCCGATGATTACACATTCGATAACGTCCGGCGATGCACGCAGGGCTTTGCCGATTATTTAAAATCAGTTTACCAACCAGATAAAATACAACACGGCGTAGTAGTTGGTGGCGACAGACGTTTTCATTCTGAAAACTTTGCCGTTGCTGCCGCTGAAGTTCTCGCGGCAAACGGAATCCCGGTTCACTTTTGCGGAGGCGGCGTGCCGACACCGGTAATTTCCTTCAGCGTTAAAGCACGGAATGCCATAGCCGCCATCAATATCACTGCAAGTCACAACCCACCAGCAGATAATGGTTTTAAAGTCCGTGACGAGAACGGTGGGGCTATCGATCCGGATGGATTACTTAAGATTGAAGCGCTTATCCCGAAGGATGTTTCATCCGTAAAGCGAATTAAATTTGATGATGGGATTGCCTCGGGCAAAATAATGAAATTCAATGCCGACGAAGATTATATCAGGCAAATCAAAAAGTTAGTCGATCTTGAGCCGATAAAACAGGCAGGCTTCAAAGTTCTCGTCGATCCGATGTGGGGCAACGGCGCCGGTTGGTTTACGCGATTGATCGGCGGTGGCAAAACCCAGATCATCGAAATCCACAGTGAACGCAATCCAATTTTCCCTGAGATGCACCGTCCAGAACCGATTCCACCCAACATCGATGCCGGACTTACAAAAGCAAAAGAAATCGGCGCCGATGTTGTTGTAATTACAGACGGCGATGCAGACCGGTGCGGCTTTGCGGATGAGAATGGAGAATTCTTAGATCAGCTTCGTGTATATGCTTTGCTTGCGATGTATTTGTTGGATGTTCGCAAGCAACGAGGCGCGATTGTGAAAACACTATCCACAACCTCGATGCTCGAAGCTCTTGGAAAGATATACAATGTACCGGTTCACGAAACGGGAGTTGGTTTCAAGTTCGTCGCTCCAAAGATGATGGAAACCGACGCGATCATCGGCGGCGAGGAAAGCGGAGGATATGCATTTCATGGTCATGTGCCTGAACGCGATGGAATACTCGCCGGACTTCTCTTCCTCGATTTTATGGTGAAGACAAAATTGAAACCCTCTCAGCTTCTTGCCAAGCTTTTCGAGAAAGTCGGACCGCATTTTTACGATCGGATCGATACGATCATCGAGGCGAGTCAAAAAGATGGAATCCTGAAAAACCTTAAAGAAAATCAACCCAAGAAATTAGGAAGTTGGGAAGTTGCGAATGTAAATCTAACTGATGGATTTAAGTTTATCCTCAACGATGGAAGCTGGCTGTTGATACGTTTCTCGGGAACAGAGCCGTTAGTGAGAATATATTCTGAAGCTCTGAGTAAGGCGCAAGTGAGCGTAATTCTTAATGAAGGGAAGAAACTCATTAAAGGATGAATGCTGAAGGAAGAAGGATGAGATGTTAAGAATGAAGTGTGAAGAATGAAGTGTGAAGGATGAAGGATGATAAGATGATGGATTTGAGGAAGAGAACGAAAGAATTTGCCTTGATGATAATAAAGATTTACTCCTCTCTTTCGAAGACAACCGAAAATCAGGTTTTGGGGAAACAATTATTGAGATCGGGTACATCTGTCGGGGCACACTATCGAGAAGGATGTCGCGCACGATCTAATGCAGAATTTATTAGTAAATTAGAAGGTGGATTGCAGGAACTTGAAGAGACACAGTATTGGTTAGAATTACTTATTGAAACAGCAAAATCAGACTCATCTGTATTTCAAGAAGCGCTAAAAGAATCTGATGAATTAATTGCCATATTCACAACTATTGTTAAAGAAGTAAAGTTTAAAGGTAAGAAATGATATTTCTAACAAATAATTTATTCAAAGTCATTCATCCTTCAACCCCCATCATTCATCCTTTCCAATGTTCTGTTTACTTAGCATTCAAAAAGTAGTAATACAAATTATGCACAATCCCAAAACGATTTTCGTCCTGATCCTGCTTCTATGCTTGAGTGCTATTGCTTTTTCATCAACAAGACAGAAAACAAAGAAACAACCGCAGAAAAAAATTGAAACAATCGGGAAAGTAGCGGCTGATTACGGAAAGTACGAATTCAGTTTTAAAGCGCTTGATGGAAAAACAATCCGGCTTTCGGACTATGCGGGTAAAGTTGTTCTCGTAAATATCTGGGCGCCATGGTGCCCACCCTGCAAAAAAGAAACGCCCGGATTCGTGAGGCTATATGAACAATATCACAAAAAAGGGTTCGAGATATTGGGAGTTGCAGTTCAAACAACCGAGAGCAATGTCCGCGCATTCATGTCTGAATACAAAGTTCAATGGCAAATCGGCATCAAGGATGAAATCGCTAAGATGTACGGTACCTACGGAATCCCGGATAGTTATCTCTTTCGCCCCGATGGATCGCTGGTGAAAGAATTTGTAGGATATGCCAGCGAAGATGCGCTCGAACCGCTAATAAAAGAAGCTTTAAAACTTTCCAAGTAAAACAAAAAGTTATTTCCCCTCATTCCACATCCGATATTAAGCAAGGTTACCTCTGATATTAATATCGGGCATTCTCGTCCGATATCAATATTTTTTCATCAGTTTAACGCTTGAGATTCTCTTTGCTTCTTGTTATATTCTTTCATCGCGATAACGATAATTTTAAACTCGGGACATTATAATGATTCATATCTCACAACGGATGAACCGTCTCGGTACCGAGACGGCATTTTTAGTTCTCGCAAAAGCAAAAGCGCTTGAGGCTCAAGGGAAAAAAATAGTTCATCTTGAAATCGGCGAGCCTGATTTCGATACACCCATGAACATCAAACTTGCGGCGAAAAAAGCCATTGATGACGGTTTCACACATTATGGTCCTGCGCCGGGACTGCCTCAGCTTCGAGAAGCCATCGCACGGCACATCTCTCAAACGCGCGGCATTGATGTAAAACCGGAGAATGTTGTAGTTACGCCGGGAGGTAAACCAGTCATGTTCTATACAATCCTGGCAACAGTTGATGAAGGCGATGAGGTAATTTATCCTAATCCCGGTTTCCCAATTTATGAATCTGTGATTGAGTTCGTAGGGGCAAAAGCAGTTCCGCTAGTACTGAAGGAAGAGAATGAATTCCGTGTCGATGTGAACGATCTCAAGAAACTGATTACAAAAAAAACGCGTTTGTTGATTCTAAACTCACCTCAAAACCCAACCGGTGGTATTTTGAGGCTCGAGGATTTCAATGAAATTGCAAAACTTACGATTGAAAACGACATAATCGTTCTCGCTGATGAAATTTACAGTCAGATTGTTTACGGCGATTTCAAACATTACAGCATCGCGGCGCTTCCAGGCATGCAGGAACGAACGATCATACTCGACGGCTTTTCGAAAACCTTCGCGATGACCGGCTGGCGTCTCGGTTACGGAGTAATGCCGGCGGAATTGGTTTCGCTTATTACACAGCTTCAGATCAACAGCAATTCATGCACGGCAAGTTTTACTCAAATTGCCGGTGTGGAAGGACTCAACGGTAAGCAGGATGAAGTCCACCGGATGGTGAAAGAGTTTAAGAAACGCCGCGACATAATTGTGGATGGATTGAACTCGATCCCCGGCTTTAAATGTCTCAAACCTCATGGCGCGTTTTATGTTTTCCCTAATATTCGAGGAACCGGAATGAATTCTCGCGATCTCGCCGATAAACTTTTGAATGAAGCAGGTGTTGCCTGTCTATCGGGAACTGCTTTCGGGAAATTCGGTGAAGGATACCTTCGTTTCTCATACGCAAACTCGATTCCCAATATCGAATGGGCGCTTGAAAGTATAAGGAAAACATTAAAGACAAAATAATCCTCTTAGTACGCCGGGAACAATACTCTCCTTAATCACTGAAATTTTAATCCGGTATTTGCATTTCTCAATTAATCGTGCTATATTTCTAAAAAACGTAGCACACTCATATGAAAAAACTTATTCGATTCGGCGTCTCGATTGAGGAAACACTTCTCGGACGCTTTGATAAACTTATTACTGGAAAAGGTTATACAAACCGCTCGGAAGCCATCCGCGATATCGTACGCGAGAAACTTGTAGAAGAAAGCGTGGAGGAATCGACGGGTGAAGTCTACGGTGCTCTCGTCTACATTTACGATCACCACAAGAGGGATCTGGAAAAAAGTCTTGCCAACTTACAACACAAACATTTTCACAACATCATTTCAACGAGCCACGTCCACATTGATCGTGACCAGTGCTTCGAGGTAATCCTCCTACGCGGCAAAGCGGGAATATTGAAACAGATCGCTGAAAAACTCCTGAGCTTTACCGGTGTGAAGCACGGCAAACTGACACTGACAACATCGCTGACGAAACATCCACAAACAAAACATCATCATCATCATTGAAAGGTACTCTTCATGAAAAAAATTGTTATCACTGTTGTACTTTTATCTCTCTTCGCAAGCACTGCTTATCCATGCTTTGATACATATCTCTTCCTCAGGAGAGGATCGATGGTTTATCCATATAAATCCATCGTATTCGATCTTAACAACGAATATTCTTTCAACAAACTTGGAAGTCCGCAGAACGATATGTTTTTTCTCAATGGAAATATTTATTACGGCGTAGTAAGAAACTTCTCGGTACAGTTCAGTCTAGGGTCTGGCGAGAAACCGCGTAACGATTTTAAAATCGATTCATACGGTATTAGAGGCGTTTACAATCTGTACACATCAGGCACACAAGATTACACTCTGGATGTAATCGGGGAACATGCCGGACGGTTTGACGGAGTTGAAAATGAAGCGACATTTTCCTTACCAAACATCTTTCGCTTCGATCAATTCACATACGTACTTCATCCCACGGCAAGTTACGTGTTTGAAGATAAGAATATGACCATGGGCGGACACACCGGACTTTTCTACGATTTCAACCAAACGGGTGTTGTCGGAGTCGGGGCTGAGTATGCAAGCGTTCAAAGCAGCAGTTCAGCTGGGCAAAGGATAACGCAAAGTGAATTCTCTGCAAGCTTATTTCTCGGCGCATACCTCGGAAGCAACATCTACCTCCAGAACGAGATTGCTAAAGGGCTTGCAAACTCACGTGATTTCGGATTTGCTTTAACCACAAAAGTGATATTGTAATTTCCTAAAGACAACCAATCTGCTTATCAAATAAAGCCGACCTCTCGACCGGGTTGGCTTTATTATTTCCTGAAATCGTATAACACCCATTCAGAAAAGAAAACCACCACTGTCAGATTTCGGCAATAATAATCTAATACTGCCGCATCCCATATCGTCCGGTTTTTCCAATTGGGTTTTCTCTCGTAAAACATTATATTCTAACATGAATTCATCGCTAATAAAATCATTCCATCTCGCAATCGCTTGGAATTGGGAATTCGATTCGGATTTCATCAGCGGCATCGAGCATGAATGTGCCATTCAAGGTATTTCCACTTATCGCATCGATACCGATCATCTGCCCTACATGCTCAGCGAACTCAATCAGAACAAGGTCGCGTTTCAGGCATTCTTCGACCGCGCTTCGGATGCCGACCCTACGTTCCTACCGCTCGTCAAATGGATGGAGGAACATGCAACGTGCCTTATCAATCCATACCACAGAGTATCTCATGCAATCGACAAAGCAACGATGCATTTGGAATTTATCACGAACGGAATTTACGTTCCATCAACCATCATCTTGTCGCCATACAACGAACAGCGATGCATTACTATTCAAGAGGAAGAACTGAAACAGTTCGGAAAATCGTTCGTCATCAAACCGGCAAATACGACAGGAGGCGGAACCGGTGTGATTATGAATGCTACGAGTTTAAAACAAATAATCGCGGCACGACAGGAACACAAGAACGATAAATATCTTATTCAGGAAACTATTACGCCGAAAGTACTCGATGGAAAGCGCGCATGGTTTCGTGTTTATTTTGCCTTCGGTGAGATAATCCCATGCTGGTGGGATGACAAGACTCACCGATATACCGAATTGACACCGGATGAAGAAATTAAGTATAATTTGAGCGGACTTAAAAATACTATGACCGTAATACAGAATATCTGCGGTTTGGATTTCTTCTCTTCCGAAATCGCTCTGACGGAGAAGGGAACATTCGTGGTCGTAGATTATGTCAACGAGGTTTGCGATATGCGATTCCAATCTAAATATGATGATGGCGCTCCCGATGCAATCGTCCATAAAATCGAACGACTCATTGCCGAACACGTGAAGACCCGGATTAACTGTAAGAATGGTGAAAAATGAACTGCCGCCCGCTGTATATCGTTCTTTTAAAATTTCCATCCCCTGTTGTGCCCATCCTAAACCGGCAGATGAACGAATTCCATATCCTGTCATCTGTCCGCACGAAGTACGAGATTGATGACTCTCTCTTCACTACAACCGGCAATGTCATCTTCCCGAACTATCACGCTGTCCGCCTCCTTGCAGGCAAGATGAATGCCCGCCGCGACTTGCACAATCACCCTGAGCAAGCAGTACACGCCGGACAGCTTAACGCCATGGGACTTATCGATGAAATTTACCATTACGTTCTACGGCTTTACGAAGAAACAACAAACCCTGAAGTATTTGCACGCGCATTGAAAAGAATAAGTCAGACTGCGGGATCGAAAAAAGCTTACGACACTTTACATCAGTTTGGAGTACTTTTTCCGCCTATCGAAGTATACATAGGCAAAAATACGCTCGACAAGTATCTGAAATCCGGCACAGACGATAAACCGCACACAGAGGTTACACTCGAAGAAATGATTCTCCTTTACTTTGCCAACTTCAATCCTGCGAATACGGTCTTCAAAGAATTATTCGATGATAAAGATTTAAAAGAGCGAACGTTTTATCTTCAATCGATAGTTGAACTCGAAAAATTTTTCCAGAATGAAAAACGGTTCGGTCCGCAGAACCAGCTTATATTCGATCTACTCCGCGCTCCGATACTTGCAAGTCCGAACAGCTTGACGGGACAGCTCGACTACATCAAGAAAAATTGGGGATTGATACTCTCCGATAAATTTCTCAAAAAAATATTAGGCGCCGGTGATTTAATAAAGGAAGACGCGAAACTTATCTTCCACGGTGAACCAGCGACCCCGCCCGTACCTACTTACAGCATCGAAAATATAAAGGGAGTAGGATTACTCGATTATGAGCGATTCACATCCGACTTAGATTGGATGCCGAACGTTGTACTTCTGGCAAAGAACACTTATGTGTGGCTCGATCAGCTCTCAAAAAAATATCGAAGGTCGATCACCAAGCTGAATGAAATCCCTGATGAAGAACTGGATCAGATAGCGCGATGGAATATTACCGCACTATGGTTGATTGGAATATGGGAACGAAGTCCGGCTTCACAGAAAATAAAACAATGGACCGGAAACCCTGAAGCGGTTTCATCCGCTTATTCACTTTACGATTACACTATTGCTGACGATCTTGGCGGCGAGGAGGCTTTCCAGAATCTCCGCTATCGCGCATGGCAGCGCGGCATCAGACTTGCGGGTGATATGGTACCGAATCATATGGGAATTTATTCAAAGTGGGTTGCCGAGCACCCCGATTATTTTATTCAATCTAACTATCCGCCATATCCGAATTATAAATTCTCCGGCGGTAATCTTGCCGATCATAATGATATCGAGATTCGAATTGAAGACGGATACTGGAGCCGGAGCGATGCGTCTGTTGTCTTCCAGCGGGTTGATAAACGAAACGGAAACATCCGCTACATTTATCACGGCAACGACGGCACACATATGCCATGGAACGACACGGCACAATTGGATTTTCTGAAAGCGGAAGTCCGTGAGGCAGTTGTTCAAACTATTTTCCATGTCGCCAGAAAGTTTTCCATCATTCGCTTCGATGCCGCAATGACTCTCACGAAGCGTCACTTCCAGCGGCTGTGGTATCCGCAGCCGGGAAGCGGCGGCGACATTCCCTCCCGCTCCGATTACGAACTCTCGACTGAAGAATTCAACAAACTTTTTCCGAATGAATTCTGGCGAGAAGTTGTCGACCGGATCAATCAGGAAATGCCTAACACACTTTTACTTGCAGAAGCGTTCTGGCTGCTTGAAGGATATTTCGTGCGCACACTCGGTATGCACCGCGTTTATAACAGCGCATTCATGCACATGCTGATGAAAGAAGAAAACTCGAAATACCGCGAGCTTATTCGCAACACGATGCATTATAATCCTGAAATCCTCAAGCGGTACGTGAATTTCATGAGCAATCCGGACGAGCAGACTGCAATTGCACAGTTCGGGAAAGATGATAAATATTTCGGCGCCGCGCTGATGATGGTAACCTTACCGGGGCTTCCGATGTTCGCTCACGGTCAGGCGGAAGGATACACTGAAAAATACGGAATGGAATATAAGCGGGCATATTACGACGAGGAACCCGACCTTCACCTGATCAGGCGTCATGAGCAGGAAATATTTCCGTTGCTTGGTAAACGACATCTTTTCAGTCAGGTGACAAGTTTTGAACTCTTCGATTTTATCGATGACAACGGCAATCTAAATGAAAACGTATTCGCATACTCGAACAAAATCGGCAACGAGCGTGCGCTTATTTTTTACCACAATAAATTTGAAGAGACTTCCGGCAGGATTAATACCACTGTCGGCAGAAACATAGGAACCACAGATAATCCCAATATTGTCTATAAGAATTTAGGACAGGCGCTCGAATTATCGAACGCAGAAAATGTTTTCTATATTTATAAAGATTATAAAACGAATCTTGAATACATCCGCTCCGCTAAAGATATGCACGAACACGGGTTACATATCGAATTAAAAGCGTTTCAGTACCGCATCTTTCTCGATTTCAAAGAAGTGCACGATTCTAACGGTGAATACGCGCGCCTCGCTTCACATCTGCATCGCGAAGGAGTCGGCGATATATTCAAGGAATTACTGCTTGTCAGGGCATTTCCTGTACATCTCAAGTTGTTCGACCTAATCAACGACTCGACCATAGAGCTACTTCTGAAGCAATGCACAAACGCAGCCACTCAAACACCCTCAACAAAAGCTGAAGTAACTCCCATCGTCACCAAGTATCAATCTTTTGTTCACTTACTGAATTCTATTTATCCATCCGGCGTTGAACCAAACATATGTTCTGAAGTACTCGACGACAGAATACAAACAATTGTCAGTTTGTCAGCCGAGATAAAACATGCCGGAGCAAAGGATAAGTTATGGCTTGAACTTACTGAACGGCGCAATTGCATTATTCTCTACAGCTGGGCGATTACCGATAGTTTCGGAATTAAAGATAAGAATGAAATATTTAATAATTTACGGTTGGATAAAGCTTTCCGGGATATCTTTGAGAGCTTCACAGCGACGAAGGAATCAGTGACTGAGTCGATCTCATTGCTGAAGCTGTTACTTGCTGATAATGTATTTTTATTCACTACCCAGAACGAGATAGTAGAATATTTTAATCGTCCCGACGTTAAGGATTTCATTAATATCAACGAACATGATGCAGTTCTTTATTTCAACAAGGAACGATTCGAAGAACTGATCAGATGGATGCTCATTACCGGAGTGATACATTCGACAATCGCTGGAGAGAAACTATCTTTTACAATTAAACGCATGAATTCAACGGTGGGGAATATCATAAAATTAAGCGAGGAGGTTGGCTATCGCTTCGATAAATTGATACCAAAATTATCCATGTTAATGTTTAACCGGAAGGAAAAATAAAATGCAAGATGTACTGGCAATCATTTTAGGCGGTGGGCGCGGCGAGCGCTTGTATCCGTTAACAAAGCTTCGCGCAAAACCGGCTCTCCCGCTAGCCGGTAAATACAGGCTCATTGATATACCTGTCAGCAACTGTATAAATTCCGATATCCGGAAAATATTTGTACTTACACAATTTAATTCCGCTTCACTTAACAGGCATGTTTCTACCACCTATTGTTTTTCTCCGTTCATGAAAGGCTTCGTCGAGATACTCGCCGCCCAGCAGACGACCGTGAGTCCGGATTGGTTTCAGGGAACGGCTGACGCTGTCAGAAAAATTTTATGGGTGATAGAACCGCAAAATGCGAACGATCTTTTGATCCTTGCCGGTGATCATCTATATAAAATGGATTACAGATTATTCATGAAATCCCACCGTGAGACAAACGCCGATGTCAGCATCGCCGTTATTCCTGTAGCAGAGGCACATGCCTCAAGTTTCGGATTGATGAAGATAGACGGCGACGGCAGGGTTGTAGAATTTAAAGAAAAACCCACTGGTGTCGCGCTGGAGAATATGAAGGTAAACACTACTTCACTCGGATTCGTCGACGCATCTGCATGGGGCACTTCATATCTTGCTTCTATGGGTATCTATATATTCAGGCGTGAAGTTATCGCGAAACTATTGGAAAAGTATCCGCAGCACACAGATTTCGGGAAACATCTCATACCCGAAGCGATTAATGATTTTAAAGTTCAGTCATACATCTTTCGCGGATACTGGGAAGATATCGGAACAATCGAATCGTTCTATCGTGCGAACCTCGCGCTGGTGAAACAGCCGAATCCGGATTTCAGTTTTTTTGACGAGCAGTTCCCGATTTACACACGCCCCCGTTTTCTGCCCCCAAGTAAAATTCTGAATAGTAAGATCGAACAATCGATGATTTCAGAAGGATGTATAATACGAAACGCCAAAATAGTAAATTCTATTATCGGCATTCGTACACGGATGGAAGAAAATTCACACGCTGAAAACGTATTGATGATGGGTGCAGATTACTACCAGTCCGACTCCGAACGCGCTACCGATTTAAATAATGGCATACCTGCTATAGGTATTGGAGAAAATAGCGTTATTCGTAAAGCGATAATCGACAAAAACGCAAGAATAGGGCGCAACGTTAAAATCACAAACAGCAAAAACCGACAACAAGCAGATTGTGAAAAAGATGGATATTGCATACGCAACGGCATTATGATCATAATCAAAGGTGCGATCCTCCATGATAATACTGTAATATAAATCTCGGAGTATCAGGATATGAAACAAATTATTATGATCGCCGCCGAGAATGACTCACTCATTGGCGGGAAGGTCGGCGGACTTGCCGATGTTATCAGAGATTTGCCGAACGCACTGGCGAAATACGAATTCGAAATCACGGTGATTATACCGGCATACGGTTTTCTTCACAAGGAAAATGCATCAAAATTTCTTACCGATGTGCACTTCTCATTCGGTGGTAAATCACTTAAAGGAAAAATTTTTGAGGTCGTGCCGAAGTTAACCCATAAAAATGTAACTCATCTTGTCTTCGAGCATCCTGAAATTCGCGGAAATCCAATTTATAGTCAGGATCCCCCCGGTCAGCCATTTGCACAAGATGCTACGAAGTATGCTCTCTTTTGTTCGGCTGTCGGGCAGTATTTGAAAGGACTCCCCGCTTCTTCAATTGTTCATCTGCACGACTGGCACATGGGAACTATGTTCTTATTGAGAGAACTTCACCCCGGGTTCACCCATTTAAAAAATCTTAAACATGTTTTCACGATTCATAACTTAGGATATCAGGGTAATCGTCCGATAAGCGGTAATCACGCATCGGTTGAGCAATGGTTTCCCGAATTATTTACCGATACTGCATGGATTGAAAAATGGAAAGATCATCGATATAAAGAGCCACAGTTTACACCGCTTGCTGCAGGAATCCGGTACGCAGATAAAGTTAATACGGTTTCGCCAACTTATGCTGAAGAAATCTTAAAGACAAGCGACCACAAGAATGGATTTTACGGCGGCGAAGGACTTGAACAATACCTCCAGCAGGCAAAAAAGAAAAATCGGCTCTCCGGAATTTTAAACGCAATCGAATATCCGTCTCACCGTGACGTCAACCCAATCCCATTCATCGGCTTGTGCGACCTTATTATCGCCGAGATAAACAAAGAAGACCGGAAAAATTCCGGGGAATATTTCGATCTGGTAATTTCACGAATCAAAAAATATCGAATATCACAGCCAAAAATCCTCCTTACAAGTATTACCAGAGTAACGGAACAAAAGGTTCGTCTTCTTTTTGAAAAAGGATCTGACGGTAAATGCACGATAGATAAAATTCTGGAAACACTTGACCGTGAAAACGGTTTCTACTTGCTGCTTGGCAACGGCATAAAAGAATTTGAAGAAAAATGCGAGAGCGCATTTAAACGACATGAAAGGTTAATATACTTGAAGCTTTATTCAAACCCGGTTGCACAAGCGCTTTATGCGAGCGGTTCAATATTCATGATGCCGAGTTCGTTCGAGCCGTGCGGTATAAGTCAGATGATTGCAATGCAGAACGGACAACCGTGCATGGTGCACGCTGTTGGGGGATTGAAGGATACAGTAATTGATGGCGTGAATGGATTCCAATTTTCAGGTAACAACGTTAAAGAACAAGTCGATAATCTTGTAACGATAACAAATCAAGCAGTGGATATTTGCATTAATGATAAGCCGCGTTGGAAAAAAATAAAACGCGAGGCATCTTTCGCGCGGTTCGAATGGTCAAAAAGCGCTAAACTATATATCGACCTTTTATACTAATACTCCTCAACATATTCGATAAACACCAACTGAGAAATAATCTCATTCATAGTATAAACCCTTCCTCCCTCGCCGGCGTCATCTTAGTAGACAACCTATGTTCATACAGTATCAAATATCGGAGACAATCATGGAACAGGAGAAGCAACTCCTTACCGACAGCGCAGACCTGATACATCTGGCAAAAACGGGTGATAACGCGGCGTTTCTTCAGCTTTGCAGGGAGAACTCGGGCAGAGTTTATGCCGTTTGCCTGCGTATGCTTGCTAACACCGAACTCGCCAAGGAATTGACACAAGAAACGATTGTTCGCGCATGGCAAATGCTTCACAGCTTTCGCGGCGAAAGTCCGTTTGGCGCATGGCTTCACCGTATTGCCGTCAACGCTGTGCTCGATCATATCCGCTCACAGAAAAGACGCTCGGCACGTATCCAATTCACAGACGACATTGAACGGTTTGAACGCGAAGAGGAACAGATTTCACCCGAAGCATTGATGGATCTCGAATCAGCCGTCGCTTCTTTACCGCTTCAAGCCAGAACCGTGGTGGTTCTCCACGATATCGAAGGATACTCGCATGACGAAATAGGTACAATGCTCGGAATTGCTTCCGGCACATCTAAAGCAACACTACACAGAGCACGTACACTTTTGAAAGCGAGGTTAGGACGATGAACGAGAAACATGTTTTAGATTTGATCCACGATTATATCGATGGAACAATAAACGATACTCAGAGAAAGATGGTCGAACTGCACATAATGCAGTGTGAATCATGCAGGAAAGAATTGGATTCAATTCGCACACTTGTTGACGAACTGAAATCTCTGCCGAAAAGCATTAACCCTCCTGCCGATATTCTTACCGATATCGAATCGAAGCTATCTGTAAAAGAATTAGAATCACTTGAAGTAGATCATCGCCGGAATGGAAAGGTCGAAAAAAAGATTTTCCGGTTTGTCGATTATTTCAATACGAATAAAGTCCAGGCGGCATGGTATTTTCGGGCGGCGGCGATGTTGACGGTTCTGGTCGGAGCTTTCGCGGTTTGGTTTACGCTGAGAACTTCTCCTCCACAACGGGATATAACTGATATAATTACACAGCCGATCAACGAAATAGAATCAACAAAAAAGCAATCGGATGTTCTCGATAAATCTAAATCGACTGAGCCGACCTCAGCTTTAAAAAAAGAACAGACATCTAAATCCAAAGTCTCGGAAAAACAAGCATCCGAACCAGAGCAACCAAAACTTGCTGTAGAGAATGCACAGATACCAACAAAGCCGATTACAACGCAAAAACCACAAGAACAGTTGATGGCGGCAGCAACACCGGATTCAATTGTTGCGAAAATCGATTCAACTCAAAAATCGATGTATCAGATTACTCAGCTTGAAAAAGGTTCGAATAAAATTGTAGGCAGAGTTATCGATGCCACTTCCGGTGATCCGATTGTAGCAGTCAATGTGCTGGCCGTTGGAACAACACGAGGTGCGGTAACCGACATGGATGGTAAATTCACGATTGTCGGTATTCCACCCGGTTCTTATACTCTGCGGGCAAGCAAAGTGGGATATGCTGCCCTTGAGATGAGAGATGTGAAGGTTGAAAACGATAAAGGCGCACAGTTAAATTTCAGAATGAAGTCGAGTGAAGTCCAGATTTCCGGTGTAACAATTACTGCAGAACGCCCGATGATTAATCATTTGGCGACATCAACTGTACGTGTGCAATCTAATAATGAAGAATTGAAAACAAAGCAAGGGAATAATCTTTTCCTGCGAGGTGGTAGAAATAATGAAGTTCAATATCTAGTTGACGGAGTACCTGTCACGAGCAAATTAGATCGATTGCAAACACAACAACGTCAATTCCATACAGAAGAATATGACAAAATTAATGAGAATGAATTTCTCGATGCCCGCCAGAATCCGCTTTCAACTTTTTCTATTGATGTCGATAACGCATCGTACAGTAACGTCCGGCGTTTCATCCAAGATGGACAGATGCCACCTAAGGATGCTGTGCGAATCGAAGAACTCATAAATTATTTCACGTACGATTATCCGCAACCGAAAAATGGATATCCATTTTCAATCACGACAGAGATGTCTACATGTCCATGGAATGGCGAGCATAAACTTTTACTGATTGGATTGCAGGGAAAGAAAATCGCCATGGAAAATTTGCCCCCAAGCAATCTCGTTTTCCTGCTCGATGTCTCCGGCTCAATGAATGAACCTAACAAACTCCCGCTTGTGAAAGCCGCATTCAGATTGCTTGTAGATCAGTTGCGCGAAGAAGACAAAGTATCAATTGTTGTTTATGCCGGAAGAGCTGGACTTGTCCTGCCTTCAACTTACGGCGATGAAAAAGAAGAAATATTGCACGCCATAGATCAATTGCAGGCAGGCGGTTCAACTGCAGGTGGTGAAGGAATTCTTCTTGCATACAAAATTGCGCAGGAGAATTTTAAGAAGAACGGGAACAATCGTGTTATACTTGCAACCGATGGAGATTTCAATGTCGGTATATCGAGCGATGCAGAGCTTGAGCGTCTCATCGAAGAGAAACGCGATCTCGGTATTTATCTATCAGTTCTCGGTTTCGGTACCGGAAATTACAAAGATTCAAAGATGGAAAAACTTGCTGATAAGGGAAACGGCAACTATTCGTACATCGATAATCTTAAAGAAGCACGGAAAGTATTTGTCGGGCAGATGGCAGGAACGTTATTCACTATCGCAAAAGATGTGAAGCTTCAGATTGAATTCAATCCTACGAAAGTAAAAGCATATCGTTTGATCGGCTACGAAAACCGTATGCTTGCGAAAGAAGATTTCAATAGCGATAAGAAAGATGCGGGTGAACTTGGTGCAGGACATTCCGTTACCGCTTTGTATGAAATTATTCCAAGCGGCGGTGAAGTCAATCTGCCGGAAGTTGACGATCTCAAGTATCAGGATTCGCGCATCAATCGCATTGCAAAGAAAACAAACGAGATACTCACGGTAAAGTTCCGATACAAACCACCGAAGGAATCAGAGAGCCGATTGATTGTTCATCCGCTCGAAGATGAAACAGCAGAATTGGATGAAACATCAAACAATTTCCGTTGGGCTGCTTCTATCGCGGAATTTGGGATGCTGCTTCGTGATTCGCAATTTAAAGGAAGCGCATCATTCCGCGACGCGCTTGAGCTTGCGCAGGATGCGAGAGGTAAAGATCGTGAAGGATATCGTGCTGAATTTATCCGATTCGTTGAGCTATGCAAAGACCTTGCGAGATCTCAGAAGTAACCCCATAAAAAAATCGAGCCCGGTGCTTGCTCGCGCCGGGCTATCTCCAGTAAGCGAATGTAAGCTGTGGAGATCTCAGTTTACTTGTTCAATTAAACAGAAATCTACCCCTTTTGTTGTGGCTCCCCTCACATCAAAGAAATATTAATCGGCAAATCCGTTTGCTGTGATTAATTGTACTTACCAAAGATTTTTAATATTTTAAGACAAAGCATATATCAATTCAATGAATTTATCAAGAGGGGAGTTCATTTATGTCAACAAGATTAATAATAGTTTTTTGTATTTGCCTGATCGCATCGGGTTCTTACGCGCAGGTTAGACCGGTACATACATACTCGATTGTTGCCAGGGATTCATTAACGGGCGAAATGGGTGTTGCAGTTCAATCGCATTGGTTTTCTGTCGGTTCAATCGTTGTATGGGGAGAAGCCGGAGTCGGTGTTGTTGCAACACAATCATTCGCCGATCCGGCATATGGTCCGCTCGGCTTGGAGTTAATGCGTGCCGGAAAAACTGCAAGACAAGCATTGGCAGGAATTCTCGCATCCGATCCGGGCAGAGAAGTCCGGCAGGTAGCAATGTTAGACGCATATGGGACTGTTGCAGTACATACAGGAAAGAAATGCATTCATGCGGCGGGTCATGTTGAGGGTGAGCAGTTTACTGTTCAGGCAAACCTCATGATGAACGATAAAGTCTGGCCCTCGATGGCAAAAGCGTACCGCGAGACGAAAGGCGATCTCGCTGACCGAATGCTTGCCGCGCTCGACGCGGCACAGGAAGTTGGCGGAGATATCCGCGGAAAACAATCGGCAGCGATTTTGATTGTGAGTGCGAAATCCTCAGGCAAACCGTGGAGTGATCGCATTATGGATTTGCGCGTGGAAGATCATCCCGAACCTTTAAAAGAATTGCGGCGGCTTGTAAATGTCCATCGTGCATACCAGCACATGAATAACGGCGATCTTGCGGTTGAGAAAAATGATATCGACGGTGCGCTTCGCGAATATGGCACTGCTGAAAGAATGATACCCGAAAATCTTGAAATGAAATACTGGCACGCCGTCGCTCTTGTGAACGCGGGAAAACTGGACGAGTCTCTTCAATTGTTCAAACAAGTGTTCGATGCTGATCCAAACTGGATTGAATTAACGCCCCGACTACCTAAAGTTGATCTGCTCCATGTTAATGAAGCTGGTTTAAGACAGATACTCAATATGGTGCATAAAAGTAAATAGATATGTAAAAGAAAAACTTTCTTGAGAGCATGGAAAAACGATTTTTAGTTGCGACAATTTCATTATCGGTTTTTATACTAGGGCTTCAGATTATCGGATATGCAGCACCGAATGTTTTTTCATGGGGCTTTCATTCGTTCGCTTTCTTACCGACAACTTTCATTATTTTTTACTTATTTATTACAGGTATAGCAATTTTTCTTGTTTCAAATGGGTTATTCGAAAAACCGCTGGAATGGTTTTCAATAAAATTTGCTCTGAATCCGGTTCTATTTCTTAGTCTTGTTGTCTGTGTTTTCATCTGCGCGGCATTGGCGTTTCGTGTTCAAGTACCCCTGCTCGGTGATGGGTTCGTTATAATTAATATTTTTGATAACATATTCCGGGGTATTCATCCTTTAACTGAATTATTTCCAGAACCACTATCACTAATATTCTTTTATGGATGCGTCAAAATACTCGGAACAACTATTTTTCCAGACATTCTAACTGCTTTTCTTATAGGGGAGATTACGCTTGGGATAGGTTTTATTATAACAACTTTTTTTATTTCAAGAAATATTATAGATAATCCGCGAATTCAGTTCTTATCTTTTGTATATATATCAACAGCACCGTACATGCAGCTTTTTTTCGGGTATGTAGAAACATACGCTCTTGTTTTGTTTCTCCTCTCTATCTTTACTCTTATCTCTGTATTGGTACTGAAGGGAAAAATCCCATTCTATCTGATTCTACCGGTTTTCACTATACTCGTGTATGCTCATTTTCTTTCACTAATGCTTGGATTTGCAATATGCTATCTCTGCTTTCTTGAGTATAAAAGACACGGGATAAAACAAATTTTGATAGGGGTTTTAATCTCAGTTGGCATTACTCTGCTAGGATTATTTTTATTACATTTTGATGTTAATCGTCTATCACGAAATATTTCTCATGCACCATATCTATCATTTCGGCAAATAAACGACGGCTACCAGCCATATACAATATTCTCTTACTACCACCTAATTGATCTATTCAATCTTTTTGTTCTTCTTTCTCCATTTTCATTTTTTCTCATCACATTGTCGATTGTTGCTGAGAATCGTGTTGTTTTTAAATCGATTGTTATAAAGTTTTTATTATTTTGTGTTATTCCAATTATATTTTTCTTAATTATAATCAAATATGATCTGGGGGCGGTGAAAGATTGGGATATATCAGCTTCATATTTTTTTGTAATTAATCTCGTTGCTATTGTAATGTTCATAACCGCTCAGATTGCAAACAAAGAAAAAATCCTTTTCCTCACGATGACGATGACTGTTTTAACTTCTTTTCCATGGTTCTATCTCAACTCAACCATTGAGCCGAACATTAACCGAATAAAGACAATCATGGATCAGCGCACTATGGCACGCGAAGGGTTTTATCAATCGACCTTTCACCTTTCAATGTACTATTTTCATACAAAAAACATCGATAAGATGGTCGAAGTATGGAATCAATATGTTCAACGTTATCCAAATGATGGAAAGGGATATGAAAAACTCGCCAAGTCGTATTGGGAATTGGGAGTAACTGGCTACGATAAGATCGATATGGCATTTGAACAGTGGCTGAAGATAGATCCTGAGAATATCAATATTAGTAAACAACATGCTAATTTTTGTATAGTTGCAGGAAATGCCGAAATGAATCTCAATAATCTCGGTAAAGCTGCTAAACATTTTCAAAGGGCAATTCAATTGGATTCTTCTCTTCCAGGCTCCTACAATAATTTAGGAAATATTTATATTATGAAGAATGAATTAGATTCTGCCGCGATGTTGTTTTTAAAAGCAATCCAGATGGATAGCAATTACACACGAGGTTACAAAAACCTTGCTGATATTTATCTTCGTAAAAATAATCCGCGAACAGCAATCACACTATATCAACAAGCGATACAACACAATTCTACATATGTAAATGCTCATGAAAAACTGGGTAATGCATATGAAATCATTGGAGATAAAATGAAAGCAACCGAGTCATATCAGCGTGCAGCAAGGTTGAGAAAAGCGAATGCAAGAAATATTTTGAATATGAAGGATTGATATGGTAAATCGAAGTTTAGCTTTTACTGTAATTTTTATCTGTATGTTGACCGGAATATATGTTCTCGGCTTCTTGTTTCCTGGTGCTTTGACGTGGGGGTTCCATGTATTCGGTTTCTTGCCAAGATACTTCCTGTACTTCTATGTTCTATTTATTATCGCATGCACTCTCCATTTCCTGAGGAAGGATATCAATAATATTCTCACCAGGATTTCAGATTTCATGGCGGATGTACCATACAAATTTCTTGGGATAACTATTATTACTTTTATAATCACAGCGATACTTTTTCGGGTAAAAGTGCCGCTCCTCGGCGATGGTTTTTTCCTTGTTAAAAATATTTCAGAGGCATTACGCAATACAGCACCGCTCTACTATCGCAATGAACCTCTGGCGACATCTTTTTATTTCAATATGATGGATCTGTTCGGTGTTTCAACATATAAAGAGTTTTTGCAAGTTTTTCTGACAGCTGATTTATTATTGGGAATCGGTTTTATTGTAATAGTCTTTTTAATTGTCAGAAACTTATTTTCAGATAGTCAGCATCAATTTCTTGCCTTCCTATACCTGTTGACGCCGGCATACATACAATTATTTTTTGGATATGTGGAAACATACGCCGCCATATTGTTTATCGTTGCCGTATATACACTCACCGCTGTCATTTACTTAAAAAAGAAAATACCTTTTCCGTACGTTGCCGTTGTTTTCTTGGTGATGGTTCTTTGCCATTATTTGTCTCTGGCGCTTTTTCCGTCGCTGTTATATATAGCATATCACGAATATCGATCCCGCGGCATTCGCGGACTCATATTTGGTTTCGGCGCAGCAGCGATTATTTTTGTTGGACTTCTTGCCCTGGTTAATTTCGACGTTGATAAGTTTTCCTCCTCCGTTCCTCACAGTCATTTTTTACCCGTGTTTAACCTAAACAATCCGGAAGAAGCATATTCAACCGCTTATACTCTTTTTTCGGGATATCATCTCCTCGATCTATTAAACTTTCTCGTGTTAATGTGCCCCTTCTCTATTCTTCTCTTGCTGTTATCATTGGGAAAAAATAAGGCAACATTCACAAAATCTGTTGAATATAAATTTTTTGTCGCAGCCATTATACCGCTCATTATACTTCTATGCACAATCAAATTTGACCTTGGCGCCGCAAAGGACTGGGATGTTCTTGCGCCGTTTGTTTTCATCGTAGTATTATTCAGCATTTATGTTTTTCTCAGAGCAAAAATAACTGAGATGTCCGGTATATTGTCGCTTGTAATAATTTTTTCTTTCCTGAACGGGCTGAATTTTATCTCGCTTAATTCAACGTCAGAGGCAAGTATACAGCGTTATCAAACTCTTCTTGATAAACGAACGGTCGGGAATTTCGGTTTTTACGGCGCCACGTTGCATCTTGCTTTATATTACCACCAAACAAATAATAAACCAGCCGCGGTGGACTCATGGGAAAAATACAGTCAGGCATTTCCTTCAGATCCAAGGGGATACCGTAACATCGTTACAAATTTGCGTTATCTGGGACCCGGCGGTTTCGCCCGAATGTCAGAGACATATGTCCGGTGGCTGAGCACAAATCCGAATGACACTAACGCAACGGTTGAATACTCGCGTTTTTGCCTGGATGCGGGTAATTATTTTTCTGGGAATAGCAATCAGCGTCAGGCAAAAATTTATTTCGAAAAAGCTGTTATATTAGATTCAACATTCGACCGCGCATATAATAACCTCGGAAGCATTTACGCTAACGAAGGAAATCTTGAAAAGGCAATTGAATTGTTTCAAAAAGCAATCAAACTCAATCCGGCATACCCGGATCCGTTTTTTAATATGGGAAGTATCTACGAAAAACACAGCAATAAAAAATCATACGAATATTATGAGCAGGCGGCACGACTCGGCAACGCTCCTGCTCAAGAAAAACTAAAGCAACTCAATAATATTAAATAACTTAATTTATGGAAAAGAAAATACTCAGCTACACAGTCATTACATCATTCAGCCTTATCGGACTTAACATACTCGGCTATTTTTTCCCGGGCAGCATGAACTGGGGATTTCATTTTCTCGGTTTCCTCCCGCCATTCTTTTTCATTATATATATACTGCTCGCCTGCGTTATCTTTCTTCTTTTCTATTCTGGAAGATTGGAGAGATTAGTTTCAGCCGGATCAGCGTTAATGGAAAATAAACCGTACACATTTCTTGCATCGACGATATTTATGTTCATTGTCTTCGCTTTTGTTTTCCGAATCAATGCTTCGGTACTCGGGGATAGCTTCAATATGATTTATAATTTCAGGAGTTTTGCTTCCGGAGTTTCCTACCTCGCCCCCTGGCATGAACCTCTCTCGATGTACGTGCTTTATTATGCGGTCACAATGATAGGCTCCCTGGATTATTCACAATTATCAGCATCTTTCTTTATCATAGATATCATTTTAGGAATCCTGTTCATCATCGGAACATATTATTTGGTTAAGCGCATATTCTCGTCACCGCTCCACAAGTTTATGACGTTCGTATTTCTTACGACTTTACCATACATGGAATTTTATTTCGGCTACATCGAAGTATATGCGGTTTCTTCTCTTCTGCTCGTTCTTTTCATATTATTTTCCATATCGACTCTTCAACATAAACTTCCTTTTTATTACGTACCAATTATCTGGCTTCTTTTAACATTCAGTCATTACATTAACGGTCTTCTTGGACCCGCCGTAATCTATCTTGCATATCTCGAATACAAAGAGAAGAGAATTAAAGAAGTTATCATTGGTTTTGCCGGCGCGTTAATCATTTTATTGATTACGCTCGTCGCCGCTGAATTTGACATGGAGCGATTAATCAATATAAGCCCGGTCAGCCATTTTCTCTCTTTGACGGGCAATATATCTGCCATTAATTCTTATTCTCAAGCCTATACAATATTTTCAATTTATCATTTTGTTGATATCGCCAATTACTTTATAATGATGTCGCCATTTGCAATACTGATTATTATAATATGGGCATCATATTATAAAGAAGAAAGTTTCTTCGGAAATCCGCTTAACCTGTGGTTTACAATAGCGCTCATACCGATTTTTCTTTATTACCTCGTTTCTAAACTTGAACAGGGAAACGCTAGTGATTGGGATGCGTTCGCCGGGCAGTTTTTTCTACTTGCTTTGTTTGCTACGGTTTTATTTTTCCAGCGGGAAAATCAACTGACTGCCAAAATCTTTTCATTAATAATTTGTGTTTCATTACTTCACTCTCTGCCTTGGTTCGCTGTAAACGCTCCGAAGGAATCCAGCATACGTCGGTTCCAATCGCTTTGGAACCCTCATATCCTGTCACACCTTGGCAATTACACTCACGCACTCCGTCTTTTCCGCTACTATGAATCACAGGATGATACTCTCGGGCAGCTCGATGTATGGGATAGGTACTCTCGTATTTATCCATACGATCCCCGAGCATATATCAATGAACTTGAGGTAACAAATCTTTATGCTTCGAATGATTATGATCGAAAAATAAAAACATACGAGCGTTGGGCGTTGGCTGATCCTTCGAACGACAGCGTTCGCTACGCTCTGTCAAGTGTGTGCGTCAATAGTGGCAACAAATATTTCCATGATGGAAAGTTAGATAAAGCGAAGAATTTTTATTTGAAGGCAATTCTTGCCGACTCGTCATCCTCGCGTGCATACAATAATCTCGGCAGTGTATATGCACAACAAGGAAAAATCGACACTGCCCTCATTCTGTTTGAACGGGCAATAAAGCTCGATACTTCTTACGCCGAGGCATTGTATAATATTGGAAATGTATTTATGGAGAAAGGCAATAAGAAGCAAGCCGTCGAATTCATCGTGCAAGCGGCAAGGTTCGGTAATCCTCAAGCCATAGAATTTCTTAAAAAATAAATATTTTTTGGAAATGTACCATTAATCTTATATATTCGATTCGTATGAAATCAAAAATATTTGTCGCTGTCGCAGGTAATATCGGTTCCGGAAAATCTTCTCTGACGCGAATGCTCAGCTCGCATTACGGATGGAAATCATTCTACGAATCGGTCGAAGATAATCCCTATCTATCGGACTTTTACGCAGATATGAACCGTTGGTCATTCAATCTTCAGGTGTATTTTCTTTCAAAACGATTCAACGATCATAAACGCATTGTGGAGGGAACGGAAAGCGTCATCCAAGATCGTTCAATCTATGAGGATGCTGAAATTTTTGCAAAAAATTTATCGCTTATCGGCAAGATGGACAATAGAGATTATACGAATTACGTTGAGCTGTACAAAGTTATGATGCAGTACCTTCAGCCGCCGGATCTGCTTATATTTCTCGATGCACGCATCGAAACATTGCTGAAACAAATCGCGCACCGCGGCAGAGATTACGAACAAAGTATACCAAAAAGTTACCTCGAACAATTAAGCGAGCATTACAAAGATTGGATCCGACGGTACAATCTTGGTCCCCTACTCGTAATTCCTTCCGATGAAGTAGATTTCGTGCACGAGCGCTGCGATTTCAACCGTATGCTGCTCCTGATTCAAGGCAAATTAATGGAACTCGGGTACCCGGCAGTACCGCTCAAAAACCTCCAAAGACAAACCCTCTGAGGAAATTAACACGATCTAACGAACATTTAACCGATGTTTATATTCTTCGCCATTCAGAAGCAATCCTATAGCCGCGATTACTTGATTATCGCTCTTCAAAGTTTCTTCAATGCGTCCCTTTTCACCTCGATAGCGGCTGACTATTTCAGGCTTCAATGTTGATAGAATTTCATCTTTATACCTAACAAGATTTTTTTCCTTATCAGCAGTAAGATCATTTTTCAACTGATCTATTTCCTTGCGTACAGATTCACTGTATTTACACTTTTCAGAGAGATCGCAAAGTTCTTTTAACTTTGTTTCCACTTCATCCTGATAGATAAATTTCTGGCTTGTCAGGAATTGCTGAAAATTATTAATCAAACTGTCAGATAACATGGAAGGCATTTCTTTATGGGCAGACGCATAACCGTTTGCAAATTTGAAAAACATCGATTTACGGATAAGTTCATTGTAAAGCGCGCTGTGCTCTGGTTCCGTTACGATAGTATCCGGAAGAATTCCCCCGGCTTCCAGCTCAAGACGTCCATTGAGGGTTTTAAATTTTTTCTTAAGACTATCAGGGGTTGTCGCAAAAACCCCATCCTTATTTTTGTGCATATAATCAATTTCCTGTATACATCTTCCGCTCGGCGTGTAATATTTAGCAGTTGTAATTTTTAATTGCGTATTGTACACAAGCGGCGTAATCGTTTGTACAAGCCCTTTGCCGAACGATCTTGTGCCGAGGATTATCCCTCTATCTAAATCCTGAATCGCTCCGGCAACGATTTCACTCGCACTCGCGCTCTGGCGGTTAACGAGAACAACAAGCGGGACTTCCGGCAACATAGGGTCGGTTGATACGAAAAATTTCTTCTCTGAATCTTGCCCCCGACCACGCGTGCTGACTACAAGGCTACCTTTCGTTACAAACTTTTCAACAACATTCACGGCAACATCTAAAAGACCGCCCGGGTTATTTCTAAGATCGAGCACAACACCTTTAATAGGACCTTTGAGCTTCAGATCTTTGATTGCCAATCCTAATTCATCACCTGCGCCTCGCGAAAAACGATCGAGCCGAATATATGCAATACCATCTTGCACAAAATCGGCATACGTTATATTTTTCAATTGGATTTCCTCGCGCACCACCACAAATTCGAGCAGTTTCGGTTCACTATCGCGTTCAACCTTCAGATGTAATTCTGTTCCCGGCTCTCCTCGCGTCATTGAGCGAATATTTTCCGGTTTTGATCCGGTCACGGGAACGCCATCGATCTCTAATATGCGATCGCCCGGCTGAATGCCCTGCTTTTGCGCGGAGTATCCCTCCATAAGCGATAATATTGTTATGTAGCCGTCACGCACACCGATCGTAACACCGATACCGCCGTACTTGCCAACCGTAATCAACTCTATTTCATCCGCCTCTTTCTCACTGATAAAATTAGTATAGGGATCGAGCGTGCCGAGAAGCCCATCGATTCCAGCTTCCATAAATTTTTCCGGGTCGACTTCGTCCACATAATTCATCGTTATTTCTCTGTACACACGGCCGAAAATATCGATGCTTTTATTTATCTTGAAAAAATATTCCTGATCTGAAAGAGTGAATCCTACTAAAAAAGAACACGAAGCTACAATTGTAAGAACAATAGTAACAGCCAGAATTTTCTTTTCGTTTGAAAAAAAATATTTCATGTAAATCTCCGTCTTAGATAATTTGCTTCTTAACAATGTCCCAAATTTCTCTGTGAATTTCATCAGCCGGCAGTTTGCCGCTGACAATAATAAATCTGTCCGATTCCATTTCAGCCAACCTCCAATACCCATTACGAACGCGCTCAAAGAAATCCCTGCCGGAGGATTCCATCCTATCTGCAGAAAGACCGGCGGCGATTTGCCGCCTGAATATTTCATCGATTTCTATATCGATGAAAAAAGTCATGCGGGGTTTTGTTCCTGATGTAGCGATGCGGTTGATGGCTTGAATATCATTAAGATTGATACCCCGTCCATAACCCTGATACGCTGTTGTTGAATCGTAGAACCTGTCGCAAACAACTACCTTCCCCGCTTGGAGTGCGGGAAGTATAACTTCGTTAACCAATTGAGTGCGAGCCGCAGAAAACAGGAACAATTCGGTTATCTGTTTCAACTCCAGATGTTTTTTATCCAAAAGGATATTACGGATTTTTTCCGAGATAGACGTTCCACCGGGTTCGCGAAGAAAAACGACTTCCTTCCCATGTTTTTCCAAACGGTCCACGAGCAGTTTCGCCTGTGTACTCTTACCTGAGTAATCGATTCCTTCGAAGGTTATAAGCATTCTTGATGGGTTTTTGTGTTAGAATGCTTCAAGTTAACCAAATTCTTCTTATTATTCAAATTCTTTTGTTGCCTCTCTCTCTATTTTTTACTATGTTAACCATATTTGAAACAATTAAATAGCTGATGCCTCAAACGAAGAAGAAATCACTGCGCCACGGGAAAAAACCGTCCAAGACATTGCATTCCATTCAACTTCAACCGTTATCACAGGCGAAGATCGATTCAAGGAAAGATGACAAAGCGCTTATTCATGCGGCTCTTAAGGGCAGCCAAACCGCCTATAAGAGATTAATGAAAAAATATCATGACCAGATTTCAAATCTGATTTACCGAATCATCCACCGCAGAGAACAGGTCGAAGACCTTACACAGGAAGTATTTATCAAGGCATTTGCATCGCTAAAAAACTTTAATGAAGAATATGCGTTTTCAACCTGGCTGTATAAAATCGCTACTAACAGCAGTATCGATTATATCCGCAAGAAAAAATTAAACACATTTTCAATTGATAAACCGATCGCGATGGAAGAAAGCGATTCTACTTACGAATTACCCGATTCCACTTATGAACCCGACAAATACATAATCCAGAGGCAACGTTACCACCTGATACAGGAGGCAATAAACCAATTACCCGCAAAATATAAGCGGGTCATCATTCTCCGCCACAACGAGGAACTGGATTACAGCGAAATTGCTAAGATGCTAAAATTGCCTATCGGGACGATAAAAGCACATATTTTCCGCGCCCGTGAATTATTAAACAAATACTTACGCGATAAAATCTCACATTATTGAAACAATTCCGACTTACAATTCGTAATGGTATGTAGAGCAATTATGATCTTAAAGAACTATAAAAATATTATCACTATCACGGTTATCGTATCGACTATCATCCTTGCCGGTTTCACCTTTAAATATGCTAACAAATACCACAAAGAAATTCCCGCAACAGATGAACAGGAGTTGAAGGTAAATTTAGAAGCAGGATTCGGGAATATCCGGATTGAACGTGGAAATCCGAGACAAATCCTTCAGGTAGATATCGATGCTAACCTAAAAAATGATTTGACTGAATTTATCGATTATTCGAACCGCGATGAGATCGGTTATCTTAATATTAATACAAGCGAAGCGGCAACGCACGAATCAAGACGCGGGAAAAGCCGCTCACTCCATATTAGCGGTTTTGAAGATAATAATTGGAACATGCGCTTTACCGATGCGATCCCTATTTCGTTTGAGATTGAACTCGGTATGGGAAAAGGTGATCTTGATTTCACCGGATTAACAGTTAATGATTTGAATATCTCTACAGGCGCAAGCTCGGTTACGATGAATTTCGATAAACCCAATAAAGGTGAAATCGAAAATCTTAATATAGAAACAGGTTTGAGTAAGTTCAAGGGATACGGACTTTGCAACGCCAACTTCGACCATCTGAAATTCGAAGGCGGTGTGGGAAGTTATCTGCTCGATTTCGGCGGGACACTCGATAAAGAAGTTGATGCCGATATTCAGGTCGGATTAGGATCGATCACAATCTCGATACCTGATGATATAGGTGTAAAAGTTTACTACGAGAAAAGCTGGGTTGCATCGATTGATTTGCCGAATGACTTTAAAGAAGAAGAAGAGAATAATTATTTTAGTAAAAATTATTATAACACAAACGGAAAAATCAACCTGCATATCGAAGCGGGGTTGGGAAGTGTGAAGATTAAAAGAGAATAACCTAAATTGGATTAGTGTAATGTGGATTAAGTAAGAGCCGGCTCAATAGCAAAAGTCGGCTTTTTTAATATTAAATCTACTTTCCAAATCTATAGAACAATCCCCATCTATGAAACCGGGAAAATTCAGGCTTCTTTTCCATTGCGCCGACCGCATCATGGTATGCCTGTGATACAGGAAGCCCGGCTATTAAACTTGTATAGAACATCTCGCCGAAATATTTTTTTGCTTTTCTGTCCCCCCGCCACATCGTTGCGATCACAGTCGGTGTACCGTTTGCAAGGAATGCAAGCGGTGCGTAACGCCAAAATCCTCCGGCTCGGGTCGATACATTGCTAAAAATAATCGCTTGCGGCGGGCTGGCAAGAAAGTTGCCAAGCGGAACATCAATACCTCCGTAAAGTTTCTTCACATCGGATAAAACTATTACCGAATTATTCGGAACTTTAGTATCACTATTAAACTCGGCGGCAAAATGCAGCAAGTCGCAGGAAGCTGTATCAAGATAATTGAACGGTGACGATTCCTCGAAAACCATTCTTGCTTTCTCGAAAAAACTGCGGATATCTTTTAACTCGTACTCAACATCCCAATTTGTTGAACCCGGATTTCCAATTCCGATCACATTTTGGATAACGCTCTCATTCTTATGAGAAAACAACAATACCGCAGACGTTGGCAGATAATTGATACTAAGGCGCTCTATTACGGGTTGACCATTGATTCTCAATCCATGAATAGGCAGCCAGCCGAACTCTTCCGGAGATACGACATAAACTTTTGAGATATTCTTAAACAAAGAAAGAATCGGTTCAATCAAAATCCCGCCAAGCTTTGCGGCAAGATCATCAACCCTATACATAGTTGCCGATTTATCAGACTGAAACGATTCTTCGCTCTGGTCGAAATCACCGGATAATTTATTAAATTCTCCGGTATATCCGATGATCTGTGAGTATGTAATTTCTCTTGCATGGACAAATGCAGAATCATGCGTAACAACGAGTGTGTATATTCTGTCCGATAATGGAATGTATTGAATGAGCGCGCAATCAGATTGTAATGAGTCTTGAATCAGGGATAACTTCGGCGGATCAGGATAGAGCAGACATCGGAAATTTGGAAGCGTAAGTTCACTAACCGAAGTCAATATGTCTGTACGCTTTTGCGACAGAAGCTGTGTGAGCATCTTCAAACGTACGGAATCTTGATTCTTACCGGCAGATATTTCTGCAAGAATATCTCCTTCCAATACTTTCAAGGCGTTATACTTCCATTGCACCATCGCGATTGCTTGGTTAGTCCTGTCATCAGCCAGTTTGATTTTAAGCCGCGAGAAAAACCGGACCAATTCATGTAGGTTCTTTTTTTCGTTGATATAAAATATCTCATTCACATTATCGTGAATACAGTAATATCTTAATAGAGGATCGTACCATCCCGAAGATTCACCATCCATGAACACATCAACAATCTCTGCATCAGTACTCCGGTCTACGGTTAACCATCCGGTTTCATCATATATCTGCATGACTCGTAAATAACGCGGTAATACGTCGGCAGTATCTCCACTTTTTTCTTTAATGGTTGCGTGAATATACTGAACAAATGCTTCTCCGGTACGATAATTATTTTGCAGACAGTTTGAAAAGATATCGGTTGTGCGTTTCAGAAATTCGGGAATGAGTTTCGACGATTTCTCACCGCTCAATTTCCAATCACAAGCTACAAGAATCGATTGCAGTAAATTCTCCTTCACAGGATTGTTCGATTGCTTTGCAAGTATCAGCGCGTCTCCGAAATACATTCTTGCATTATCGAAATGCCTTGATCGATATGCCAGACACCCGAGAGAGGTTAGTATGTCCGTCCGAATCGTCCGGTTCATTCCATCATCCATTTTACTCACTGCAAGCGAGAAGGCGCGTAATGCGCTATCACGATGTCCCGATTTTTGCTGAATTAATCCCCACGAGAAATATGCCTGAACAAGAGCCGAATCATTTTTCATCGATGATGCCCGCGATATCAGGTCTATATAAATCAATGAAGCCAGATCGTGCCGGTTTGAAGATTCATACGATTCAACCTGCGCACGCATCAAATCCAGTTTGCCGCGGGATTCATAATGTGCGCTGTCTATCATCATTAATGATATAAGTCTATAAAGTTCATCATCATACTGGGCGTTGTTGTGGTATGCTTTTGCCGCAAGCGACAGCGCGCGATACTCATCTAATGGATCGGAAAATACCTTCGCGGTTGCCGCTGCATCAACTGCGAGCGCGGCGGCTTCGGTATTTTCGTTCATTAAGAGATAATATTCTGCAAGAATAATTTTTCCGCGGCGTTCTAACTTTTTGTTTCCTGTCGCGCGGAATGAAAGCAGGGCACTCTTATAATTTCCGAGCACGCTGTCATATTGCCCGGTTGCTCTCCAGCATTCCGCTAAAAGCAAATAACATTCTCCCGAAGCTGAATCTCTCGATATCTCCGTGTTAATTTTAATGGACTTCTGAAATTGTAAAACAGCCTCATGATACTTATGCTGTTCGGTATAGATTCTTGCCTCATGCAGAGTGCGATCAGCCTCCAACACTTTTTGATCTTTGCTGCGACTACAACTCCATGAAACTATTATCAGGAGAATAAACAAAAGAGGCGATATTTTGGCTGCGTACCGGTATATCATTGAGATATTAGAATACTAATGGATGAATATAGAAAAGTCTTTACACAGATACAATCGCCGGTTTGATTTTTGACCGCATTTGCGTACATTTACTGAAATCGTGAATCTAATAGTTTATTGATACTGATCACTAAAAATACGGCAACCATTGACTAATTCATGTACATTATATAATATATATTAACAACGGAGATACTATGGATAAAAAATATTTGTTTAAATATATCGGAATTGCTTACGTAATCTTTTTGTGCCTATTTATATCCACGGTCAGCCGAGCCCAAAATCCGATCGAGGATGCGGTAAAACAGTTAACATCTGATAATGCAAAAGGATATCTTCAACCGATGGTAACATCGTTCGGTGCTAATTTAAATTCCGGCTTATACCATTCAGCAAGCATCAGCGAACTGGGTTTCACGCTCAAGTTCGACATCGTTGGTATGGCAACATTGATTGGTGATGACGAAAAAAAATACAAGGCGACCAGCCCAATTGACGGTTCATTAACGGAAACAGCAACTATTTTTGGCGGTCTTGGCTCTACTGTTCCTGGTCCTGCCCCAGGGATGGAATATCAATTCCAAAACGGTCAGGTGAAAACAAATTACGTTTTGTTCGCATCTCCACAATTGACAATCGGAGATGTATATTACTCACAAGTGGTAATCCGTTATGCTCCGATTCCAAAAATTGGAGATTTTCCCAAGGTGACGCTCTTTGGAATTGGTGGTCGGCATAATGTCAGTCATTATTTTCCGGTTGTTCCCCTTGATGTTGCTGCAAGTATTTATTATCAAACATTCGATATCGGCGATATCTTCCAGGCGAAAACGTTTAACTTCGGCGCACAGGCAAGTAAAACGTTTTCAGTTTTAACAGTATACGGTGGCTTGCAGTACGAAACTTCATCAATGGATGTATCCTATACATATGAGGGAGAATACGGGGCAACAAAAGGCACAAAGATGAATCTTAGTATGGATGGAGAAAATAAATTTCGTTTTACTGCAGGTTTAAACGTGAATCTTCTTGTTCTCAATCTCTTTGCCGATGTTAATATTGGATCAATGACGATGTTCAGTGGCGGTCTCGGTTTTGGATTTTAATTTGAAATAGAACTTAAAACTATAAAAGGAAAATTTTATGAAAAAGAACATTGTATTTTCGATAGCTGTACTCTTACTATCTTTAATTTTTGTTGTCGGATGCGAGATAGGAGTAAATCCACTGATACTTGACAGCAGCGTGAGTGAAAGTGTTATAGTTGACCAGGCGTCTCCTATACCATATCCGCTTGAGATACCGTTTCCCCTAACTCCACTTACCGTGAATACAAAATCACTACAAGATGTTGCTGGTAATGATATTGAAAAAATAAATTTTTACAAACTAACGTTGATGGTAGATCAAAATACAACTCCGGATACAGGAAAGATATCCGGTCGGCTCATGGTGGATGGCGATACTCTCGTAGCAATGAACAATTTATTATTATCTCTTTTTAAAACTGAACGCTCAATATTTGAAAATATCCCGGGATTTGAGGTCAAAAACAAGGGGGTAGGTAAAGTTCTGCAAGCCGTGAAAAACCCGCCACCCAACGGAATCGCGTTGCAAATGTTTGTCGGACCAACGAATACCCCGGTACATTTCCGTTTATGGGTCAAAGTTTATGGACAGATTCAAACAAAGGCGAAGTGATGTTGTTAAAGAAAGTTTAAGGCCCCCACATCGGGGGCTTATTTTTTATTGGACAGCAAATCTCTGATCTTGCGAGGATTATTTGTTATCAATGCATCGATGCCGAATCTCAGCGCTCTTTTAAATCCTCGCTCGGTATTGACCGTATATTCACCCACAAGTAATCCATCATTATGTGCATCATCTATCAATCGCCTGCTTATTACTGATCTGCCGGTAATCAAATACTCTGCACCGATAGACTTCGTAAATTTAACCGGCGATTTAAGCTTACGACGAAAAGGAGAATAAAGAAAACCCGTTGCGATTCGTTGATCTACCTCTTTAACACGCTCAATGAATGGATGGTGAAACGATGATATGAGAACGTTTTTAATAAGACGAAAGGATTCGACTAATTCGATGCATCTATCAACGATAAGCAGATTTTGTTTGCGTGCCGGTTCGGTTTTGATTTCGATATTAATTCCGATTTTATTCCGAATTACGGAAAAGACATCAGCAAGAGTTGGAATTTTTTCATCGGCAAATTTCTGATGATACCGGCTGCCTGCGTCGAGCCTTTTCAGTTCGGCAATATCATAGTCACTAACTAAACCTTTACCGTTTGTTGTCCGATTCAGTCTACTGTCGTGGATAACGACAACCTCATCATCTTTCGTTAGATGAATATCTAATTCAATCGCATCGGTGCCATCTGTTATTGCTTGCTTGAAAGCAGCTATCGTGTTTTCCGGCCTAATTGCAGACGACCCCCTGTGTGCAACTATAAGCGGCGCTTGACAATAATCAATCCATGAAAATTTCATTTATGATTTATCGATACAAAAATATCGCGCGTGACTTGCTCGATGCTCCCCTGTGCATTAACGGTTTTCAACAATCCAATCTTCTGATAATACCGCTTAACCGGCTCTGTTGATCGTGCATAAACCAGAAGCCGCTCTCGTATTGTATCCGGGTTATCGTCATCCCGTTGGCTCAATTGCCCGCCACAATTCGGACATTTTGTTTTATCTTTTATTGTCTCTATACCGAAAATTTTCCCGCACTGGTCGCAGCTCGATCTTTTCCCCAGCCGTCTTATGATTTCCGTTTCATCAACCTCCATGCTAATGACACAATCAATGTTCAAACCTAACTGCGCCAGCAGGAAAGATAACCCCTCTGCCTGTGGAATAGTTCTTGGGAAGCCATCGAGGATAAAACCGTTCTTGCATTGTTCTGATTTTAACACATCCCTAATAATTCCAATCATAATGCTATCGGATACAAGCTGTCCTCCATCTAATATTGCCTTTGCCGCTCTGCCGAGTTCTGTATCTTTGACAATCGCTTCCCTGAGCAAATCGCCCGTTGAAATCTGTGGTATGTTCAGGGTTGCAGATAGTAATTTCGCTTGAGTGCCTTTTCCAACACCCGGAGGTCCAAACAGTATCAATCTCATTTAGTTATCCTTGTCCTCATTATCTTTTTCCCTTTCCTGAATTTTATCTATTGCGTCTCTTGCATCTTTTGTAATCCGACTGTCTGTTGCAGAGGCGGCATATTTTTGAAGCGGCTCTTCGGCTCTGGCATCGCCGATTTCGCCTAAAACACGAATAACGGCACGCTGGAAATAAAAACTGGGGTCTTTCAGCGACTTGATAAGATAATATAAGACATCGTCTCGCTCTTTCCAACTTGAAGCAAGAATATTAACTGCCTGGATTCGTAAGTTCTGCTCAATGCCATATCTCGTATAGGATGTAACAGCCTGTAGGGCATACTCATCTTTTTGCTGAGACAACAAGTTGAGAGCAGTCCGCCGCAGAATTTCATTATGTGAATCTTGTTGCAACGCTTTTTCTAAATACGATTTCCTGTTCGTTGAATCCAGCATCACCAACGATTGAAGCGCTCCTGAAGAAACAGAATAACTGGAATCTTTCTCGAAAGCATGTTGTAATGTTCCGAGAACTTGTTCGCTTTTGAACTTGCCCATCGATCCGACCACAGCCGTTCGCACACGCGCATCACGGTCACCGTATGCTACGATGAGTGTATCTCTAATCCACGATTGTTTAGCGCCTGCCAATGCCCAGACCGCATCGCTCCGTACAGCCCAGAATTTATCTTCTAACGCCGCCCTGCTCAAAGCATCCACTACAGAATCATTCCCCGGGTACCACTGAAGCTCATCAATCGCGTGAAGCCGGTCAACTCCATCGGATGCGTATTCAAGCTGAAAAATCCATTCTTCAGTTGATTTTTGGAAATTGACTTTCTTAAGAATTTTACTTCCCTTATCGAATATTATAAGATCGGGCTGCCTATAAGCGGGGAAAGAAAATGTTTCTTCCGCATTTGAAATCAGCACACGATGCGTTTCTGGCTGACCGTGAACCCAGACTTCAATTTCAACCGGTGTTTTAAAAATTCCGGTCAGCGAATCGATATTCTGTGTTTGCTTCACAGTTAGTTGAACACTTCGGGAGGATTGATCCCATCGTGAAGTAACATCGAATGTTGGACATCCGGCTTTATATACCCACTGATTAAAGAACCAATAAAGATTGTATCCGGTTGCTTCCTCGATTGCATTTTTGAAATCGTTAGTCTCTACACACCGGTACGCAAATTTATCGACATAATGATTGATAGCTTTGAAGAACAGTTCATCTCCAAGATAATCACGAAGCATATTCAGGACGACGGCACCTTTTCCATATATTCTGTTATCGAACACATCCATCGGATTAATATATCGATTACAAACTGTCGGTCTGCGATGATTGTCCCTGTCGACATTACTAAGTGTGTTTTGGTTATCCAGCATTGCTTTTGCCGCGTCATCCTTACTGAGGTCATATTCTCTGAAGAGATTTTCGAAATAGCTGGCGAACCCCTCGTTCAGCCATGCATGCGACCAATCCTTGCATGTAATCAAATCACCGAACCATTGATGAGCCAACTCGTGCGCTACCAATCCGTCGCTTGAGTTATCGAGATGCGCGCGCGCGTCGTGGATCGTGTTATCGTTCAAGGTTACGGCGCTTACATTTTCTTGTCCGCCAAAAATGAAATCAGCTACCACCGTCTGAGAAAATTTTTCCCACGGGTATGGATAGCCGGTCTTTGACGAGAAAAATTCTATCATCTTCGGTGTTTTCTCAAACGAACGCATCGCATCATCCCGCTGATGCTTGTATACAAAATAGCTTATCGGCAGCGTATACAATGAATCCTTTATTTCAACATACTCGCCTACAATCAACGAGATCAGATACGAAACATGCGGCTTGCTTTCAAGCCAGTGGTAAGTTACTATATGATTTTTCGGATTCTTCTTTAGCTCAATGAGTTTACCATTGCTTATTGCCGTTAAACGGTCGCCTACCGTTACAATCATCTCGCTTGTTGCAAAATCGTTTGGATAGTCGTAACACGGAAACCAGTAGTGATTGTCCTCTGCCTCGCCCTGCGTCCATGCCTGATATTGTTTTTGTGGATATCCGCTATCCGGAGTTACGAAATACAGTCCTTTCCTCGGTGAACTGACTGAATATGAAACTGTTAGATTCAAAGTATCGCTGAGTCCATAAGGTTTATCAAGTGTAACAAAAAGTGTTTCGCCTCGCTGTTCATAATGTAACTGCTGAATATCCAACCGTACGCTGCTAATACTCATATCGGCGGCATCAAGCAGGACTTCAATGAACATCGGTCTGAGCGGAACAAGCTTGATGCTCACATCACCGACACAGGTTTTTTCCATTAGATCGACTGATATGTTCAGTTTGTAATGGAGAATATCGTAGGTTCGCTCGCGTGCGAAGCGTTCAGCAGGGATTTGTGCAAATAGGATAATAGAACAAAAAAGAAAAATAGCCGGTAAATATAAATGTTTCATTTAACCTCCAATTTGGAATGATGGAATTTTGGAGTAATGGAGTTACGCTTTTTTCTTTCAACGCTTACTGCTAATTGTCCGCATGCGGCATCTATATCCTCGCCGGCACTACTTCGAACGAAGACGGTTACATGCGACTCACGAAGTTTTTTAACAAATTCTTCCATCTTTGATAATTTTACCGGTCGCAATTTTAAATCTATTCCTTCCGGATGCTTAAACCCTATATCATGGAACGGGATGATATTCACTTTGCATGGAATCTTCTTCGATAATCTGATGAGTTGTTTGATGTCTTGATCTCTATCATTCACTCCATCAAAAAGAATGTATTCGAATGTTGGACGGCGTTTTATCTTACGGTAATAGTATTGAAGAGAATCTATCATTTCCGGAAGCTTGTATCGTTTAGCAATGGGCATTAGTTTTTCCCTCACACTTTGATCGAGCGAGTGGAGCGAGACGGCAAGTTTTACTTTTCTATTTTCATCTGCCATCTTCCGAATCTGAGGTACCAGCCCGACTGTCGATACAGTGATGTGCTTTGCGGCTATTGCCATTCCGGTAGTGACAATTTCAATTGATTTCATCACATCATCATAATTCAGCATCGGCTCGCCCATTCCCATATAGACAAGGTTGGTAATACGTTTGCCGGAATATTTTTTCACCTGTAATATTTGATCGATAATCTCTCCTGTGGTGAGATTGCGAATGAAACCCATAGTACCCGTTGCGCAGAACTTACAATCGAGCGGACAGCCGACCTGAGTTGAAACACAGAGTGTAAGGCGTTTAGGTCCATCTTCATCGTCAGCTTTGGAATTTTCAAATTCAATCTTTGGCGGAATCAGCACGCTTTCGATTTTCGTTCCATCTTTCAACTGGAACAGAAATTTTTCCGTTCCATCAGAGGATTTTTGCACATCGACAATCCCAATAGAATCAATTTTGGAAATCTCAGTCAAGTTATCCCTCAGCGACTTTGCAAGCGAACTCATTTCTGTGAATGAAGATACTTCTTTGGTGTACAACCAATCGAAAAGCTGTTTACCGCGAAACTTCTTCTCGCCAATGGAGAGAGCGAAGTATTCCAGTTCCTGCAATGTGAGTCCTTTAAGATTAACTTTTTTCATAATGGTGTTATAATGTAAGAAATGGTTGGAAGGGTTGCAAGGCAGGGTAGAGTCCTTTCCTCAGAAAGGACTTCGGTATCAAACGAATCCCAGGTGTCCGCTCAGGGGACTGGACTCTACGCGATGTCGACGATTTTGGTTTTCCCGGTTATTCCACGAAGGATTGTAAAACACCTCTTCGGTTTTCCGAAATACTCTGACAGCAATTCAATCACTTTATCGTTTGCCTTGCCTTCTATCGGCGGAACGGATACGCTGACAACGAAGCTGTTCTCATCAATCTGCTTCACCTCGTTCTTGCGGGCATTAGTTTTAACACGAACAGTGATTTTCACAATTACGCTTTCTCTTTATTCAAAAAATTTCTAAATCCTAATTTCTAAATCCTAAACAAATTCAAATCTCTAAATTCTAAATAGCATTTAACATCTATTTGATGTTTTAATATTCGAATTTGAGATTTGTTTAGTATTTCGAATTTCGTGCTTCGAATTTTACTACTCAACTTCCTTCCCCGTCAATTTCCTCAACGCTTCGCGGTACAACTCGGATGTTTTTTGTATAACATAATCCGGCATCATCGGTCCCGGCGGCTGTTTGTTGAAATTGATGGAAAGTAAATAATCGCGCACAAACTGTTTATCGAAACTTTCCTGACCTGTTCCGGGTTTGTATTTCGTGGTAGACCAGAAGCGTGATGAGTCGGGCGTCAATAATTCATCGATTAAAATAAGTTGATTGTCGAAGAAGCCGAATTCCATTTTTGTATCTGCGATGATTATTCCTTTTGTTTCTGCGATGCGAGCGGCACGTTTATATATTTCAAGCGTATATGTTTTAACTTTCTCCGCGACTTCCTTCCCGATAATAGCGGCGGCTTCATCGAACGAAATATTCTCATCGTGTCCAACATCTGCTTTGGTTGATGGAGTGAAAATCGGTTCCGGTAATTTTGATGATTCAACTAACCCATCGGGTAACTTGATACCGCAGATTGATTTTGATATTTTGTATTCATTCCAACCGGAGCCGGAAATATATCCGCGAACTATGCACTCAACCGCCAACGGCTTGGCTTTCTTGACAACTATACTTCTTCCGCGAAGTTGTTCTTTGTACGGCGCACATTCTTTAGGAAATTTGTCAACATCAGAAACAACAATATGATTTGGAATGATGTCTCTTACAGCATCGAACCAAAAATAGGAGATTTGCGTCAACACTTTCCCCTTGTCGGGAATCGGCTGAGGCATCACGACATCGAACGCCGAAAGCCGGTCGGTTGCAACTATGAGAAGATGCTCGCCTAAATCATAAATATCGCGGACTTTACCTCGTTTTAAGAATTTGAGTGAAGGAAAGTTGGTTTGATAAATTGATGTTGAGTTCATGATGATGTTAGATGTTAGATTTAGGTTTTAAGTTTCAGGAATATCTTTTTTCATTTTTGCATTTTTAATTTTTACTTGACGTGTGGTCATGGATGATTTTCCAACCATCCTTAAACTTTCTGAAAATGAGCGTGAATACACCTTTCGGATTATCTTTTTCCCGTTTCAATTCCCAGCGTCCAAAAATCCATGCCGATTCTTTTGATAATAATCTTATTTCCAATTCCGTAAATTTCAACTCTCCCATTTTCTCTTTAGAATTATAGCTCTTCTTATATTTTTCGTAAGTTGCATTCCATCCCTGCTGGATATTTCCGCCGCTTGTAAACAATAGACTGTCGGATTTCCAGTAATCATTCATATAATTTTTGATATCGCCATTATTCCACGCGTCTTTCTGCCGCTCCAAAAGCGAGGATATCTGTTGTTTTGCAATGTCATCGTGCTGAGACAAAGCCGGAAGATAAATTCCGGCAAGAAGAAAAAATACCGCGCCTATTCTGCCAATCATATTATACCTACGAATTTTTACTATACTCTTTTTCCAGATCGATTGCCGTCAATGCTTCATTAAGATATTTATTCACATCGATGTTCAGCCACTTTTCATTGATACGACGACGGCAGATACGGTGAATATTCAACAGATGTCGAGTCGAGATATTATCGGTCGTACTGTTTTTTCCGCCTGAACCGCAGCTAAGCGTAAATGAAGTAGAAAGTGTATTGAACATCCCGCCCAACGCACCCTGTGTAGACGGCGTGTTCACTAGAATCCTGGCAACATCGACTGAGTTTGAAAAATACTCGATCCTTTCCGGGTTGTTGGAATAAATCACGGCGGTATGACCTATTCCCCCGAACTTTGTAATCTCGATACACCGGTCGATTGACGATTCGAAATCCTGTTCGATATAGAAAGCAAGTATAGGCGCAAGAATTTCCGCGGAGAGCGGACAAGTTCTGGAGACTTCATTCAGTTCTGCTATAAGAACAGTTGTATCGTCCGGTACTTTTAAGTTTGCCATCTCGGCAATTCTTTGAACCGGCTGACCCACAATTACCGGCGACATCAATCCGCGATTTTTATCATACGCAATGTTCCCGACTTTTTCAATTTCTTCGGCGTTAAGGAAATACGCTTTTTGATTTTTAAATTCTTCCCTTACTTTATCTGCAATACCTTTCTTAACAACAATCGCCTGCTCGCTGGCGCAAATCGAGCCGTTATCAAAAGTTTTTGACATCAGAATACTTCTAACAGCAAACGGAATATCCGCCGACGCTCCGATATACACCGGGACGTTTCCAGCGCCAATTCCTATCGTTGGAGTACCGGAACTGTAGCTTGCCTTTACCATTTCACCTGTTCCGGTAGCTAAGATTAATGCCAATCCATGATGGCTCATCAATTCTTTAGTCGTCAGCATATTCGGCTTGGTAAGCCATTGAATACAGTTTTCCGGCGCTCCGGCATTGCAGGCGGCTTCATAACAAATTCGAGCCGTCTCACCGACACAATTTTTAGCGGATGCAGTCGAACTTATTATGATTGGATTGCGCGTCTTCATCGATATGAGAATTTTGAAAATCGTCGTGGAGGTCGGATTGATTACCGGTACGAGACCGAGGATTGGACCGATCGGTTCAGCTAATTCTAATATTCCGGAAAACGGATCTTCGAATATTATGCCGACTGTTTTCTGGTTTTTTATCTGCTCATATACAAGTTGACTCGCTATAACATTTTTTATGACCTTGTGTTCCCAAACTCCAAGTGCTGTTTCTTCGACAGCCATTTTCGCGAGATGTATGCGATTGTCCATCGCCGTCAGGTAAACCGCTCTGACTATTTGATCAGTTTGCTTCTGATTCAATTTCCTGAACGCCGCCGCGGCTTTTTTCGCCCGCTGAATTATTTCATCTGGTTTTGCCATATCATATGCTCCAATTTAGTCATATCGTCAAACATTAACGCGAAGTTATTGATGCCGTTCGTAAGAGAATATAGAAACAAATTCACACGATTTCAATCGGGAAAGGATCGCCGTTTGACCACCGCTTTTTTTAGGAGGCGCAGATAATCTTCCCGTGGTATTTCTATCGCTCCTAATCGCGCAAGATGAGGAGTATTGAATTGAGTATCGAGCAATTCAAATTTTCCGGCGCGAAGTTTATCAACTAAATAAACAAGAGCCACTTTCGATGCATCCCGCACCCGGCTGAACATCGACTCACCGAAAAATGCCGCCCCCAAAGCTACACCGTATAATCCACCGGCGAGGGAATCGTCCTTCCAAGCCTCGACAGAGTGTGCAAAACCGAGTTTATGAAGCTGGACATAACTTTGTATAATTTCATTGGATATCCATGTATCATCCCGCTTCGCACATTGATGCATGATTTCTTCGAATGCAGTGTTAATCCGAATCTGAAAAAATTTTTTCTTTATCGTCTGGTGCAAGCTTCGAGTAATTTTTAAACCATCTATCGGAATAATCGCACGCGGATCGGGAAAATGCCACCAAATATCACCTTGACGTGATTCAGCCATAGGAAAGTAACCCGAGGCATAGGCAAAGAGCAAAAAATCAGGATCTATAATCTTACTATTTGATATCAGATTAGATTTTATCATTGTATCATTTTATCATTGATTCATTGTTTAAATGATTAAATGTTTCAATGAATCAATGCATCAATTTTCTCAATCTCCGAAGCAAACTCCGACAGCGCGGGCGGCAATAACCATCTGCGAATCCGGTGGAACGAGCCTCTGACGTCGAATAGCGTCTTCAAGTTTTACCGTTACCACATCCCGACCTATCAAGCTTACCATACATCCAAATTCTCCTCGTGAAGCCGCCTGCAGTGCCATGGCTCCAAATTTTGTTCCAAGGATTCTATCGAATGCCGTCGGACTTCCACCCCGTTGTGTGTGTCCTAGTACAGTAACGCGTGTTTCTAATTTCGTTTCTTCCTGAATCCGCGATGCAACAATCTCACCGATTCCGCCTAAACGGACAGGGTCAGTTCTTTTTACGTCTTTTTCTTTGATAATGTGGTTACCATTTGCCGGCTTAGCGCCTTCGGCGACACAGATGATACTATATCGCGCGCCTTTACTTCGCTTCCAAACAAAATCAAAAATTGTTTGCCACTTAAAAGGAATTTCCGGTATCAGAATTACATCGGCGCCGCCCGCAAGACCGGAGCCGAGCGCTATCCATCCTGCATATCTCCCCATCACCTCAATCACGATAACGCGATGATGTGATGATGCGGTTGTTTGTAATCGGTCAATTGCTTCGGTTGCAATTTGAAGAGCTGAATCGTGACCGAAGGTGATATCGGTCGCATCGAGGTCGTTATCAATAGTCTTGGGCACACCAATGATATTCAATCCCATACCGGTTAGTTTATGAGCGATATTCATCGTTCCATCGCCGCCAATGGCGATTAATGCATCCAAGCCCCATTGCTGATAATTTTCAAGAACCATATCGGAACAATCTGTTATAGTAATGCCTGAAGCGCTCTCACGCGGAAAGCGAAACGGGTCGCCTTTATTAGACGTCCCGAGAATCGTTCCGCCGACATTAACAATGCCGGTGACATCAAGTCTTGTAAGTTCCCGCATACGACCTTCAACAAAACCCTCAAACCCGTCGAGGATGCCGATGACTTTCGCGTTGAAAAACGATAGCGCGGGTTTCGCTATACTTCGTATAACTGCATTCAGCCCGGGACAATCGCCGCCGCCAGTAAGAATTCCTATCTTTTTTAAAATTATTGCCATTCGTTGTACTCAACATTCAAACAAAGATTTATTTAATATACGAAATCATTTTATTTATTCTCATCGGTTTGTTCAGCCGTCATCGTATCGGATTGGAGCGAGACAGCAGTTCGTACTCTGCATATTGTTTTATAGTCACAATATTTACATACTTTGTCGGGATCCTTCGGCGCCACAGGAAAATTCCCGTTTGCAATTTCATCAACATACGAGTTGACAAACTCAATCGACCGGGTAATAATTCCGCTGAGCTCTTCGTCTGTATCGAGTAGTTGATTCGACTTTCTTGCCTCGAATACTTTTCCGCGATGCTGTGCGCTCCCGATCCCAAGTTTTTCGCTAACCGGTGAATTCAATTTATAATAAATTCCGGCGGCACCGCGGCGTTTTTTCCCGGACTGCCAGGTTAAAATATGTTCAACCGCGTACAAATATATCGGCAGCTGGAGACTGATACCGAGATCTATTTCTTTTCTTTTCGGTAAATTCGTGCCGGTTTTATAATCAATAATTCGAAAAGTTTCATCCCCAACGTCAATCCTATCCACTTTACCGCGTAATTTAACATCTCCTGCAAGTATCGATTCTTCATAAGATAGGTCGGGATCGGTTTTTCTTAGTGAACCTACTTTTGAACCGAAAACGGCTTCAAAATATTTCGGCTGGACTTCAAAAGTACTTCCGCGTTCCGTATCTAGAAACTCACGCAAGATGCCTTTTTGATTTGCCGAACCGATTATACTCTCCTTATCGATATCCCAGAATATATCTGTAATATTTAGATCATGCAATTTCTTCAGCGCAATTTTCTGAATATCTTCGAGCGCTTCCTGAAACTCCCGATCATCTGTCCGGGATAATGGTATAAGCCGGCGGTTTCTCCGGTCGATATAAAATTCAAATAGAATATCATGGAGGATGCCGCCCTTCTCAAGCGGTGTAATTCCTTCCTCCAGTTCTTTTATAACATTCAGGCGAAGAACTCTGTTCGAAAAAAATTGGAATGGACAACGCCCGTACGATTCCAACTGTGTTACCGAGTAAACACGATCTCGAAATTGCTGAAGGACGCTTTTTGTCGCCGAACTAATACTCTCAGCTATCTTTCCGTTAAACTCGGATAAAGGATTACCTTCGATACGGCTCCGCTCGATATGTATTGCGCGATACATGTAATTCATCACATCTGTTAACTCTCCGTCCATACCGGAAAAATCTAATTCAATCTTTGTATCCGGATGATCGAGATTGAAAGAATTTACTTTTCCAAGATAATGCAAGAATTCATCGCGAGAGTAAATTGTGCCGGAGATATCAGCCGGAAGTTCATCCCTGCAATCTTCCGGATCGGTAATCTTGGTGAGGGCATCTATAAATGATGATGGAACAAGGTCGACGTCAGAATCGCTCCTCGGATAGGTCAGATAAAGATGCTCGGTCATATTAGTCAGCGCTTGATAGAAAAGATACCGGTGCTCGTGAAGATGGTACCGTTCTATTTCCGCGCGGCGGTTCTGGCTGAAAAAAATTTCCGGTTTGTAGATTGGCGGAAATTCACCGTCAACCAGACCGGCAATTATCATGACATCGAAATGGAGTCCGCGTGTCTCATCGAAAGATGTCACTGAAACGCCGTATCCATATTTCTGGCGAATATTATAACGCACCTGTGAAATTGCTTCACGCAGTCTATCGACATAAAATGAGATGGTCTCATTAATTTCTTCTTGTCTTTCAAATGTTAGGATTTCAAGAAATTCCTCCAGAAAGGATAAAAATTCTCGGTATGCCCTCGAATCGATTTCCAATTTCTCGTCGTCCTGGAGTGGACTGCGACCGCGTAAGATCCCTTCCACAATATGAATATCATCAAGCAGGGCAACAAGCCGGTTCTTAAATTGCCGGGGAGTCATCCGACTTTCGAATGGTTTAAGAATTTGGGTAAGCCTTTTCAAATCAGCGAATGCTTTCGTGAGCATTTGCTCTTCATGGTTAAGCTGTGTTTTCTCAATTTCGTCTTCACTATCAGCTAGCCCGTTGGCAATTTTCTTCAAACGATCTTCAATCCGCTTCTGCCACGAATTCCATCCGACACTTATTTTCAGCGTAGACGCTGCTTCGTACAAATTGCCGGCATCAATTGAATCTCCATCGACACCAAGCTGCATATACGGACTTGAAAGGGCACGCATAATATCGTTGACGCGATAATTATTCTGCAGTATTGCAAGAAGAGATATGATAGATATTATAAGTGGTGACTGATCGAGATAATATCTATCCGTAATATTGACGGGGATACCGTATCTTGCGAATACTTCCCGGAAAAGATTCGTGTACAACTGGGGATGGTACATAGAAACACATATCTTGCTAAGATCGCGGTCAGGTCTTTCAATCACTATTTTTTTTACGATCTTAGCTATCAGTTCAACTTCAGCCTCCCTGTCATCCGCGCCAAGCAACGTTACCGTATCCCTGCATGAGTACTTAGCTACTTTTACATCGTATCTAAACATATGTCCGATAATATGATGGGTGAACGTTTTCTGCGGCTGTGTGGGTACCGTAATTTTCGTGAATCCCATGCTGATAAATTTTCGGTAATTATCCCGCAAATGCCCGAACATCTCTTCATTCTCCAGATGGTAATCGAACGATACAACGGTTCCGGTTTCTTTCATATTCGAGAGATTGGACAAGATCGTTAATTCCGGATCTGAAAATTCATCGAAACCGGAGACAAAGATCGTATCAATATTTCCAAAAAAAGATTTAACTGCTGATGAGGAGTTCAAATCATCCCATTGTTCATTTACAAGCTTGAATAGCCCGGGTGAGTCGACAAATTGATCGCCAAGAAGATTTTCGTATGCCTCATATATTGTAATAATATCCTGAAGCTTCGGCTTCTCGAAACTTTCCGCAATTTCCAATTCGCTCAAAAGTGTCGAGAGATATACACCTTTCTCCTTAAAAGTATTCACCACGTCGGTGATTCTTTGAAGTGTTCCTTTCGGCAACTTTCGTTTGCCGGTATGAAGCCGAAAATATTGCAGTGAATTCGCCGATTTATGCACTGCTTCGCTCATCAACACAGCCTGAATAGTCCCGGAAATATGACGCCGCGAATCACAAACTATAGAATGAAGTTTCGATGCAAGCGTCTCGAGCGTAAAAAGATAAGGAGTCGGAGAAACGCCGTTAGGAGTTAATCCCAGGAATTCTCTCTGCAGGTCTCTGATTTTCCGTTTCGTGGGTGCGATATAGATGAACGAGCTTGTCTCCCCTCGGCGCAATCGCCGATGAACTTCAACATCGATATCTTCTATTACTCCCGGATAATTCTTCTTCAAAATAACAGGCATGATCGCTATCGCCGCAATCGTTCGGGAACAAATTTCACATATAGCTCCGACAAACGGCGGCGCGAAAGTACGTCCAGGTCTTCGTCGTCCCGGTCACGCTTACGCATCATCTCATAATCGTCCAGATCATTGCCGTGCATTTTATGGAGATAGTCACGGAGTATTTCTACAATTTCATGCTGTTCAACTTTTGTCATATCTGAAATTCCTTTTTATATAACGATTGCTTGTTCCTATAGATATTAAGCCGCAACTAACATACTGACATCACCCGCCCCTTCGCGTAAGATTACCGGCGGTTCTTCCGTAAGATCTATTATTGTGGAAAGCTCAAGAGAACTGTTTCCGGCATCTAAGATCATATCAACACGCGTGCTGTAATATTCTTTTATCATCTCCGGATCGTTAATGATATTACCTTGCGGATCGGTTACGCTTGCGCTGAGAATCGGATGCCCGAGCTCTTTGATAAGTGTTAAAGATATTTTATTGTCCGGAACCCGTATTCCAACTGTCTTCCTTTTCGAGATCATGCTTTTGGGAAGTTGTTTTAACCGGCTTGCAGGCAGGATAAACGTGTATGGTCCGGGAATAAGCTGTTTCATCAAACGGAATGCGCCTGTCGATACCTTTGCATATTCACTTATGTGGCTGAGATCGGAACAAATAAAACTGAACGGTTTAGATATATCCTGTTCTTTGATTTGATAGATCCGCTCGATGGCATGGGTATTGAAAATCGAGCAACCAATCCCATATACCGTATCCGTCGGATATATAATAACACCGTCATTTTTTAATACTTCGACCGCATTTTTTATGTGCCTGCCCTGCGGGTTATCGGGATGAACTTTCAGATACATTGTCGTCTCCTTTCATTAATTCTGTTAATTTAATTAATAATATCGATCAACATTATTGGTTCAAAAGTTGTTTAGCGGCGCTGTCGGGGAGGGAATGTTCGGCAATATTTTCCAACCTGCCTTCAAAGTTAGATAATTTTTTGTCGGCATCTTCATATTTCTTTCTCGCATTATCTATATGTGTTCCGAGTATATCGAAAACTTCCCGAACTTTAGAAATATCGCCCTGTAAACGAGACAGATTGTTTAAAATCTCACGCGCACTCTGTTCGATGTAAAGCCCGCGCAACCCAAGCGCGATGACCTGTAGATAAGCATAAAAACTATTCGGTGAGACTGGGATTACCTTACGCTCAATTGCATAATTGTATAAGCCCGAACCGTTCGCGGCGCCATCGTCTTTGATAATCACTTCGTAGTAAATATTTTCAGCGGGAATATACATGAGCGCAAATGGGAATGTACCCTCATCCGGAAGAATATATTTTGAAGCGATCGCATCGATGTGTTTCTTCACATCCGAAAGAAATGTTTTCTGGGCATTTTTTTTATCGGTCTCATTATCAGCGGCAAGTATCTTCTTGAAATTTTCCAGCGGGAATTTTGAATCGATCGGAACTATTCGGTCCGATGTGCGAATGATGGCATCGACTGCCTGACCGTTTTTAAAATGGTACTGCATCTCGAAATGTTCGGCGGGAAGAACTTGCTTCAGCAGATCCTCGAGTAAGTATTCGCCTAATCCTCCACGCAATTTCGGCGCCCTGAGAAGTTCATCGAGCTTTGAAACGCTTTGACCGAGTTCTTTGATTTCTTTAGTTGCCTGCCCGAGTTCACCAAGATTTTTCTGCACCTCTCCTATAACACGAGCCGCATTGTCAAGCCGGTCTCCCACACTCGACGTTTGCGATTGCATTTGCTGGGTGACCGAATTTAACTGCTGGCTTACGTGTTCCGTTACTTTCTGCAGATGACTGCCTACATTCGCCGACTGCGATTGAAGCTGATTGGTAACTGATGTCAGTTGCCGGTTCACATTTTCCGTCACCGACTGCAAACTATCGCGCATATCTCCGCGCAATGACTCAACTTGTTGCTGCATTAAGCTCAGCACCTGATCATTCTGAGACGATTGGGGAGATGGTTGACGCTTGAAAAGTAATAAAATAAGAACAGCGATGAGGATGACAAGTGCGATGAGGAGTATTTCCATAATCAAATTACCCTACTGAATAAAAGAAAAATTCACACAAGGCTTCGTTGCACATACCGGAGCTGATATCATCCCTGTGGTGCGCCTTGATGTTTGCGACATCTTCGTATCTTTTGTAAGGTACAATAGAGCTTAATAAAAATCAAATCAAAGCGTAGTACAATTTTTTCGTCAAATATTAATTGTTTTCTTTCATATTTGAGGATATTTTGCTTCATTAGATGTAGATGTTCACATATCGGAAGTTTTTTTTATATTAGCAACAATCATATAAGTGAAACTAATGGACTCAATACAGGATTTAAAAGACAGAATCGTAAAGGCATTTACATCTTGGAATAAGAATTTGGATAAAAAAACCGCCCGGCAAATTCCCGAACGAGATGCTTCCTTCACAACTGCATCGTTTACGGAAGTTAAAAATTTGTATTTGCCCAATGATTATTCATTCGATGAATATTTAGAGAAAGCCGGTTTCCCCGGTGAGTATCCTTTCACTCGCGGCATACAGCCGACAATGTATCGCGGCAAGTTTTGGACAATGCGCCAATACGCCGGATTCGGATCAGCTCGTGAATCGAACGAGCGCTATCGCTACCTTCTATCTCAGGGACAAACAGGATTGTCTGTAGCATTCGATCTTCCAACACAAATCGGGTACGACAGCGATGCACCGATTGCCAACGGTGAGATAGGAAAGGTTGGCGTTGCAATTGATACACTTGCCGATATGGAAATATTGTTCGACAAGATTCCTCTCGATAAAGTTTCCACCTCTATGACCATAAACGCTCCCGCTTCTGTTTTGCTTGCGATGTACATCGCTGTTGCTGAAAAGCAAGGAGTTAGCAAAGATAAAATCAACGGCACGATCCAGAATGATATACTGAAAGAATATATCGCGCGCGGAACTTACATCTTCCCTCCGAAACCATCGATGAGATTGGTAACAGATATTTTCAAATATTGCTCGAAGGAAATCCCGAAGTGGAATACGATTTCCATTTCCGGCTATCACATCAGAGAAGCCGGCTCAACCGCCGCGCAGGAAGTTGGGTTTACACTTGCAGATGGAGTTGCTTATGTTGAAGCCGCAATCAAAGCAGGACTCAATGTTGATGCGTTTGCAGGACAGCTTTCTTTCTTCTTCAACGCGCACAACGATTTGTTGGAAGAAGTTGCAAAGTACCGTGCCTCCCGTCGGCTTTGGGCGAGAATTATGAAAGAACGTTTTCATGCAAAAGAACAAAAGTCGATGATGCTTCGCTTCCATACGCAAACTGCCGGTTCAACTTTAACCGCACAGCAAATTGATAACAACATCGTCCGCGTAACGATCCAAACACTTGCGGCAGTATTAGGTGGAACTCAAAGTCTGCACACAAACTCGCGCGATGAGGCGCTGGCGCTGCCAACGGAAGATTCAGTTCAAATTGCTCTGCGCACACAGCAGATTGTTGCGCATGAAAGCGGAGTTACAAACACAATTGACCCGCTTGCCGGCTCGTATTACATTGAAGCGATGACAGATCAGATTGAGAAAGAAGCCGAAGAATATATTAATCGAATCGATGCAATGGGTGGGATGACTGAAGCAATCGAGAAGGGATATGTGCAAGCTGAGATCCAAAAATCGGCTTATCGTTATCAGCAGGAAATTGAATCAGGAAAGCGAATTATAATTGGAGTCAACAAATATCAGGTTAAAGAAGAAAAGCCACCAAAGACTTTAAAGATTGATATGAAAGTGCAGGAAGAGCAAATCAAATTTCTTAGCAAAGTGCGCTTTGAAAGAAACAACGAAGAAGTGAAAACAAAACTCGCAAAATTAAAATCCACAGCTTCGAGTGATGAAAATCTGATGCCTCCAATCATCGATGCGGTGCGGAGTTACGCGAGCATCGGAGAAATATGCAACACACTGCGAGAAGTTTTCGGTGAATACAAAGAACGGAGTATAGTTTAGACCCTCTCTCCCGTCGGGGTTGGCTAAAAAGAAAAAAAGTCTGGTAGCCGCAGACTTTATGTCTGCGATAACATCGCAGAAACGCAACCTGAAGGTTGCGGCTACCACCCGAAACCTTTTTAGTCAGCCACATGGTTCCGACGTAGTCGGAATCGGGGAGAGGGTTATACAGCGCGAAAGGACAACCAATGAAACCCACACACATCGAACATATTGGCATTGCAGTGAAAGACCTGCAGGCATCAATCAAATTTTATGAAAACATATTGGGATTAAAATGCTACGCCGTCGAAGAAGTGCAAGACCAAAAAGTAAAAACCGCTTTCTTCAAAGTCGGACAAACAAAGATTGAATTATTAGAGTCAACCGAGCCGGATGGTCCTATCGCGAAGTTCATAGAGAATAAAGGCGAAGGCATTCACCATATTGCATTCGCTGTTGACGATGTTGAAGCTTCGCTGAAGGAAATGGAATCAAAAGGCGTTCAATTAATTGACAAACAACCTCGTAAAGGTGCGGAAGAGATGAGCATTGCCTTCCTCCATCCCAAATCCACCGGTGGGGTGTTGATTGAGTTGTGTGAGTAAAACATGGGAACCATGTCATTCCCGAATGCTCCTACCGGCCTGCCTGCGTGCCGCTACAGCAGGCAGGAAATCCAGAGCTTAGTTAATCTGAGGACTGGACTCCCGCTAAAAACTTGCGGGAGTGACAGTTTGGAGTTTTTTTGACTTTCATCCGACCAAGCTTTATATTCATTACGTTATGTAGACTGATTATGGCCGATAGGAATGGAATAAACGAAATTCGTTAATCCACAAGTTAAACGCCATTTAAACTAATTGTTTGACGCACTAAGTACAATATTGAACAAGACAGGGATGAGACTCATGGATATAAGGAAGCTCAAAGTTTTCATTTCATATTCGCACAAGGATGAGCGGCTCAAACGTCTATTAGAAAAACACCTTAGCGTTCTCCAGAAAAACATCTCAATTGAATATTGGAGTGATAAAAATATACTACCAGGAGAGAATTGGGAAAATATGATCAGCGAAAAGCTAGAAGCCGCCGACATAATTCTTCTTTTGGTTAGTGCTAACTTTCTTTCATCGGATTATTGTTACAATGTTGAATTACAACGTGCGATAGATCGGCATCAGGCTGGCAAAGTTACAATGATACCGATTATCCTAGAACCTGTCTACTGGAATGAACTTGATATAAGCAAATTACAAGCCTTACCCACTGGTGCAATTCCAATTTCGAAATGGAATAATAAGCACGAGGCCTGCGCCAATGTAACGAAAGGTATTCGAGACGCCGTGATTACATCGGCCGATGTATTAGCAAGGAACAACATAGAAGATGAGAGCCGAAGAGCTCTTTGGCGAGTCAAACGAATTACATCATCGAGGCTAAAACTAAAGAGAAACATTGATCCGCGTTTGAACTCAAACATTAAAAAAGGTAGTGCAACAACATCACAAAACGAAAATAAGCACACGAAAATTCAACTTGAGGTTGCCGGCCTAACAACACACTCACCGCACTTATCCTTGAGTTCAATAATGCCTGCTCTGAGCTCACAAGTCTATTTACTTACTTTTAAGGAAATCAACGGCACTAGAACCTTGAATATACCTATTGGGTATGTAGAAGCACAGGCCATTGCACTTCATTTAGAGGGGATCAAACCACCCAGACCACTAACACATGATCTCATTAAATCTTTTATTTCAGAGTTTCAAGCAACGATAACAGAGATCGTAATCTCGAAGTTCGAGAATGCAGTGTTTTGCTCGACAATCTTTTGTACACTAAACAGAAAAAAACTTAAAATTGATTCCAGAACATCCGACGCAGTAGCCATAGCTATTCGTTTGAACGTCCCAATTTTTGTTCATGCCGACATCCTGCAAGAAATGAACTCAACAATAGCTTTTCCACTTGTTCCGACCGAAGAGGTTGTAATACATAAATAGGTCTAACAAATAACTAGCGCAAACATTATCGAAGCATCGACAAATTTGTTCTATACATCGTTTCTAATTCAGGTTAGAGTTTCTCTCTTTTCATTGCACTCACAACTAAATCATTTAGCTTCAGATGTTATATTAATCCCGACGGCAACCTCGGCGATGAAATCAATTTCTTAAACTCTTTCCACCTATTTTAGGTAGCTAATCTTCTAAATTAAACGAGTAGAATCTACCATCCGAAATACGTGTCAATGTCAGAGTAGAACTGATTGTAGAATAATTAGTCGCAGTTAACAAATCCTCGATGAGGTCTCTTGACATTCTTTCAGCGGAGGGTGGAGTACCGATGCACGATGGAGTATACCCCCTGTCATAAATGAATATTGAATTATTTATTCCAATCCCGAAATAAATTGAATTATACGTACAGTCGTATTCTGTGTTTGGAACAGTGTTGATCTTTCGGATCGTCAACATACGTTCACCGGAGAGTTTTATTTTAAAAATATAACCAACAGATTCAAGATAAGAATATCTATCATCGTTGGTAGCAGTAAGCTTCCAAACTTTATTCGTGAAAGTAGAGCCCGACAGTGAACGAGTGTAATAGCTCGTAAATTTAAAGGTAGTATCATTTTTGAAGAGCGTGAAAGAAGTATCGGTAAGATTGAAATTCCATGAATTTATTAACATATATGGGTTATAATTAATCCACTGGGGACAACCCACCTCTGTGTGTCCCATTCCAACAATATTAAAATATCTACTCTCGATTATAAACTTACCGTCGAACCAATTGCATCCGTCATATCCAAAAACTGCTGTATCATTTAACAAAAGTGTATATCCGTCGTAAAAATGAGAAATCAAAGAACTATCGCCTGCAGTTGCACTTTTCAAAATCCAAGGAACATTTTTAAAGCGATTGATAAGCTCAATACCTGATTGAGGGGAGATGGTTTCGACCGATGAATCTTTGCAGGAAAACATACTCCCAAGTATAATAGCAAATGTTAGAAAACCAAATGTTTTTTTCATAGAAACCTCCAAACGTTTGTAATTTTATTGTATCAAGTTATTGATTTTTCACATCAATATCAAGACATTCTTCATTTCTGAAATGCTTTATACTAACCCCGACGGCAACCTCGGTGATGATATCAACTTTTTAAACTCTTCCCATCTTTTCTGAGGTTTGTCTGGTGTGCCGCCACGCTTCTCGATATACTGCTTCACCAAATCCTGTCCGAGATTATAGTTAATCACATAACTGCGGTAAGTATCAAAAAAGCGTGTGCGCTGTTGCGCGCGATCGGGTGACATAAGCGCATACTTCACAAGCCACTCCGCCGCTTCATCGCGAGTCATTGTGCCGTTTAGGTAGCCGCGGGCGGCTTCGTTGCCTGCGTATGCTAATTTCAGGAACAACTCATGCACCTTGTAATATTTTTCTGCCTTGCTTGCATCCATGCCAGCAAGCGGGAAAAGCACTTTCTTCTCGAATTCAATCCGCTCGTTTCCTGGGAACACTACTTCAATCCCGAAGTTTGCCGTCCCTTCGGCAATCAATGATTGCGGACTGAACAAAGCATAAACCGATGCCTCCACCCATCCATATTTTTTGTAGAGAATACTTTCAAGCAAAGAGTTATACACATGATGTCCGGGATAACCCTCGTGTGCGGCAAGATCAACTGCACGGTCGATGTAAATCGGCAGGTCGGTGTTCATCTGAATCAAACTAAACCCGTTACCTTTAAACCAGTTGTAGCCGCTCCAGGGTTTGTTGTTAACATATTCGATAGTAAAGCTCTCGTTTGTGGGAAGCTCGATATATTCCTTGGTGCGTTTGCGGCATTCTTTAATTGCGGTCTGAAACACTGCATCGAGTTTGTCTTTTGGAATGATGAACTCTTTTTTAAATTCATCGTACCGCGCGCTGATGGAGCCGGAACCGGGCAAGAGTGAATCCATTTCAGAAAGAATTTTCTGAAAATGGCTTTCGGGATATTTTGGCGGGTCGGCATCATAAAGTGCCTGAGCTTCTTCGTCAAATGAAAATTTCTTCCCCTGCAGCATTTCAACATGAGCGAGAAGCGATTGCAATTGTTTAAGGAGGTACTGATGTCGCAGTTGTATTATTTCCTCTGCCGTTTTTGTATCCAACCTCTTTAGTTCTTCAATGGATGTTAATGTATCTTTCTTAATTATATCAAGCGGTTTATTTTCCGATTTGACCTTTACTAATATTTCTGGATCACCGAAATACGCATCGACATAGCTTTCGTCGTGCTGACCGACGGAGAGAACGAGCTTAACGTATGCTTCAGCGATGTGGTCGAGAGTATGTAGTATCTGAATAGATGGCATAATATATATTTTTTATTTTGACTGAATGAGTTAACCCTCTCCCCCTGTCTCAGTATTGACTTATTTCCCCTCTCCCGAATCGGGAGAGGGGATGTCACGAAGTGACAGAGGAGAGGGTCAATACCTAAACTTTAAAATCTTCTTTATTATATTTTCAATATTATTAATGACTTCATCATTTTTTATTCTTAATATTTTATATCCACATGATTCAAGCTCTTCAAATCTTGCCTCATCATATTCCTTTTGAATTGTTTCGTCATGAATACCACCTTCCAATTCAACAATGAGATTCAATTCACCACAAAAGAAATCAACGATATATCTTCCAACATGATGCTGACGTTTAAACTTTAATCCACCAAGTTGATGTCGGCGTAATCGTTCCCATAAAATCTTCTCTGGAATTGTGGATCTCTTACGCAACAGCCGCGCAACATCGATAATATAATGTGGATACGCAGACATAATATTGTTTAACATCCCTCTCCCGCGTGCGGGAGAGGGATTATAGGGTGAGGGTACTTACTTTCCACCCACAGTCATCTCGGCTACCTTGATAGTCGGTCCAGTGATGGAATCTTTGAATTTCACATCATTGCCAACCATTTCAATTCCCTTTAAAAGCTGTCCAAGATTTCCGGAAATTGTAATCTCGGCAACAGGATAAGTAAGTTCTCCTTTTTCGATCCAAAGACCGAATGCACCGCGGGAAATATCGCCGGTTGTTGGAACTAAACCAAAACCAATTGTACCGGTAAGAAATAATCCCCTATCAACCGATTTGATAATTTCCTCCGGTGTCGATTTGCCAGCCGAGAGATAGAAATTATTTGTACCCGAACTGTTACCTGTGGATTTCATATTCAGCTTCTTACTTGCGTAAGTATCCATAAGGTAATTTTTCAGTACACCGTTTTCAATTACAACGGTTTTTCTCGTCGGAACTCCTTCACCATCGAACGGTTTTGTGCCTGCGGCACCGGGAATAAGTCCATCATCTGTTACTGTCACGAGATCGCTTCCGATTTTTTCACCTATCTTTTCTGCAAGGAACGACTGCTTGAGATAGATGCTATTTCCGTTGATGCAATTAAACAGAAAGGCGAGCAGACTTGCTGTCATCGGCGCCTCGAACACAACCGGAACATTCTGCGTATCAACTTTCTTTCCGCCAATGAGTCGTGTGACTCTGTGAATTGCTTTCTTGGCAATCTCCTCTGGACTTTCAAGCTCACCCAGTATTCTGGAGGAATCGTTCCATCCTTCATCGAAGAGATTCGGTTCTTCACCTGACTGCAGATAAACACCTGACGAACAAGTAGTGCGTTGATACGATCCGCTGAATCCATTCGAATTGGCAAGGAATGTCTCACCTGTATATGTTCCATACGATGAACCATAACTTTTCTTCACACGCTTATCGGCTAAACAGATTTTTTCTATCTCTTTTGCTACCGCGATTTTTTTCTCCGGCAGAAGTTCAAGAATAGCCGGATCCCACATTTTCAATTTTTCGATATCGACAGATATGACTTCCTTTTCAGGAAGACCCGCCAGCGGATCTGCACTGGAAAGTTTCGCACGCTCAATAGCATTCTCGACAAGTTTTTCCAACGTTTCTTTTGAAAGATCGGAAGAACTTGCACGCGCCATCTTTCCTTCCAGAAAGAGTCGAAGTGAAAGTCCCTTCGATCCGGCTTCTACTAATCGCTCGACTTCACCTTCACGAACATCAAGAGAAAACTCACTTCCTTGCCTGATTGATACTTCAATTTGACTTGCACCTTTTTTGCGTCCGAAGGAAACTAAATCTTCGGCAATCTTAATGAGATTATCGTTTTTCATTGTCGACCTCCTACCGTCATCTGACGTAGTTTAAGTGTTGGAGTTCCTGCCGTAACCGCCGCCGATTGTCCATCTTTACCGCATGTACCGAGGAAGAATTGTGTATCGTTTGCAATCATCTCAACTTCATTCAGTATCTGCACGTTCGTACCGATGAGTGTAGCGTTCTTGACGGGCTTTGTAAGTTTCCCATCCTCAATCATGTAACCCATATTAACAGAGAATGTAAACTTTCCGGTGTCACTAACCTGACCACCCTGATAAGTTTCGGCATAGAAACCTTTTTTAACCGATTTGATAATATCTTCGGGAGTGGAATCTCCAGGCGCCAATACTGTATTACCCATTCGGGGGATCGGATTATTTTGATAGGTTTGTCTGCGTCCGTGGCCGTTCATTTCCATCCCCATCAACTTCGCAGACTGACGATCCTGAATATAACCTACAAGCGTTCCCTTTTCTATAAGCATAGTTTTTTTGGGAATTGTTCCTTCATCATCAATATTGAGACTGCCTCGATAGTTTGGGATTGTCGGATCGTCATAAATTGTAACGATTGGATTTGCTACCTGTTTACCTAACTTGTCCCACATTATGGAAGTCTTCTTTCGATTGCCGTCAGCTTCGAGCGGATGTCCGACTGCTTCGTGAATCATCACACCGGATTGATATGAACTCAACACAACAGGTTGTTCACCTGCGGGTGGATCGACCGCGGAAAGAAGTATGATTGCGTCTTGTGCAGCTCTTTTTCCAACTTCCTTAGGCGTCATTATATTTTGGTAAAAACCAAGTCCATACCTGCCCCCAGCTGTTTTGAATCCGGTATTTCTAATTCCATTCTCTTCAGCCGTTGCAGATGCAGCCATCATTATCTGTGGACGTGCATCGGATATAAGCAATCCTTCGCTATTCGCAATCGTAACATATTGAATCTCATCCATCAAAGAAGCTTGCGCTTTGACGATACGTGGATCATAAGATTTAACTGCATTGTACGCTTCTTTCACAAGATCGACTTTTGGAGCAAGTTTCATTTCGTTAAGCGGAGATTTCAAATCATATACTTGAAGATTGGATGATTTTTGTGTAAGGTTTGCAACCGAGAGTTTGGACATTCCAGCAGCGATTGCGGCGGCAGTGAGTGCGGTTTGTTTCATCTTCTCGAATGATAGGTCATCGGTGTATCCGTAACCGGTTTGCGCTCCTTTTAGAACGCGGATGCCGACACCGAGTGAAATGTTTTCTGATGAATCTTTGATGATGTCTTCTTCCATCCTCACAGAATTTAGGATGCGGTATTCGAAAAACAGTTCCGAAAATTCTCCGCCCTTAGAAAGGGCTATCTCTAAAATCTTCCTCATGTCTTCGGGTGAAACGCCGAAGCGTTCTTCGAAGAATGCGGAAGAAGGCGGTGGGATTTTTCCGTGAGCGAGCAAGTCAAACCACATTGCCGATGTAATCCCGGCAGCAAGTCCTGCTCCGCTCTTTCTCAGGAAATCCCGACGATTCATGTCTATCATATGTTGTTCTCCTGATAATTTTTTTACTGAAATAATTAATAGATGTCCAAACTCAAATTTATTATAAGTTAAATTTTAATAGATACAATTTTATTTTCAATACTAAATCGATCGGTAATATTATCAGCGGTTGAATGGTCTTAATAATGATACGGTCATTGTGGAAAAATGTTAGAAGAACTCCGACTTCTGACCCTTTCAAATCAGAGAAAGAAGTCGGAGTTATAATCCGCCTATTCCCCTTTCCACACCGGCACTCTACCGCTTGTCCATGGCGCACCAGCGGCTTCAGCGGCTTGCTCAAGATTCTTCATATCAACTTCAACAAGTGTACGAAGCTTCTGCAACTCGGTTGTAAATTCCGCGTTCGCAATATCGTATGCATCCTGAACTGTTTGGGTTGGGCGTGAAGTAGAGCTGCTCATATCATAGACAGTCTTGTTCACACGATCACTAATAGATGGTCGTGAGTTTTCATTTCGTGAACGCTTTGTTTGATCCCCTCGAAAGTTGCGGATGATTTCATTAAGCCGCGTCTCTAAGGAGAGCGCATCACTAACTAAATTATCGACAGGAGATGCAGTTTCGTTTAAAGCACGTTTTATCGAAGTCAAACGAATTTTTATCTCACCAGCTAATTGCGAAGCTCCACTAAATGCTCTTTGTAATTTTGCAGCTTTATTCTGAAATTCAACCAACATTTTTCGATCTTCAGGAATCATATTTTCCTGTCCCGTAACAAACGCTGTAAATGACTGTGGCTCACCAAGGGGAGTTACAATGCCATTCACTTTTTTAGAAAGTGTGATTGTATATTTCCCCGGCATAACCATCGGACCACCTTCGGGTTCATCATCACTTCCCGGTGGCGGTGGTGATGCAAGATATGGTAATGGATAACGCAAATCCCATGTAGTTCTATTTATCCCTTTCGAATTTGCACCGGTTAATTTCCTTACAATGTTTCCATCTCCATCTGTAACAGTCAGCAAAATAGCCGGTGCTTCCTCTTCATCCTCTGTCCTAAGTTCGTCGAAAGTGGGATAACGAACAGGTTGCTTTTTCTTTTCTGCTTCCTTCTCCGCTTCCTGACGAATTTCTTTCTTCGTTTTTAAAGCATCTTTGATATAATACGTGAGGGTCGCGCTGATTGGTGGATTCGGTGTAGTGAAGAACGATTCACCCTGCGTTGCCTTTTTTGAACCGCCGAGTGGATATGCCTGCATAAACATCATCGCGTCTTCGATTGGAAATGTAACAACATCTTTTTCAAGCATTTCCTTTTTGATTGAACGAAGCGGTGAATAATCATCTAAAATATAAAATCCCCTGCCGAATGTCGCCAGCACTAAATCGTTTTCTCTTTTCTGGATTGCAATGTCACGAACCGCGATTGTGGGAAGTCCGCTTTTAAGTTGAATCCATTTTTGTCCGCCATCAACTGTGAAGAAAACACCGAATTCCGTTCCTACAAATAATAAATTTGGATTGATATGATCTTCCGCTATCGCAAGAACAGGTCCGTTAGCTGGAAGATTTCCTTTTATTGATGTCCACGTTTTACCGGCATCGATACTTTTGAGAATGTATGGATTGAAATCTGCCATTTTATGATTATCGAACGAAGCATAGACTGTATTGAGATCGTGTTGAGAAGTTAGTAATCGACTGACGAATGTTTTTTCAGGAACGCCAGTGAATTTTTCATATTTCTTCCACGAAGTACCGCCATCTTCGGTAACGTGAATCAGTCCATCATCCGTTCCTATCAAAATCATACCTTCTTTTTTGGGAGATTCGGATAAAGCGGTACAATTTCCGTAAAGCGATGTTGACGCATTCTTTGCAACAGCATCAACACTCCAGATTTTTTCCATCACTTCAAGCTGATTGCGGTCAATCTGTCGTGTGAGATCGCCGCTAACCGGTTTCCATGAATCGCCCCGGTCATCACTTCTGAATAATTTATTTGCCGCGAAATATAATCGCGTATGACTGTGGGAACTTATGATAAGCGGTGAGTCCCAGTTCCATCGCAATCCCTCTTCCCCTTTTCCCGGCTGCGGTTGGATTCCAACTTCTTCACCTGTTCGTCTATCGTATCGAACGAGTCCGCCATACTGGCTTTCGCTGTAAACAATATTCGGGTCTTCCGGATCAACTCGCGATTGGAAACCATCGCCGCCTGTTGTGATGAACCAATCCTGATTGGTTATGCCTGATGCGTTACGTGTGCGTGAAGGTCCGCCAAGAGTTGAATTATCTTGTGTTCCGCCATAAACATAGTAGAATGGTTTCGAGTTATCGACACAAACATCATAAAATTGTGTTATCGGAAGATTAGCGAAATAATCCCATGTCTGTCCGCGATCGTAACTCTCGTACAAACCGCCATCGCTTCCAACAATGTAATGACGTGTGTCATCTGTATCGATCCACATCGCATGGTTGTCAACATGTTTCGATTTTTCACCGAGACGTGTGAATGTTTTCCCTCCATCATCCGAAACCTGTAAAAATACGTCCATTGAGTAAACCCTATCGACATCTTTCGGATCGCAATAGATTGTTTGATAATATTGCGGACTTCCTGCAACATATTCGCCGCGCTTTTCCCAGTTTGCGCCGCAATCAACGGAACGGAAGAATCCGCCCTTTTTTGTTTGTGCTTCAACTATAGCATATAGCACGCGGTTATCGATTGGAGAAATTGCCAATCCAATTCTTCCAACATCACCAGCGGGCAGACCGTTCTTTAATTTCGTCCATGTTGCACCAGCATCGGTTGATTTGTGGATGCCTCCATCAGGTCCGCCGTCAATTAAAGTCCAAACATGCCTGCGTCTTTGGTATGATGCGGCATATATAACATCCTGGTTTTTTGGATCCATCACCAAATCAGTTACACCCGTGTTTTCATTAATGCTTAAAATATTATTCCATGTTTTTCCGGCATCGGTTGTTTTGAACAATCCGCGCTCACCGCCTGGTCCCCACAACGGACCTTGAGAAGCGACATAAACAATTGATGAATTCCGCGGATCGACAATTATGCGGGCAATGTGCTCTGATTTTTTCAATCCCATATTCTTCCAAGATTTTCCTCCATCATCGGAGCGGTAAACACCATCGCCGTAACCAACGCTTCGCTGACTATTATACTCGCCTGTTCCGACCCAAACAACTAATGGATTATTTGGATCGAGAGTTACACAACCGATGGAATAGGAACCTTGATCATCAAATATTGGAGTCCATGTTGTGCCTGAGTTTGTTGTTTTCCAAACTCCGCCAGAAGCAACTCCGATGAACCAGTTAGATTTGTCGGTTGGATTGATAGCAATAGACGAAATTCTGCCTGACATTAGAGCGGGACCTATCGAGCGAAACTTTAGTCCTGAAAATGTACCAGACTGCATCGGGTCTTTTGTTTTTGATGTATCTTCCTGTGGTGTGGTTTTCTTTGATTCTGCATTTATACCTCCGAAAGCAATCTGCACATTCAACAAAAAGAGGACAGCGAAAATGGTTATTAGAATTTTCATGGTAAAACTCCTTGCAAGCATTGTAGGTGAATTATCTGATGGACTTCAAGTTCAAGAATTTAATTTATTCAGCAGCCATTTGCAAACTATTTTTCAGCCGGTTTAACTTCAAACCTTTCTGTTTTCACCCAGGTCCGCTTCTCTTTCTTGATAACATCGTAGTAGATCGCCCGCCCGACAATATAGATCCACAATTGACAATAAGTGAAGTACATAAGAATAGTGAGCAGAATATTCGATAATTTATCCTCGCGATCGTAAGAGAGAGCAAGCAGGATCTCCATCAAAAAGAGAACAATACCAACAATCCAGACAAGCGTGTAGGGTCCCGGCAAACTGATCCTTACAACATTAAAAACTCCGAGCAGGAATAAAACATCGGAGCAAACAAGAGCAATCAGAAAAACATAGTAAAGCGAAAAAACATAAAGCATCTCGAAAGCCAGAAATTTATTTTTGAATGTCGGGATTTCTTTCAGAAATTTTTTCCCGACATAATTATTTCCCTGCACCCAACGCGTCCTCTGTTTGATCCATACCGCCCACGATTCCGGCTCCTGCTCATAAGTAATCGAGTAGGGTACAAATTGGATTTTATAACCTTCCATATAGATTCGGACACTTAATTCAGAATCTTCCGTAATAGCGTCTTCGTCCCAACCATTCAGTTTGTTAATGAGACTCCTGCGAAGTACTAGATTCGTCCCGGGAAGAGTTGCAATTTTAAATAATTTCCACCGCCCTGCCTGCAGTATCGACTGGAAACTAAGCGTTTCAATGTTGATAAAACGTGTAAGTAAATTGCTGTTTTTATTAATTGTACGAAATATTCCCAGGGCGGCGCCTAACGTTTCATCCCGCAACATCTGGATCATTAAATATTTTAACGCAGTGGGATCGGGTGTATTGTCGGCATCATACACGGCGATAAATTCGGCGTCGGTTTGTTGAAGTCCGAGATTCAACGCGCGTGACTTTCCTTTCCCGCCTTCTCCCTTCGGAACGTTAAACAACCGCAGGCGGGAATCTTTTATAGAATATTTCCGCACAATCTCCCCCGTCGCGTCCGAGGAACCGTCGTTAACCACGAGGATATCTAACTTGTCTGATGGGTAATCGAGCTTAAGCATCGCTTCAGCAGTGTAAGCAATTACTTTTTCTTCGTTATGCGCCGGGATCAGGATTGTTACTTTTGGGAACTCAAACTGGAGTTTATCGACCCGTTTTTTTTCTTTCCGTGCATTCCTGTAGTAAAAAAAACCGGCAAGAGTCAGGATAAGCTGATAAAAAATCATGAACCAGATCAGAATTACCGAAAGTAAAAAGATGATGCTCAGGTCGAGTTCGATGAGAGTGGATCCGGGCATCTATAATAATTCCAATCTTGCGGGAAACAAGAAATAGCCGTGCGGCATGAGTTTAAAATTCAAATCAAATGTCAATTTAGAAAGTTCCACGCGTCAATCTTCTTTATGTCTTGAAAATCTAACCAGCGTATAAAACGTAAGGAGTGCGGCGCCGGACAGCATTCCGAACCCAACAATAATCCACGATGACCAGAAGCTTGTGACATCTACGCTGTACGAAACCCTCGTTTCCAGAACAGCAAGCGCTGTGTGTTCACCCGGCGGTAAAACAACACTATAACGTTTGTTGCCTTCAAGAATCGGCGTATCCATTTCTTTGTCATCGACAAATATCGTATATGGACGATTGCTGAATGAAGCATAGCATCGCGTTCGGCTCCGATATTTAAATCCAACGCTTCTGTTTGAATTAATCAAATTCAACAGTTCACCAGAAAATGAAAGCAATCTTCCTGTGGTAGGCGGAGCGGCATAGAAAGGTTCACCGGAATGCTTTTCTGCTATGAGTGTATGCTCGCCGGCAGGCAGAAAGAACATTCCCCGATCAGATGTCAACCGTTCGCCTGTTGAAGTTCGGATAGCTGAGTATTGTTTGGGTAATTCAAGTACAACCGGAAATGGTGTTTCAATTTTCCATCCACCGGGAATATGGCGCATGTTCGCGCGTGCCGATGCCGCATAACTCATCATTCGTAAATCCTGCGGGCGAATACTTGATTCGGAGTACAGCGAAAACCGTTCAGCGCCTAAAGCCGCAAAATGAACAAGCTGATAACTTTCGATACCGGTTTGTAACAGTGTGGGGAATGGAGTAGGCTTTTTTTCGTCGCGGAATTGGAGGATATTCAGATCGAGCATAACCGCATCCTTTTCACCGATCAACGATTTATATCGTCCGGCTATTATAAGATATCTTTTTGGCTCTTTCGACCATTCGCTCTGTGGATCTTCAATCTGCAGGGTAAAGTTATATTTCTTTTTCAATTCATTTATTCTGAGAGCATCGACGCCGTGATTTTTTCGCAGTTCCGGATTTCCGACATTATCCATTATAGTTAGGATAATATCTAAGTGCGGTTTTTCTGATTTTATCTCTTCAATCAACGATATAAATTCTTCGTGCAATTTTACCAACCGATCAACTCGGTACTCTTCATAACGATTCCAGGCATAGGCATTAGTTTTCCAGTAATACTCCGAATTGACATCAAAGAGAAATATCGGATCGAATCCGTAAAGTTTTTTAAATTCCGCACGGGCAGACGGGTGCATAGGTGTCATTAGGTTTGAATTTTCCGGTCCGTCGGCGCCAGCCTCAAAATAAAGCTCGGCAATATTAACGCCGTCCCAATCGTGTTGCATGAGGAACGATCGATACATATCTTTGACTTCTTTGAAACATGCGGTATCTGTAAGAGCAACGGGAAACCGCCACGATGCACGTACCGGCTCATCACGGAAATTCAATTCCTGCCAGGCGGGATGATCTTTCCAGAATTTTTCCGAAACATGCGGCGGCTCTAACCACGCATAAACCAAAATACCATTTGCATGGCAAAGCTCAATCATTCTTTTATAATCGTAGGTCCACTTTTCATACTGATGCCATCCGACTGCATGAACAATACGAATACCGTCTGTAACCCAACGTTTAACAAGATCTTCGACACTGATGTTGTGGCGATAACCCGCGTCGAAATACACCTCGAGATTTTCACGGCGTAAAACCGGTCTTAAGTGGAATACTGCGCGGATATATTCCATGAGATAGGGGAATCTACTGTAACCGTCTTTCGTAACCGGATCGAATCTGATACCGATAAAAATAAATTTTCCCTTGCCGTATGATCTGCCTATAACAACGGGGGCATCAATTTTTTCTTCAGCGCACAATATCTCATCATCAGGTAGAAAATCGTAACGCGTCATTATCTCCGGAGATTTCAGAACCAGCGCGTCTGCCGGATAGAGGCGGTCGCGCATGCGCTCAATTTTTATGTTCGAGTTGGCAAATTTAATTCCAAGCTCATCTGCCAGATCGTTTTTACCATCCGTGATAACATTACCTCCTTCTTCCAGAAACTGGACGATACGATTATAATCTTTATCCCAGAGACGCCCAACGGTATGGTATGGAATAACAAGGAGGTTGTATATATCCAGCGCCGGTAATGTATCCCCGACTAATGTATCGACTTCGATGTTAAGCGAACGAAACGCAGACGCAAAACTCGCCTGGTTATTGTAAGAGCCACCTTTCGCTTTCGTGTCCCAGACAAGTGCAACGCGGGCATCCGTGTAATCCTCGTCTGTTTTAGTGAAATCCTTCCATAAATTCTTTACGTCTCCTTTTAGTTGTTCGAACCATGAGAGTTGGGCATCTTTAAATTCGAGCGGCTCGGCTATTAATATCTCCCCCGGTGGAAGTTCAATATTGTCATTTATCTCGCCTTTGATTCGCTCCGCCGATACTTCCCGTGTATCAATATCGCCGTTCCGGTGCAGGAATGTTTTCCGATAAAATTGATCATCCAATGAGATTTCAAATTTCCGGGATCCCGTGAGCACTAAATGATTATTCATCCTTACGCTGAGATTCAAATCTTTGACATCGATGAATGAATATCCAAGATCGAGGACACCATCGACAAATTCTTCGATGTAATCAATATTAATAAACGAATGTATGAATGCAGAGGCAAAACCATCGCGTACCGCAAGTTGCATCCTGGCACCCTTAAGCAGTTTCTGAACCGCTTCATTTTCCACTTCACGATTTTCGTCGAGCGGTATATAACCAAGATTTTCAGGAAGAAGTTGCTGACCAAAAAGATCGCGGTAGATAATGTACGGGAAATACTGACTGTAATCTGCATCGTCAATAACACACCGTTGCTCCATGGCGGTGCTAAAATATTTAGCGAAGATCGGGTAGTCATCCTGGGAAGCGGTATAATGAGGAGTTTCCCAGATAAGCGGATAGAGATTATTTTTCCAAAATTCTTCTAATCCCATTTTCATTTTCTTCTCGACATACGCTTTTGAATCTTCTTTGATTTTTCGATTCGAAGCGGCATCCCAAAACTCATAATCGGTCGCTGTCGTTCCTTGGTATTGATGGGTAATCCCATGCATTACAATAGTTGCCCCGCGCGAAACCATGTAGCGAAGCGCATCTACTATTTCTGGTTTGTCCGAAAGACTGACACGCAATCCACGATCAGGGTCGACATAGAACGGAACTACGCCAACCAAGAATGGAACATCTTTAGAATAAAGCGCGTCTGCAACATCGCGCAGTCGGTCGGGATCTTCAAGAACGGTCACATCTTCTATTCTGAGAAGCGCCCGATGATTTTCTTCATGCGGCTGACCGAGCAGATCGTGAAGCATATTGGCAAAATAAACATATCGATCCGTCTCCGTTGCCGAAGCGAACGGTGAATCGGCGATATACATAAAATCTCCGGTACGGACGATGTATGGAACTTCACGCCCCGTTGCCGTGGAAAATGCCGTTGCAATAACATCGGCATCATCGTGTCTTGAAACATTGATGATGTTTATATTCGGCTCACCTTTTGTAAAGTCTCTTCCTCCGGCTGTAACGATATCGAAATTAGATAAAGTATCCAGCCGTTCAAATTTGAACCCGAATTTCTTTTCGAGATCGTATTTTTTACCAAAGCGCTCTATGCCGGTGTTCATCCAAACAATCATTTTCTCGGGCGAATACGCATCATGCATAAATTTATCGGGTGGATCATAGCGTTTGCTGAATCCGATGAAAAATGTTATGTCGTAATTTTTCATCACGCCGCTTTTATACTCTTCCACGCCTTCAATTTTATAATCGACATCAAAATGCCCGAGCAGCATTGCAAGCTGGCGTGCATCTCCACGCGCATAATTAGCCGGAATATCACTGCCCTCAAAAAGTATAAGTACGCGTTTGGTTTGAGTGAGCGATGGATAAGAAGATAAAATGGTCAGCAAAAAAATGAATAATAATTTAACAACTTGCAGGGGGAAGCGATTTTTCCGGAATCTATACATCGTTAGCCATGAATAGAAAACGTTGATAAGCGGTGTTAGTTCAAGATTTCTCATAAATCAAGAAACGCATTGATTACGGAATATATATACAAATAGGCAGGCATCTGCTGATTGGTTATTTTGTCTAATCAAAAAATTACCGTTCACTACTTACAGTAAATTGATAAGCAACCTAACTGTTTAGCAATTTAACTTTTTCTTTTAATATTTCCAACAGAAGATCGATAGTAGCGAGATGGGTACGGAAAGATAAAACGGCAAGACGAAGCGTAAACTTGCCGTCGAGCATTGTTGATGAGATGAATACCCTGCCGTCGTTCTGCACTTCTTTCACAAGCATCTCATTGAATTTTTCTGCATCTCCTTTTTTCGGAACGTATCGGTATGTTACAACCGAAAGATCGGGGAAAGGTCCGCCTTCAAAACCTTCAATTTTCTTTATTTCATCATAAAAATAACGGGCAAGAAGTAATTTTTCTTCAAGCGCCGCCCGGAACGGTGCAACTCCAACCAATTTAAGTGGAAGCCATAAACGTAAACCGCGAAAATGTTTAGTCAGTTCTGGTGAAATATCTGCCGGCGATAATTCATCTTGTGCTTTAAGCGCATCTTGCATATAGTTTGCTTGATACCAGAATGAATCGAATAATTTCTTTTTATCACGCACGAGCACAGCGCCCGATCCGTAAGGAAGAAATAATCCTTTATGCGGATCCATAACAAGTGAATCTGCTTCTTCCATTCCCCGAAGAATTTTTTTTCCGTCATCACAAAGAACGAAAAACGCTCCATACGCTCCATCCACGTGCAACCAGAGATTATTTTGCTTTGAGATTTGTGCAATGACCGTTAGAGGGTCAACAGAGCCGGTATCGGTTGTGCCGGCAGAAGCGATTATGAGAAAAGGATTTAGCCCTGATTTTTTATCTGCCGCAATTTGCCGTTCAAGCTGGAGAGCATCCATCCGATAATTCAAATCCATAGGGATATACCGGAGAATACATTCTTTCAGTCCGGCAATGCGAATCGCTTTATCGACAGAATGATGAACTTGTGCAGTCAGATAAATTACAGATCGATCAAAATCTTTCGCTTTTAAATTCTGTGCATCCCGAGCAGCAACAATGCCTATTAGATTAGCTATACTTCCACCCGACGTAAGATTTCCGCCAGCTGTTTTGGGAAGCCCGACAATTTCCGACATCCAATCGAGCAGCATGTGTTCCATCCGAACGGCACCAGGTCCGGCAAAATAGATACCTGCATAGCGATTAAAAATAGAAGCGAGATAATCTCCGAGAGCCGAAAAATAAATTCCACCGCCGGGAATGTAACCCAGATGCCCGCCGGATGCAGGATTCAATCCGGGACGATCAACGTTATGTTCAATTAGTTTAATGAGTGAAGAAATCTCTGCGCCGTGTTCGACAATGGGCGATAACAGAATATCTTTACCTTTATCTTCAGTAGAAACGTAAGCGGGAATTTGATAGATGCGGTTGAGGAAATCTTCCGAGTATCTTAGAACCTCATCCATTAAAGATGCTCTTTGTTCGGAAGATGGTTCCAATTGAAGGGCAATTTTTTCGAAGTGTTTAATTTTTTCGATCATGAAATACAGAAGATCAATATTTTTTCCCGCTAGTGGTTATTGTTCTATTATCTCGTTCGAAAGCTCGTCGGTATCGTCTGACTTGCGGGGGAAATGTTTCGCAAGCTCGCTTCCAACAGCACGAATCGTTTCAGATATTCCCTGATAGAATCTCCCGCACTTAAAATGTTCAGACATCTCTGAGGCAAGCCGGTCCCAGGTCCCTACTTCTACTTTTGTATGAATGCCTTCATCGGCTATAATCTGAAATTTACGCTCGGACATCAACAGCATGATTAGAACGCCTGTCCTGTCGCGGGTTTTTCCCATTCCAAGCCGATTGAACTCGTTCAAAGCTATTTCAGTCAACTGCAATTTCCTTTCCTTCCAATGCCGACGGCGGCGAACAACCACACGTATCTCGCCTGAAGTGTACTTCTCAGCTTCGGCAATGACTTCCGAAAGAGATTGCATCTCTGACTTGGATAAAAATTTTTCCCCTAATAATGCCATTCGTCAATTCAAAATTAAAAAGTCATAAAATAAAAAAATTTCCGGTAAATGATAACGCTTTTCACCAGCTTCCGCTTGCGCCGCCACCGCCGAAACTTCCGCCGCCGCCGCTGAATCCGCCAAATCCGCCTCCGCCACCAAAACTACCGCTGCTAAAACCACCGCCGCTACCACCGCCGAAACCTCCCCACCACCATGGGAAGCTCGAATAAGCTCCGCGCGAGCCTACATATCTTCGTCTGCCGCCGCCAAAAAAACCACCTAAAAACATGAACACTATAATCAGAATTATGGTTGCCAGAGAATATATTTTTTTTGAATTACGGCTCGACTCACCCTTAAACTCCCCCTTCGTTGCAAGCATTATCGCTTCAATTCCATCCTTAATTCCTGTGTAATAATCATCCTGGCGGAATCTCGGCGCGATAATTTTTCGAATGATCTGGTCGCAGATCGCATCCGGCAATGCACCTTCAAGTCCATACCCGGCATCGATACGCATCTTACGATCATCTTTTGCTATCGTAAGTAGAACGCCATTGTCTTTGCCCTTTTTACCTATCTTATTTTTTTCACAAACGCGTATTGCAAAATCTTCCAGACTCATTCCTTCGAGCGATTGGATCATCAGCACAACAATTTGATTTGAAGTCTCCTGCTCGAATTGTGCAAGCATGCCTTCAAGCGAATGCATTTCATCGGATGAAAGAGATCCGCTGCCATCCGTGATACGATGGCGAATAGCAGGGATGGAAGCATCATCCTGTTGCGCGGATGAAATTCCACAGCACAACATGATAAATATAATAATCAACACGATATGTTTTGTTGGACTAAAGTCCATAAGTTCCTTTTTCCACGACCGTAAGGTCGCGTTTATTTTTCAATGTCGGCTTATTTAAAATTTTACCTTTGGTACTTTATCAGCGCCGGGCTCCGATTGGAAGTATTGCTTTTGCCCGAAGCCAAACATTCCCGCGAAAATCGACGTTGGAAATGTGCGAACCCTTACATTATATTCCTGCACAACCTGATTAAATCTCATACGCTCTACCGCAATCCTATTCTCAGTCCCCTCAAGCTGTACCTGCAACTGTAGAAAATTTTCGTTCGCTTTTAGCTGCGGGTAATTTTCGGCAACCGCTAAAAGTCGAGACAACCAGCTACCCATGCTCGACTGCGCTTCCTGAAATTTTTGGAAAAGCTGAGGATTGTTCAGAATCTCCGGTGTGACCTGAAGTTTGCCAACACTTGCACGCGCTTCTGCAACTTTCTCGAATACTTCTTTCTCGTGTGCGGCGTATCCTTTTACAACTTCAACGAGATTCGGGATAAGGTCAACCCGCCGCTGGTACTGGTTCTGTACTTGTGCCCACGCCTGGTTTACGCCTTCATCCGATTTCACGAGCGAATTATACAAACCAGTCGCCCACCCGGCAATAAGTATTGCCAATAAAATAATACCGCCAATGACTGATATCAGAATGATTGTATTCTTTTTCATGAAGTTAATTCCTTTAATTTGATTTGATAAACATAAAATTGTCAATGTTGTCTCGTAACCTACTCAAAAATCTTGAAGTAAGCAATTTTCACCGCTTCACGATTCGGATCGCACGGATTCTTTCCAACACAGGAGGGTGCGAATAATTTATAAAGATATAGAATGGATGCGGGGTAAGATGCGACAGATTATCAGCAGAAAGTTTTTTGAGCGCTTCTATCATCGTTTCTGGTCGTTCAATTGTCTCAACAGAGAAACGATCTGCTTCAAATTCATTCTTCCTTGAAAGTGCGTTTAATGCAAGCGAGAGTATAAACTCAATTGGGGTGAAAAGCAAACCGAAAAATAAAAGTCCGGCATAGATCGAAACATTTTGCATAAAGAACGCATCGAATAATTCCTTATTGCTGATGAACAGCGACATTAGGAAAAACATCACACCCATCTGTACGATACTTATTAGAATTCCCTGAAAAATATGTTTCTTTTTGTAATGACCGATCTCGTGAGCAAGTACTGCTACCAATTCAGCAACAGTGTGTTTCTGGATAAGCGTATCAAAGAGAGCGATGCGTTTATTCTTGCCGAATCCGGTGAAGAAAGCATTCGATTTACTTGAGCGCTTCGAACCGTCCATCATAAAAACATCGCGAAGCGAAAATTGCACCGATTGAGCATAAGACAGGATTGCGTTCTTCAACTTACCGGACTCCAACGGCGTGAACTTATTAAAGAGCGGCATAATCCATGTCGGTGCGATGAATTGGATGAAGAGAATAAAAACCGAAGCTGTCATCCAGCAATAAAACCAGGCAAGCGAACCGGCATATCCAAAGAAAGCAAGAATTCCAAGTAATAAAGGTCCGCCCAACAATACGCCAAGCAGTAATCCTTTGACGATATCGACGATGAATGTTTTGGGAGTTGTTTTATTGAACCCAAACTTTTCCTCGGTTACAAAAGTCGAATAGACATTGAATGGAAGCGAGAGGATTGAGCGAAACATCAACAGCAGTGCAATGTATATTAATCCTGTAACTAGATCTCCGTACTTCAATTGCCTAACCGCTTGATCGAGGTAATTAAAACCACCGATGAACCAGAAGATAAGCATTACAAGCAGGCTGAAAGTCGATTCGACGATTCCAAAGTTTGTTCTTATGCGTGTATAATCCTGGGATTTCGTGTATGATTCAGGACTATAAACTCCCACAAATTCCTTTGGCAAATCAGCGGAAAGAGTTCGCAGATTGAGAAGATCGGCAATTAGATTGAGTACGTACTCGGAGAGAAGTGCTGCAAGTATGATAACACCGTAAACATTCATGCTCGACGATCCAGCGAACTAGTGATTTGCAAAACTGGTATCAGCTCACGGAGTACTTTGTCACCTTTATAATAGACACGCTCAAGAAACAAACCCGATGGAGGCGCTGTGAACTTCGCCGGCTCATCCGATTGAACGCGTATGTATTGCTGAATTTTTTCAATTGATAATTTTCCTCTTCCCGTTTCAACCATCACGCCAACGATTTGGCGGACGAGTTTCCATAAAAAATGAGAGCCAACGATGCGTATCAGAATGAGATCGCCGACTTCCTTCATTTGGATCTCGTCGATGAGCACTTTAGTAGATTTTTCTTCCGGATCATCGGTGGTGAACGACTGCAGGTTCATCATGCCGACAAATAATTTCGACACTTCATCCATCTTTCGGATATTAAGTTTATCTTTTATCCACCAGACATAACGTTTGCCGAATGCCGTTCTGCGCCGTGAAATCTGATATAAGTAACTCCGGCAGACAGCATCATGCCGGGCGTGAAAATCTTTGTGTGCTTTCTCAATCTCAATAATATTTATATCGGCTGGAAGCTCGTCGTTCAACTTCATCCTGATGATTTCAGGAGCAAGCATCGTGTGAACATCGAGGTGTGCAATTTGCAGGAGCGCATGAACTCCGGCATCTGTTCTGCCTGAGCCGTAGAATTCAACATCATTCGTGTTGAAAATTTTCTTTGCCACATCGAGAAGCTCACCCTGAACAGTGCGGGCATTCTTCTGAACCTGCCAGCCGCTGTAGCGCGTGCCTTCGTATTCGATATAAACCTTGAATCGTGACATTGTAATTTAGCTATTTATTTTATGATCCCGCAACACCGGTAAACAGCGATTGCAGATTAAGCGCCGGTGCTTTTGTTTTACTTGCAAGCGATACATATTCACGCGCGAGTTTATCCTTACCCGCTCCAAGCACAGTACTGACCAATCCGAGCGCTTCAGCATAATCAGCGGGCGGTAGTTCTTTGATTACGCGCATCCAGATTGCTTCTTCTAAAACATTAAAGGCAGTCTGCACTTCCCATAGATCGAAACCCGAAGCATAACGTTCACTGGCAACTGTTTCGGCGTGGGCGATCATCGGTCCTAAATTGCGTTCTTTCACTGCACGTACTGTTAACGTGTACAAAGCTTTTAGCCGCTGATGTATATGCTCGCTTCCGGCTTTCTGATAACTCTTAAGCTGAGAGCGTTCCATGGACGTAAATGCATCGGCGATAATGGCATCGTGGTGATCGTGTAAGAGTTGAGTCAAATTCATAAGAATACCTTCTGGAAATGATAAATATTAGAAACTTTCCGTACTAATATACTGCACTTACGGATGTTATACAACTTCATGGTTTACAAAATAGAATTGGAAACTATCCTGGTTTCCAAATTCCCATTTGGGAACTAACTGCGCCACCCTCATTCCCAAAGTGACTTTGGGCACGAGCATAAAGCTGGCAAGCTATGAGGGAGAGAAATCTTAACACAGTCCGTACACTCCCGACCCATTTTGTCTTTCCGTGCATTTTCGTTCATGAGTTTAACTCCTGAATAGTGAGGGAATGTTGCTAATTGCTGTCATACATTCTCATGTTTACTCAAGTAAAAACACAATTATTCCAAATATAATAAATCCAACACCACCCATGATGAGTCCATTTTTATATTTTTTCCTATCTGGCCATTCGCCTGGTCTGGGTGATCTTTTAGTATCAATAAAAAATTGACGTATCAGAGTAAATATTCCGAATAAAACCATTAAGATTCCTAATGTATTCTTACTCATAATAATATTTCACTTTCCAAAATATAAAGACATATACTAAGCTGAGAGCGCGTGAAACGCGAATTGTTTCTATTCAGTCCCAGATGCCTGTCCCTCCTTTAAAGATTTCTCATATTCCTGCTTGTACCGCTTCACACCGTTGAAGATCGCTTCGGCAATGCGCTGTTGTCCTTTGGCGCTTTTTAAAATTTTCTCGTCATGCTTATTCGAAAGGAACGCCGTCTCAACCAAAACGTTCGGCATAGACGCGCCAACAAGGACGTAGAACCCCGCCTGCTTCACGCCGTTGTTCGGAATCTCAAGATGTTTTCCCATTTCGCTCTGGAGAATCTCGGCAAACTGCTCGCTGTACTTCACGTACGCGCTCTGCGCCATAGTGAGCAATATAAAATTCTCTTCGGTCAACTGCTGGTAATGTTTTTCATATCCTTGCTCAAGCTTCACCACTTCATTTTCCCGCTCGGCGATATGAACGGCGTTTTCAGTTTTACCGGGGCGCAGAAGATAAATCTCGAAACCTGTTTCCGTGCTTTTTTTTCTCGGCATCGAGTTGCAATGAATGCTGATGAATAGCTTACCTTCATTTTGGTTTGCGATTTGACCACGGCGGTATAACTCGACGAAATTATCCGTCTTACGCGTGTATACAACCTCGACATCGGGTAAACCTTTTTCAATAAGCTTACCTAACTTCAGAGCGATTGCCAGCGTGATATCTTTTTCACGTGTCTTGGTTACACCAATTGCACCCGGGTCGTCGCCGCCATGCCCCGCATCTATCACCACGACATCTAACTTCCATTTATCGCGCTGGTGTTGAAGTTCACGCTCGTAGTTCCGTGCTTTACGCGCCGCCGCCTGCTCTTGCGTCGGCATTTGAATTGCGATAAGGATGTCGGTTCCGTTTTCTGCGATCATCGGCTCGGCATTGTTTATCAATCCTTTCAATCTTAAAGTAATCTGGACTGACGCAGGATATTGAAATGCCAGAATCTGTCTGACGATACCTGTGGGTTTCATATTACGTATAGAATTCACATCGGCGCGAGCGTTAGCGAGCGTTACGTACAACCAGGTATCGTCGCCTATCTGTTTGGGCCAGCATTCATAATCGGTGAGTTTCTTTGAAGAGCGAATACGGATTAGAAAGCCATTCGACTTTTCTTCAAAACTCAAACCGGTTACATCAAAAGACGATTTCGCCGCTACCCTTCCAATGGTGAGCTTCTTTCCATTATAGCTGATCTCTTCCGAGAGAACATTTTTTAATATCGGCATCAGAGGATCGATGGGTGCGAAGAATGAATTCACCGCATGAATAACATTAACCGGCAGTTGGAAAAGATTCGCATTATCTTTCTTATCGACTATAACTACATAAGGATTATTGGCTGTGACCTTTATAGTATATTCATCGGAGCGAAGTTCAAGTTTGTTTGTCTCCGTATTTATAGTTGTCTGAAAACCTAAGACCTGCGCTAAATCCGTAAGGGATGCGTAGGTGATGCCGTTCTTCGTGAATATTCCGATCTGCGTATTGCGTGAAGGAAATTGAGAGAACTGCACGGGCAGGGAATTCTGTCCGTAAGAGGTTGCGGCTATCAGAAAACAAAGGCAGAATATGATCTTATTGAGCATTGGATTTTATCTGTAATTTACGAACTGGACCGCAAATTTAAAATCAGCCTGACGTATCATCGCCATGATCGACTGCAAATCGTCTTTACTTTTGCCGCTCACGCGCACCTGATCGTCCATAATCTGTCCCTGAACTTTTAGTTTCGTGTCTTTGATCATTTTTACGATTAGCTTCGCATTCTCCTTATCGATTCCGTTCTGCAATTTTATTGTCTGTTTTACCAACCCGCCTGCCGCCGGCTCAACCGGACTGTAAGTCAGCGCTTTCAGCGGAACGTTTCTCTTCACAAACTTCGATTGCAGAATGTCAATCGTTGCTTTCATCCGGAAATCATCATCGGAGATTAAGACAATCTCATGTTCCTTCTGCTTCAGCTCGACAGAGGTCTTGGATCCTTTGAAGTCGTATCGCTGGACGATCTCTTTTCGTGCCTGGTTGAGAGCATTATCGACCTCCTGCATATCTACTTTGGAAACGATGTCGAATGAACTAGTGTCTGCCATGGTTAAATCCTTCGGGTTATAATGTCACAGCGCAAATTTACTGAATCGAAAACAACGCTTGAAAAAATATCGATATCATCCTCAACCGCGGAAAACTTGTCAACGCGTCAAAGCGGTTGTGTATCTCTTGCCCTGTCTTTTTATCTTTTGTAATAACTATGATTGATAATGGACGTTTCATAATTTACTCCACCCTCTCTCCTTACGGTGAGGGTCAAATTAATGTCTCATTGATTATAATATTTCTCTTCTTTAATTCTTCGATCAGCGGTTCGACAGGCACACACTGTTCAGGCGGTAAAACACCGCGTAAAGTTATTGTACCGTTCACAACCATCTGAGCAATGATAGATGTTGGAAACGAAGTAGTGCGCATCATCGAGGAGATTTTTGCCCGCTCATCGAAGTAGTCGATCATTTCATAAGTAAGGGTGCTTTGCTTTTTGTTTTTCGTTCCCCGTATCCAAACGCGCATAAGTATCAGATCGGGTCCGGTCGAAGGAAGTTTCTTCTTCAATAATTCCTGGAATAATTCTCGTGCTGTTCTTAAAGAATTCCCAACCATGATCGGCTCTGAACTTGCGAATCCTAAATCGAGCAGTGTTTTGAATTTATGGCAATGCCCTGTGTAGCGTATCGTTTTATAATCGAGTTCTTTTACTTTTCCTTTAAACATTTTAGTAAGTGTCGAAATGCCGCCGGATGTATTGAACGCTTCCACTTTTCCGTACGGCTGAGGAAACTCCAATTCCTCAAGATCAGCCATTGAGTCGACAAGTTTTACTTCACCGTTGCGGATTACTTCAGCCGGTTCGAGGTATTCATTGATCAGTCCTTCAACAGAGAACACCAGCATATAGTTGAGCGGCGACTGAGGATGTTTGGGTAATCCGCCAACGCGGAGATGAATCTCATCGACCTTTTCAAATCTTTTTGCGCCGCCAGCGCCAAGTATGGCGGCTAGCCCCGGCGCTAAACCGCAATTAGGAAGAATTAAAACGTTTGCCGCTTTCGCTTCATCGTGCAGTTCCATCTGTTTATAAACAACGTCCATGTTCCCGCCGAGGTCACAGAAATGTTTTCGGGCTTCAATCGCCGCCTTCGTAAGCGAGAGATTATGGCTGTAAGATGTCGCCCCGCATACAACGTCCACTTTTTTCATCAGATCAACAACGTTCTTGTACCGGTTAATATCGAGATTTAGCGGCTCAGTGTTTTTCCCGATTGATAGTGCAACATTTTTGGCGCGTTCAAAATCGACATCGGCAAGTATAATTTTATCAACGCCCTTTGAATTCGCCAAATCGTAGGCGAGTGCGCTTCCCATCATTCCCGCACCAACTACAAGAGCTTTCATATAATTCCCTGTGTTATGAGAGATAATCGTTGAGTGTTGAGGTTAGAGCAACGAGCATGGAGCGAAGAATGGAGAGCGGTGAGCTTAGAGCTATTTCGTATTTTGATTTTTGACTTTTGCATTGTGAATTATTATATGATGTTCATTATTCATTTTCTAAGACTAATTTACTCAACTACTTCAATATCTGCCCCGTTTCCATACTCCAGAACAGAAGATCAAGCTCATCCATAGGAATATCGATGTGCATAGAAAACTTCCGAAATTTTTCCTCGATTTGCAAATAACTCTTAGCCGTTAAAGTTTTAGGCAACCCGCGAAGAACGCCAAACCGCACAAGGTTTCTGAGGATATGGCGATCAAGTATGGCAAGATTCCGGTGACCTATATTCCGGAGAAAGTGCGATGACTCCTTCCAGCCCAATCCATTTACGTTCTTCACTAACCAAAGGCGCAATTCTTCGCTTGATAATCTGCTATTCAATTGTTCCGCAATCAAAGGAAATTGATCTTTTACTGTAATCAGATACCTCGATTTATTTTTGTGAAAGCGGATATAGCAATCTTTCTGTCTTAGAATCGGCTTCGGATCAATATCTCTAAGTTTGAATTTTTTATCCTTTAGAATTGTAATTACTTTATCCGCATTCACTGCGCTCGACTGAGGAGTTAGCAGGCAATAGACAAGCTCGTAGAAATAATCTGTTGATGGAACCTGTGAAAAATCTCTAAGTCGATTTCTGATATCGGATTTCAGATTTCGGTAATTGGCTTTCAGGTCTGTTAGCGATAGACGTGTGATTTGTTTCTTCATTGTGTATGGTTATTATGAATTAATTTTTCTATCACTTCTTTATTCCCCTCAAGTATATCATAATTTAATAATTCAGCAACCGGAACCCACCGATATGTTTCGAAGACTTTATTGACTACATCGCCCGAATAGGAGTCAATGATATAATAGAAGACATCGAATGTTCCGCTGTCGGGGTAAATGTAATGCTGGCGATAGTACAACTTGCCGATCTTAGTTTCGATTCCTAATTCTTCCTTTAACTCCCGGCGCAAACATTCCTCTGTTGTCTCACCATCATTCACTTTCCCGCCGGGGAATTCCCACTTAAGCGGATAAGGGAGGTTTGGTTTGCGCTGACAAAGAAGAATTTCATCCTTATAGTTGATTACAATACCAACTGCAACTTTAATCATGACAAAAAGATACGGAAACGGTGAAGGAAATACAAAGAATGCGTTTCAGGCAATGTTTTGATTAGGATTTCTTGGTGTTAATTTAGATATTTACGATTAGGAATCTGCAAACACAATAAACATAATTCCGCTTAGAAAAATGATGAAAAGAATGCTACTGGTTCTTGGTACAGTTTTTTTGTTCTGCCAATCTGCAAAATGCCAAATTCCATATATCAGTCCCGGCTTAGGATTCTCTTGGGATTTTAACGGTCATTTTATTTTAAGTCCTAAAGTCAGCGTTGGTATTTTCGAAAACGGAATATTCTATAACATCACAATTGGGAGGTCATCTTCATCAGACGAGAAGATTTACCCGCATTATTATGTTGAAGTACAAAGTGGCAAATTGACGGAACCATCAGATCACAAGAAAACACAATTATTTTTTGGAGGAGGAATTGGTTTTACACTTCCTATTAACAAAAACGATTCAGGTGTGTCTTTCAGGGTTTCTGCATTTACGGGTTATCTACTATTTCTAAATGTGACTGTTATTCATATGGAGAAAATCCAAACAGAACTTGGCGGACAAGTAGTTTTACCAATTCCATTGAAGGGTATCGAGTTTGGCCCATTCGGAGGTTAATATATGTCTTGGCCAACGTGACATACATGATAGTTAATCTAAATAATGAATTCTATATCCTCAATCATCCATCTTTTAAATATTTTCTCTTTTATTTTTCCTCACTTCTCTGTACATTGTAAAAACATTATTCAAAGTTAGAACCTATGGCACACGCTACAAATCCACAAGCAGAAGAAATATTAGATAAAGAGTTCAAATGCCTTAACGCCGGCTTCGTGCGGCTCGTAGATTATATGGGCGGCGATGAATCGATTATTCAAGCCGCACGTGTATCGTATGGCAAAGGAACCAAGAGTGTTAATGAAGACAGGATTCTCCTCCGCTATCTGATGCGTCATCTGCACACCACACCGTTCGAGATGGTGGAATTAAAATTTCATGTCAAGCTGCCGATCTTTGTCGCGCGACAGTGGATCCGCCACCGCACGGCAAACGTGAATGAGCTTTCAGGAAGGTATTCTATTATGAAAGATGAGTTTTACCTTCCTTCACCCGAAGTTGTAAAACGGCAAAGTGTTCGCAACAAGCAGGGACGCGCCGAAGATAATGTTCCTTTAGAACTGCAACAAAAAGTTTTAAACATGCTTCTCGAAGACCAGCGGCATACATATGAACGCTATGAAGAATTGCTGAAGGATGAAATCGCCCGCGAGCTTGCGCGCATTAACCTGCCGCTCTCGCTATACACAGAATGGTACTGGAAGATCGACCTGCACAACTTACTCCACTTTCTGCATTTACGGATGGATAAACACGCTCAATTTGAAATCCGTATATACGCCGAAACGATGGGAGAAATCGTCAAGCGCGTAGCGCCGATGGCATGGGAAGCATTTGAGGATTATGTTTTCTATGGTGAACGATTTTCAAAAACCGAGTTAAAAGCTATTGCAGATAATCTCGACACTCAGAAGATAACAAAAGAATATTTAGAGAAATATAATTTGAAGGGTCTTGAAGCAGATGAGTTTTTGGAGAAGCTGAAAAAACTGAAATCGTAAAATTAAATTCGGTAGTATAAAACACTATGGAAAAACTTTCATTTCTTTTCTGAATTATCATTCAGTCTAAATTCAAATTTTAATACCACCCACGATTCAACATCATAGTTTTCCAGCTTCGCAGGAATGAATTGCCATTTCTTAGCTGCTTCGATGCAGATTGAACTCAGTCCTGAACCTTTACCCTCAATGACTTTTGTGTCTTGAACTTTGCCTTCCCTGTCAATCAGAATTTTGAGGTAGATGTCACCTTGGATGCCTGCACGTCTGCGGATTTCAGGGTATTGAGGAGTTTTTTGATATATCGGAACGGCTCTTTTTACAAATTTGTTTTGGAAAATAAGATTCGTGTCTATAAGTGAAACAGTAACGTTGCCATTTTTGATTGGGCGTTCTATCACAACATCAGTAGTGGGAATGATTTGTTGGTTACGGGTGATTCGGCATGATAAGAATAGTAAAATGCATAATGGGATCCATAAGAACACTAAATGAGCATGCCTGAATGCAGTTCTTAAGTTTTCCCTGTCTTTGTTATTCATAATTAGCCCGGCGCAATTGTTTGACTACGCTTCTTTTTTTCTTTTCATCGAGTCGTTTCTGTTTTGTTGCCGATGACACCTTCGTTATAATCCGCCTTTTCCTTGGCTTCAACGCTTTCTGAATTAGCTCGGTAAATTTTCTGATTGCATCCTCTCTGTTCTTCCATTGACTTCTGGATTGCTGAGAAACAATGTGCAATAATCCATTTGAATCGATTTGGCTCTTCAGATTCTTGAGGATGATATTTCGTTGTTGGTCTGAAAGAGTGGGTGAATCGAAAACATCGAAGAGTAATTCTACTTTTGTTTCAACTTTGTTTACGTTCTGTCCGCCCTTTCCGCCGCTTCGGGCAAACTTAAATCGCAATTCCCCAAGTGGAATCTCTAAATTTTGGTTGATCTGAATTTTCTCTAACATTTCCAATACCTTAATGATCTGATATATCAAATACTAACATACTAAAATACTCAAATACTTCAAATCTTGCATTTCCTATCAATCTTTGGTAAGTTAATATACCCTGCTATGCCATCAAGTTTACTATTTTGATGGGATGGTGGGGTGGAGTGTTTTTTGCCCTGCATAACAATGGAATTGATTTGAGTTTGGTATTTTATGGAAAGAGTAAAGAGCGAAATATTTCAGTCGGCAGTTTTTTTAAATCTCGAAGACGCATTAAATAATCTGAAGTTAGGTGAACCGGTACATACTCAAGGGGTAAGCGGATCGCTGCCGGCTTTCCTTGCAACTTATGTGTTCGAGCATCGGCAGTGTCAGGTTGTATTAATCGCATCCGATGAAGACCGTGCCGAAAAGCTTCGGGATGACTGTGTTGTGTTAGCCGGTGAACTGAATGTGCGTTTCTTCGGTGCCCGTCCCGATCATCAGGCGCAAATGCTCGATATGTCGTCTTCCATTGCTCAGATAGAAACATTGAATGCGCTTACCACCGGAAAATCATTTATAGTTGTCGCATCGCCGAAATCAATCATAGAAAAAGTCCCGCCGACCGATAAGTTCAGCAAAACAATTATTGAAATCGAGAACCATCATGAGTACCATTTCAACAAACTTATCGAACAGTTAGAGCAAACCGGATTTGAACGGAAGAATTTTATTGAAACCTACGGCGACTTTGCCGTCCGCGGAGGAATCATCGACGTGTTTCCCTATGTCGGCGAGAATCCAATCCGTTTCGAGTTCTGGGGTGATACTGTTGAATCGATTCGTGAGTTCGATGTGCTCTCTCAGCGCTCAATACAGGAATTGAAATCCGCCAGCATCGTCCCGAATTTGACCACGGATGACACGAAAAAAACACAGATATGTACTGATTCATTGTTCAATTATCTCGCTAAAGATGCAATTGTAATTCTCGATGAACCGGAAACAATTAAACGGGAAATCGAAGAGCTTTTAAGAGAGGGTATTACACATGTTTTAAGTTTTGAAGAAATTATTCAGCACACACAAAATTTCTTTACTATTCACAACTCTTATTTCAGAACAAGCGAATCCGAAATCACATTAGATTTTCAATCTCAGTCTCAGCCGTCATTCAACGGCAGCGTTAATTTACTTGTAGATCATCTTGCCAAACTGGAAAGCGAAGGATATAAAATTTTCCTTTCGTGCGATACGAAGGACGAAGCGGAACGGCTGAAAGAGCTGATTGAAGAAGCGGTAACAAAGCCCGATCAACCTCGTACGGATCCGCGATTCAAGATTCAAGATTCAAGTGCGCATATCGCACATCCCATAGCGTACATCAATCCGGTGTTTGTTTCCGAGGCAGTCCATTCCGGTTTTATCTATCATCCATCGAAAATCGCCGTACTCACAGAACATGAAATCTTCGGCCGTCTCAAAAAACGTGGTGGCACTAAACGCAGACGCTTCAAAGGATTCTCGCAAAAAGAATTGCGTCAGCTTAAACGCGGCGATTACGTTGTGCATGTGGATCATGGTATCGGTGAGTTTGCTGGACTTACAAAAATTAAAGTCGGAAACGTAGAACAGGAAGTGATGAAAGTTTTGTTCCTTGAGAAGGATACGCTCTATGTAAATCTCAACTTCATCAATCGTGTTCAGAAATATTCGTCGCAGGAAGGACACGTTCCGAAGCTCACGAAGTTAGGCGCGCCCGATTGGGAGCGGATGAAGGCAAAAGCCAAAAGCCGCATCAAAGATATAGCACGCGATCTCATAGCACTATATGCTAAGAGGAAGCAAGAACAAGGAACTGCATTTTCACCCGATTCTCACTGGCAGAAAGAGCTTGAAGCGTCGTTCATGTATGAAGATACAATCGACCAGGCGACAGCAACTCTCGATGTGAAACATGATATGGAAAGTTCATCTCCAATGGATCGTTTAATTTGTGGTGATGTCGGTTTTGGAAAAACAGAAGTTGCCGTGCGTGCCGCGTTCAAGGCAGTTATGAATGGGAAACAGGTTGCTATCCTTGTTCCAACAACTATTCTCGCCCTTCAACATTACAATACATTTCTCGACCGGCTCAATCGTTATACAACGAGAGTCGAGAATATCACGCGATTCAAATCGAAAAAAGATCAAACTCGAATCGTAGAAGAAATGAAAAAGGGTTCCATCGATATTGTTATTGGAACGCATCGACTTCTCTCGAAGGATATCGGATTTAAGGATTTAGGTTTGCTCATCATCGATGAAGAACATCGGTTTGGCGTTTCGGCGAAAGAAAAACTTCGTCAGCTCAAAGCAAGCGTTGATACGTTAGCATTAACCGCTACGCCAATTCCACGGACACTGCACTTCTCGCTCATCGGTGCGCGTGATCTTTCGCTCATAAACACACCGCCTCGCAACCGTATTCCGATCATCACAGAAATTATTCCCGCCACCGACGGCAGGAGAACTCAATGGCAGATTATTCGAGAGGCAATTCTCAAAGAACTTCACCGCAGCGGACAAATATATTTTGTCCACGACCGCGTTCAGAACATTGATGCAATCGTCGAGCAGGTGAAATCACATATTCCGGAAGCACGTATTCACGTTGCGCACGGACAGATGAGCGGACACCAGCTTGAAAAGACAATGTTAGATTTCCTTGAGAAGAAATACGATGTCCTTGTTTGCACAAAGATTATTGAATCGGGTCTTGATATTCCTAATGTCAACACGATCATTATTAATCGTGCCGATAGATTCGGACTTGCAGAGTTATATCAATTGCGCGGACGGGTCGGGAGATCGAACATACAGGCATACGCGTACCTTCTCGTTCCACCCATAAGTGCACTTCCCAAGCACACTCTTCGGCGGCTATCGGCAATAGAAGAATTCACAGAGCTTGGCTCCGGTTTCAATCTTGCAATGCGCGATTTAGAAATCCGCGGCGCGGGCAATCTCCTCGGCGCAGAGCAATCGGGTTTCATCATGGAAATGGGCTTCGAGATGTACGAGAGAATTGTGCGCGAAGCTGTCGATGAATTGAAACAGGAAGAATTTAAAGATGTGTTTCAAGATTCAAGTCTCAAGTCGCAGGTTGACAAAAAACATGAAACCGTAAACTTGAAACTTGAAACTATCATTGACGCCGACATTGAGGCGCTCATCCCGGATTTTTATATCGAATCAGATACCGAACGCCTCGATCTCTACCGACGTTTATACAAAGCAACGACTGAAGAAGAGCTTAGATCGATGCGCGAAGAACTCAAAGACCGTTTCGGTGAATATCCCGAAGAAGTGGAAAATCTTTTCCAGCTTGTTGAGTTGCGAACGCTCGCCTCACGCGCCGGCTTCCCGAAAGTATCGTTGAAAGAAAATGTTCTTACGATTAAACTCCCCGATGAATCTGATATACAATTCTACGGCGAGACAAGCGGGGACAATTCTCCGTTCCAGCGATTGATAAAGAAAATCGCACTGGAGAAAAGGAAGGATGTACAGTTGAAGCAGGCGGGGAAAGAACTCACGATTCAAATTATACTGGGCATTTTCAAAGAAGCCGGTAAACGAATTGAAGAAGTAAAGATGAAAGTAGAAGAGGTCAGCGCGGCTGTCTCTCGATTGCTCTAATCAGAGATTGCCGAACAGAAGACAAACTAGCTGCTCACAAGAATTTCATTCACCGATAACTTGCACAAAAATTTCTCTTGTCCTCAGTCGATTGTCAAAATCGACGAGAACAATTTGCTGCCATGTACCCAAACACATATGACCATCGGAAAAAGGAACCGAAATCGACGGTCCAAGTAAGGCGGCGCGTACATGCGCAAACCCGTTTCCGTCTCCCCATCTTGCGTTGTGATCGTAATGGATGTTTTGCGGAGCTAACCTTTCGATTGCTTTTTTGAGATCTTCAATAACTCCCGGCTCGAACTCAATCGTTGTGATACCGGCGGTTGAGCCCGGAACAAAGACCACCGCAATACCATTTGAGATATTCGATTTACCGATTGCATTTTCGACTTTCGGCGTTATCTCTTTTATATCGCTGAAGCCATCCGTTTTTATCTGAAACACCGACGAACAAACTGCCATAATTGATTCCTTCAATAATATTTCTTATCGTGATTCAATTACATGAAGTTAATTTTTTTATCGAACATAACAAAATGAAAATTCTCGCGCTTACCGACATCCATTCCGCCTACCAAAAGGCAAATGAAATAATTTCCAAAGAATCTCCTGACGTTCTCATCATAGGCGGGGATTTAACGAATGTCGGTACGATGAAGGAAGCTGAGGATGCACTCAAGAGCTTTCAGAAATTCAATCCAAGACTTTTATGCCTTGCCGGAAATATGGACTTGCCGCAGCACGACGACTTGTATGATCGTCTGGGTATTTCTCTGAATGCTTGCGGGGTTATTCTTGAACACATTGGATTTTTCGGCGTATCATCAGCGCCAATATCGCCGCTTCATACTCCATACGAAATAACCGAAAAGGAAATATCCGTCAGGATTCACAAAGGATACAAGCAAGTTCAGCACACCGCTAAAAAAATTCTCGTATCACACGCGCCGCCGTACGGCACTAAAGTCGATATTATTCATTCGGGTATTCATGTAGGCAGTACCGCTGTCCGTGAGTTCATTGAAGAACATAATCCTGACGTAGTTATATGCGGGCATATTCACGAGAGCCGCGGGCAAGATATTATAGAAAATACCAGGATCGTGAATTGCGGTACTGCAAAGCAGGGAAATTATGTTATTGTGGAAATTCTAGGAGAAAAAATTGAAATTACAAATCTGCAGCATTTCAGTTACAGCTTATAAACAACGAAAGCGGCAAGTTCATTGCCGCTTTCTGCGCACATTCATATTCCCGTCTTTTCTTATTTAATTATCCGGGTTATTCTCTTCCCTCTTCTCTTATTGCTCACCTTTTTTCTCAAGCTGTTTTACGTTGTGTTCATCGACTTTTATAACCGGTCTAAAAGCTTTTTAAGTTCTTCACTAGCTTTTGAAATCGTATCCCGCTCATCAATCGTGCAATATTCTTTTTGCCTATAGACCCATTTGCCATCGATCATAACGGAATCGACATTCTCGGGAGAAGATGAAAACACAATCGATGAGTATATGTTTGATTGCTCCGAATAAGGGTTTTGAATATGGGAAAGGTTTAGAATTGTAATATCGGCTTTTTTACCAACTTCAATACTGCCGATTTCACTCTCAAGCCCGAGCGCTTTCGCGCCATTGATAGTTGCAATATCGAAAATAGTTTTGGCATCCATCGCAGCCGGACCATGAAACGGTTTCTGCAACAAAGAAGCAAGCCGCATTTCCTTGAACATGTCCAAATTATTATTGCATGGCGCGCCATCTGCGCCCAAAGATATTGTTATGTTTTTCTGCATAAGTCTTGGTATGTTGGCGATGCCGGAGCCAAGCTTTAAATTCGATGAAGGACAGTGAGATATATTGGATTTTGTTGCCTGAAGTATGTTCACCTCATTTTCATTTAGATGAATGCAGTGAGCAAGACATGAGCGCTCAGACAACAACCCCAGGTGATGCAGAAATTCAACATTATCCATTTTACATCTGCGGCGAACGGTCTCAAGCTCTACCAGATTCTCGGATGCATGAGTATGAAACAACATACCTGTGAAATCATTGGTCATTTCATAGGCATCACGCATGAGAGTATCCGAACATGAAAGGACAAATCTCGGGGCAACCGCATATTTAATTCTGTCGTTGTATGTGTTGTGCCAACTTTCGGCAAGAGCGAGAGTCGATTTGAGCGAATCTTTTGTCGGTTCTTTTAATCCGGGAAAAATATCGTTCACATCCATCATTGCTTTACCTACAAACGCGCGCAAGCCCGTTTCACTAATCGCTCGGATAATTTCCTCTTCATAGTTGATGCTTCCCATATCGAGAATAGTTGTCGTCCCCGATCTGATTAGTTCGGCAATTCCAGCTTTCGCTGAATAATACATGGATAGTTCGTTATGCGCGGCTTCCATCGGAAATATTTTTTCCCGAAGCCAATCTATGAGTTGAAGATCGTCAGCCAGCCCACGAAATAATGTTTGACAGAGATGCACATGAGTTTGAACGAATCCCGGAATTATTACCAATCCGCTGGCTTTAAAAATTTCGACATCTGTATTCCGCGTACTCTTGTCTTCGGGGACAATATCTTTAATCCGATTATTGTCTATTAGAAGCGAGGTGTCCTTGAGGATATCTCCACTGTGATTTCCCGTGATTATTGTTCCGCCTTGAATAAGTATCGACATCTAATTACCGATCTTGTTGAATGGTTATTTTATCTCATGCAATTATTACGGCAGCACGACCATCAAATATAACAAACGTAAAACAAAAAACAAGATATTCTATTAATGATACAATCAGATATACTGGAATTTTCCCAGCGCGTTAATCGTTCAATGTTTTTCAATTACTCACGATGCAGGATGAGTGTGCTGCTTCCACTTATGGGTTCATGCATATTGATGCAAGAGAATAATTTGCAGGTGGGCTGGTTCTGATGCGGTTTATTTAGAGATTATTGAAACAGGCAGAAATAATTGTCACTGTGCGTGCGATTGATATCATATAATAAGATAACCCTGATCCCCTATGAGATTGGTATCACCGGATGATTAACCTGAAAAAAAATCTCCCAAACGTATCTTAGTTTAACCTCATAGAACGGTATCGTCTCAATTTTCCTTCTATTGTGGCAATCAGAAGATCGGGATCCATAGGCTTCGTCAGGTAATCATCGACACCGAGTTGTACCCCGGAGCGGATAATCACTCCATCCTGAAGAGCGCTCATAAACACAAATGGAATATTGCGTAAGTTTTCTTGTTCTTGGACAGCTTTAAAAAATTTAAACCCGTCAAGTTCTCCCGGACCAAATTTAATATCGCTTAATATTAAATCAAACGATTGAGATTGCAACAATTCAAGCGCACTATTTATGTCAGGTGCAGTTAACACATGATAATCACAATCGACTAATATATCCTCAAGCGATTTAAGCAGCAAAAGATCATCATCAACTACAAGAAGACGCCCTTTTGTTGCATGCCGTTGGAAACATGAAATTATATACGGCTCTAATTTTGTCGCTTCCTCAGGTGTTATGTTGAATTGTTGTTTCAAACTATCGAGCGCTTCAATATTTCGAGCTTCAATTTGACCTGAGAGTATTTTCTTCTCTAAATTTTTGGAATATAATTCTAATCGAACATCGGATTCAATCACGAGGTGGTCGTCGAAGGTCAATTCCAACAGTTCCTTCAATTGCATTAACGCACGGGCACCATCGACTGAAGGCTGACCACTCTGGTAACATTCCAACATCTTTATTTTGTAGAGCGCTACCCTTTCCGTTTTAGATTCTGGCACCTTCGCTCCAAGCAGATCCATTTTATTGTCATATTCTTCAGCAATCCTTTCCAGCCGTGATAAAAATGCTTGCTCCATCTCGTTTCTTAAATCGATCCGTATTTTTTGGATTTGCTCGTTTTGTTGCTGAATCATCTGCTCGTATTCTGCTTCATATTTTTTCTTCTCGGCTTCGATTCGAGCTTCTGCTTCTACTTGAATTTTTCTTCGTTCTTCGTCGATTTGAATCTCGAATTTTTTCTGAAACTCTTTCTCTAATTCTTCTCGATACGCAATCCGTTTCTGCGCAAATTTTTCTTCCTCAATATCCTGCAAAATACGAAGTTGTTCCTGCACCCGTTTATCAATAACATTATTCAGCTCAATCTGCCTCAATGAATAAGATTCTTCAAGTTTAACCTTCTGCGCATCAAACTGTTGTCGTAAGGCATCTTCTTCTTTCGAAAACCTCTCCTTAAATTCATCCCGCAACTTAGCCTCAATTTTTTCACGCTCCATCTGCAATTGCTGCCGGCTTTGTTCCTGGAATAAAGTTTCGGTTTTTCTGAGAGATTCCAGCAACTTACGGTTAAACTCATCCTTCAATGATTGTTCACGGTCGTTGAATGCCTGCTTTTCTTTCGCTAATAATTCCTCCTGTTCTTTCTTAAACTTTTTCTGAAGATTCTTGATCTCAGATTCATATTGTTCATTCATCTCCGCTTTCATTTTATTTTTAATGAGCGCGGTTTTTTCCAGATGTTGTTCCTCTAAGCGTTTTCCGGCTTTGACAATTTCGTTTTCAAGTCGATTTTTCTCAGCTTCGATGATTTTCTCTGCTTCAGCTTGAATCTTTTCGTGTTCTTCGGCAGCTTTACGTTCATATTTTAACTGAAACTCCGATTCAAGTTCCTTGCGGACGGCAGTATATTTCTTTTCAAACTTCTCTTCCTCGGTTGCCCGCACAAGATCGAATTGATCTTTCACCTTCTTTTCAACATCTGCGTAAAGTTGTTTCTGTTTTTCTTGAAATGATTCCTCCTGTTTGATCTTCGTTTCATTGAACTCTTTTGAAAGAGACTGCTTTTCTCTTTCAATATCTGTTTTGAATTCTAAGGCTAATTCTTCTTTAATTTTCTCCCGTTCAATTTCCAGTTGCCGCCAGTTTTGATCGTGAAAAGCAGTCTCGGTATCATTCAGCACTTCGCGCAGCTTCTGATTGAATTGGGTTTCCAGCAACCGCTCCTGCTCCTGAAGGGTGGAGTGTTCCCTTGCTAACAATTCCCCCTGTTCATGTTTATAGCGCTGTTCGAGAGATCGTAAATCATTTTCATATTGACTTACAAGTTCTTTTTTCATTTCATTTTCGATGAAGGCAATCTCAACTTCGTGCTGTTGATTAAGGCGCTCCTCAGATTTAGCAACCTCTTCATCTAATTTTGTCTGATATTGCTGTTCCAACTGTTTTCGAGCTTCCTCAATCTGATGCTCAAATTTCACTTTGAGCGTTTGCCTCTGATGCTCGAGCTTCTCATGTTCCTCTGCGAGAGCCTTTGCGGCATGCTCTTCAGCTTTGCGAAGTTCCTGTGTGTATTTCGATTTGTACTCAGATTCAATTTGCTGGCGAAGTTTCTGCTCCAGCATTTCCCGGCTGACAATATTTTCCTCGTTCAGCTTCGGTGAAATCGGGGGTTTCTGTTTGATTGGATCGGCAGTCGCCTGGAATCCTGGTTTATGCTTCAATTGACCGTGGGATTTTTTACTTTCGAAGAGCGATATACGTTCTTCAAATGCGATGATGAAGGGATTACGAGGTTCAATTTTTTTTGCTTCGGCAACTTGGATTTTGGCTTCATCGAACTTTTCCTCGATGATAAGCTTGTCCGCTTGTCTTAAATATTGGCGAAAGATATCCCGGCTTGAATCCGATGAAATTGAAGGTGAATTCTTTGAAAATGAAATACTATTGTCCAATTTATTCCCCTTATAAAGAAAATTCCCTGTGTTACGATAGTCAACCTTTTAAGGATGCCATCTTATAATTTTCAATGAGTTAAATATACAAAAATGATAATAAATGTCAAATGATTGAAGTTAGACTCTAATTTATTGGCAGTTATGTAAATTTGACATTTATCAAAAAAAACGCTAATTTCAGCACAAAAGATATGTTAGATTTTAGAGATATCAAGAGATGAAAATCATTCGAACATATACAAAGATTATTGCCTTTCTGATACTGATCAATTCATACTTTGTCAGCGCTCAAATGTATGAAAGAAAAATTATCGAATATGTTAGAATGGTATCAAAAGGACAAAGCATACAAGTTGCATCGAAGTTACCCGATCTTAAAAAGAAGATCCCTCGTTCGGCAGGATTGATATATATCGAAGGTTTAGTCGCTACCAGAGGAGATGAAGCAATTCGTTGTTTCAGCATAATCGCCGACAGCTTTCCTCACAGCGAATGGGCAGACGACGCATTGGCAAGGTTATTTGAGTATCATCAAAATTCCGGCGAACCGAATGAAGCAGAAGGTAATTTCGAACGTCTCCGGTCGGAATACCCTGCATCACCGTATCTCTCAACAAACTATTTGCGGGATATCAGATTCTCTGATTATCAACCTCAGCAAGAACAGGGAAACGATTATGCGGTACAAATCGGGGCATTTTCAATCCGAGAAAATGCAGAGAAATTACAGCAGCGTTTCAGTTCAGAAGGATATAATGCAGATGTATATGAGAATCTCCTCGATGGAAAAAATTTATTGTTTCTCGTTTGGGTAGGTTCCTTCAGCAATAATGAAGAAGCCCAACGTGTACAGGGAGAGATAAAAGCAAAATACAATATCGACGGGCTTATCCGTACACGGAGTTCATGGAAAAAATGGTAGTATTTTGAAGGTAATAATGAAAATAGAATAAATTTATTTTACCGGGCATTTACCATATCTCTCAAAATATCATCGCCTCCCGGTGAGATTTCAGCTCTTGCATATCTCTTAAATTTTGCTAAATTATTGCATTAGACAAACTTCCACATCTCTGAATTAAATGGTTGTACCGTTTTTCATTTCGTTGAAAGGAAATAAAATGACTCGAAAATTTTTTATATTACTACTCTTCACATTTCTTTCGCTCACTCCCAATTTAACGCTGAATGCCCAACAGAAAAGATCTCTCGAGATTGAAGACCTTTTCCGCATTAAGCGTGTTACCGATCCGCAACTTTCACCTGATGGAAAATGGATCGCATTTGTAATAACTGAAGTTGACAAATCCGCAAACAAAATGAATAGCGATCTTTATCTCATTTCATCAACGGGCACAGGTATGAGGAAATTTACTTCGCACCCGGGCAACGATGTCAATCCACGGTGGTCACCGGACGGCAAAACGATTGCCTTTGTGTCAAACCGTTCGGGAGATGGACAAATATGGCTTATCGGAGTTAATGGCGGTGAAGCTCGACAATTAACAACACTTTCAACTGGTGCGTCAAATCCGGTCTGGTCGCCGGACGGAAAAATGATCGCTTTTGTTTCAACGGTATCTCCCGAGTTCTCCGATAAACCATTCAAGGAAAGTGACGAGCTAAACAAAAAGAAAGATGAAAATAATGCTAAGAGTAAGATCAAGGCTCATATTATGACAAAGCTTTTATATAAGCATTGGAATGCCTGGGTCGACGATAAACGCCAGCATATATTTGTAATCTCAATTGATGGCGGCGAACCAAAGAATATAACGCCGGGTGATCGCGACGCAGTGCCAACTTCCTCAACATTTTCTGCCGGCGACGATTTTGCTTTTTCTCCCGATGGGAAAGAAATCGCCTATACTGCTACTCCAACCGATAATGAAGCCTGGAATACTAACCACGATATCTACACTGTATCTATAGATGGAACCGATCGAAAACAAATTACAACAAATCCCGCGGCGGATGGATTTCCACGCTATTCATCAGACGGAAAATATATCGCCTACCGCGCCCAGCGTCAGCCCGGGTTTGAAGCAGATAAGTTTGAACTAATGCTCTATAATAGAGCGACGGGTAAAATTGAGAGTCTCTCCGAACAATTCGATGCGACAGTTCAGGCATTTCAATGGACATCGGATGGAAGCAGAATTTATTTTGCTTCAGAAGAAAAAGCGAATCAGCAAATTTATTATCTCTCAGTAAAAAATAGAAAGGTTACTAAAATAGTCGAGAACGGCGTTAATGGAGATGTGAGTGTTTCTGCCGATGGGAAAACGATTTGCTTTTCCCGCCACACGCTTTCAAGACCAACAGAAATTTATTATTCTTCAGCAGATGGGAATAATATAAAAAAACTTACCGGTGTAAACGACGAACTCTTCAGCAACATTGTGATGAATGAAGCCGAGAACGTTACTTTCACCGGCGCGGCGGGTACTCCTATTCAATCGTGGTTAATCAAACCGCCGAATTTTAATCCGTCCATGAAATATCCTCTCGTTTATCTCGTACATGGTGGTCCACAGAATGCGTGGGAAAACGGTTGGCATTACAGGTGGAACGCACAACTCTGGGCGGCACAGGGATATGTAGTGATGGCGCCCAATGCACGCGGTTCAACAGGGTTTGGTCAAAAGTTTGTCAATGAGATCAGTAGCGATTGGGGCGGTAAGGCATATGAAGATTTGATGAAGGGTGTTGAGTATGCAGAAACATTGCCTTATGTCGATAAAGATAAAATGGCGGCGGCTGGCGCTTCTTACGGTGGTTACATGATGAACTGGTTCGCGACACATACAGGAAAATTTAAAACCATCATCACTCATGCGGGAGTTTATAATTTCTATTCGATGTATGGAACAACCGAGGAAGTCTGGTTCGATGAATGGGAACATGGCGGAACACCGTGGGATGTTCCTGAGGAGTACAACAAATTTTCGCCGCATGCTTACGCAAAAGAATTATTGAAATATAAGACCCCGATGCTCATTATTCACAATGAACTGGATTATCGGGTGCCTGTATCGGAAGGAATGCAATTGTTCACCACACTTCAGCGAATGGGAATTAAATCAAAATTTTTGTCATTCCCCGACGAGGGACACGGAGTTCTCAAACCTCAGAACAGCGAGTTGTGGCATAAGACGGTTTTTGAATGGTTAGCAGATTATCTTAAAAATTAAGTAAAACTTAATGATCGAGTAATTACATTGAGTTTTAAATTTAGTTTGAATTGGCTTGCTCCATTGTTCGGATTACTTCTGTCGGGTTGCATGAATAGTGAAATAATAAAACCGGATTATGTTGAGGTATACAAAGATCACGATATAGTTGTGCGCCTAAAGGGCAGTGAAAAGGTCGCCCTAAAAGAAGGACAATACTCCATTAAAGAAAAATTAGGCATCCGCTACATAGAGGGGAACGGTATACGATACGCTGTCCAACAGAATGGATCATTGTTATCTCAACCTTTTGAAGGAGCTATATCTCTTGATGAGATACAATCAATCGAAGTTCAAGAATTCTCAAACATTAAAACATCAATATTAATCGCCATCATATTGGTTCCTGTATCAATAATATTATATGGTCTACGTTGATTCAAAATGTAAATTTTATATGAACTTAATTACAAAACTTAGGAATATTCAACGCAAGAACAACTCTCTACTTTGCATTGGATTGGATACCGACGTTTCCAAAATCCCGGCATCACTCAAGCATCATTCAAATCCGCAACTCGAATTCAATCGTCGTATTATTGAAGCGACCACAGATTTGGTTTGCGCTTATAAATTGAATCTTGCATTCTACGAATCGGCAGGCGAAAAGTATTATGAGACAATTCAGAAAACGCTCGGGTATATTCCGGGGAAAATCATCACAATCGCCGACGGAAAGCGGGGCGATATCGGCAACACCGCAGAACATTATGCAAAAATTATTTTCGATGATTGGAAATTTGACGCGGCTACGGTGAATCCGTACATGGGAAAAGATTCAATCGAACCATTCATCAAAAGCGAAGATCGTTGTGCGTTCATTCTCGCATTGACATCAAACCCCGGCTCGAAAGATTTTCAATATTTGAATGTCGAAGGCAAACCGCTATACGAGCATGTGGTTGAAAGTGCAAAGAAGTGGAATGCTAAAAACAACATAGGTCTTGTAGTCGGCGCTACACATCCGGCAGAATTGAAAAAGATCCGCTCCCTTGTTCCCGAAATGCCGTTATTGATTCCGGGAATCGGCGCTCAGCAGGGAGAGATGGAAGAAACTGTACGATCGGGCTGTGATCGGAACGGTGAACTCGCGTTAATAAATATAAGCAGAGGAATTATTTACGCTTCTCAAGCAGATGATTTTAACAAGAGAGCGAGGGAAGCAGCTTTAAAGTATAAAGAACAAATCAATAATTTCCGGGGATAGATAATACAGAAACAATAATCAGTATGCAAAAAAGATTTCTATATTACCACCAGAGTTTAAGGAGGAACTATGGACATTCAAAAATTTTCTTTCAACATTCTGGAGCGTTTCTTAAGACAGCTCTGGAAGAATCAGCTTTTTTCACCAACCAACCTTCATACGACAGCTAATCAACCGGTAGAAATTATCTCGCCGGGAAAATTAAATCAGGACGGGGGTCCCGACTTCCTTGATGCGTGTATACGCATAGACGGCATTATTTACCGCGGCGACGTTGAAATTCACCAGCGCAACGACGAATGGTTCGAGCATAAACATCAGCAAGATCAAAAATACAACTCGGTAATTCTACATGTAATTCTCCACGCCGATGGAAAAACCACATGCCCGACTACCGAGAGCAACCGGGCGATACCTGTTTTAGCCATCGACCATTATCTCAATTCTACATACCGTTCGACGTGGGAAAAAATGATTTTAAACGAGCGGGCAGAGCGTCTTACAACATTGAGATGCTTTTCGCAAAATGACTCCGTTGAAAGTTCAACCATACAAAAATGGCTCGACAAGTTAGCTGTGGATAGAATCGAATTTAAGGTAAGACGTTTTGAAGAACGGATAAAAGAAATGATTCAGCGGGAACAATTGCGCGTTAAGGAACCACCGCCCCGCTACGCCGATACGCCATTCGGTCTCAATCCCGAAGAACTGCCCTCACCAGCACCAAAATATTCACAAAAAGATTATCGGAATATCCGTCTCTGGGAACAGCTACTGTATGAGGGGATAATGGAAGCGCTTGGTTATTCAAAAAATCAGGAACCGTTTCTTAAACTCGCGAGAAATGTTTCGTTAAAATTCATCGCCAGTATGTCTGATCATGCATCGCAGGAAGATCAAATTTTACACTATGAATCTATCTTGTTCGCTGTGGCAGGTCTCATTCCTTCGCGCGGCGAACTGCTCGACAAAGAGACAAAGAATTATACCCGGCAACTAAGAACTATCTGGAAACAATTTCGAAAATTGCATCACAACGAATGTCTTCAAAAATCAGAATGGCAGTTTTTTAGACTGAGACCCGACAATTTTCCCACTATCCGAATTGCCGGTATCGCCAGACTTCTATCAAAATTATCCCAGGACGCATTATTCAAAGCCATAATACAAACGACTAAATCCGGTGAGATTAAGAGTAAAGAAAAGTTTTCATATCTCGCACAACTTTTCATCGTGTCTGCCAATGGTTTTTGGTCGAACCATTATCGTTTCGGTGAACTATCTAATAAGTCGATCCCCACACTCGTTGGGAAAAACCGTGCAGATGAGATTGTACTCAATGTCGTCATTCCAATCTGTCTGCTCTATGCGCGCGTCTTTAGAGACAAAGACGTCCGGCAGGGAACATTAAAAATATTCGATCAATCACCGCCTGTCAGCGCGAACACGATCATAAAAACTATGGAAGACCAACTTATTAAAGGCAGGCTAAAACTCCATTCCGCGATGCTTCAACAGGGAGCACTTCAATTATATAAATTCTATTGCACAGTTAACAGGTGCAACGATTGTAAAATCGGTCAAGGGCTTAGCATCGAAGGCTGAAAATCGAAAGATATATATTTGATTTTCTAAAAGAAAAGCATTACTTTCTGGCACACGATTAAATTATATTCCCGATCAAATTCAATTAAGATAATTCGATAATAAAGGAACAGCCAATGTCACTTCTCGATTCCACAACCGGAAAGCAAATAAAAAATTATTCAATTGATGAGCTGAAAGAACAAGCGAATCTCATGCGGGGATATAATCTCGTAGCTCTTCATGCGGCTGGTTCTGGCCATGCGGGAGGCACGCTGTCTATTATGGACATCACCGCGGCACTCTATCTGAAAGTTGCAGATCACGATCCGAAGAATCCATCGTGGGAAGATAGGGATAGAATCATCTGGTCAACCGGTCATAAAGCTCCGAGCCTTTATCTCGGACTCGCATTCGCGGGCTTCTGTAAAAAAGAGGACGTGATGTATCTGCGAAAATTGTACTCACCATTCCAGGGGCATCCTCACTGGCTAAAACTTCCCGGCGTTGAATTATCGAGCGGCTCGCTCGGACAGGGATTAAGCGTTTCTGTAGGCATTGCTCTCGCCGGAAAGTTGAACGGCAAGAGTTATAAAACATTCTGCATCATGGGCGATGGCGAACAGCAGGAAGGAAATGTTTGGGAAGCGGTAATGGAAGCCGGACATTACAAACTCGATAATATCATCGGCATAGTGGATTTCAACAGACTGCAGATTGACGGATGGGTGAAGGATGTTATGAACATCGATCCTCTGGAGGATAAGTATAAAAGCTTCGGCTGGAATGTAGTGCGGATAAATGGACACGATATGAAGCAAGTGGTCGACACATTAAACAATGCAAAGAAAAATACCGGAAAACCCTTGCTCATCATCGCCGATACTGTGAAAGGCAAAGGTGTCAGCTTCATGGAGGATGTTGCGGGATGGCACGGTAAGACGCCGAACTACGATGAGATGCTTAAGGGATTGGATGAACTGAAATTGAAAGATAAGATTCCTTATGAGAAACTTCTTGAGCATGCGAAAGAATATCAGAAAGAAGTGGACAAGATACTCGATTCCAAAATGCCGAAGTTCAAGAAAAATTACTGGTGGAATTCCGACGCTGTTATGAAAGTAAAGATGGAACCAACCCGAAAAGGTTTTGGTCAATCACTTGCAGAGTATGGAGATGATGACAGAGTTGTTGCGCTTGGTCTCGATATTTCAGGATCAATTACGATTAGTGAATTTTATCAGGGAAAACCCGAACGAAAAAAACGATGGATCAGTATGGGAATTGCAGAACAATCTGCGACTGCGGCAGCGGCAGGATTGGCAAAGGAAGGAAAGCTTCCTGTGCTCGGCACATACGGAACTTTCGCGGCGGCGAGAAATTTAGACCAGATCAGGGTATCTGTGTGTTACGCCAACGTTAACGTTTTCATAGCAGGCGCGCACGGCGGTGTTTCAGTGGGACCAGACGGTGCGACACATCAGGCGCTTGAAGATTTATTCAATGTTTGCGGATTGCCAAACATGTCGGTTGTTGTTCCATGCGATGCAATTGAGACGAAAAAAGCGAGCGATTATCTTTTACTAAAACATATCGGACCCAAGTTCCTCCGCTTCGCCCGTGAGGCAACACCGATTGTCACTACGGAAGAAACACCGTTTATTTTCGGTAAAGCAAATATTTCCCGGTTCAGAAAAGAAACTGAAAATCTAATTGATGCGTTCGATACGGTTCTCGCCGAACAATACAAGGATGAGCATGAGAATCTCTCAATCATCGCTTGCGGACCGATGGTGCCTGAGGCGATGCGTGCCGCTTACATCCTGAAGAAAGATTTCGGCTGGGAAACGCGCGTTGTAAACATTCACACTCTGAAACCAATCGATGAAACAGCGATAATCCGCGCCGCGAAAGAAACAGGTGTTGTTATCACGGCAGAAGAACACCAGATCGGCGCGCTTGCGTGGCGTGTGAGCGGAGTTATCACAGAAAGCCAGGAACTCTACGGCAAGCCGATTATTACCGGTGCAATTGGAGTGAAAGACCGCTTCGGCGACTCCGGCGCACCGTGGGAGTTGGTAAAAGAGTTTGAAGTAAGCGCTGAGCATATCGCAAAAAAAGCGGTGGAGTTGATGAAGATAATAAAAATGTGAGCTGCTGTTACGGAACGACACCGGAACATATTGCGGCAATAAAAATATCTATGTCAATGCCCACTTTTCTTTCAGAGATAATTCTTGGTGTAGTGAAGGAAGAATGTTGCGGTGAGATCAAAAAATATATTGACTTTCACACCGTCAAATTATATATTCTTGCTGAATAAAATTTTGAGTTGATGACCTGGGGCGGTTTTGGTGAATTAGTTTTCGATTTGGCGCGTTTCTACTTTATATTTCTACTGGAAAACGAAAGACGAACATTAAATACCGGATGAAACGCAGAAATTGCTTAGATAAGCTAAAATTAAAAAGCGTAATAACAGTTTATCCCGTTCCGAATGTTTTCGGAACGGGACAATATTGCATCATTACAGATGTGAGGCGTCATTGTGTGCCACCTGTGAAAGGAAATCAAAACTTATGAACATTGAATCCATTGAACTCGCCTCCATCTATCGTGAGATTCGGTCATGCTATCCGAAGGGCTGTTCCCCGCCTCCGCTACCAGAGAGGGACGAAGAACCATATGTGAAATTCCGGAAGTCATACAAACAAGTCATCAAGAAAGTACCGCAAACAAACGGTGTTTACCTTTGGTACGCAGTCAGACCGAACAATCAAGTTGAGTACATCTACGTTGGCGAATCCCACAGCAACAAGTCTGGCTTACGTGGCAGGCTCGACGATGAGTTTCGAAGAACCTATCACGGATTTTGGGCAACTGTTTTTGCAAGTGATAAGTACCTTGAAGAGGCGATCACGGTTTTCGGTGATCGGACAAGATACAATCCGAAGAAGTCCTACGAAACAGATATTCGCAATGACTACGAACGGCATGGTGCGACACATGTTGTTTTTTGCCACGACGTTACCGCTCAACTCAACGTCGTTGCCGTTCAGAACGATTTGATCCAGCTGTTCGACAATCCACGTGGTAACATTAAGGATGTGCGGACAAAACCTTTGCCCGAGTCTCAACTTTCAGCAGAGGCAAAGGTGATCTACAAATCATTTTGTCAAGCTGTTCAATCTTCACAACCATGCAGTATCTAATGGTGGCACACAACGAACGCCTAACAAGCAAAATAACGACGCTGGAAAAAAAGACCAATGAATAAAAATCCTCGCTCAACAGATTTGTTCACTCGAATGAGATTTGTATGTTCACAAAACTGTTGCGTTATTTTGCAGCACGTTAGTTGCCATTTTGTGAAAGAACGTTAGGATAATGATCGCCAAACCATTTCATATCATTGTATTGTGCCTTGTTCTCACACTTGCTTCATGCAAGGATAATTCTATCACACTTGAGGACAGTCAGCCTTCTCTAAAAGGCATAATAGAGAACTGGCTGCCCGGGGACAACAAGCTAGACATCTCCGTTGGTCGGAATGGGATCACAGTCATCCTTGATAGCACAACTGTCGATGATAATGGGGCATTTACTATCAAGATGCCATTTCCCCCTCCACCTGACAGCATGTTAAGACCATTTGTTCCTGAGACTGATTCCAATCAGCATTTTGGAGAGTTTGATGAGCGGATGTTCAGTAACTCTAATGCGAAGTATGCCTCTCTCTTCTTTCATGTTTACGCGCCTCATCATATCAGCATGGGACTCTACAACGGTAATCAATTCCTAACAACAGATTCCGGTTCAGCGATTGGAGATTATCACGTGGAATACATTTACTTTAACCAATCAACCGCCATCTCGGGATCATACAGAATCACTTTTTACGATTCTCTGCTTATCAAGCAGGCAGGGCGTTCCAATTTCATTACAATTTACAATTTACATCTATCCGCAGGATGGAATAGAATTACGACTGTACTTAGAGCCAACGATACGCAGACCAGAATTTTTGAAGTTACTAGCGATAGTTTCCATGACACTAAATGGTTTGCTGTTTGGTCAATGTCACGGACTTTTGATTATGCAAAGCTATTCTAGACGTATCCACGTCGCCAAACGGCAACTAACACGGCAAACAACGACGTACGGAGTTTAAGCATGGACGCTCAATACTTTTGTTCACGAGAATGAGAATTATATGTTCACAAAAGTATTGAGTTGTTTGCCGAGACGTTATGCGCAAGAAAAGGTTCTTTTTCAAAGACATTTTGCAACACGCTTTTTCGGACACCAAACACACTAACGGACAAAACATATGACACAACTCCAAACGAATGCAAGAATCGCCGGATTATTCTACCTGCTCATGGCTGTCACCGGTCCTTTCGTGCTCATCTATGTTCCCGGGAAGTTGTTTGTTACGGGGGATGCAGCCGCAACAGTTGCCAATATCTTTGCCAATCAATTGCTTTTTCGAGCGTATATTGTAGTCGGGCTCTTTTCTGAGATGTTCTTCATCTTGACTGTGTTGGCGCTCTATCGGTTGCTCAAAGAGGTAAACTGCCAGCTTGCCAAGCTCATGGTGATATTGGTTCTGGTCGAGGCGCCGTTGGCGTTCTTGGGAGTAGCGAACCAAATTGCCACACTTTCGTTCGTGCAAGGTTCCAATCTGCTGGCTGTATTCGACAAGCCCCAACGGGACGCTCTCGCCACATTGCTAATCAACATCGATAGACAGGGGGTTCCGGTCTCCGAGTTGTTTTGGGGTCTATGGCTTCTTCCTCTCGCATTCCTTGTCTATCGGTCGGGCTTTCTACCTCGCTTCCTTGGCGTGTGGTTGTTTTTGAATGGTATCGCATATGTAATAATAAGCTTCATTGGTATGCTGTTGCCGGAACATGTGCAGATCGCCAACACTGTAAGCTTTCCGCTTCTTCTCGGCGAAGTAGCATTTTTACTTTGGTTACTGATTGTTGGAGCAAAGCAGAAGCCACTCTCCAAAACAGTGCCTGACCTCGGATAAAGTGCGTGCCGCAATATGCTGATGACATAGACTTTTGCCTGTGTATAACAATCATTAATCCGATACTGGATAATAAAACCGATGAATATAAATCCTCGCTCAATATTTTTGTTCACCGTAATCAATTCCTTTATTATTCACAAAAGTATTGCGTGTTTTTGCCAGACGTTCCGCAGCCATTCGCTCGCGAGTGGTTGCGCAAGATAATGGTGAATCCGTTAATTAGAATCTACATAGAAAATGAATCATCGCTTTACATCCAAATGCAATATCACTTAGGGAAAATATGAAGCGCGATAAACTACGTAACTACATCATCGCGCCGTTAACTGTGGTGACATTTTTTTCTCTTGTCAGTGTGATAACATGGTCGGCAGGAGAAAACTTTCTGACCATTATCAATTACATTTACATCGGTCTCTTTGCATCGCTCGGCATGTTTCTCTATGCGAAGCTGCCTAAAAACAAAAAGCTCAGAGCACGCCGGATTTCGATGTTTGCCATCGGATTGCTCCTCTTTCTCGCAATGGGTGTAATGGGACGTATCGACGGTCAGTTGGAAGGATTCTTCTTCTATGGCTTGGCAGGAATTACTGCCGGAACGGTTTCACATTATCTGATTGCAAAAATTATTGGACCGATCTTTCTCAACCGCGGCTGGTGCGGCTGGGGATGCTGGACAATCATGATCCTCGATTTATTCCCATACAAAAGAAGTGACGGTCGGCTAAACGAGAAGTTCGGTTGGATTCAATACCTGCACTTTGCTCTAAGTCTCGGCTTGGTACTTTTGCTCTGGTTCGGACTTGACTACAGCGTAAGCAGACAGCAATGGGACATCACCGGGATGTACTGGTTTTTAGGCGGTAACATCGTGTACTACGCCATCGGAATCAGTCTCGTACTCTTGTTGAAAGACAATCGGGCGTTTTGTAAGTACGTATGCCCTGTCTCAGTGTTTCTGAAAGCGTCCGGTACATTCTCCTTACTTCGAATCAAGGGCACCAGCAAGCTCTGCGATAGTTGCGACGCATGCACCAAAACCTGCCCGATGAACATCCGTATACCAGACTACATACTTGCAGGTAAACGAGTGTTATCAACGGAATGTGTGATGTGCCTGACCTGCATAAATACTTGTCCAACCGGTGCGCTGAAAGCATCGCTTGGTTTTGACATCAGCGGCATAAGTATATTGCAACAAAAAACTATGTTGGAAAAGGAGAATGTATGAATCAAAATAATCGCGATTCTGTCTTATGGTCTCTTTCTATTCTCACAGTTGTTATTCACTTGATAATAAATTGGCTGGGAGGATACGGCATCTTCCGAGATGAACTGTATTACATCGCCTGCGCGAATCATCCGGACATAGGTTATGTCGATCATCCTCCTTTGTCGATTTGGATACTCTCTGTATGGAAATTCTTTTTCGGCGATTCACTCTTTTCAATTCGATTTCTTCCAGCTCTTATCAGCGGACTTACGACGTTCATTGTCGGTGCGCTCGCCAGAAATTTTGGCGGCGAGAAGTATGCAGTCATCCTTGCGTGCCTCGCATCGATCTTTGCCCCAATCTTCCTTGCTTTCTTTGGCTTATTCAGCATGAATGCGTTTGACGTTTTCCTGTGGGCACTCGCGTTTCTCATCGTCCGGAGAATTTCTCAAAACCATCAATCAGGTTATTGGTATGGGCTGGGATTGATAATCGGACTAGGGGCGTTGAACAAGATCAGCATGCTCTGGCTTGGCGCGGGAATTTTTATCGGTTTACTGATTACTTCAAACCGTACAGCCCTGCGATCTAAATCTCCCTGGCTCGCCGGATGTCTGGCAGTAGTACTTTTTCTGCCATTTGTTCTCTGGAATATAACACACGACTTTGCTCATCTTGAGTTCATTCGAAATGCTTCAGCAGAAAAGTATGCGTCGCAAAATCCGGCTACATTTTTCTCCGGCTTATTGTTGATCATGAATCCGCTGGCGGCACCTCTATGGCTTGCCGGATTCTGGTTTCTCATTGCACGAAGAGAGCATCGCATCATCGGGTTTGCTGTCCTGACAGTCCTTGCGGTCTTGCTTATCAACATACATTCCAAGCCGGAATATTTTGCGGCGGCAATGACGGTTCTGGTTCCGGCGGGAGCCGTGCAGATTGAGCGGTTGCTTAAAGGAAAATATTTCCGTTGGATACGCCTTCCATATGTGATTTGCCTGACCGTATTTGGAATATTCTTAATGCCGTTGACGGTTGATATTCTTCCGGTCGAATCGTTTGTCAGGTACCAATCTGCGTTGGGAATTACTGCGCCTTCGACTGAAGGTCATCGCTTAAATGATCTCCCACAACATTACGCAGATCGATTTGGCTGGAAACACATGGCGGAAGTCACCGCCAAAGTATATGCGTCGCTTCCCGATTCGGAGAAACAGAATTGTCTGATCTACGGCAGGAACTACGGCGAAGCCAGTGCAGTTGATTACTTCGGAAGAGATTTCGGACTTCCTCCCGCAATCAGTCAGCACAACAGCTACTGGTACTGGAGCCGGAAACATCTAAGACAAGATATGGTATTGATAGTCATCGGCGTGACCAAAGATCAGTTGTTGGATGATTTCGACGAGGTTCAAGAAGCCGGGATCATTCAGTCAGACTATGCGATGCCGTATGAAAATGATCTTCCGGTTTTGATATGCCGGAAACTTAGAAGACCCGTGCTGGAAGTCTGGAACGGAAGAAAAGTTTTTATTTGAAGGTCAGAACGTCCCTGAGTTTCTTGATGACGCGGGGTCGGTGATTGCTGCGCACCATGGGAGTTGGTGAAAGAGTTTGAAGTAAGCGCTGAGCATATATCTGGTATTGAATTGGGAGATTCATCTTACTTTGACTTTTGATTTGACAATTTTTAAATTATTCTAACTTATTTTTGACTTTATGATCGGAAGTAAACGTTGATGAAAAACATTTCAATTAGATGAATATGAGTTTGATGATTTATGTTACTATGAAAAAGAATAACAACGATATTCGTTTTTACAACTATTGTGCAGTAATTACGCAATGCGGATATAAATAGATAGCTGTTGTTGCTGTCAAAGGATTAGAAGATGACAAATGTTCACGAAGAACAAGGGAAAGTAGAATCGGCTAATACGTTTGTTTCAGATGGAGCCATAACCAATCCAAGCCTCGATAGGTTTAGACGATGGCCCTTTGCTTTAAGGATCGCTCAAACTATAGCTACACGTGAAGACCCAAATTGTATCGTCATCGGAATATATGGCGCTTGGGGAGAAGGAAAGACCACAGTTCTTAACTTCATTCAGCACGAATTGAAGCAATACCCAAACATCATACCTGTTAAGTTTAATCCTTGGCGATTCGGCGACGAAGCAACCTTACTGAAGAGTTTCTTCAAGACGCTGGCAGATGCACTTAAGAAATCACTATCGACAAGCGTGGAAAAGATCGGCGAATGGCTTCAGGAGTACGGGGCTATTCTATCACCGATATCACTCACGCTTAGTGGAGTTGTAAGTATTTCACCCGGTGAGGGAACAAAAGAGTTTGGCAAGTCCCTCTCCGCTGTTGAGCTTGACACTCTCAAAGAGAGGATCGAGAAATACCTGAAGGATGCGAAGGTACGCGTTGTGATCCTGATGGATGATATTGACAGACTCGACAAAGTCGAGATTAACAACGTTTTCAAACTCATCAAGCTCACTGCCGATTTCTCGTACACTGCTTACGTTCTTGCTTTCGACAACAGAATGGCGGCGGCGGCCCTGAGAGAGAAGTACGTTTCGGCTGACACTGACGCGGGTGAGAGTTTTCTCGACAAAATCATTCAGGTTCCGCTTCACCTTCCGAAGGCTGACACGATTGCGCTCCGAAAGCTCTGTTTTGAAGGTGTAGAACAAGCCATTCACACAGCGCAAATCGATGTGACACAAGATCAGGCCAATGAGTTTGTCCGCCATTTCATTTCTGGCTTGGAGATTCGTCTACAGACTCCACGAAGTGCAAAGAGGTATTCGAACGCTCTGCTATTTGCGTTGCCAATTCTAAAAGGTGAAGTGAATTCGATTGACTTGATGCTCATCGAAGGTATCAGAGTTTTCTATCCGAGACTCTACACCTTCATACGAGCCAATAGCAATCTCTTCCTGCAATCATCATCCAAATACTCTGGACCCTTCGGTGAAGATGATAAGAAGAAACAGGCATTACTTTCCAGCGCATTTGAAGGCCTCACAAGTGACGAAGCCCAAGCAGCAACTTCACTTCTCAAGGAGCTTTTCCCTTGCTTCGGAAAAATGGGGTACGGTTCGAATTGGGAAGAGACATGGGCAAAGGGAAAACGCATTGCTTCAGAGTTCTATTTTGGTCGATACTTCTCCTATGCTATCCCTGAAGGTGATGTGTCCGATGTAGCTATCGAGGATTTCATCTCGAATTTGTCCAAACTCAGTGTTGAAGAAATTGTCGTCTCATTGAATGAGATCGTGACTCCACGTAATGCGGATAATCTCGTGCTGAAACTAAGAGATTGAGAAAGCAATCTGCCTTCCGAGAATGCCCAAAAATTAGGTCTAGCCATTTCTCATTCTGGTGGTCTGTTCCCAAAACCTGAGACACTGTTGTCACACAGTACAGCATTCTCGCAGGCGGCCATTTTAGTTGCAAGACTCTCACACAACATCTCGATTCGTGAAGAGAGGATCGAATATGCTGAAAAAGTAATCGTTGAGGGCAATCCCCTTTTCTTCTCAGTAGATGCATGGCGCTGGTTCAGATCAGACAAAGATACACCAGAAACTGAACGTAAACTTACCGATGCTCAAGAGAACATACTAAGTCATACGTTGGCAGAAAGAATCAAGGTGACTGCTAAAGAAGGGCCTATGTATATTAGTTACCCGGAGGATTCACCATCAATGCTTGCCATTTGGGCGAATTGGATATCCCGCGATGAGACAAACCAATACCTTGCTCAATCGTTCTCACTGGCCCAGCAAAACATTCTTGATTTCCTCAAAACATATCTTTCAACTGCTTGGGGCATGGAATCCGGTCTCCCACACAAGAGTGAACTGAGGAGAGAACAGTATGATTTAATCGTACGCGTTGTTGATGCCGAAATCGTGTTAAAGCACCTACGGTCGATCTACGGAGATGATATAGATAAAGCTACCTTTGAGACTAGCGGCTATGACTCAAGTGACAAAACGACGGCATTCCGTTTTTCTTCCATGCATGCACATGTGAAGTCGGAAAAGGAAACTCAAAGCTCCGAAAAAACCGGTACGAGGCATCCGAACGACAGTAACGGTAGCTAACACGCCAACAACGATGCTCTGTCTTTTGATAGGGAATAGTCGTCGTTGCTCCATTGTTTTTGCACACGTTATCTGAAATAATCACAACCTAATTACATCTTGCTCATCTCACAAAACACACTCGATTCATCTACTTTAGTTATCTTTTCTCTAATACAAAAATACTCCCAATCTTGTTCTAATTTATTTTACTATATTTTTTAACCGTAACTACTTTCAGTCGTATCATTATAAAAGAATATAATAGAGTCAATGAGGAATTTAACGAAATCGGAACAACAAAAGCCTGATTTACCGGAGCTTGTCCGTAAAAGTTTAGACGGAGATATCGCGGCATTCGCGTTGCTCATGGACTCGCAAAAACAATATGCTTACGCGGTAGCATTCCGGTTATTGCATGACGAAGAAAACTCAAAAGATGTTGTACAGGAAGCGTTTATCCGGGTTTGGAACAATCTTGGAAAATATCGCAAGGAAATTAAATTCACCACATGGCTCTATAAGATAGTTGTCAATTTGTGCTATGATAAAATAAAAATGAATTCACGGCAGAAAAATATTTTTGGTTACACAGGAAATTTATTCGGGAATAATGATATCGCCGACAGTCGGGATATCCATTCGGAAGCCGAGAAATCGGATCTTTGCGATCATGTTATTTCCGAATCAAAGAACCTGCCTCCGAAAGAATATCTTGTTTTTCATCTACGCGATATTCTGGATTTTTCTATCGAGGAAATCGCTGAGATGGTTGGAATGTCGATCGGTTCGGTAAAAACAAATCTCTGCTACGCGCGGCGGAGAATCCGTATCGCCGTAAATCGATTGCAGGAAAGTGAGCAATTATGAATGAATGCAGAAAAATAGAATCTCTGATATATCTTTATCGCAAAGGCGAGCTATCGGTTGGTGAAAATAAAAATGTTGTTGAGCATACTAGGAACTGCGCCCGTTGCCTGGAAATTATACAACAACTGCATTCAATTGATGCTTCACTTTTACCGGTTCGGGAAATAGTGCCGGATTTGTCCGGTGATGCTTCTCTTGTTAACGAAACGATTAATCGCATTGTGAAAACAAATGTTAACACCGTGACAAGCAAAAAGAAATCTTTGAGTTTAGATGTAATATTCGGTTTGCTGAGACCCGCTTTAAGTTTTATTGTTTTAGCTGCCACCGTTTTATTTGTAACTCAACAATCGAGTGATGCACGGAAAATATCCGATCTTGAAATACGTTTGCGAACAATGAAAGGAAACATCGGATCAGATGTTTCTTTTACTAACTCCGATGCGAGAAACATTCTGGGCATAGTAACACCGAAAGTTAAGGAGGATTTTTCATCCTCGTTAAATAACGCCGGGATTGGCTTGGATCCAATGCGAATGATTGGTTCGGAACTTTTCGAATTATTCAAAAAGAAAAACGGACTTTTTGATTATCTATCTTCACGGTATCCTGACCTGTCGAATGTTAATATCGAAGATGGAATCAATGACCGCGAGCGAAAGATTCTGGCTACAGAAGGCAAAGCACTCATGAAAGATCTTGAACAATTGACACAAGAAGGAGATAAATAATTATGAACTCGATCAATAAAATAGCAATCATATTATTACTGCCATTGCTGATTTTACTAACTGGCTGTCTTGAGGAAAAAGTGGAAACCATAATAAATAGTGATGGCTCGTGCGTGCGAACAATTTCGATGAAACTTCAATCGAAAACCATCCCGGAGAAAGCATTTCCGCTCGGCTCGGATGGCTGGTCGGTTGAATGGAAAGTAAGCGGTGACACCAGCGCACCCTATGAATACATCGCTACTAAATCGTTCCGCACACCTGAAGAGTTCAGCGACGAATATTCATCGTATACTGTCTCCAGAGCTATGCGAATAGATGCTTCAATCGAAAAACGATTTCAGTGGTTTTATACATATATCGATTACAACGAGAAGTATCTGTTTATAAATCCATACGGGCATGTACCTGTCACAGATTTTCTGACTTCGGAAGAGATTGAACAATTCCAGCGGGGTGAAAACAATGAAGTTTTGAAAAAGAAAGTCGAAGCATGGATAGAAAAAGATAGGTTTGAAGATATTTATATGATATTTATCGAAAACGCAGAAAGATTGAATGATCCTGCGATTTCAGCTTCTCTTCTCCGCGAAAATAAAGAACGGTTTTCATATCTAATTTCCAAATACGATTCAATATCGAAAGCTAAAAATAATATTATCGATAAAACACTTTCCGAAGATCAGATTATGCTGACTATTTTCACGAACGTTGCAACAGAAATCTTCGGCAAAGCGACAACCGAGAAACTGCGTCCGGCTGTTCTCCAAATCATAAACTCAGCAGATGCTAAAGAAAAATTGATAAAATTTCCTGACATGTGGGAATATACTACGACCATGACGGGATTGCTGTTGGAATCAAACGGGCATACAATACAAGGAAACAGCGTTACATGGAAGTTCACCCCCGATCAGGCTAAGGTTGCTCCTTATGTTATGCATGCTTCGTCACGTGTAGTTAATGTTTGGGCTTTTATCGTTACAGCCGGCTTGTTATTGTTGCTCGTTCTGATATCGTTGGTTTCTTTTGTGCGGCGTAGACGGAAGGCAGTTTAAATATAGTTTCTCTTAGTTAAGAACCTCAGGATCTTTTTTGTATAGAATGCTGAGGTTCTATTATATCTTTCTCATCTCACAAAACACACTCGACTCATCCACTACTGTAATTTTTACTTCAACATTTAATTCTGATGCCAAAGAAAGAAATTGATCAGGACTTACAGTTGTTGCGGTAAATCTATCTTTACACACAATCACGCCGTCGCGCGTTTTCTCATAATCTATTTCACCTAACAGTCCCGCCACTGATTGCAATCGAAACCACTCAAGCCGGTGATTCCAGAATTTCTCTGAGTAGCTCGAGAATAAAATTTTACCGCCCGGCTTGGTTACACGGATGCTTTCTTTTATTAATTCTTTCTGGTCGACGTGGAAAGCGGAGATTCCGTTTTGTATACAAACAACCACATCAAATAGGTTGTTGCGGAAAGCAAGCCGAATCGCATTCATTTGCAGAAAGTTACAATTTGAAATATCAGAGCACATTTCTTTTCCCATTAATAAACTTGAAAGAGATGTATCAATACCAACAATTGTTTTGGCTCTCTCCGCAAGTAAAGGAAAAATGCGTCCGTATCCACAGCCAAGGTCTAAAACCATATCGCCGCTGTGAATATTTTTCAAGACATGGTTTATCTCAGCTTCAAAGTATTGTTGTACACGCGGCGGTGCGATTTCGTAAACACGCTTCAGCCGCTCCGCAGAAAGTTTATCGCTGTAATAGTCGTTCATTTATAATTCAATGAGAAGTAATATCTGAACTGAAGTTTCCTTAATATTCAGTTTGTCGGAAGTATATTCTTTTCCAAAATTGGGACTGTATTGAATTTCCAACCCTACCCCGCGAGCAACCACATCAGGCACCATGAAACCACCGCCAATTGTTATACCATAGGCGCCGTCACGAAAATGAGTGTATATGCTTGTTTCATTTAGCGCTCTGAGGAAAACATCGAGCCGCGGTCCCGCAATAAAATAGATCTCGCCGAACTGTACATCAATTCTTGGTTTCAATAATATTGATAGTGAAAGGTAATCAAGTTCATCTGCAAAAGACTTCGGTCCATCGATACCTTCTGGATGCGCCGGTGTACTCTCGATAAGTTTAAAGCCAACACCTTTCTGTGTATAATCCAGAGACCCGATTACGCTAAGATTCGAAATATCCAATACCTCCACATAAAAGCCAATATTTGCTCCCCATCGATAGTAAGTATTAATATTAATATCAAGACCTGTCGCGTAATCAAAATCCAGTCTTGAAGCAACAGTTCCAATTTTAAGTCCGTATGATCTCACCTGCCCGGAAGAATCTACAATGAAGATGTATAAGAGCAAGGTCATGAAGATAATACTGAAGAAGATTCTTTGGATTTTCATATTACACTCCTCTTTGGATTATTTAATTTTATTAACTGACTATTTTACTTTTCATCTGAAAGAAACTTTTTCAGAACATTATACCACTTCAGATATGTCTCAAGATAGACTTCCCGTTTCTTCAGGTTCGGCTCGATCACCTTCACCGGCTTCAATCCGATGAACGCTTCATTGAACGAATTATAAATTCCCGCACCTATGCCGGCTCCGCGCGCCGCGCCCTGCGAACCATCTGTATTGAAAAGAGTTATTTTCATATTCATCGTCGTCGCAAAAGCCTCACAGAATATCGGACTTAGAAACAGGTTTGAATTTCCCGCTCGTACTTCTTTGATCTCCATACCAAGCGCCGGCATAATTTCTATTCCGTGCTTCAATGCGAATACAATTCCCTCCTGTCCTGCCCTGAGTATGTGCGCCTTTGAATGTATATTCAGATCAAGATTACATATTGCCGCACCAACGGATTTGTTTTCCAGCGTTCTCTCTGCCCCGCTTCCATACGGCAGTACTATAACTCCCTCCGAGCCGGCAGGAATTAATTCGGCAAGCCGGTTCATCTGATTATATGTGAGTGTATCACTTCCAAACGTTACAATGTTTTTCTTCAACCAGCTATTAAGCAAACCGGTTCCGTGCACATTCAGAAGAACTCCATATCGAGGATCGTACTTTGTGTGGTTGACATGAGCAAACGTATTCACGCGGGATCGTGGATCGGCAACAGGTTTATCGGTTATGCCGAATATAACACCCGAAGTACCGGCATTGGCAGAATATTCGCCCGGGCGTAAAACATTGAGAACAAATGCGTTAGTAGGCTGATCCCCCCCACGGTAGGCTACCTTAATTCCCGGTTTCAATCCCAATTCAGTAGCGGCTTTCGGCGTAAGAACACCATGATCGAAGAAGTTTGGAACAACATCAGGTATGATAGACGGCTGGATATTATATTGTTTTAAAATCATCTCCGCGATTTTCTCATCGACGAAATCCCACATCATTCCTTCCGAAAGCCCGGACGGTGTGGTAAGAATTTCACCGGTCATCATCATGCCGATATACTCGCCGGGAAGCATCATTTTATGAACACGTTTATAGATATCGTATTCGTTTTCCATTACCCATTTGAGTTTGGATGCGGTGAAATTTCCCGGTGAGTTAAATAATCTGTGCAGACAAGCATCTTCACCAAGTGAATCGAACGCATGCCCGCCGATTTCAACGGCGCGGTTGTCGCATCCGAGTATTGAAGGTCGCAGTACTTCAAGATTATTATCTACAAGAACCAATCCGTGCATCTGATATGAAATACCAATAGCACTAACATCATCGAGCTTTGAACCGGCTTGTTGTTTTAAAAGAGCGGTTGCAAGCTTAACGTTTTCCCACCAGACAGATGGATGCTGTTCAGCCCATCCTTGTTCCGGAGTGAGAATCTCAAGTTCTTTTTCCGGTGAGGCGGCAGTCGCAATTACATTTCCTGTTTCACTTTCAAGAAGTGTTGCTTTGATAAAAGAACTGCCTATGTCATAGCCAAGTAAATATCCGCATGTCAAGATCTAATTGTTCCCTTCCTAATGATTTCCATTTCATGTTATCAGAGTTAATGAATAGCCCCGATATTCATGTCGGGGAAAGAATAAACAAGGCATCTGTTTTAACTGCAGATTTTATCTGGGACTAAAGTCTGGGGTATTTTTATTTCGTATTCCACGACCTGAAGGTCGTGGCTACCCAACGTTAATATTTATTCTCACAATGTAAGAATATACTTTTCATAATTTTCCGGTGTATCTATGTTGATAAGCACTCCTTCCTCCTCTAAAGCAACTTCATGGACTTGCTCAGGATGTTTACGCACAACGCTCCGCGCACCGACATCGAAAGGAGCATTGCGAAGCTCATCAAAAAGTTCTTTATTAAATATAACAGGATGCCCTCGTTGACCGTTAAATGTTGGAACGATAATTTTCTTTTTCGATGTCCAATACCCTTGCAATAAATCTATCAAAACGGATTGTGTAAGAAGCGGGTGATCGACCGGGCAAATCATTGCGCCGTTAACTTCTTCCGGCTCAGTTGAATTTAAATCCAACGCATCTATTCCTTTTATGATCGAGGTAAGTTGTCCTTTGCTCCAATCTTCATTAAAAACAATTTTCCCATCGAACCATGTAAGAGATTTTCGTATCTCTTCCGCCTCTGCGCCAAGCACTATAACGATATCGGTAATTCGAGCCGAGCGCAGAACCTCAACGATATGTTGGAGGAATGTTTTCTCTCCGATTTTAAGTAGAGATTTAGGACTTCCCATGCGCTGGGAAGAGCCGGCTGCGAGTATAATTCCGGAGATCATATAATTATCGATTCGAGTTGAATAAATAGATGTCCCAGTAAGTGACACAAATTGGGATTTCAGGTTTTTTATTGATTAGAATATAATGTGTTGGGAGGTGAAGTGCAAGCGCGGAACGGATGGAAGATCAAAGATGGATGATTGGAGGTTTTATGTTTCAAGATTCAAGTGATAAGCGCAATAGAACATCAGAATTATGGTAATCCAACTATCCTATCGATTATAATTCAGACATACGCCGGAGCGGCTTATGCATTTCTCTTCTAATGCAAATCATCTCAGCCGTAATGCTAACCGCAATCTCCTCAGCAGTTGCAGCAGCGATGTCGATGCCGATCGGTGCGTGAACAGATTTCAATCGTTCCGCCGAAATACCGCGTGCCATGAGGTGCTCATACGTTGTGAGAATTTTCCGCTTACTCCCAATCATCCCGATATACTTTGCATTCGTTTTCACCGCTTGTTCCAGCACAATCTCATCGTAATTGTGCCCACGGGTAACAATAACAATGTATGTTGATCTGGTGATTTTGAGATTACTAAATACCGAAGTAAAATCTGAAACAATTGTTTTATTGGCTTCAGGAAATCTATGAGGGTTGACATATTTCTCTCTGTCGTCAACGACTGTTACATGAAAACCGGCCATCGAAGCGGCTTGCGAAACGAATTTGGAAACATGTCCACCGCCGAAAATAATTAAGCTCGGATTTCCAACAACCGGTTCTAAAATCATCTCGCCGGATTCGAGTTTTAATCGAATGATTTCGTTCCGTTGATAAGCTTGGGAAATGGAGTGGTGGATTAATGGATTTATGGATTGTTGGAGTAGTTTATTGGTTGATTGGCTTTTAAATGTTTCAATGCTCCATTCATCCAACTCTCCACTACTCCGTTTAAAGATTACCTTGCTCTCTACTGTATTATCCTTGCTCAACAGAGTTCCAAGAACACAATCTTCCCCGTCATCTCTCAGCGATTTAATTTTCTGAAATATTGGACTAAAATCTCTCGTGATCGGTTCAATAAGAATATCTAAATTCCCACCGCAGATCAGACCGCTTTCTATGTCGTCTTCATTTAGAGAAAACGTGAGAATTTCTGCTTTGCCTGAATTATACAACCTGTTGGCGTGGAGAATTACTTCGCCCTCCATGCATCCACCGCCAACTGTTCCAATAGATTTTGTTCCGCCATTCGTGATGAGCATTTTTGAAAAAGCAGATGCCGGTGTCGACCCTGATGTTGAGATAATAGTAGCAAGCATGATGCGATCTTCTTGCTCAAGCGCGGATAATATTTCTCGATATATGTCCATTATGTTTCAGAATACACAATTTATGTAACACAACTCTTCGTTCTCACATGGTCAACGCCATTACTGCTTTACATGTATGCAATCTGTTTTCTGCTTCCGAAAATACCCGCGAATGTGGTCCATCAATCACAGCATCGGTTACTTCGTATCCGCGGTCGGCGGGCAAACAGTGCATATAAATTGAATCTTTCTTGGTTAGTTTCATTTTTTTCTCGTCGCAAATCCAGTGCTTATACTTTTTCGAGATCTCCAAAGCTTTTTCAGGTGTATGAAAAAGAGATTCTATTCCCCAAGATTTTGGGTAAACGATATGAGCACCTTCAAAAGCTTCATCCATCGAATCAACGATATCAAACTTTGTTCCATTCTCTTTAGCGGCTTTCTTTGCGTACTCGACTTCACTGTCCATCAATTTATATTCCGGCGGATGCGCGAGAACGACATCGAGTCCGAATCGTGGCATGAGTGTAATAAGCCCTTGCGGAACGGACATCGGCTTGGCGTAACTCGGCGCGTATGCCCATGAGACGGCGATTTTTTTACCTCGAAGATTTTTTCCAAACTCTTCTCGAATCGTCATGAGATCGGCGAGCGTTTGGAACGGATGATCTATATCGCACTGCATGTTGAGAACAGGTACGGTTGCATGCTCTGCAACTTCGCGCATATACGAGTTACCTTCACCTGGGACTAAATCATGACGGATTGAAATTGCGTGTCCGTAGCTTGAAAGAATGATACCCATATCCTTCGGCGATTCACCGTGTGCAACCTGAGAAGTTTCCGCCGCAATAAAGTGAGCATGACCTCCGAGCTGTGTTGTACCGGCTTCGAACGAATTACGCGTACGAGTAGATTTATCAAAGAAGAAAAGAAAATTCGTTTTATCGGGCAGGTAGCGGTGGGGCTGACCTTTCTTAAATCTTTTTTTCAAATCGGCGGCGACTTTAAGCGCTAATTCGATTTCTTTGACTGTCCAGTCTTTTGTTTCGATGTAATCTTTTCCGCGAACGATGTTCGGGAGTTTGGGTAGTTTTGCCATTGTTTGCCTTTAAAAATAATGATTGAATTTATTTTCCAATATCTTCATTCCACAGTGTCGGCTCCTCGACAATGAATCGTTTCATTATCTCAACACATTCGGTTAAATCGAGATTGATAACTTCAACACCATGCTCACGCATAAACTTTTCAGAGCCCTGGAACGTTCACGCTTCACCGACGATCACTTTCGGAATGTTGAATTGCACAACCGCGCCCCCGCACAAGTAGCACGGCATCAACGTAGAGTACAAAACGGTATCACGGTAACTTCCAACCCGACCGGCATTGATAAGACAATCAATTTCAGCATGCTTCATCGTGTTGTCTTCCTGCACTCGGCGGTTGTGTCCGCGTCCGATTATTTTTCCATCACGTATCAGCACCGAGCCAATTGGGATTCCGCCTTCCGATAATCCTTTCCGCGCTTCGTTAATCGCTTCCTGCATGAATTGATCCATATTTATTTTCCCAAATAAACCTTTGGAAAAGCTGCATACCACGTACTCGCTTTTACCAAATGCTCAACAGGTATTTGTTCAGTCGCCATGTGAGCATAGATTTCATTTCCGGGACCGAAACCGATACAGGGAATTTTGTGCATTCCCATCACTGCAACACCATTTGTGCTGAAAACCCAGCGGTTTACAACTGGCTTTTGTTGGAATAATCCTTCAAATGTTTTTACACCGCTTGCAAGCACAGGATGATTTTCCGGCAGAAGCCATGTGGGATAATATTTTTTTGTCGGATAAGTTAAACCGCGCCAGCTTGGAACGGCATAATCGAGAACGACAACCTCGGCATTTGCTTTCTTCACGCTTGGTAATTCCTGAATTTCTTTGACGGCAGATTCCATCGTATCTGTTGCAGCAAGCCGTCTATCAAGATGAATTGTAGATGAATCTGCAACCGCGCAGAGGGAAGGAGATGTTGAGCGGATCTCTGCAATTGTAACTGTGCCTTTTCCAAGGAATGGTTCACCTTTCAATCGTTCATTCAGCTTTTCAATGTCTTGAATAATCGGAGCCATTTTATAAACGGCATTATTGCCGCGTTCCGGCGCTGAGCCGTGGCAAGATATTCCTTTTACTCGAACTTCAATTTCCATTCGTCCGCGATGACCGCGGTAAACTCCAAGGTTTGTCGGTTCGGCAATTACAACTACTTCCGGTCGTATTTTATCTTCGTTAATAATATACTGCCAGCAAAGCCCATCACAATCTTCTTCCTGAACACTACCGACAACATATAGAGTGAAATCGTCTTCAAGTCCGAGTTCCTTGATAATTTTTCCGCCATACACAAGCGAAGCCATAGCGCCCTTCATATCGCACGCACCGCGACCGTAGATGATGCCGTCTTTCATCGCGCCTTTGAACGGGTCTATTGTCCAATTCTCAGGATTACCAACATCGACCGTATCGATATGTGCATCCATGGCAATGATATGTTTACCTTTACCGATGCGGCCTAAAATATTTCCCATCGGATCGATAGTAATCTCATCGTACTTGCACCTTTCCATTTCTTCTTTGATGCGGTAAACTACTTTTTCTTCCTGCGAGCTTGTTGATTTTATGGCAATGATGTCACGGAGGAATTGAGAGACCTGGGATTCGTTTTGTTGTGCGGATTTTAATATTTGTTCGAACATGGATTTAATGATTTAAGATTTTGGATATATAATTGATGATTTAAGCAATTGGCCATTGACCGTTGACATTCGAACATTAGACTATTTCAGACAACAACTCTTTCCTCGGCTGAGGAATTACAACTTTATTCACTAGCAATCCTTTTGCCGCAACCACTGCAGCACCAGCATCAACCGCGGCTTGGACGGCAGCAACATCGCCGGTTAAAGTTACGAATGCCTTACCGCCCAATGCCATTGCTAATCGAAGCTCAATTAATTGTACCTTTGCCGCTTTCACTGCGGCGTCGGCAGCTTCAATGAGTGATGCAACGGAAAACGACTCTATAATACCAAGCGCTTGAAGTAAATCAACTTTGCTTGTTCCGGCAATTGCAGGGAAAACAGCGGGATGAACATTCGGTATTATAAACACATCGACGATCGATCCTTTGCCTGTGATTCCACCCGCTTGCACGCTTGCCGCAACTGCCGCAACATCGCCTCCGATGAGTACCATGTACTTCCCGGAACATATTGAGCGAGAAAGAATAATTTCCACTTCAGCGGCTTTTAACATCGCATCTGCGACCTCATAGCCGGCGGCAATACTTGATAGTTCTATAAGACCGATTGAGTTTTTTGTCATGGTAGTTAGCTTTTAGCTGTTTGCTTTTGGGTTTTTGAGATTTAAGTAATGAGTGCATTTATCATCTTTTGTTCAGATGATAGTAGAGTAAAAATATCTAACATTTTTTCTTCGGGGATTAAGCCTATTACTTTCAATAAGATTAATTGTGTCTCAAGCTCAAAAGATGAACCTATAGAAATTTCTAAGTAACGCTTGTACTCAATCTCACTGTTGCGGCTGCAACCCTCTGCAATATTTGAGGGAATCGAAACAGCCGCTCGGCACATCTGTAATTTCAAACCGAACTTCTCTTCTTTGGGCAACAGTTCAACTAACTTGTAAATACAAGATGCTATCTGAATTCCTTGCTTCCATATTTCTAAAGTTCTAAAATTTCTCATCTCAAATCTTAAAAGCTAAAAGCCAATTGCTAAATGCTCTCTACTACAATACTTCCATCAACACTCTTCACAACCCCATCAATACTCGCGTGCACTTTCGCACCTAATTTCCCATCCGGAATTTCTCCAATTAATTGTCCGCGCTTTACCGATTCACCAACTCGAACAGTCGGTTGCGCGGGTGTCCCGATATGTTGAGAGAGAGGAATTGAAACCTGCTTTGGTTTAGATTCTTTTTTAGTAAATACAGACGGATGATTATACTCTTCGATCCCAAGTCGTTTCATGAGCTGCTTCAATGGTGTACGTCTGCCCTCATACATCGGATGCGGGGTGACTTCCTTCCCACCTGACCACTTGATTCCTTTTTCTTTCAGATCAGATTTCGCAGTATCACATGCTTCTTTAGGGTATAGATTCTCCGGACATGCATACAGAGTACAAAGTCCGCAAGCACAGCAAAGCGATGCATATTGATTCCAGATATGCTCACCGGTCATGGTAAAACCAAGACTACGCATAACTTTATGCGGCTGAACATCGTAACCTAGAACGTAGCGCGGACAAAGTTCGGTACAGTAACTGCATTGATCGCAGGCAGATTTCCCGATCCGGCGCATCGATTGTTCGGTCTTACTCTTTCGCTGGATTAGAATATGTTCTTTCGGAAGAACGATAAGTCCGGCGGTTGTTTTTGTAATCGGCTGATCAAGGTCGAATTCCAACTTTCCCATCATAATCCCACCGACAAACACGCCGGCATCTTTCACACTCACACCGCCCGCAAAAGCAATCGCATCTCTGAAACTCATACCAACAGGTACGACGAATGAAGTCGGATGATTAACAGCACCTGCTACCGTAATAAACTTTTCTGTTACTGGTTGATCTTCAGAGGCAAGAGTAATATTATAGAGTGTCTCGACATTACTTACCACAATTCCGATATCAAGCGGAATTCCCTGCGGAGGTATTAATCTTTTTGTCGATTCGTAAACAAGAATGAACTCATCGCCAGACGGATAAAAATCTCCAAGTAAATGAATCTTGATGCGTGAATTGTGAATCGCGCCTGAGATTGCATCAACCGCTTCTTTGTTTTTTTCTTTGATTCCGACTATACCTTTTTTCGCGCCTGTAGACTCCATGAGAAGCTTCACACCATCGACAACCTTCTCCGGGTATCGAATCATCACCTCATAATCTTTATGAATCAAAGGCTCGCACTCGGCTCCGTTAGCGATTACGTACTCGACTTTCGATGCAGCTTTAATGTGCGCGGGAAAACCACCGCCGCCTGCACCGACTATTCCTGCCTGTCGTATTTTTTCCTGAATTTTATCCATATTGCTGAAAATTGGTAACATAAAGGTAGAAAAACTTCCGGATAGATACAACCGATATAAAGACTCAACAATAAATCCGGCAAAACACTTTTTATGTTCACTGCAATATCAGTGTTTGATAAGTTGAAGATTGAATATCTTGATTTTCTATTCTAATCTTCTTATTATACCAAATCAGATTTCTAAGCTTCTACCTTATTATCTTCTAAACATAAAGGTGCGTTTTTCAATGACTGTTTATTTTCATTTCTAAGAGTGGAATATTCTGCTCTTCATTCGATCTTCGTTTCATACAGGCATCTTTTCTTTTTCAGATGCTATTTGTAAAATAATATTTTGGAGTTATTATGTCGTTACTTACAATTATCGGCAAAACTGCCTTCTCGGCACAACCGGGATCCTCGAAGAAACAAAAACCAGCTCAGGAAAAAAACGAGGGACTTCTCGGTTTGAAGGTATTAGTACTCGTGGCAGGGGCGGTTCTAATGGCTTTAGAGATCGTCGGCAGCCGTTTACTTGCACCGCATTTCGGCAACTCTGTTTACGTTTGGGGAAGTCTTATTTCCGTTTTTCTGATCGCATTATCATTAGGTTATTGGGTTGGCGGACATCTTGCAGATCGTAGACCATCACTTTCGTTGCTTATCGGGCTTTGCGTTGTTGTGGCGGCACTAATCTTTCTTATACCGTGGATCGGTCATCCGCTGTGCCGTTTTATTCTCGATGCAGGATTCGGAGAACAAACCGGACCTCTTGCCGCCGCAAGTATTCTTTTCCTACCTCCAAGTTTTCTACTCGGAATGGTATCACCATTTTCAGTTAGAATTACCACGAAAAATGTTCAATCCGTGGGCAGAGCGGCTGGTTCATTGTATGCGCTTTCAACTATCGGCAGTATTATCGGCACACTGAGCACAACATTTTTGCTTATTCCATTGGTCGGTGTATCGTCGATTCTAAAAGGACTAGGAATTACAATGGCATTGCTTCCTATAGCGGTTGCATTGATGGGGAAAAAGAAAACCGCTACAATTGTCGCGGGCATTATAATCGCATCGATTGGTGTTTCGATCCACTCGATCCCTTCATTTCGTATTACATCAAATTCGACGCTAATTATCGATGAAGACACACCTTATCATCATATCAGCGTAGTCGATATGGCTAATACCCAGCGCTTCCTGTTGTTCGATCGTTTCGTCGAGAGCAGTATCCAGCTTCAGCCGCCATACGCGTCAACGGTTGAGTACACAAATTACTTCCACCTTGCTTTTCTTCTGAAACCTGATCTCAAGAATACGCTCTTCATTGGCGCGGGTGGGGGAATAGGACCGCGGACATTTTCAGCGATCAATCCCGATATGCAAATTGATGTGGTTGATATTGATCGACGTGTCCTCGAATTAGCGGAAAGTCATTTTTATATGCCCAAGTCGCCAAAGATCCACCCGATAACTTCTGATGGACGAACATTTTTTCACCGCTCGCCGGGACCATACGATTGTGTAGTGCTCGATGCATTCACCGTTGGAGGCCGCATTCCATTTCACCTGACAACACGCGAGTATTTCGAATTAGTACGTTCACATATGACGCATGACGGCATTTTCGTTATGAATATCAGCAGCGCTTTAACCGGTAAGAAAGGCGAGATATACCGCGCAGTCACGCGCACGCTTCAAGATGTTTTCCCGCGTGTGTTTATATTTGCAAACGGCTTATCTCAAAAACCCGATCGTGAACAAACACGCAACATCATACTCGTTGCAACTGTTAAACCCAACGACCTTCACAGAAATGACCTGCTCGCAACTTTACCAAATTATAAAGAACGGACATATATTACGCAGAGTATGATCAGCTTGATGATTGCAAATCTCATCGACCTCGCACCGAACCTATCTACGACACCTCCACTCACCGACGACCTCGCGCCTATAGAAACAATGAGTTTCTAAACCAAACCTTCTTCCCTCGACATCATCAATTCTCGAAAGATTACTCATTATTTCCGGTCGACTAAAAATCATTGCTATTCTTTCAACAATTCATTACAATACTGCATAATATACGAACACTCAGAATATAACACTATATTTATACGGTTTGTAAATAATCATTCACAATTGGGGTGATTTAGGAATGAAAACAATTCTCGTAGTAGATGATGAAAAAGATATTGCCGACATGGTAAAATATAATCTTACTAAAGAAGGATATTCTGTTATCGTGGCGCGAAACGGCAAACAAGCCCTTGAACAAGCTAATCATCAACCGGATTTAATTTTACTCGACATCATGATGCCGGAATATAACGGGATTGAAGTCCTGAAGCGACTGAAAAACGACGAGCGTACTAATCGAATACCCGTTATTTTCCTCACAGCGAAAGGCACTGATGTAGACGAAGTGCTCGGGCTGGAGCTTGGCGCCGATGATTACATCGTAAAACCAATCAGCATCCCGAAACTTATAGCCCGCATCAAGAACGTATTGCGAAAAAATGAGGAACCAGATAAAGGCGCAACTACTTCTATTACGGTCGGAGCGATAACGATACTTCCTTCCCATCATGTTGTACGCATCGACGATAAAGAAATATTTTTTCCAAAAAAAGAATTTGAGGTGCTGTTATACCTTGCAAAACATGCCGACATAGTTGTGAACCGCGAAACTTTACTAAATACGATCTGGGGAAGCGATGTGCGTGTAATCGATAGGACGGTTGATGTTCACATTAGAAAAATCAGAGAAAAACTTGGAAAGTATGCCGACTATATCGATACTATTAAAGGGGTTGGATACAGGTTGAAAAAATCTTTATGAAAGTTCAGACAAAGTTAACTCTCTTACTTATCACGCTAAGCTTATGTGTGATCGCCGGATCTGGAATCTTCTCTACAATTTCGCTGGATACTTACTTTCATGATCGTCTCATCAACGAGCTGACGACACAAACAGATCAGGCAGAATTTGTTATCCGAACATTAGCCGAGCTCGACTCGGCAAAGTATTCACGTTTACAACAATACGCGAAATCTGCCAATTTGCGTATGACGCTAATCGACTCCAAAGGAAAAGTGATATTCGAATCTGATCTGCCTCTCGATCAACTCGTTTCTGTCGAGAATCATAAGGATCGTCCCGAAGTACAGCAAGCCATTCGCTACGGGACCGGCACCAGCACAAGACACAGCGCAACGCTCAATATCGAAATGTTGTATTTTGCAAAGAAAATACTGCATCCTTTTTCACAGGCAACAGGTTTTATGGGTGCGTCCGTAATTAGAATCGGGGTCCCATTAACCCATGTTAATGAAATCATGAATGATATCCGTTCAAAGATCCTAATCGTGAGTGTTCTTATTCTGATTATTGTCGTCGGCATTACAGTGATTGTCTCAAAACGTATCGCACGCCCAATAAAAGAAATGGCAAGAATCGCAGTTGAGATCCAGTCGGGCAATCTTGACAAAAGAATCGATGTTCGTTCAGGCGATGAGTTCGGGAAATTAGCTGAGAGCCTCAATAATATGGTAGACAAATTGAACCAAGACATAACGAAGCTCAAAAAACTCGAGCATATGCGTAGCGAATTTCTGGGAAATGTTTCTCACGAATTACGAACTCCGATATTTGCAGTCCAAGGAATGTTGGAAACTTTATTACAGGGGGCGCTGGATGATAAAAATGTTAATCACGATTTTATTCAACGAGCACTCGGCAATACTCAGCGATTGAATACACTTTTAGGTGATTTAATAGAAATTTCTCGGATCGAATCCGGCGATATGAAAATGAGTTTCCGCTATTTTGAGATAAATGAATTTTTAAAATCAGTTGTCGGTGAGTTCAACAATTCTAATGCTACTCTTCAGATTCCAATCGCTATCGAAATACAATCTAAGCCGACCGAAGTATATGGTGATAAAGAAAGGTTGAGACAGGCACTGGTTAATCTTATAGATAACGCTCTGAAGTATAACATGCCGGGTGGGCGGGTAAAAGTTAAATACGAAATTCTTGATTCTTCGGTTCGAATAATTGTTGAAGATTCCGGTGTTGGAATCGCAGAAGAACATCTGCCGCGAATATTCGAACGGTTCTACCGCGTTGATAAAGAACGCTCACGCGAAGCAGGCGGCACGGGACTTGGGCTTGCTATAGTAAAACATATCATCGAAGCACATGGGAGTAAAGTTGAAGTGCAAAGCGAAGTTGGAAAAGGAAGTGTATTTAGTTTTATTCTGAAAAGTTAATATACTCTCCCGCGGCATAACACTTAACTGAAATGAATAATTTATTGCTCAATCGATAATCTGTAACCGATACCAGATTCAGTTAATAATAATTTGGGATTAGAAGGATCCATTTCGAGCTTTTTCCTTAACTGGGCAACATAAATCCGCGAATATTGACTTTCTTCCTCAAATGTGGGACCCCATATTTCTTTTAAAATATATCGATGAGTTAGAACTTTACCGGCATTGCGAACGAATAGAGTTAACAAAGAATATTCTGTCGGTGTAAGTTTTATAACCTCTCCATTCTTCTTAACAATTCTGTTTGCAAGATCAACGTAGAGTGAACCACCTTGAAAAATAGTTCCTTGTTCTGTCATTTGACTGTGACGAAGCGCGGTACGAACACGTGCTAAAAGCTCGCCAGAACGGAACGGTTTTGTCAGATAATCGTCCGCTCCTGCATCGAGTGCCGAAATAATATCCTGCTCGCTCGCACGCACCGACAAAATAATAATTGAGAATGTAGCCCATTCTCTAAGTTTCTTTAGAACCTCAATGCCATCCATATCCGGCAAACCCAAATCCAAAATTACAATCTCCGGGCGAACCATGGCAACCTGCTGTAAGCCATCTCCTCCGGATGTTGCAAGATGAACCTTGTATCCAGCAGCTTCAAGTGTTATCTGCAAAAGACGCCGTATCTGTATTTCATCATCAATAACAAGAACCGACGATTGATTACTCATATTTAATCTTTCACAACATTTTGATTGAGAAATTGCATGGGGAATCTAATTGTAAATTGAGCTCCACCTTCTTTTCTATTTTCAACTTTGATAGTGCCGTTATGTGCCGCAACAAAACCCTGAACAATTGACAATCCAAGACCCGTCCCACCGGCTTTGCTACCCGGAACCCGGTAGAATTTTTCAAAGATTCTCTGTAACGCTTCTTTAGGGAAACCGGGACCATTATCGGAAATAATGAGTACGCATTCCTGTCCATCGACAAAAGCCCGAATCTGAATATTGGAATCCGTCGGTGTATACAACGATGCGTTGTGAAGTAGGTTTGTAATAATTTGTTCTATAAGAACGAAATCTAATTTGACTAACGGCATATCCGGTGATACATCAACAATAATTTTGTGCTTTGATAATTCCCGGTCAAGTTTTCGTAATGCTGTGTTTATCAAATCATTAATATCACACCAATCAAGTGCAGGTTTGATTCTACCCGATTCAAGCCGCGTCATGTCTAAAAGATTATCGATCAAACGATTTAACCGTTCGGCGGCAGTATGGATTTCGTTGGTAAGATTTTCCTTTACTTCAGCATTGCTCGCAGTTCTGTCCTCTAACATGGTTTCCGATGCACTTACGATTGCTGCTATCGGCGTGCGAAGCTCGTGTGAAATAGAGTTGAAAAGTGTTTTGTATAATTGCTCGGATTCAACGAATGCGACAGATTTTTGTGCGATCTCATTGAGTTGTTCACGTTCAAGTGTGGATGCAATTTGACTGATAAAATTTTGCAATAATGTATCTTGGTCATTAGTTAGTTGCTGGCTTCGATTGAATTTTACACCTATAACACCGAGTGAATAACGCGGACCCGACATCGGACAGTAAGTAGCTTGTGCGAATGGAAGAGTATCCGTAAACTTGCCGGCTTTCTTTTCGTTCCAATAGACCCAAACAGCAACGCTGAACTCTTTTTCGTCTACTTCGAATGTACTTACTTGATGTGCTTTTGTGAATATATCTCCATCTACATCACTCAGGAAGACAGTCACTTCAGCATCGAAAAACTTCTTAATGTTTGATACAACTGCACGCGCAACTTCATCCTGTCCTCTTGCACTCGACAAATCTTTTGTGAGACTGTATAAGGCAACGGCTCGTTCTTCACGCTGTCGCACGGCTTTTTCTCTTGCGCGAATGCGTGCTGTTAATGTTCCGGTAATTGCTGCAATAGCAAAATAGGTTATCACCATAAGAATATCCTGCCCAGATGCTATAGCGAAAGTAAAGCGAGGAGGTATGAAGAAAAAGTCCCACACTAACGCACCCCAAGCGGCTGCAATAATCACGGGACCTGCACTAAGTTTTAGCGGAAGCAGCGCAACAGTAAGAAGCAGAATCAACGATACAGTTTGATAGCCCAGGAATGAAGTGACTGGATAGCACAGCATCGCGATAACGCTTACAGCAGCTACTGCGGCAATATATTGAAGAAAGTTGGATTGTATTTCTGGGAAATGACTCGGTTTTGATTTTACTGATGATTCTTCAGTACCTCCAACCACGTATATATCAAGGTCGCCGCTTTTTTCAATGACCCGGTCAAGCAGGTTTTTTCTAAAGGAAAACAATCGTTGTGGTTTTCCAAGTAAAATTTGAGTGGCATTTTGCTCGCCTGCTACTCGTACAAGTGCTTGCGCAATTTCTTCGTCGGCAGTTGTAATTATCTCAGCACCAAGTTCTTGAGCAAGTTTAATGTTCTTTGCAAGTTGTGCTTTATTAGATTCGGAAAGAGGTTTTGCAGTCTCAACGGTAACGGCGACAAGTGAAGCATTCATCGTGTATGCCATACGTCGTGCCCAACGAATCAACGATGCGCTCTGCGGGCTCTGACTTATGCCGACGAGTAAACGCTGTCCTGATTTCCATGGACCGGAAATCCTTTGCGCCTGCATATAATCCCGTAACTGGTGATCCACTCGTTCGGCGGTAAGACGCAAAGCCATCTCACGCAATGCAGTTAGATTTCCCTTGCGGAAAAAATTCTGGATCGCTTGCTGTGAACGTTCAGGTGTGTAAACTTTTCCTTCTGATAACCGTTTCAACAGTTCAGCGGGTGGGATATCGATGATTTCAACTTCATCTGCCTGATCGAACATTGAATCGGGGACAGTTTCTCGGATAGTTGAGCCGGTAATTTGTGCTACGGTATCGGCGCGGCTTTCAAGATGTTGGACGTTGATTGTTGAATAGACATCGATGCCATTGTTGAGGAGCTCTTGAACGTCTTGATATCGCTTCGTGTGCCTGCTGCCGGGTGCGTTCGTATGTGCAAGCTCATCAACAAGAACAAGCTTTGGTTTGCGAAAAAGGATTGCATCGAGATCCATTTCCTCAAGAAAAGTTCCGCGGTACTCGAGTTTCTTTCGAGGAATGACTATCAGACCTTGCAATAGCGATTCTGTCTCAACTCGCTTGTGTGTCTCAACATAACCAACTACCACATCGATGCCCTTCGACTTTGCCTCGTGTGCTGCCTTGAGCATATCGTATGTTTTACCCACACCTGCGCACATGCCGAAGAAAATCTTCAGCTTTGCCTTTGTTGCTTTCTCCTCTTCCTTCTTCAAGGAAGCGATAAGAGCATCAGGATCAGGGCGGATTTGATCAAGTGACTGCATCAATGGAATATAATAATTCCCTCCCTCACATTCACTTCTTCTCATCCAACGCGAGATTCAACTTTAGTACATTCACCCTTGGTTCACCCAAAAACCCAAATTGCGGTGCTTCTATGTGATTTTGGACGAGCGTTTTGAGCAACGCTTTCTTCTGCTCATCAAAACCACGGGCTTGAGCAATGCGATCTAATTGCAAGGATGCAGCTTCGTGACTTATATGCGGATCGATGCCGCTGCCAGAAGCAAAGAGCATCTCTGTCGGCACGATTGTGTTCGGGGGGAGAAAATTCTTTTCGATAAAATGTTTCCGCCGTTCTTCGACAAAATCCTTCAACGCTTTGCTTGTTGGTCCCAGATTGCTTGCGCCCGAAGGAAGCGGATTGTAATCAATTGCCGACGGACGGCCCCAAAAGTATTTGTCACTCTGAAATTTCTGTGCAATTAATTCAGAGCCAATAACTTCACCTTTTTTTTCTATCATGCTGCCGTTGGATTTGTTCGGGAAAACTAATTGAGCAATAACTGTCATCAATACCGGATAAAGAACGCCGGCAAGGATTGTCATAATCGCTAAAATTTTGATCGAAGAAATTATCTGAGTCTTTAACTGCATTATGGCTTGCTCTGAATACTTTTTACTGTATCTGTAGAAGTTGTGTCAACTAAATCAAAACTTTTCCATACTAGTTTGGGGGGATCAGTAAGATTTGTGTGAAGGAATGATTCTATAATTATGACTATCAAGATTGCAAAAATCAAACAATAGAGAGGACATATTTTGTTTTTCATAAAAATGATTCCGCTATATTAAATTAATCCAGTTTATAACAATATCAATCAATTTGATGCCGATGAACGGTGCAATCAAGCCGCCTACACCGTAGATCAAAATGTTTTTTCTGAGAACTGCGCTTGCACCAATTGCGCGATACTTTACGCCACGCAGTGCCAGAGGAATCAGCGATATGATAATGAGAGCATTGAAAATCACTGCGCTCAGAACTGCACTCTCTGGCGATGCCAGTTTCATAATATTCAGCGCTGAAAGCGGACCGGCGCTTCCATTCACCGCATATAATGTTCCGGTGATTGCAGGAATAATTGCAAAATATTTCGCCACATCGTTCGCTATGCTGAACGTCGTGAGTGCGCCGCGCGTCATAAGAAGCTTCTTGCCGGTCTCTACAACTTCGATTAGTTTGGTCGGATTGCTGTCAAGGTCTACCATATTCCCTGCCTCGCGTGCTGCCTGCGTGCCGCTGTTCATCGCAATACCAACATCGGCTTGTGCAAGTGCCGGTGCATCATTAGTGCCGTCACCGATCATTCCGACTAACCGTCCGTTTGCTTGCTCTTCACGGATTAGGTTCAATTTATCTTCCGGTTTCGCTTGAGCAATAAAATCATCAACACCTGCTTCAGCGGCAATCGCCGCAGCGGTCAGCGGATTATCTCCGGTGATCATCACGGTCCTGATTCCCATCTTTCGCAACTGAGCGAAGCGCTCTTTGATTCCACCCTTCACCACGTCTTTCAATCTGATAGCTCCGAGAACTTCATTGTTTTCTGAAACAACCAATGGCGTCGATCCTTGATGAGCGATTTCTTCTACTATTTTTTGTAATACCTGAGGAAAAAATTTCCCGTTTTGTTTCAATAAAGATTTTATGGCTTCCGATGAACCTTTTCGAATAATGCGCTGTGCAATTCCATCTCTTGCCGGAATATCAACACCGCTCATTTGGGTTTGAGCAGTGAAAGGAACAAAATGTGCGGCAATATCCGATACCGTTCTGCCACGCAGCCCATATTTTTCTTTTGCGAGCACTACAATAGACCGGCCTTCGGGTGTTTCATCGGCGAGCGAAGAGAGCTGTGCAGCATCGGCGAGCCGCTCATTTGAAATTCCGTCAGCCGGGATAAATTCAGTTGCCATGCGATTGCCAAAAGTGATTGTGCCGGTCTTGTCGAGCAATAGAACGTCTACGTCTCCTGCTGCCTCCGCCGCACGACCACTGGTTGCGATAACGTTCTGGCGAATTAACCGATCCATGCCGCTGATTCCGATTGCACTCAATAATCCGCCGATTGTTGTAGGAATTAAGCACACCAATAACGAAACGAGAATGGGCAGTGTTACGAGGTTTTGTGTGGATTGACCGGACGCGGAAACACTATACTGTACAAATGCCGGCAAAGAAGAGACCGCAAGAAGAAAAATTATCGAGAGAGCTGAAAGCAAAATCGTAAGAGCAATTTCGTTTGGCGTTTTCTGTCGCTTTGATCCTTCAACGAGCGAGATAATCCTATCGAGAAAAGTGTTCCCTTGTTCAGATGTAATCTGGATAAGAATTTTATCGCTCAGTACTTTTGTCCCGCCCGTTACTGCACTCCTATCGTCTCCGCTTTCACGAATAACAGGTGCAGATTCACCAGTAATTGCAGATTCATCAACGCTCGCAATGCCTTCGATAACAATTCCGTCTGCAGGTATAACATCTCCTGCTTCACAAATGACAATTTCACCCTTTCGCAGTGATGATGCATTTATGAGAGCGATTCCACCATTCGATTTTACCTTTGCAACAATCTGATTGCGCTGGTTACGTAAAGCGTTGGCTTGCGCTTTACCTCGGCCTTCAGCAATTGCTTCAGCAAAGTTGGCAAACAGCACCGTAAACCATAACCAAACCGTAATTTGAAAATTGAATGCTGAAAAATATCCACCAATCATGTCCTCGATTAAAATATAAGTAGTTATGACAGAACCGACTGCCACCAAAAACATAACAGGATTCTTAATAAGCAAATTGGGATGAAATTTTTTGAATGAATCTTTCAACGCCTGAAGAATAATTACCTTGTCGAAAAGTGCAGTCGGTTTGATATTTAATGATTGATCCATAAGATTCAGAAACTTTGCCCTTTTAACATAAGAAGATGCTCTACAATCGGACCAAGTGAAAGAGCCGGGAAGAATGTCAATGCACCTACAATAAGGATTACACCAATTAACAGCAGAGCAAAAAGAAACGTGTCCGTCTTGAACGTACCCGATGATGCTGGAATTATTTTCTTCCGTGCTAAACTGCCCGCTATGGCGAGCATCGGAACAAGCACGCCAAATCGTCCGATCAGCATGCCTATTGCCATCGTGATATTATAAAAGAGAGTATTTGTGTTTAGTCCGGCGAATGCACTGCCATTATTTCCTGCGGCTGATGTAAACGCATAAAGAATCTCAGAAAAACCGTGAGGACCTGAGTTACCCAAACTCGATAATCCTACATTCATCACTGAGCTAATTGCCGAAAATACTAATATTACTGCACACGGGGCAAGGACAGCAAGAACAGCCATCTTAACTTCGAATGCTTCAATTTTCTTTCCAAGATATTCAGGTGTGCGACCGACCATAAGTCCGGCAATGAAAACGGTAAGTACGACAAAGACCAGCATTCCATACATTCCTGCACCCACTCCTCCGAAAATAATTTCTCCCAACATAATGTTCAACAATGCAATAAACCCGGAAAGCGGTGTAAGACTGTCGTGCATTGCATTTACTGATCCGTTAGATGCACTTGTAGTTGCAACTGACCATAGTACACTGTTGGTAACACCAAAACGAGTTTCTTTTCCTTCCATTCCTGCAGAGGTTTGTGACACTGGATTGGAATGGTATTCTGACCAAAGAGAGATTGTTAAGAGCACAACGAAAAGAAACATCATACAACCCCACAATGTCCAACCCTGACGTGTTGAGCCGACCATCTTGCCATAAGTATAAACTAAGGCCGAAGGAATAAGAAGTATTGCCAGCATTTCAAGAAAGTTACTAAATGGAGTGGGATTCTCAAACGGATGAGCACTGTTAGAGTTAAAAAAACCACCACCGTTTGTTCCAAGTTGCTTAATGGCAATCTGTGAAGCCGCCGGACCAAGCGGAATAGTTTGTTGAGCACCTTCGAGAGTTGTCACCACTTTATAATTTGAAAACGTTTGCACTACACCTTGACCGGCAAACAAGATCGTAAAGAGGATTGCGAGTGGTAAGAGAACGTAAATTGTTGGTCGAATTAAATCCACCCAAAAATTCCCAATGTCGTTTGCAGTTTTCCTAACGATACCACGAATCAATGCAATCATCACGGCAATGCCTGTTGCAGCGCTAAGAAAATTCTGGACTATCAGCCCTGCCATCTGGACAAGATAGCTCAGAGTCGTCTCACCTGCATAAGATTGCCAGTTGGTATTTGTCATAAAGCTTACCGCCGTGTTTAATGAAAGATCCCATGAAACATTTGGCAATCCTTGAGAATTTAGTGGAAGAGATGATTGAAATAGTTGCAGCAAGAACAGTATGAAGAAGCCAAAAAAATTGAAGATCAATAACGCAACCGCATAAGTCTTCCAATCCATGCCGTTTGCAGAAATAATGCCTCCGAGTTTGTAGATAAAATTTTCCGGCTTACTGAAAACGGGAGTCAGAAAGTTCTTCTCACCGGCAAAAACTCGAGCCATGTAGCCGCCAAGCAGAGGAGTAAGAATTGTTAGCGCTACAAGGTAGAACACTACCTGACCAATATCATAAAATGTAAACATGACGTTAGAACTTTTCCGGCTTTAGAAGAGTATAGACAAGATATCCGAGTATGAGTACAGCAACTATCGCGGCAATAACCATGTTTTCTCCTTATTCATAACGAGAGTAATATCAAGAACAGAAACAATAAAGTAAATGAAGAAAGTGTAAAAAGGCAGGAACAATGTGTAAAAAATTTATAAAAATGGTCAAAATATCTTAGGAAAATCTCCTATATTTACACCAAATCCTCATTATATAAAGGATAGATCGCTTCTGCTTTCTTAACAATTTCATAACCTCGTCGTAACCTCCGCGTAATATCCATTCTCTATATTTGTATCGATGCTAATTAACATCTATTACAAATTATCGGAGATTTAATGAAACGATTAATCTTTATCATTTCACTTCTTATTGCAGTTTACCTAAACGCTAAATCACAGGATAGCTCAACGGTTGCTACCAAAGACGAGGTTGCAGAAGTTAAAGGAGCTGTTGACGGAATAAATGAAACAGTTCTTGAGATGAAATCAACTTTAGACGCACTAAAGAAAATAAAAATCAGCGGCTACATACAGGCACAATATCAAGTTGCCGAATCGGCAAGCGTTGGCTCGTATGCAGGCGGTAATTTTCCGCAGAATGTAAAATCACGTTTTCAAGTCCGGCGCGGACGATTCAAAATCAATTATGATAACGATCTTACACAGTACGTTTTACAGTTAGACGTTACTCAAAGTGGCGTCGGCATTAAGGATGCGTATGCCTCCATTAAAGAACCTTGGTATCGTGCTGCATCATTGACGGCGGGTGTGTTCGACCGTCCGTTTGGATTTGAGATTTCATACTCTTCAAGTTCCCGTGAAGCTCCGGAGCGATCTCGATTGTTTCAAACTTTGTTTCCCGGCGAGCGAGAGCTTGGCGCAAAAATCGAACTTGCACCGGAGAATGGTCCTCTCAGTTATTTCAACCTCAAAGCCGGAGTTTTTAACGGCGTTCTGAATAACTCAAATGAAAACGACCGCCATAAAGATTTTATCGGAAGAGCAGGTTTTCAACTCCCGTTCGATGAAGAAGGGCTCGCTATCGACGGCGGTTTTTCGGTTTATACAGGAGCAGTTACAGCAAATTCAAAAAAAATATATGAGATCGATAATTCAAGTTCGATCAAAAGATATAAAGTTGATTCCACTTCAACTAATTTAGGAAACGGCTTCGACAGAAATTATTACGGATTCGATTTACAGCTCTACTACGATGTTCCTGTCATCGGTGGTGCAACATTGCGCGGTGAATATTTATGGGGAAAACAACCCGGCACAGATAAATCAAGTTCTTTCTACAATCCTGACGCTGCCGGAACAACAGATACTAAATCTTTGATTGATGGCAAAAAAGTTACCGACGTTTACATGCGAAACTTCAACGGATGGTATATTAATTTCATTCAAAACATCGGATTGAAAAATCAGTTTATTGCGAAATACGATGTTTACACCCCGAACAAAGATGTCACCGCGAGCGATATAGGAGCGGCTGGCAGCAACTTGAATGCAGGCGATATCAAATACAGCACACTCGGTTTGGGTTGGATATATCATTGGGATTCGAATGTGAAATTTGTTCTTTACTACGATTGGGTAAAAAACGAGAAAATCAATTCACTTGCAACAGGCACACTCGCATCGTTCAAAAACGATTTGAAAGATAATGTTCTCACATTGAGAATGCAGTACAAATTCTAATGACCCTCACCCCCGTCCCCTCTCCCGATTCGGGAGAGGGTGACTCCTCAGGAGTCGGGGAGAGGGTACAAAATAAACAAAAAGGAAAAAATAAAATGAAAAAAATAATCTTAACTCTAATTACAGCGATAGCCGCATTTGGTTTCTCGCAAAAAGGTGAAACTATCACCGTCAAGGGTTCCGATACGATAGTAATCCTCGCACAGAGATGGGCTGAGTTGTATATGTCAAAACATCCTGACGTAACCGTGCAAGTAACAGGCGGCGGATCAGGGGTTGGTATCTCGGCGCTCATCAACGGCACGACCGATATTTGCAACGCCTCACGACCTATGAAGAAATCTGAAAAAGAAAAACTTAAAGCAAGATTCAATACCCTCGGCGTGGAAATCAAAGCTGCAAAAGATGGTCTCGCAATATATGTACGGGAGAATAATCCTGTTAGCGAATTGAGTATCGCACAACTCAAAGATATTTACACAGGCAAAACAACAAACTGGAAACAAGTTGGCGGACCCGACACAAAAATAATTGTGTACGGACGTGAAAACAGTTCCGGCACTTATGTTTATTTCAAAGACAACGTACTCGATGGTGAAGATTTTGCTCCATCGGTGCAAACGCTTCCCGGCACTGCCGCGGTGGTGAATGCAGTTTCCAAAGACAAAAACGGTATCGGTTACGGCGGTGCGGCTTACGCTAAAGGCATTAAGCTACTCAAAGTTAAAAAGGATGCGAACTCAACTGCGTATGAGCCGACAGAAGAAAACGTGAAGTCGGGCAACTATCCTATCTCACGCTACCTTTACATGTACACACGCAGCAGACCAACCGGTGCTATGAAAGAATATATCGATTGGATATTGAGCAAAGAAGGTCAAGAGATTGTAACAAAGGTTGGATATTTCCCGGTGAGGTAATTGTAACGCAACCTTGCGAAGGCTCAGAACCTTCGCAAGGTTTTTCTAGCTACAAGTCAAGGCGATGTTGACCTAATTGTTGTTTTATGACTTCAATTGATTTCTTTAATGGAGGTAATTCTTTTTGTATTACCTCCCATGTTAATTTCAAGTCGACGCCGAAATATTCGTGAATGAGAACATCCCTCATCCCGGATATTTTTTTCCATGGTGTTTCAGGACTTAATAGCTTTATATCATCCGGAATTCTTTTCACTGCCTCACCAATAATTTCAAGCCGACGTATTACCATGTCTTGAATTCGAACGGAACCAATAAACTCATCCTTCGTAACTCCGGCAGTATACTCTTCGATAAGTTTGATACTTTCGAGAATATGCTCAATGAATATCTGCGGTTGCCGTTTCATATATAGGTTCTTGTTCATGCATGATCATTTCCCTCAGCATGGGATGAAGAGAATCGTAAGTTACAACATCAACCCTTGCACCGAGTTGTTCTTCCAGTTCTAATTGAAGTCCAATCAGATCAAGGAGTGTTTTCCCTTCTTCTAACTCAACGAGTATATCAATATCGCTTTGTGCGGTTCTGTCTCCACGCACAATAGAGCCGAACAGTGCGGCTCGCACAACACCATTATTTTTAAATATGGAAACGGCAATTGATTTTATTTGTTCTTTGCTAATCATAGCTAAATAAAGGTACAAAAACTCTGAACGAAAAGAAAGCCACATGCTATGCAAGATTATATCGATTGGATATTGAGCAAAGAAGGTCAGGAGATTGTAACTAAGGTTGGATATTTTCCGGTGAAGTAGCAGTTGCAAGCAATGAGCACCTTTAAGGTGTATGCCATTTACACAACTTTACACGCTGGATGAAGTGAAAGAAATGGCATATTATTATAACGTGTATTATCTATAATTCAATCAGGCACTATGCCATTAACCATTTGATTTGTCTTTAACACCAAAGGTGTTCGCATTATAATCACCTCCTAAAAGTATACTGACATACAATCCACTCCCTCCAGTCATCTTATAGCTATGTTTCTTTCGCTTCGGAATGAATACGGTCATGGGAGATTCGATTTTACGTTCTTTCTTACCTATCCGAACAACTGCCTTAAGCCCTGTCAAGTCGCTTTTTTCACCAATAAAAAGATAAATACTATCAACTGAGTGTGTATGAGAATCGATATATTCTGGTTGTTCTTTCCTTACCTTTTTTACATGGCGTATCGCTATATAAACTGGAGTCTTTTTCATTAAGCTTTTATCCAAAGCCAAAAAACGGAGACCAGGTGCAACATCTCTGTGAAATTTTATTTCAGAAGTTTTTCTTTTCTGCATGCGTATAAGATACCGTTCCATATCGATCTCAACCTATTAGAAATTTCTATAATCCCAATGTCCACCAGACGCCCATTTATTATCTTGGGATGGCTCATCAACCTTAACCAAACATGTAGGTTCAACAAGATCAATTATTATCGCCTTCGGAGCTACTGCTAATAAATTATTTTCGCCTCCAACTGCGAACCTTACCACCTCATGTGCTTGGGCTATAGCCATAAGCCAAGTTCTTTCAAAAGTAACTGCCCAACTTTTGTTCATTTCTGGTTTATCATAATTCTCAACAAATTCTTTATACCACTTGTCTAAAATGTCTTTCCGTGGTTGGTTAGCATTTATTACTGATCGTTCAGCTCGTTTAATTTTACACTTATCAAATAGTTCTTTTGCCATTGCTGAATTTAAATTATCATTTTTTAGTTCGATTATCTCTCTCTCAAAACCCATTAATTCTTCATATTTAGGACCATGGGGTAAAAATGTAGAAACAAAACCACGGTAAGGTGGTTGTCCAGTCATTGATACAACTGGTTTATTAAGTTCGCTAGCAATTCGATGGATAAGAATTCTTGATTTCATATCATCAACACATTGTATAATTATATCCCCTGTCTTAGTGATGTCATGGCAATTCATAATATCATAATCATTTTCATATGTTAGAATATTGATCTTGTGATTAATTTTTTCAAGCTCACTTTTAGTTACTAATGTCTTTTTTTGACCAATAGTCCAAAAGCTTGCATAAGGCTGCCTGTTAATATTTTCCGGCTTGAATACCTTTTTATCAACAAGAGTTAAATCTTGAACACCGATACGAGCCAAAACTTGTGCGATGCACCCGCCGATACAACCAAGCCCTATTATGGTAACCTTTAAGTGTTTTATTTTTTCTTGTTCAGGTTGAGAATAAACTCCTTGGTTGCGGGCAAATAAGTAATGTTCTGGATCAGCTTCCCACCCCTTTAAATATTCCTCATTGGGATCAAATGATTTAATAGTTGAAGATGGATCGTTTCCAAAATAAGTATCAAAATTATCTCTCTCGCGACGTAGAACAACACCTCGAATTTCCCTGACTAATGTCTCACCTTCCCGCTTTAATTCATTATGATGTGTTTCAGCCCCTTCTTGCATTACACCTTGATCTGTTCCCAATAAACATGAACGTAATCCGAAACCTTCAAAAAAATATTTCATTGAGATTCGAACGTTCTTCATATATGATCGGAATAATTCTAATGTTGCCGCTAGATCTTTTGAATTATTTATCCTATCAATTTGCTGAATTTGTTTTCTTGTGGAAATATCACAGAATAGATATTTGCATTCTGCATTAGCACTCTGTGATATGTATTCAATCAGTCTTCGAACTGCATATATTCTTGCCATTGAAAATCTCTCGTAAGGCAAAAACAGCAAGGGTGTAAAAGCAATGCCCCTTATAACAGATGTTCCTCCTTTTTGAATTATCGCCAATTCTTTTTCGAGAATGTCTCCCATAATTTTATAAAAGAAATGACGACCGACAAAATATCCACCCATTTTTCTAGAGATAGCAACTATATTCTCCCAAAATTGTTGTGGGTAATATCCCGACTCGTTCCCTACAAAAAAAGCTAGAAGCGCAAGCTTGGAAGAAAAAATAAGATCGTCAGGGTCTTCCAACTCTTTGCATTTCTTAAGTATATTATCTAACATTACGAATAATCGATTTTTTTCGGCTCCGTTTTGCTTTACTACCTCCCAATCTTGCCGCCTATACCAATTCAGTGAAATAAACTGGGACTCGTATGTTTTTAAATTGCTGATTAGTTCAAGAATATCAGAATTATTCGATTTCAACCTCTCATTAGAATCCAACTCAGCAAGTAGTTCGTCCGATATCAATGATGCTTTTAAATTTTCATGCACTTTATTTACTAACCCTTCATTCTAAATTTATCTTTACCAACATAATATATGTAATCCCAAAGCAACCCACCAATAATATTCCTAACTTCATCATCACTTTTGACATTGTATTGAATTCTGAGACGATCTATTGCAACCTGAGCTTCACCATAAGATGCTATATTTGCATAATGAATCTCTTTATTATTGCTATAGATACGATCGACTAATTCCCTTGCGAGTTGTCCGTGAAATTCGGAATTGGAAGGAAGTCCCATGTTCTGTAATGCAACTTCGATAATGCTCTCGATCGCTCGCGATGCAGGGTTGTTTATTGCGAAATACTCAAAATCAGTTTCCAAAAAGTCAGCAAGTTCTTTATTCTCACCGAGATCAACACCATATTCTTTCAAATCACCATATTGAGTAAAAATATATTTTTTTGTTTCCATTAATACTTTATTATCCACTATTATGAAATTAAATTCCATTGGATAACTACAACATTCAAGAGTTATCGCTTGATGCGTCCGATTATTTAAATAAAATGTCTTTACTGCTGTAATGAAAAGCATCCGCCAGAGTACTCCAGGCAATACAGTTAATCCATCAATAGATTTAATATTGACTGGACCGATGAATTTTACTTTATTGGCGTTCATATTCATGCTTAAAATATTTGTCGCTATCGTTGAATCCTCTAAGTATTTTTTTAATGCCATTGGAATATCATTAGGATTCACAGGCTCACGTCGACTTTGCCAAAGAAGATTCGTATAATACTTAATGATCCATTCCTGATCTATGGTCCAATATCTTGTACAACTTAAAATACGCTTTTGTGCCCCGCCATAATAAGTGTAAGCTCTTCCCACATAAGCTGACAATGACATATCTTTTCTAAGCTCTTCAATTTCTTCAATAGAACTTTTTACAGCGATATTAGTTTTTGCCAATTCACTTAAATGCCCCAGAGCTACAAGTACGGCTAAAAGAGCAATATATTCAGCATTTCTGAATTCGGTAGTAATTCCAACAATTTTATAACAAACGCCAGTTATGAGAATTGAAAAAATAAAAATATGAATTACTTTCGGATATTGTGAATTTTTCTTTAATCCAAATGTGTCTATTATTTTTTTGTATAATGTAGTTTTTTTAAATCTATTAATAGCCTGTTTAGTTGAGTAATTAATAACTATAAGGATAAACAGAAAGGACAAATATACAATTAGAATAAGCTCTGGACCTAGTTTAGTATGAGCTTCCGTGAGTTCCTTGGATAATAATTCATGGAATAAATAGATAATAAATGTAATATAGATTGGGTCTCGGACCATATTCTGATCTTCCCCCTAATTTTCGGACAGAGAGAAAAGCCAGTATATTAGAGAAAAGGAGAAGTCCGAAATGGAAGCAGAACAAGTCAGAAGAAGAAGA
>JAGVIE010000021.1 GCA_020056225.1 Bacteroidota bacterium
GAACATGAAATAGAGAATACCGATAATGGTGAAGACATCGCTAAACACCATCACGATACCCGATGAAAACATTTCGTTCAACACCTCAACATCGTTTGTAACACGGGTAATGAGACGACCGATCGGGTTTTTATCGTAGAACTTGATGCTGAGATTCTGCAAATGTGTAAATACCTGCATTCTCAGATCGAAAATTGTTTTTTGACCGATCCACTGGGTAAGATATGCGCTGGCATATTGGACAAGTCCACGGAAAACGAGCAATCCTAAAAATGCAATCGCAGTAATGAGCAAGCCATGTTTATCGTTATTGGCAATATTTGTATCGACGGCGTACTTCGTGAACCAGGGACGCACCGCTTCCATTCCTGAAACGATCACGCTCAGGAAAATGCCAAGGACAACATGCCACCTGTACGGCTTCAAATACTTTATGAGCCGCTTCATCAAGCGGGTGTCGTATGCCTTGCCTAATATTTCTTCATCGTGCATGGCTCAGAGTTGCTCCAGTTCTTCTTCCAATAATTGTTTTTCATATAGATCGGCATAGATTCCGCCGATTGCAACAAGTTCATCATGGTTTCCGCGTTCTACGATCTCTCCGTTATTCAGCACAACGATCAAATCCGCATCTTTCACTGTGGATATGCGGTGGCTGATTATAATGCTTGTTCGATCTTTCATGACATTGCGGAGACGTTTTAAAATTTCTTCTTCGGTATAAGTATCAACCGCCGAAAGAGCATCGTCGAGAATTAAAATCTTCGGATTGCGCATCACTGCGCGGGCGATACTGGTTCGTTGCTTCTGCCCGCCCGAAAGCGTAATACCGCGTTCGCCTAACATTGTTTCATACTCTTTCGGGAATTCTCTCACGTCCTTTGCTATCTGGGAAACATCTGCCGCCGCAACAACGTCCTCCATTACTCCATCATTCCATTTTCCATCCCTTATTTTCTCTTCCTCATTTTCTAAAATTCCATACAAAATATTTTCATTTAGTGTATCTGAGAAAAGAAACGTTTCCTGCTGAACATAACCGATGTTTGAGCGTAAAACTTCAAGCGGAATCTTTTTGATATTTATTCCATCAATCAGCAGTTCACCGTCTGTAACATCGTACAAACGCGGGATGAGATTTATTATTGTAGATTTACCGGAACCTGTATATCCAACGATCGCTATGGTTGTGCCCTGGGGAATTTTAATATTGATATTTTTCAGTGTCGGCGCGTCGACATTTTTATGCGTAAAGAAGACATTGCGAAATTCGATGCTTCCCTGAATCTCCTTGATTGAATCATCCGTTTTTTCGGTATCCTGAATATCCGGCGTGGTGTCCATAATCTTCATCAGTCGTCCCATCGAAGCCGCGCCTTGCTGGAGAAGATTTGTAACCCAGCCGAATGCAATCATGGGCCAAATCAAAAGCGTGAGATATCCGAAGAATGCCGTGAGTGTGCCGATAGAAATTTCACCGTTAATGACTTGCAATCCGCCGACATAAACGGTGATGACGAGCGAGCTTCCGACAAGCGTAAACATCAGGGGCCAGAGGATCGATTGTATTTTTGCAAGGACGAGATTTTTCTTAAGATATTCCCAGCTCAATTTTTTAAAGCGATCTATCTCATATTCCTCTCGCACATAAGCTTTCACAATTCGTATCCCCGATAGATTTTCCTGCGCACGGGTCGTTAGCAGTGAAAATTGTTCCTGCCGCTCCTCAAATTTTTTATGGATTTGTTTTCCAAGTTTGTAAACAGCATAAGAAACAAGCGGCATAGGGATAAGAGTGTAGAGTGTCAACTGCCAGTCTGTTAGAAACATCATAACGAGCACCATTGAGAGTGTCATGATTGTGTCGCTGGGATACATGATGCCGGGACCTACGACGTTGCGCACCGAGCCTATGTCGTTTGTTGCGTGCGCCATCAGATCACCGGTTGGCGTGTTTTGGAAATACGAGAGCGAAAGTTTTTGTATATGTTTCAGGAAATCGTTCCGCAGATCAAACTCGATATGGCGTGAGACCACAATGATGGTTTGCCGCGTGAGGTATGTGAAAATTCCGGCAATAAGATTCAACGCTACAAGAACGGCGGCATAAATGAGCAGACTTGTTCCATCTATGTTTTTTGTTTCAAGTCCGATTTTCAATTTATCGATAGCGTTACCGACAATCTTTGGCTGGAAGACGGTAAAAACATTGCTCATCACAACCGTGAGGAGTCCCCACAACAGCGTGCGTTTGTATTTTCTAAGATATGGAAGTAAGCGAAGTAATGATTTCATAAATAAGCAACTGCTTGAGGTGGGGTCACGATATAATAATTACTTTTTAGACCTCACCTATAATCCTCTCCTAAAAGGAGAGGATGTTAAAGCCACGAACATAAAATTGGTCGCACTTTAAAGATACGAAACTATAACATAATTTTCTTGGCGGGAGTTTCAGGTTATCTGAATAATATCTCGTACTCTTTCGGTAATTGTTCTGAAGTCAATCTTGCCGCTACCTGTTTTCGGCATCTCTGAGAGAACAATAAACTTGCTCGGGATTGCAATCTTGGGAAGTTGTGTCGACATTTTTTGAAGAATTGCTTTCTCATCAATCTGTTGTGTAACGGCAGCAATAATCCGGGATCCACGCAAGGCATCCGGCACTTCGACAACACAGCACTCAACATCGACAGGAAGCAGATGTTCAAGAACATCTTCCACTTTTATCAGAGACACCATCTCTCCGCCGATCTTAAGAAATCGTTTCAATCTTCCAACATGCCATAGATAACCATCCGTATCCATATATCCCATATCGCCGGTATCGTACCAGCCATGACGAATGCTCAGTGATGTTTGCTCAAAATCATCAAAGTATCCTTTCATCACATTATCGCCTTTGACAAGTATCTTACCGATTTCTCCAACTTTGCACTCTTCACTGGTTTCATAATTTTCAACTCTTATCTTGACGCCGACAATCGGTCTGCCAACACTACCGGGACGATTATATTCTAATGTATTAACAGTAATCGCAGGACTCGTTTCGGTCGTGCCGTATGCTTCGAGTAAAACTTTATTATGCTTTTTCATGAATTCCTCCCTTAATGCATCCGGACACTTGTCAGCACCCGATAGAAGTATGCGTGCAGATTTGAAATCGCCCGGCTTCGAATTCCTGAGATATCCCCAGAAGAACGTAGGTGTTCCAGCCATCAACGTGACATTTTCTTCACGAACGATATCACATATAGTTTTAAAATCCAACGGGTTGGCGTATGTTACAATTGTCATCCCGACTATCAGCGGAACCCACAGATTTGCAGTCTGACCGAATACATGAAAGTATGGAAGGTTTGCCAGAAAAATATCATCTGGTGAAAAAGAATATGCTTTTAACAAGCTTTCATAGTTGGAGAAAATATTTCTATGTGTAAGCTGAACAGCCTTCGGATCTTTTTCGCTTCCACTGGTAAATAGAATCAGAAGAGTATCATTTTCATTTCCGCGATGAATTCTTTTTAGGAGGCGCTCAACCGGAAGGCCTATGGTTAAAATTGCCTTCATTTTATCTAATAGGGTCACGGATTTCATGATATCTTCGAGATAAATCATACCATCAACGTGAGGACAATTGATTTTAGCGAGAAGTGCTTTTGAGGTGATAATAGTCTTGAATGCGCATTTCTTTTGAGCGAATTCACAGTTCATTGCGGCGCCGGTCGAGTAGTTGATCATAACAGGAATCCGACCGCTCATAAGCGTACCTAATATCGATAAAACTGATCCGGCTGAGTTTGGCAGCATGATTCCGATAAAACCCGGAGCGTATTTCTGAAATTTTTTCAAAAGAATAAGTGCACCAATCAATGCGCGTTTGTAGGTCACCCGGCGATCGAGAGTTCTATCTATAATTGCTAATTTCTTCTCGTATTGTTTTGCAATTCGGACAAATTGTTGATGTAATAACATAGTCTATTTTATTTAATTAATCGTTTGTTTGATCTAAATTTCAACAGATATTTCCAACTGAGAAAGAAAAGACCGCTAACTAGTATCATTGGTACACTTAATAAGATACGAAACTATAACATTAATTTCTTGAAGGGAGTTTGAAGGATTATTATTTGGTTTTTGTTTCTGCTTTCAAATCTCTCATCAATCGCTCGAACGCTTTTTGGTACGCGTCGTGCTTTTTCCATTCCTTGAAATCTCCAATATGCCTTGTTCTCCTGATATCGGCCGCCCAGACAACATCTGTTTCCATGACCGTATCGTCTAAGCGGATCGGGAAGAGAACTATTCGTTTTTCTTTTCGTTCTTTCTCCATGGCGGTTTCCACTTCCTTTTCCACCCAATCACTATTGACAGATTGCTCGGAAAGAATTATCAACAATTTGTCATACAGTCGTATTGACTCATCTATTCGGGGACGTATTTTGTCACCTATTTTCATATGCTCGGGTGCGAACCAGCAGCGCACTCCTTTATTCTGCAAATCGGCATATAAGCGGTCGGCAAAATCTTTATCTTTGCTCGAGTAACTGATGAAGCAAGAGTAATATTCAATGGCTTTACCGACCAGCGAGCCAATGTATTCTATCATTGTATCCGGCACACCAGCGCCACGAAGAAATTTTTCAGGTATTTTCCCTTTTGATTTATAAATGGTGTCGATACCTATCGTCGAGGGTCCATCATGGATTACAGTTTCAAGATTCTTGGCGGTACTAAGATCGCTTTCTGCAATAGTGATGTAAGCTATTACCGCCTTCTTAAAATCCGTGTTTGTTAATTTTGCCACGTTGAGGTTTACAACGGAAAGGTTTGCTCCGCTAATGTTTGCAAAGCTGAGATCTGCATCAATGAGATTTACAAAGCTAAGGTATGCACCACTAAGGTTTGCTTTGACAAGAGATGCACCGTTGAGCTCTGCAAAGACAAGCTGTGCACCACTGAGGTTTGCATTGAAGAAGTTTGTATCATTAAGGTTTGCATGATAAAGATTCGCGCCTTTGAGGTTTGTGCCACTAAGGTCAACCTCGCTGAGGTCGGTTTGTATTATATTATTTTTTTCTCTCCATTTATTCCAAGCATCAGCACCTTTTTTTAGTATTTTAAGATGTTCTTTGTTTGCCATACATCCTCCTTATCATGTTATCCAATCACTTCGAACCCGGTGTATTTATGCAGAACTTTTTGTATAACCACTTTTCCTTCCGGCGTTTGGTAATGTTCGTACAATTCATTCATTGAATAAACTCATGCAAGCCTTGTTTTAGCGTTTTGATTTTTTCTTTAGAATATCTCGCGATGTATGAAGCACGGCAAGAATATCGATTTGATCCGGTTTGATGTAATAAATTATTCGAAATGGATGTTCAATTACTTCGCGAATCTGTTTGATATTAAATTCCGGTACCTGTTTGCCAGAGAGAGGAAAGTCTGCAATCTGTTGTGAGCGTTTTGTTATGCGATCAACTATTCTTGTTGCGTAATCGGCAGATGTATGAGAGATGTAATCGTGGATGCTTTGCAGATGATCGGTGGCTGTATCTGTCCAATGGACATTCACTTTTGCAAACCGAACTTTGCGCGGATTTCTTTTACGTCTTTCGTTCGCCCTGCCTTGCTATCTGCTAACCCGGCTTCAATTGCCTGGCGAACATAGATTTCATACATGAGATCATCCCAAGTCGCCTTGCTGGGAAGTTTTTCCACTATCTTTTGCGCTTCTTCTTTTACCAAACCCATAAAAAAATCCTTATAAATATTCACTCACAGTATAATACAAAAATATTGTGTTTGTTTCAAGATTATGTATGCCGTGAGATACAGAATGAAGATGGTTATCGTTTTTCTTGTTAACCAATCACCTCAAACCTCGTATATTTATGAAGAACCTTTGGCACAATAACTTTTCCTTCAATCCATTGCTTTCTTCACAACATTATTTTAAATTCCCCTCCTTTGGAGGGGTTAGGGGTGGGTGCATGTGCATCAATCCAATCTTCAATTGTCATAACCACACCGAGTAGATTTGTTTTTACTTCTCGATCTGTAAATCGTAGAAACCTCACACCAAGAGATTCTAACTTTTGCTGTCGATTCTCATCTAACGCAATCTTTTCATCATGACTTGATCCATCAATTTCAATCGCCAATAAAAGATCGGGACAATAAAAATCAACAATATATTTATCTATCGGTCTCTGTCGGTGGAAGTCATACCCGCGAACCTGTTTTCCTTTCAGCTCTCTCCAGAGCAAGACTTCGGCGAGCGTACTGTTGTTCCGAAGATTACGCGCAAGTTGTTTTAAGTTGTGATCGTATGGAATTATTTTGCGTCGCATGAACACACCCCTAAATCCCCTCTCAAGAGGGGATTTTTAGTTCGGGCTCCGCTATCCAATAATTTCAAACCCGGTATACTTATGCAGAACCTTCGGCACAATAACCTTTCCTTCCGGCGTTTGGTAATGCTCTATGAGTGCCGCAACAACTCTTGGCAGCGCAAGCGCTGAGCCGTTGAGTGTGTGAACAAATTCCGGCTTTCCTTCCCCTCGCGGACGGAAGCGGATATTCATCCGCCGTGCCTGAAACGATTCAAAGTTACTGATAGAGGAAACCTCAAGCCATCTCTGCTGCCCGATAGACCAAACTTCCAAATCGTATTTCTTTGTTTGAGTGAATCCCATATCGCCCGTACACATTAGAAGTGTGTGATAATGTAATCCAAGTTTTTGTAGTAGCAGTTCCGCGTCTTCGCGCAAACTCTCAAGTTCGTTGTACGAGACACCCGGGTGGACAAATTTTACTAATTCAACTTTATCGAACTGGTGCAGTCTGTTTAAACCGCGCACATCTTTGCCGTACGAACCTGCTTCACGCCTGAAGCATGGTGTGTAAGCGCAATATTTTACAGGGAGCTGGTCTTCTTTCAGAATTTCATCGCGGTGAATGTTTGTTACCGGAACTTCCGCTGTCGGAACGAGATACAATTCATCCTTCGTGGCAACGTACATCAAATCTTCTTTATCTGGAAGTTGTCCTGTGCCTGTTGCGCTGTTTGCATTCACCATAAGCGGCGGCTGAATTTCTTTGTATCCGCGCTTCGCAGCTTCATCAAGAAAGAAATTAATCAACGCGCGCTGAAGCTGTGCACCTTGTCCTTTATACAGAGGAAAACCTGCGCCTGAAATCTTTACACCTCTTTCAAAGTCGATGATATCGAGTTTCTCGGCAAGCTCCCAATGAGGTTTCGGCTTGAAATCGATTACAGGTGCTTCACCCCATTTTGCAATCTCTTGATTGTCGGTTGGCAGTTTTCCAACCGGGACGGACGGATGCGGAATGTTTGGAATCGTCAGTAAAAATTGGTTGAGCGATTTCTCGATAACAGCAAGTTCATCATCGATCGACTTGATCTCTGTTTTCACTTCATCCATTTGCGAGATCGCTGTTGCGGCATCTTTCTTTTCACGCTTTAGCTTTCCGATTTCATCTGAAACTACGTTGCGTTTGTTTTTCAGGACCTCGACCTTTTGAAGAAGTTCTCTTCGTTGTAAATCCAGATTCAGAACTTCATCAATATTATTCCCGGCTCCTTTTTTCAGGATGCCTTCTTTTACCATATCGGGGTGTTCACGTATGAATTTAATATCAAGCATCTATTTCTTTAGTCCTTTTCAGTGTTAATGTTTCTTCTCGTTAAGTATATATAATGTTGTTATTGATCTACAAGGAAAATCCGAAGCGCGAAATACTAATCTCTAAATAACATTAAAATCCAAATTCTCCAAACCGGCATTTAAAATATGTATTTTGAAATTAGATTTTAGAATTTGTTTAGGATTTAGATGTTGGGATTTAGAATTTTCACGCTCATAATTTCCGATGCAAATTGTTTTCGTTTTGATACCTAAACGTATCGAGTTGGTTTTTTAAGACTGTAAGACCATGTTCAATGCCGGACATTTTCACATCGAGTTCGGTTTGCGCTTTAAGTATTATCAATCCGGATTTTAAAGGGCGCGGAGCCGGTTGGATAAAAGTAGAAGACTTGACCGGAGTAATCAGCTTTTTGTTGAAATTAAATACGCGTGCAAGCGCAAGAGCAAAATCATATCGACTAATCATGTCGGAACCGGCGATATGATAGACGCCTGTCCGCTCAAGCTCGATGATTTTTAAGATCGCGTATGCGAGATCATCGGCAAGAGTCGGATTGCCGATCTGATCGTCAACCACACAAATGGGCTTGCCGTCTTTCAGATTATTATACAGCCAGAGCGCGAAGTTCGATTTAACATTCAGTCCGAGTCCGTAGAGTACCATTGTGCGGATGATAGCGTTTTGCACCCCACTGGTTAGCAAAAGGTTTTCGCTGGCAAGTTTTGTTCTTCCGTAATAGCTGATCGGGTTGGGCCTGTCAAGTTCGTTGTATGGTCCGCTCTTGCCGTCAAAGACGTAATCTGTTGAAAGGTGAATAATTTTTGCACCTGTGAGTTTTGCGGCATAAGATAAATTTTCTACTGCGCCCACATTCACCTGCCATGCAAGCCCGCGTTCCTTTTCGCACAGATCAACATCGGTCACCGCGGCTGTGTGCACAATAACATCCGGTTCAAATTCATCGACAACCTTTCTTACTTCCTGTCTTCGGGTTAAATCGATTGACCTGTACGGCAAAATTGCCGGGTCGAAAACGGAATGTTCTTCCAGCGACAATAATAAGAGGGGATAACGTGTTCGTGAAAAAAACTCAACAGATTTCTGTCCGAGCAAGCCATTACTGCCGGTGACGATGATGCGTTTCGTTGGAGCGTTTATCGTAAACTCTCCTCCAATAACGTTGAAACATCTGTTTTATCATCGCGATACTTTATAATAACAGGAGTGTATATCGAGAGTTTGTTTTCCTGCGCAAAGGGATTATTAATTTGTCTGTTCCCGGCAACAACAACTGCGCCTTCCGGGATAATGAGTTGTGAGGTGCCGGATTTTTTGTAGATTGATCTACGAACCAGATCATATACGGGCATGCCGCCGGTGAGAACGACGCCTGCGCCGATAACTGCTCGTTGTTTGACGATGGTGCCTTCATAAATTCCACAGTTGCCTCCAATGAATACGTCATCCTCAATAATCACCGGCATAGAGCCGATCGGTTCCAACACACCGCCGATCTGCACTGCGGCGCTACAATGAACTCTTTTACCGATTTGCGCGCACGACCCGACGAGAGCGTGTGAATCGATCATCGTTCCTTCATCAATGTACGCACCGATGTTCACGTAAGATGGCGGCATCATAACAACTCCCTTGGCTATAAATGCGCCGTCTCTCACGACGCTTCCGCCCGGAACAATTCTAACACCCTGATTGACGGTAAATTGCCGCACACCCATTGTGTCTTTATCAAAGAAACTAAATACATCGTCACCGGGGAATTCGCGAAGCTCACCGGCGCGAAAAGCGAGCAGTATTCCTTTTTTTACCCACGTGTTGACCTGCCATGAATCATTCTGAAAATCTGCCGAACGGATTTCACCGCGATTCAGGGCAAGCTTCAATTGATCTACTACCTGCTGTACTTCCTCTCTGTCGATTTTGTCTATAGGAATTTCAAACAGCCGCTCAATGGTTTGTTGTAGGATCATATTAACTTCAACCCTTTCAATATCTTTTTCATCAGAGGTCTGTGTTTATCGCTTAAGGGAACAAGCGGTAAGCGATTGAGTTCTTTTATAAATCCCATTTGCGCAAGAGCTGCTTTCACGGGAATCGGGCTTGATTCGATGAAGTTGAAGTTCATCAAATCTAAAAGTTTGTATTGAATTTTTGATGCCTGTGAAAAATTTCCTTTCAAGCACAGCCGGATCATATCGGAAAAAAGTTTTGGCGCTTCGTTTGAAACCACGGAAACAATTCCATCAGCTCCGAGTGCGATTAACGGGAGGGCTATGGCGTCATCGCCCGACCATACGCCGAATCCTTTAGGTCGGCGGTGTATTATTTCCATTATTTGTACGAAATTACCCGATGCTTCTTTAATACCGGCGATGTTCGGGAATTTTTCTGCCAGGCGGAGCGTGGTTGCGGATTCTATATTGCTGGAAGTTCTTCCGGGAACATTGTACATAACAATTGGCGCATTGATTTCATTCGCTAACGCAGCATAATGCCGGTAGAAACCTTCCTGCGTGGGTTTATTATAGTACGGAGCGACGGATAATATTCCATCGGCTCCCGCTTTTAGCGCGTTCTTTGCGTGGTCGATCGCTTTGCTCGTTGAATTACTGCCGGCTCCGGCAATTATTTTCACGCGAGCCTTTGCATGTTTGACGACGATGTAGATAACTTGTTCCTGCTCTTCTTCGGTTAGCGTAACGCTTTCACCGGTTGTGCCGGTAGGAAGAATTGCTTCCACACCGCCTTTAATCTGATGCTCAACAAGTTTTTTAAGGGCGGCTTCATCAACCTTGCCGTTAGTGGTGAATGGTGTGACGAGAGCTGTACCTGTTCCTTTAAATAATAATGTTCGTTTCATAATAGTTTAGATTGAAGTGATGACATCTTTCATTGTAAAGATTCCTTTTTTACCTTTGAGCCATTCTGCGGCAATGAGGGCGCCGAGCGCAAATCCGGTTCTATTCTTAGCGGTGTGAACAAGCTCGATAGTGTCGCCGTCGGAATCGAACAGTACCCTGTGTGTTCCCACAACGCTTCCAACTCTTGTTGAAGTAACATGAAGTTGTTCGGGCTTTATTTGTTTGTGTGATGTTTCTTGTAAAAATTCTTTCTTTCGCCTGATATTCTGAAATATAATCTGCCCTAATGTAAGAGATGTACCACTGGGGCTGTCTGCTTTTGCTTTATGATGTGTTTCGTGGATTGCAATGTCGTAGCAATCAAATTGATCGAATATGTGCGACGTAGACGATAGAATCTGATAAAATATATTCATGCCCAGCGAAAAGTTAGGCGAATAGAGAAATCCGATTTTCTTTTCTTTTACAATTTTTTCGATCTCCTTCAATTTATCGTACCAGCCGGTTGTTCCGACAATAATGTTCTTCTTGCAGTCCGCCGCCGCCGCAATGTTATGAACCACTGCCGTTGGTGTGGAGAAATCGATGCATACATCAACGTCCTTCATAGTTTCCGGAGTTATAGCCATACCGTTAAGATTATTTTTAATATCTAATGATAACTTAACGTTGATCTTACGTTCTTTAGCAACCCTCTCAATTTCCTGTCCCATTTTCCCGTAACCGATAATCGCAATATTCATACTCTTTGCTCCTGACTTACATATTTATCGAGATTAAATATAGAAAGTTTATCGATTTCTTTAGAGCCGGGGATCTGTGTATTATAAGATGCAACCCGGTTGGCAAATTCCGTTGAGGAGACAACATCTTTTTTCTTTAAATAATAAGCACAATAGGCGGCTCCAAAAACGTCGCCGCACCCGGTTGTATCTGCCGCTTTTTCGGGTTCTATTCCATCAAAATCGAATCGCTTCATGTTTTTATGTTCATCGATGAAAACAGTACTGCCGCGCTCGCCATGCGTAATATGCAATGCTTTTGTATTTAACGCAAGTACATGCTTTGCAAGCGTAACGTCGTCAAATTTTTCTGTCCCGATATTCGCCGCTTCATCATCGTTCATCTGAACACCGTGAAGCATGAAAAACCACCGACGCCATCTGTCAACCGGACGATAAAACCTTGTAAAGTCTGGATTGATTCCACATGCAAGACAATGAACGTCCAGATATATCGGGACGAGTTTTTCTCTGACTTCCATCCTTATCTCGTCAAGCGTTTCCAATGTAATGTCGAACCCGGAGATCATGTTCAGGAGAACCATGTCGGTATCAAGAAACGGGTGAATTTTCTTCCAGGAGATCGGTTCGGAAATATGCTTTGAGCACTCGATCCGTTTTTCTTTTGATGAATATACCAGCCTGACTTGATTGGTTTGACCGGCGAGGCGAAAAATTCCCGATGTATCTACATTCGGATATATTTTCAAACGCTCGACAAACGAATCGTATTCTGTTTTTCCGACACCCAATACGGGAAGTATGGTATCGCCGGATCCCAGAAGATTCGCAAGCGTGGCAATAGAAAAAAAGATTCCGCCGTAGCTATTTGATTCTCTTCCATCGGGAAATTGAATAATATCGAGACACATGTGCCCTATTACGGTTAAGGTCATCTTATACTTTCGCAGTGTAAGGAAAGTTACCCGCCTCGCACAGCCGCCATAATCTCTGACAGGAAAAATTATTATCATACAGTGCCCTGCCTATTATTACCGAATCGATTCCAAGTGGTTCAAACTCTTGCAGTTTTAAGAGGTCGTCGAGATTTAAAATCCCCCCGGAGACAGTTATTTTCAGGCGAGTTTTTTCAGTAAGGAGTTTAATCGCTTCAAAATTGGGCCGGTACACAGTTCCGCTTGTTAGGATATCGGTATAGATAATTCGTCGGAAACCGATTTGTTCTGCTTCAGCCGCAACAGATAAAGGAGTTCGCGGGGCGGCATTGAACTCTTCTTTTGAGATTTTTATTAAATGTTTTGTATCGATTCCGACAACAACTTTGCTGGGTCCGAATGTGTCGAGAGTTTTCCGGGCTTCATCAGGATTTTCGATCAGCATTCGTCCGATTGTGATTCGATAAATTCCATTATCGAAAGCTTTTTGTGCATCCTCAAATTTTCTAATACCGCCGCCAAGTTCAATCGGTATATCAACGGTCTTAACCATCCTGCATACGGCTTCGAAATTTACGGGTTTGCCTGCGGCTATTCCATCGCGATCAGTTACATGGAGCGACTTTGCATTTTCCTTGCGCCAAAGCTTGGCAATCTCGATAGGGTCATCGCTGTAGATAAACTCCCCGGTGCCCCGAATTTTTCTGGCGCACCTTCCATTTTCGATTTCGATAGATGGGATAATTAAGAGCATAAACTCATGATTTACATGTTTTAAACAATCCTAAAATGCAGAAAATTTTTCTGAAATTCAAACGGTAGACATAAAATTAACCCGGGCAAGATTGAAGCTATGCGGTTTAATGCCGGATGCGTAGATTCAGCCTGGAATTGTGAAAGAATAGGATCGATATTGATATTTCGGCATTTCGAATTTGAAGAAAATTTTCGTATTATTATTCTAATATAATCAGATATACAATACATTCTTAATCAATAAGCGACCGGGTTCTTTTTCGTTATGCTTCAAGGATGGAAAATATTTTTACTGTTAGCTATAACAAGCGCTCTAAACATTAACCAGATTTTTGCACAGGGTTCTGCCGGCACCGATGCGAAGATCGAGCCTCGCTATTTGATTGATCTGCCAACAGCCGGCATGATACCACACGGTAATCTCGCGCTTGACATGGATGTTTATCAGGGGGGCGGGCTGCTTGTCGGGACATCTATCGGTTTGTTCGATAGGCTTCTAATCGGAATATCGTACGGTGGCGCAAACCTGATCGGAAATGAAAAACCAAAGTGGAATGAAACCCCCGGTTTTCAGATACGAGTGAGACTGTTTAATGAAACCGTTGTTGTTCCTGCTATTGCGCTTGGCTTCGATTCGCAGGGGAAGGAAATATATAACCCCCGGCTTGATAGATATATGATTAAATCGTTAGGTTTTTTTGCGGTTGCCAGTAAAAATTATGAAGTGCTTGGTTATCTAAGCTTTCATGGAGGTATCAATTACAGTCTCGAGCGAAGCGATGGCGATAAAGATCCGAATGTATTTGTAGGCGCTGAAAAATCTGTTGGTCCTATCATGTCAATCCTTGGTGAATATAATATTGGGTGGAATGACAGCAATGAAAAAGCGCTCGGCAGAGGAAGAGGTTATCTCAATATTGGTATTCGTCTTTCGGTTGGCAAGGGTTTTTCTGTCGGTGTGAATCTGAAGGACGTTCTGAAAAACCAACGAGAGATTACCGTCGGAAATCGCACGATGATAATCGAGTACGTTAAATCGCTGTAATGTGCTGAAAACTAAACGTTTATAAGATTTTCTGTCCACTTCCCAGAACACTAATCTCCCTTCTCAGTATTTTAATAGAAAATGTCTTGTTTTCTTATCGGTATATGAGTAAATTTAGATTGAAGGTAATTGCACTCTGGCACCAATGTTGCCTTTAAAATTGTAGTCAATTCTTTTGAAAGTGAAGGTTCACCATGAAAACGAAAATAACTCTTCTTGCATTGTTAAGCATACTCGGTATGATACTGATAATGTTTTCCGGATGCTATACACAGCTTGGCTCACAATACAATGAGAAAGAAGGTGATGAAGAATATACGGCAACCGATCAGCAAAATGACGATACGTATACGGAGGAAAACGAAAGCGATGATTATACTTATAATTCGGAATACAGTGATGATTTCTATCATCCGCGTGTAGGCTTTTCTTATTACTATCCATCCAGCTATTGGCCCTCAACTGCATTCAGCATGGCTTACGCAGATCCATGGTTCTATGATTACGCGTGGGGATATAACTCGTGGTATAATTATTATTCACCTTTTGGGAATCCATACTATGGATATCATCCGTATTCATATTATTCACCGTACTACTCAGGTTATTACGGATATTACTATGGCTATCCCGGATCAGGCACAATAAATGGTAAACGTGATGTAGGAGAAGTTCGCGCACAAAGCAACGGGATCGAGACAAGTGGACGTACGTACGAGGTTCAGGGTGTACGCGATTACAATTTACCAACGGGCGCAGCTATAGGAACATCTTCGAGTGGTACTGCTTCATCGAATAAGAACTCAACTACAGTAAGAAGTAATTCTCGCCGCACGGGAAATACCCGCGGATATGCGACACGAGAATCCAGAGTATCGGGTCGGTCAGCCGATAATGCTACACGCGCTACAAGCAAGCGTACGAGCACTCGTCCTGAACGGCGCAGAGATGCTCAGCCGCAATATCGTCCGGCAGAAACGAGCACTCCTTCAGCTCCAACTTATAGTGCGCCGCCAAGAGAAAATCGCGGCAGTGCCCCCAGTTCTCCGGCACCAGCCGCACGACCATCATCGTCCAATAACGGATCAAGTCGGTCGGGAAGTGATCGCAGCAGCGGCGAGTCAAGAGGACGAAAGCCCTAAGTATAATCAACTAATATCAGGTAAGTGAATATGAAAAACATCATCAAAGCATTACTATATATATTTGTAGGAATAGCAATTTTTTGGAATACAGGTTCAGCGCAAACTGAGGTAGATGCCTACCGTCTTTCTTATTTCGGATTGGGATATGGGGCGAGATCTCTCGGCTTAGGCACAGCATATAGCGGAGTGGCAAACGATTTTTCTGCCGTATATTGGAATCCCGCAGGGCTTGGACAAATAAAACAAAACGAATTTTCTCTCGGGCTTTCACATATGTCGTTCGATAATACGAGCACATTGTACGGGACTAAAGAAGCGTTTTCAAACAGCGGAACCAAGCTGAACACATTCGGCCTCGTTTATCCGTTCCCGGTCACGAGAGGAAGTCTGGTGTTTGCCATCGGATACGGAAGAGAAAACGATTATGTCGGCGCTTTAAAATTTCGGGGATTTAATTTTATGGGCAGTACCATAAGCTACCCGGATAATGTCGACATGGAAGGAAAGATATTAAGGAGCGGCGGTATTAATAGCTGGGTTGTAGCCGGTGCTGTTGAGGCGGCGAAAAATCTATATTTGGGATTATCGATAAATTTCCTCTCGGGTTCATATTCGTACAACCGGCATTACGTTGAAACAGATACTAAAAACCTTTACACTTTAGATCAATTTATTCAGAAGTATACTATCGAAGAAGATATCGGCGGTTTTACCGGCAGGCTCGGGATGTTGTATGAATTCAATAATCACAATGGCCGCGTGGGGATCAACATTAAATTCCCGACTTACTATACCGTTCGCCGCAACTATGCTATCGATGAAACTGAATATTACGATACGCCCGACAGCATTCTTTTCTATCAATCAAACGGCACTCCGGAATATGATCTGACAACGCCGTTCGTATTCAATGCAGGTTTATCGTACACATTCGGTGACCTCCTGCTCAGCGGAAATATTGATTTTACAGATTGGACGCAGATGGAGTTCAGCAATACTACAGACGCAGATCTAATAGATGAGAACACCTACATCAAAGAAGATTTCAAGGCGACCGTCAACTTCAGGTTTGGAGCGGAATACGCCGTGCCCAGAACCGACCTAAGATTGCGCGCCGGTTTTGTATATCTTCCCTCACCGTATACTTTTGATTCATCGCCGAACGCACAAAAGTACATAACCGGCGGTCTCGGTTGGGTAATCGATAACGTGCTTAAATTCGATTTCGGCTATGCGTACGGATTCTGGAATACTAATGAAATCGTCGAGTATGCGATGCCCGATGAAAAGATACATACCAATACCGTTATCGGAACTGTATCGTACATGTTTTAATTTATTGAAATAAAAGCGTCAAAGCTGTATATTATCCCGTCCCGGTAATTATCGGGACGGGATTTTTATTTATATAATGTCCCGTGTGAATTAGACATCTTGAAAATACCTCTATAATAAAACAACAATGTCGAACTTTGCCAAGATAAGCATCAGTGTCGGGATCACTCTGGCGGTTGTTATTATCGCCGGAATAATTTTCCTCCGGTACCTCGTGACTAAATCGTACCCTGTGACTAACGGATCGCTGGAGTTAAGCGGGTTGCACGGTACAATTGATATTTATCACGATAAGTTCGGAGTACCGCATATCTCAGCCCGCGATGAACACGACCTGATGTACGCAGTCGGTTATGTGCAGGCACAGGATCGCCTGTGGCAGATGGATATGGGAAGGCGAATCGGACAGGGGAGACTATCGGAGATTTTAGATACTGCTACGGTTAAGTTCGACAAACTTTTCCGCACATTGCAATTTACATCGCTCGCTGATTCGCTTGAAAAACATCTTCATCCGAACTCGCGTCGTTTGCTTGAAGATTATACCGAAGGCGTGAACGAATTCATCGCCACTCATAAGGGGAAATATCCGATCGAGTTCGATATGCTAAACTATGAGCCGGAACCGTGGACGGTTCAGCACAGCCTGATTATAGGCAGACTTATGGCGTGGGAATTAAACTTCGCATGGTGGGTCGATCTGACATACGCGGAGATTGAAAAATTAGTGCCTGAAGAAAAATACAAAGAATTATTTCTTTCCTATCCGGAAAACATTCAACCTGCAGCACAAAAGCCGCAAACAGGTATATCACCCGGTGATATCGGCGGATTTCTTACGGCGTTCAGAGACTACCGCGAATATTTTCACATGGGATCGTTTTCGCCGGGCAGCAACGCCTGGGTAATAAATTCATCAAAGTCGATGAGCGGCAAACCGATTCTCGCAAACGATCCGCACCTTCTGATATCGCTTCCGGCTAAATGGTATGAGCTTCATCTCACAACGGCGGGATGGAATGTTGCAGGCGTTTCAGTCCCCGGCATTCCGCTGGTGCTAATCGGGCAGAACGATTCGCTCGCGTGGGGATTCACCAATGCCATGCTCGACGATGCAGATTTTTATGTCGAAGAAGAAGATACGCTCAAACCGAACCATTACCGCTTCAAGAATAATCTGTTGCCGATGCGGGTTCGTGAAGAGGTAATTTATATCGGTTCATCGGACAGTGTTGAGATTACAGTTCGATCAACCCATCACGGTCCCATCGTCAACGATGTGCATCCAATGTCTCAGCACTATCGTGCAGATTCGATGCATCAGAAGTCACCCATATCAATGCGATGGACCGGATTTGATATGAGCGATGAGATTTTGGGGTTTTACCGGATTGACCGTGCAAGAAATAAAATCGAGTTTGAGGAAGGATTGAAGCAATTAACCGTTCCCGGACAGTGTGCCGTGTATGCGGACGTTCAGAATAATATTGGACAGTGGACAACCGGACGAGTGCCGATCCGTGGTAAACATAACGGCGCCGAGCTGATGTCAGGCAATAACGAAGAAGATGAATGGCAGGGATATTTACCATTCGAGAAACTGCCGCGTATCTGGAATCCGCCGGATGGCGTTATCATTTCGGCGAATCACCAGCTTGCAGATAAATCGTATCCCTATTATCTCTCGACATTGTGGGAACCGTGGTCGCGCTATGACCGGATTAAAGAACTGCTTTCGCTGGAAAAAATCTCGACGGAAGATTTCCAGCAATTCCAGCAAGATGTAGTGTCGTACTATTCAAGAGATCTCGCTCAGGAAATATTGTGGGCTTTCAGTCGTGACAGCATCGTGGAAGCCGATGTAAACACCTCTCTTGTATATCTGCGGAATTGGAACAACCGGTGTACGCCGACCGATATCGCCTCGACTATAGTGAATACTTTTTTCGTGAAGTTGATACATAATACGTATGAAGATGAAATGGGACCCGAGGTATTCCACGATTTTGTCTATTCGCTTTTGGTGCCGTATCGTGTCACACAGCGACTGCTTCAGAAAGAAAACTCGCCGTGGTTCGATGACATTTGCACCGATACTATAGAGACAAAAGGAATGATCGCTCGAAAAAGTTTCATCGAGGCAGTCTATGAATTGCGCGATAAACTCGGAAGCGAGACGAAGACATGGCAATGGGGAAAAGTTCATCAGGTGATATTCGAGCACCCAATGGGAAGACGCAAGCCGCTTGATAAAGTTTTTAATATTGGACCGTATCCTATCGGCGGCGGTGAACAAACGATAAACAAAGGAGCTTTTAAGCTTACCGATCCGTTCCGGTTATTCGCCGCGCCTTCGATGAGGCAGATTGTCGATCTTGCCGATCCGAAACACGCTTACAGGATTTTATCGCTCGGGCAATCAGGCCAGCCGATGTATGAACATTATGATGATCAGGTTTCCTTATGGCTGAACGGCGGTTACCGCCAGACTACTATCGACTGGAAAGAAATCTACGAGCAGAACTGGGAACACCTCGTATTGAAACCGAAGTGAGTTATTTTATGTTTTCCGATAAATTAATATCAAGACTAAAAGATGCGAAATTGGTCGCAGTCTTCACGGGCGCAGGCATCTCTGCCGAAAGCGGTGTGCCGACATTCAGAGGTGAAGACGGACTCTGGAAAAAATTCCGCCCAGAAGAGCTTGCCAACTTCGATGCTTTTATCCGTAATCCCGATCTTGTGTGGGAGTGGTACCGGTACCGAAAGAAGATTATAGCCGACATAAAACCGAATCCCGGGCATTATGCACTGGCAGAGATGGAAAAGAGGCACGAACATTTTGCAATCATCACACAGAACATCGACAATCTTCATCGCAGGGCTGGAAGTAAAACTGTTTACGAGCTTCATGGAAACATTGAGCGAAATTATTGCATCGATTGCCGAAAGAGCTACTCCAACAAAGAAATAATCGCACAAGAAAAAGCGCCTCGCTGTACCTGCGGCGGATTGATACGACCGGATGTTGTGTGGTTCGGTGAATTTCTTCCTCAGGATCAGTGGGATGCCGGAGAAGCGGCGGCTGAGAGAGCCGAAGTATTTTTCTCGGTCGGGACATCGGCAGTAGTTTATCCTGCCGCATCGCTTCCGATGATTGCAAAGCGCGCAGGGGCTTACGTGGTAGAAATTAATTTAGAGAGAACTGAGTTGAGCCATCAAGCCGATGAAGTGCTGCTTGGTAAATCCGGCGAGATTCTCCCAAAACTTATTAATGCCTGCTATCAAAACAAATAAACTTGGTTAAGACAAATAGAATTTATATATGAGGCTGTCTCAAAAATAAAGAAGCCCGTCATCCCGCTCCGCTCTGCGAGCGGTTTGGTCGGAATTTGACACGACAGCGTCATCCCGACACGTTTTTAGTCGGGATCTATACCAGGCTATCTCAGCATAGATGCTAACCAAGAGCATGTCAGCATGACGCAGAGCTTTTTGATGCATTCCCAGCGTGAGGTCAAAAAAACTTTGACTTTTACCTTGACAAGTTCTATATTCTTGCTGAAGTTTTTTTGCTTTGATGACTTGGAGCGGTTACGGTGAATAGGTTTTCGATTTGGTGCTTTTCTAGTTTATATTGATTCTAGATAATGAAAGATGGACATAAAATACCAGATGAAGCACAGAAATTGCTTAAATAAGACAAAACTAAAAACAGTTTATTCTGTTCAGAGAGCTGGACAATATTAAGTAATTAAAAATGTTATATGAAATTGTTTTTGTTAATACTATATGGATAGCTTTAACTTTTACCAAAAACACTACTTCCATGAATTGGAACGGAAAGCACAAATAACCAATTCGTTGTCGATACCAGTAGGTGTGCTATCACTTCTTTGTGGAGTATTGGGTTTTTATGTCTCAGATTTTCATTTTTCTCTTCAACCAATTCCTCTTGTCTTTCCGTTTCTATTGCTATGTTCGGCAATTGTAATAGTTTTGACGGTTTATTTTCTCTTCCGTTCATATTGGAGCTACACTTATAGATATATCAGCAATCCAGATGAGCTGCTGACTTTCCAGAAAGATCTCGAAAAATACTATCAATCCATAGGCAACAATAATCCCGTAGATCACGCATTGACGGAATTTGAAGAAACCTTGATTCGTAAATACTCAAACTCTGCTACTCAAAATGCCATTAATAATGATAACAAATCTTCTTATCTACACAAAGCGAACTCTTCACTTGTATGGCTCGTGGCATTAGTTTTTTTGTGTACTCCTATTTTTTTTTGGAATAAGAATACTGTTTCTAAAATGGAATCTAAATACAATATTATTAACAACAGTGGAGATAATCAAATGGCGAAGGACTCAAAAGACACCCCACAGGAAAAACCGGCTGAGAAACCAACTAACGTTGAAAAACCGAAAGAACCGCCCGATAAGATAATGAGAGAAGGTGATGAAGGTAAGAAACGGAATCATTAGTTGTTTACAAAAACAACTTCCATGAATAAGCGTGTTTACGACACTCAGTTTTTTCAAAGAGATATTATTGAGTTTACCCCCTGCGGTTGCATAGCAAATCAATTGCTCGATTTATAGCTCGCAACCGTGCGGGCGTAAACACGCCAGACGTTAGGCGGCAGCATACCATAGATACCGAAGGAGATCAGAAAATGAAATCGTTGCTTGATAACGCTTACACTAATTCCCGACGGAGCTACAATTCCGACGAACTGGTGGATGCACAATATTATGCGAAGAAGGCTATGAATGCTGCTGAAGATGCAGCTAGAGCGGCAAAACGGTCTGATTGTCCAAAGGCAGAACGATATGCAAAGAATGCCTATGATTACGCTCGAAAGGCGTATAACTCAGACAACATTGACGATGCACGATACTATTCCCACAAGTCGATGCGAGCCACTGAGGATGCTATTTCCGAGGCGAAGAAGTGCAAGAACAATCGAAAAGAAGAACAATAAATTGATTTGCTTCTCACGGAGAACTACCTTATACCAACAGACTACGTGGCTATATTGCAAAAGGAAGGACAACACAGTATTGAATAAGTCCATACTCTCGATGCTCAAATTGCACAAGGGGATTGATGGCAGCTTCGTGGTAGCCATTGTTATTCTGATTGTATCGACTGAATACTTCTTCAGACATTACTTTCTCTTTTGGTTTCCGGTAATTGGCACTATGCGTGTCAATGACATGATATCTTTGCTTTTTGCGTACTCCTTGTTGGTTAGTGTCTTAGGGTTCATCGCATCTGTTGAGTGGAACAAGGAATGGAATGCATTGCGCCAAGCAGTTTATGATTGCGTGACGAGCTGGAGTTATACGCCGTGGATAATAGCACTGGCTCTGAACATCGGTATAGTGTCCATGCTCGATAGATTGCTCTTTTCCAACATCATGCTGCCAGTGTTTGAATGTACTCATCACAACTCAACTCTATGGTTGCTCGGACTTGCCCCGACCATAAAGGTCATATCACTAATAGTTGTAAATGGATTGTGTATCCCGGTCGCCGAGGAATTTCTCTGGCGTGGACTGGTGCAACCTCGTCTCGTGCGCATTCTTTCACTGCCGCTCGGCATTGGCATTACAGCTATTCTCTTTTCGCTCAAACACGTTATCGTTGATGGCAATTTTGATCGATTTCTGATGATTGTTGGCTTCGGGGTAATATGTGGGATGTTTGCTCATCGCAAGGGCTGGAGTGCATCGGCGGCTCTTCACGTTCTTATCAATACCGTAAGTTCTATCATGGCCCTCACTTTAGGGGCTGTTTGAAGCCATAGGTTACATTGTTCTAGACTTTTTCGAACCTTAAGCTTTCCACTTAATCGTACATCCAATCGAGAACGTTTCTGGAGTTTTCACCCCTTTACCTGTCAGCAGTGCATCCAGCGCATCGCGGAGGTAATTTTCTTTTACCACTTTGGAGTTTTCCCAGTTGTCGTCCATCTTGCCTGAGTACCGGAGTTTTCTTCTCTGGTCTCCGCCAGAGGCGGATCCGCCTTCGACGGAAAATACAAAGAACTGCGGCGTGTGTGTCGCACCGAACGCTTCAGCAGTTTGTTGATCCGCATCCCGGAGGTATTTAAAGTTGAACCCCTTTGCTTTTGCCCGCTTAACCATCTCATTAAAATTATCATCGGGATAGTTTCTTTCATCGTTCGAGTTTATTGCAACAAGCTGGACTCCCTTACCGGCGTAATCTTTTTGCACTGCGATCATTCTGTCTTCGTATGCCTTTACATACGGGCAGTGGTTGCATGAGAAGACGATAATCAAAATGCTTGCATCCTTGAAATCGGAAGAAGAATATTTTTTACCATCGACACCGGGAAGGTTTTTAAACTCCGGCATCGGGTCGTTTATGTTAAGTTTATTACCTTTCATTTTATCTCCTAAAAAATTAACAACTCATGTTATGCAAAATGGCGGCGGCGCAGTTAAAAGTTCGAATCTTTAAATCCGAAATTCTAAATAAATTCGAATTTCCTAAATCCAAAACTGCTATAAAAATACCAATTTTCAGAATTTTGAGAATTCGAATTTGTGGTTTGTTTAGTGCTTAGATATTCGTGCTTAGAATTTTTTTACAACAAATCATAACCGCGCATTACATCAGTTGATAAGATTAGATTATCCATCACACCGAATAGCCGTCTTTATTTGGTCATACCAATATACATTCCGCCAAAATAAGGAACCAACCAAATCAGCCAAACTATCAAACTGTACCGATGGAATCTTGTTCGCGCCGCTTCGCTTCCCCTTCGTACCACAAAGGTTGCCCATATCGCATGAGTTAACATAAGCCAAAGAGCTATCTGCCCTGTAAGTGTGTGTGATGCCAGAAGGTCGAAAGGTCCCTTAGCCAACAGGTGCATAGCCCATGTGCCCGTGACATCGAAGAAGAAACCGGTCCAGAAAGATGCAACATGCCAGGGTTTAAGGTAACGAGCGATCCGCTCCGCCCAAACGCCGAGTGAGTAGAAAACTAATGCAAGCGTTATTAGAGTTGTAGATATAATCATTAAGGCAGACATTATTCTCGTTTCATAAGGTTTATAAGAAATCTCGTTTACCTATTTCTTCAGCCATTCATTGAACAATTTTTTGATGTCTGCTTCGTTGAGGTGCTTCGTATTACCAGCCAATTGCCGTTGGCGCAGAGCTTCATATAACGAAACAGCGCAGGCGACAGAAACGTTCAAGCTCTCGATCATACCAAGCATCGGTATCTGGAAATTTTCATCGGCAAGTTTTGCCGCCTCGGCGGAAACACCCCGGTGCTCGTTGCCGAAGACAAGGGCGACCTTTTTCGTCAGGTCAAGTTCGTAGAGTGATTTAGATTTTTTGCCAAGATGTGTCGCGTAAATTGTAAAGCCGTCGCGGTGAAGCTGGTCGTAACACTCGGGTATGGATTTAAAGTTACGCCGCTTTACCCATTTCGTAGCGCTGGCAGAGCTTTTCTTGCCGAGCTTCGGAAACTCTTCATTAACATAAAGCAGTTGAACCTCGAGTATTCCAACGGCGTCTGCGGTGCGCAATACTGCGCTAACATTATGAGGATCGAAAATGTCTTCCATTACGACCGTCAGGTTGGGTTGCCGCTGATGCAGAACAGATAAAAATTTTTCTTTTCGGCGTTCTGTCATTTTAGCTCTGCGGTTCCTCTTGTCTTATTTGGAGAATGGCAATCGCCGTGATTACGAGGATAGCGCCGACGATTTGAATCGGCGTCAGCACTTCATTGACAATAAAGAATGCCGATGCGATTGCGACAATCGGTTCGAACGTTGCAGTGATAATGCCGCGCGAAGCAGTCAGGTACCGCATACCGGAAAAATACAGTGAGTGCGGAATAAGAATCGAGATCATCGCAAATCCAAAAAACATTTCCCACGTTTCAAGTGAATAGTTAGCATCGATAATTTCGGAGGGAGGGTTGATTATTATCCAGAACAGTACGCCGGAAATAAATGCGTAGACAAGGCAAGTCCAAACATTGTATTGCTTCAGCAAACGTTTCAGCCAGATATTGGTGAAGCTCCAGCAAAATGCCGACGCTAATCCTGTAAGTAATCCGAGATGATTAATTGTGATGATCGAGAAATCTTTTCCCGCCACTGCAAGATAACAGCCGGCCAATGATACTGTTCCCGCGATTACTTTTGTGGAAGTCACTTTTTCTTCGCGTGAGATAACTGCATATAACAGCACCAACAACGGAGCTAAGTATTGAAGAAGAATTGCCGTTGCAACGTTTGTTGTCGCAATTGTGAAGTAGTATGTAAAGTTAGAGCCTGCGATTCCGAGAATTCCCAGGAGAGCAAACTTATAAAGGTCTTTGATTTTAACGATAAGCAGATGACGTTTGAAAATCAGAAAATAAGTCACCAGCAGAACGCACGAAATCGTTATGCGCATTTGCACAAGAATGAGAGTATCGACATGCTGGATGAAGAGAAATTTCGCAATCGTTGCGGAGATGCCCCAGAAGGTGGTGGCGCCTATGATGAAGAAATAACCTTTGAGTGATTTCATCTATCGGGGGGTAGATCGGGAGGCTGAGGTGTGCCCTCTTCCGCTTTTCGTTTGAAATATTTACTCATCTCGTCGTTGCCCGCAAGTTCATAAAGATTAGCAAGTCTCTTGTGAAGCACGTAGGGCTGTGGAACTGTTCCGGCGCCTTGTTTTAAAAAGTCTATTAGCGAGTGAAGCGGCGGAATTTTCAAATCGTGCTCATAACAATCCGCGGCATCGAGATATGGCTCCGGCACATCGGGTTTTGCGTCAGCGGCTTTACGGTAATATCTCAGTGCGAGTTCGTAATTGTCGTAGACCGAGTGTGTCACTTCGAAGACATTAGCGAGCCACATGTAAGCGTCGTACGAGATATGAGTGAATTCCTTGGCGAGTTTTTCGCCGAAGAGGCAAAGCTCTTCCGCTTTCAGGGAATTATTCCAGAAAAGAAGTTTATATACTTCGATATCATCGACGTGCTGTTCGAGTGCTTGTTCGAACGCATCAAAGATTTCGTTGAACTCTTTCGATGAATCGAACCGTTTCCGTATTTCGTCAATAGTTAGTTTAGACATGCAATATATAAAAAGCCGCCATTGCCAAAATAAGAAAGCATTCGCTGAAAATCAAGGTTTTGAAAATAAAAGTTGACACTTTCGATTTATTTCCGTATTTTCATGCAAAATAAAGGAGATTGTTATGGAAGATAAACCGGTTGTAGCAGTAGAAGATACTAAAGTTTCTTCGTTCGTGGAACGGGCAGCAGATATCTTTTCCGCGCCCGGAAAGTTATACAGTGAAGTTGCGGTATCGCCTGTCCAATCGTCGTCATGGGTGATGCCGTACATTCTATCAATGATTGTCGCCGTAGTTTTTACAATTGCTCTTTTCTCAAATCAATCCCTGAGAGATCAGACTATGGAGCCGCAGCGCCAGCAAATGCAGGAGCGTGTGCAAAAAGGCGAGATGACGCAGGAGCAAGCCGATCGTGCCGAAGAATTCATCGGGTCTTCATCGATGATGTTGGTTACAGGCGCGGTTGGGGCGGTCGTTGTCGTCACGGTTTCGGTTTTTGGAATTGCCTTGATACTCTGGCTCATCGTGAAGTTTGCCCTCAAGTCGACGGCAGGATACAAGAAGATGCTGGAAGTTTACGGGCTTTCTTCGCTCATCGGAATATTGAGCGCAATCGTAACTCTGATAATGATGCACCTGTTCGATTCGATACGCGCGACTCCGGGCGCTTCGCTGTTGTTGATGAACAGTTTTGATAACCATAACTTTGCACATAAAGTTATTGCATCTCTAAATGTTCTCACTATCTGGCAGACGGCTGTTGTCGGAATTGGTATGGCTAAAGTTTCGAACAAGTCTGTGGGAACAGGTATCGGTTTCGCATTCGGCTTGTGGCTGGTTTATGTTCTCCTCGCTTCGGCGATTGGTTGGGGATGAGTTAAGTAGAATCCTTAAGGCGTAGAGTCCGGTTAATATCGGACTCTACGTTTAAAAATATCTCTCCCACTCAAACACCCGGTTTAACGACAGTGAAGATTGCGATATGCTTTTACCTTTCCCATCAATCTCTCTCAAGCCGACAAAAGTATGCAAGTCGCCGATATCGATAAGCTTCGGAGGCAGTTCCGAGTGTGTATCAACCTGATAAGAAATTCCAAGATCGACCGGCGATCTCTTTCCGTTAGGATGTTCGACAAAAATATTTCTGATAATTACATCGTAAGCGCGCTTACCGTTGAAGGGCAGGGTTTCGTATGCTGCTGTTTCAAATTTATCATACACATTTACGGCGATTGCGTATAGAGTTGTCAGTATCCCGACAAAATTTAACTTGCGTATAAAATTCTTTTCAGGATCGTTAAGCAGATGGCCGGATTCGACAAGAAGCGTGCTTGTTCCCCATAGCTGCATGTTATCGCCGAACGCTCGCGGCTCAAAACTGTCATCGTATTTTGTAATCTTCCCCGGTATGAATTGATTCATTACGGTTACAAATTCAGAAGCCATGTATTTAGATCTGGTTCGAACGTCATTATTTGTTTTCTCATGGTCAAGCGATGGTGAGAGCAAGCCGATAGCCGCGATTTCTTTGGTGGAACCGACAGTCGATAATTCCTGATCGTGCAGGTTGAATCCGAACACGGGCTGTAATTCTTCTCTTATGGATTTTAACAATCTTGCTTCGGGTGTTGCCAGCGAAAGTGCATCGCGATTCATATCGATTCCTTGGGCGGTCCGGCGCAGGAAGAGGGCGGCGCCATCGGGGTTCAGCATGGGAACAAAATACAGTTCAAGTGATAAGAGGATTTCCCCCGTGATTTTTTCACTCTTCGTCTTTTTAAAATAATTCAGGATGTCGCATATCGCCATCGTCGCGGTCGATTCGTCGCCATGCATCTGCGACCAAAGGAGAACTGAAATGGTTCCTCCCCCCACTTTTATCAATCGGAGGTTCCGTTCTTCAAACGATTTCCCGATTGTGCGAAGGTGTAGAAATCCCGATGAATCTTCGGCAAGTTCTCCGAGTGTATTTTGTAATGTTTCGGGGGTAAATGATCGCCGCGAGAAGGTACCTACCCGATATCCATCGTATTCTTTGAATAATTTCCTTGAATAATCTAATATTGCTTGAGCATTCATTATTTTTCGATCCAGATTAATGTTGATTGGGATTGCGGTAATATAACAAAATCTTCTTTTCCTTGCATCCATTCTGTAAACTTCGTATATTTTCACTCGGAGTTATAATTATCATATTGAACATAATACTGCCCATTAGGGCATTTTTTATCTTATCGAACTATGAATCAGCCAGAATTTAATATTACAGAAAACGAGCCTCATCCGATAGCAAATATTCCCGACAAGCTTCCGGTGCTTGCGCTTCGCGATGTAGTTGTTTTTCCATATATGATCTATCCGGTTTTGCTCGGCAGGGAATCGTCGCTTAAAGCCGCAACGGTTGCAATCGAACGCGACAAATTGGTGTTCCTTACGGCACAGAGGAATCCGGCAATCGAAGAACCCACTATAGACGATATATATAGAGAAGGAACCGTCGCAAAGATTATACAAATCATGAAATTGCCGAACGGTTTGATGAAAATTCTCGTAAGCGGTGTCGTGCAGGGATTTATAAAAACTTATATCGGTTACGATCCGTTCATCGAAGCAGAGGTTACGGTAAATCTGCCCAAAGAAGAGATCAGCCCGGAGATTGAAGCTCTGATGCGCCACTCTTCACAGTTATTCGCCGAGTATATTAATCTTAGCCGGAATGTTCCGGCAGAAATATTAGCGGCGTACGAAGCAATCAAAGAGCCACAGCGAAAACTTTATTTCATAGCGGCGAACATTAATCAGGTTGTCGCATCGAAACAGAAGATACTCCAATATCGTTTGTTGAAGGATCAGTATTTTGAAATTGCTAAACTGCTAACCTCGGAACTGGATGTTCTGAGAATCGAGAAAGACATCGACACGAAACTTCATGAGAGCATACAGAAGTCGCAGAGGAAATTTCTTATTCAGGAACAAATCCGCATCATGCAGGACGAGCTTGGCTCGGAGGAAATAGTTACTCCCGAGTTAATGAAGCTGAAACAACAGATCAAAGACGCAAAGATGCCCCGCGACGTCAACGAGAAAGCGATGGAAGAATTCAACAAGCTCAAAAAGACGATGCCGCAGTCGCCCGAGTTCGGGGTCAGCCGTAATTACCTCGATTGGATGGTTAGCGTTCCATGGAATAAGCGCACAAAGGATGATCTGAATGTAAAACACGTTCAGAATATTTTAGACGAGGATCACTTCGGCCTTGAAAAACCCAAAGAAAGAATACTCGAACATATAGCAGTGCTGAACCTCGTTAAAGAAATGAAGGGTCAAATTCTCTGTTTCGTGGGACCCCCCGGTGTTGGTAAAACCTCGCTTGGGAAATCGATTGCACGCGCACTGGGGCGAAAGTTTGTGCGTATCTCTCTTGGCGGAGTTCGCGATGAAGCGGAGATACGCGGACATCGGCGGACATACATTGGTTCTATGCCTGGAAAAATTATTCAGTCGATGAAACGCGCCGGCGTAATTAATCCGGTTATTCTGATGGATGAAGTTGATAAGATGAGTATGGATTTCAGGGGCGATCCGTCATCCGCGCTTCTTGAAGTTCTCGATCCTGAACAGAACGTCACGTTTAACGATCATTATCTTGATGTGGATTACGATCTATCGCACGTTATGTTCATCACGACGGCGAACGTAAGATACCAGATTCCATTGCCGCTGCAGGATAGAATGGAGATCATCGAATTGCCGGGATATTTGGAATATGATAAGCGTGAGATTGCAAAGCGGCACATCATACCCAAACAGTTGTCCGAGCACGGATTAAATAATGATATGGTAAAGCTTCCAGATTCCGCGATCATAAAAGTTATCAGACAATATACACGCGAAGCAGGTGTAAGAAATCTGGAACGTGAGATTGCGTCGATTTGCCGAAAAGTGGCAAAAGATATTGTTTTACTCAAACAGAAAAACGGCAGACGAACAGAACAAAAATCGATTAACGTAGATGAAAAGAAAATTGAAGGTTACCTCGGCGTGCCTAAATTTAGAAGCCGCTCAGCCAGCATAGAAAGAAAAATCGGCTCGGTGATAGGTTTAGCATGGACCAGTGTCGGCGGTGAAATTCTGAATGTCGATGTAACAATCATGAACGGTCACGAGAAGCTTACACTTACCGGACAACTCGGCGATGTCATGAAGGAATCAGCACAGGCGGCGCTAAGTTATATTCGTTCGAATGCAAAGCGGCTTGGGGTTCCCGCGAACTTTTACCAAAAAAAAGAAATCCATATACACTTGCCGGAAGGCGCAATTCCAAAAGACGGTCCATCCGCCGGCGTTACTCTTGCTATGGCTATTATCTCGGCGGCTTCCAACCGCCCCGCGCGCAACGATGTTGCAATGACGGGTGAAATAACGCTTCGTGGAAATGTACTTGCCATCGGCGGATTAAACGAGAAGCTTTTAGCGGCACAGCGCGGCGGGATAAAGACAGTCCTCATCCCCAAAGAAAACGAAAAAGATTTGACCGAAATTCAATCCAAAGTAAAAGAGGGACTAAAAATTGTCAGTATAGAACAGATTGCCGATGCATTGCCATGGTTATTCGGCACAAAAAAGAAATGAGCTGAAAAAATTCATTACAAAGTCTTGAAACTCATCCAAGATTAGATTATATTAAATACACTTTTTTGATTGAATAATTTTAGGGATAAGAGTAACTGATGGCATACCTCGTTACAGCCCGCAAATGGCGGCCCATGGTTTTCGAAGATATCGTCGGACAATCGCACATCGCCACGACGCTACGCAATGCGATTTCTACCAACCGGTTATCGCACTCCTATATCTTCAGCGGACCGCGCGGTGTGGGGAAAACAACAACAGCACGCATCCTGGCAAAAGCAATCAACTGTTTACATCCTAAAGATATTAATCCGGATAACGAATGCGAACTTTGCAGGGAGATAACCGAAGGTCGAAGCGTAAATGTTTTCGAGATAGACGGCGCTTCCAATCGCGGCGTAGAAGAAATTAGGAATCTAAGAGAAGCCGTTCGCTATGGACCGGCTAAAGGTAAATACAAAGTCTACATTATAGATGAAGTGCACATGCTTACGAAAGAGGCGTTTAACGCGCTTCTGAAAACACTGGAAGAGCCGCCGTCTTATGTTGTGTTCATCTTTGCAACGACCGAGATCCACAAAGTACCATTGACAATTCTTTCCAGATGCCAGCGCTTCGATTTCAGGCGAATTACTATTGACGAAATTACCAATAAACTCCGGCTCATCGCAACCGAAGACCGTATCAGCATCAGCGATGACGCACTCTTTCTTATTGCAAGGAAAGGTGATGGATCCCTCAGGGACGCCCAGAGCATTTTCGATCAGGTCGTTTCATATTGCGGCGAGAAGATAGACGCGAAACAGATAGCCGAGATGCTGAATATTGTCGATGAAGAAGTTTATTTCCGAGTGACAGATTTAATTAAAACAAAAGACATCAAATCCGGATTACTTCTTGTTCAGGAAGTAATAAACCGCGGTTATGATATAAGGGAATTTCTTAACGGACTGATGGAACACTTCCGTAACATGCTGGTATCGAGCACAACAAAATCCACTGCTCTGATAGAAACATCGGAATTTTACCGTAAACGGTATGATGAGGAAGCAAAAAGTTTTTCTGAAATGGATATTCTGCGTCTTATTAAAATTGCAAGCGAAACCGATTCAGCAATTCGCTGGAACCAGCAGCCCCGCTTGAAATTGGAAATAGGTTTGGTGCAGATGATAAAACTCGACAGCAGCATAGAGATCAGCCAGCTTATAGAACAACTCCGAGAGTTAAAAAAAAACATTCTGAACCCGGCTGATAAAAAAACAATACTCTCTACCGAGATTTCTCCCCCCCAAGCAACGGAAGCCCCAATCAAAGGCACTGTAAAAGCATCGCCACCAACATTGCGTGCAGAGCAGGTTGTTACGATGACAATACCGCTTTCCGAACCGTCGCAGGTATATCAACGAGTTTCATTATCTTCATCGCTTTCCAACGAGGAAGCGTTCAGCAAATGGCCAGCGCTCGTCAATGAAACCCTGAAACAGCGCATCGCGTTGGGCACGATGCTCAGTGAAACATCGCTTGTAGAGGTTCGTGACGGCAGGCTCCGGATCGGCTGTCCCGATGATTTTCACCGCGATACATTGACGATGAAACGTAATCACCAATTTTTACAAGAGCTTGCTGAAAAGATTTACGGCGCTAAAGTCCAACTCGATGCAATCATATCTCATACCGTTACGCCTAAAAATCAAGCAAGCTACACCTCTACTCAACATGAGACTTCCGCTGAGCAAACGAAAACAAACCAGCATCCAGTAGTACTTGCGTTAATAAGGGAATTCGGAGCGAAACCAATCAATCGTTGATTCATTCTGAGACCTTGTCCTTTTGCATTTTTCCATTTGCTTTTTATATCAATTTTCTAAATATTAAATCAGTAACAAAACTATTCACTGAAAATATATCGATTATTGATACTGAATTAACATTATCGTTCTCTATAGCACCGTTTCAAGAAAATATTTTTATGAGGTAATGATATGAAGGTATCAATTTTAATCGGGCAAAATAAGCATCTTAAAACTTTTTGTGTTCTTCTCCTTTTCGTCTGTTCCTCTCCCGATATAATCGCGGCATCTAAAGCAAAATACGCCGGTGAATTCATTGCCATCGGTGTAGGCGGGCGTGCACTCGGACTTGGCGGTGCGTATTCTGCCATAGCCAACGATATTACTGCCGGTTACTGGAATCCTGCAGGACTTTCTTCTCTTATGTATCCACAAATTTCACTTATGCACGACGAGCGTTTTGCAGGGTTGGTGAACTATGACTATGGCGCAGTCGCTATTCCGGTTGGAACAGTAACAACGCTTGCCGTTAGTGTTATTCGTTTGGGTGTGGATAATATTCCTAACACGCAAAATGCCGGAATCGATGTGAACGGAAATCTGTTACCGCCGGATCAATGGCAGAACTTCGATCATCTCGATCAGAGCCGTATCACTTATTTCAACAGCGCAGATTGGGCATTCTATCTGTCGTACGCGAAGAAGGTAAAAGACAATTTTTCTTATGGCGCGAATCTAAAAGTAATACGCCGCGAAATGGGAGCAGCCTCGGCTACCGGAATCGGGTTCGATGTTGCAGCAAAATATCTGCCTTACGAAAATATCGCGCTTGGCGTTAATCTTCAAGATGTTACTACAACGCTCATCGCCTGGAGCAACGGCACGAACCAGCTTGTCACCCCGACGCTTAAAATTGGATCTGCATATTTCATCGATGCGTTGAGCGGTCGGTTTACACCCGCTTTCGATGTCGATGTGAGATTCGAAAACAGAAAATATTCTTCCAACGCCCATCTTGGTTCTATGAGTTTTGATTTCCACGGCGGTCTTGAATTTGATTATAAAAATCTTGTTGCGCTTCGTGCGGGCTACAGCGATATAGGATCGCTCAATTTCGGCGCTGGAATACATCTCCCGAAATTCGACATCGATTATTCTTTTGTCAAATTCAATAACGAAGACCAATTGGGAAACACTCATCGTATCTCATTGACATTTACTCTACAAGCCGATCAATTCAAGCGGAGCCTCGAATAATCGATGAGAGATCGCTTTCTTCTTATTGTTCTTTCAATCATTCTTGCATCATGTGCCGCTAAACTTCCGTACACATCAAATATTCCGTTGACCAAGCAGATATTTTATTCGCGTGACGGCGTTGTAGGAGGCAGAGTTCCTCAAGGATGGTTCTCATCCACCGAGGATACATTGGCACCGGCTGTGTTGGTTTGGCTTATTAAAGAAGATTTTTCTGCTACCCTTACACTAAAAGAGTTAATCCCCGATCAGCTTGCCAAACAGCAGATAAACAAAGAAGGATTAAGGTTGTTGGCTGAAGTTAGCTCAAAATTTCAGGCTGAAACCTTCTCTGAACAAGTAAATGCATTTCAAGAGTTCGATATACGGGGAAGAAAATTTTGCAGTTATGAAGTAGGAGCCGGAAACGAACGAAAGCGCCTCGTTGTTTTTGCCGCAGGTGGAAAATATTATGAGTGTGAAATACGAACAATGAAGGGACTTTGGACAGCCGCTGAGCTTACCCAGCTATTCAACACACAACAGACAGTTCTTTCAACCCTAACCTATTGAAAATTTATTTTGTTTTTAAGATGAACACGCCGTTCCATTCATCCGGCGGCGGCGATGCTTTAAAGATATGTGACCGCTCGATGTATATTTGAGACGGGTAGTCGTTGGGTATTAATTCCAGAGATTTCCCGAACATCTGAACCGCCCGATCCCACTCCCGCTGTCTATACAATTGAAGAGCATTGCAATATACCTCTATGAATTTCTGCTTGTCGGACGCAATACCATCCTCAACCGTTCCAATAAGCTCATATACACGGATTGGCTCGGTCTTTCCGGCTACTACAAGTAGATCAAGTTCTCTTACGTAAACATGGTTTTGAACTTTTCTGTATGTACTTTCGCTGATCATGAGACGGGTCTTATACTGTTTATTCGCGCTTTCCAGCCGTGCACCTAAATTCACGCTGTCTCCGATGACTGTATAATCGAATCGGTTAGCGCCGCCCATATTACCCACGATAACTTCGCCTGTATTTATTCCGATTCGCGTATTGAGTATGGGTTTTCCTTCAAGCTGCCAAATCTTAAGCAAGCCGTTTAGAGTGCTTTGCATTTGTACTGCCGCTTTACAAGCACGAAGAGCGTGGTCGTTTTGCGGCACGGGCGCTCCCCAAAAAGCGACGATGGCATCGCCTTCGTATTTATCAAGTGTTCCATCGTTATGAAGAATGATAGCTGTCATCGAGTTAAGATATTCGTTTAATATTGTAACGAGCGATTCCGGCGCCATTTTTTCCGATATCTGCGTAAAATTTTCAATATCGCTGAAGAATATTGTTAGTTCCTTTCTCTCGCCGCCCAATCTCAATTTTTCAGGATGGGCTACCAACTCATCGACTATGGTCGGATTCACATAGCGGCTGAACATACTCTTGATCATAATTTTTTGCTTGCGCTCTGCTACATAGTTATAAACGGTACTTCCGATATAGCTGATGATAATAGCGAGGAAAGGACTCATCATATCTGCAAGGATATTTTTATCGATGAATAGTTTAAGTGATATCCAATATATGATGTAGATCTCAGCGAGAATAATAGCAACACCGAATACCTCTATAAGTGCGCTGAACTTCGTGCGGATCGCCTTAAGTCTTTCGGTGAAAACAAAGGTGAAGAGAGTCAAACCGAAAACAATACATGCCGTCATCCAGAACGGTTCTCTTGTGATGAAATTACCGTCTATGACGCTTTGAATTACATTCGCGTGCATCTCGACACCGTACATCATTTTATTTCCCTGCTTGTCGTTAACAAGCGGAGAGAGAAATAAATCTTTATCCTCCGGAACTCGTGATCCGACGAGTACGATCTTTCCGTTCAGTATGCTGTCGTGCATAATTCCATAATCGGGATTATCGAAGGTGTTGATATCGGAATTATATTCCAGCTCTTCGGCGGTTTTGAAATCACTGTCGTCAAGAATATCCGTGATGTTGATTATTCGGAAGGTACTGTCGGGTCCATAATAGTTGATGAGAAACGATCTTCGGTCGTACTGAGGGATCGCTTTGGTATAATAATAAAAATGGTCATCGCTTACACTTGACGTATAAGATCTATCAAGATTATAATAGGCGTTTAATACTGCCATGGAAAATGATGGAATAAATTTTTCCTGGTTGTCATCGTAATACAAAGACATGTAGCGCCGGCATCCGGCATCCATGTCTTGAGGGATGTTCGCTATGCCGAAGCCGGTTGTAGTATCGATAAACCTGTTGTAGTAGCCTGGATTTTGTTCATGTATAGTGAATTGAAATTTTTCCGATTTCAACCTGCCTGCGAGAACAATATTCCCGGATTCTTTGATTTCTTTTCGAAATTGGTCGTCTTCAATTCTATCCGTGTCGTAACCGGGAGAAAGTAGAATATCAATCCCGATAACTTTTGCTCCGGCACGATTCAAATTATTTACCAGCCGGGTGTAATACGATTGCGGCCAGGGCCATTTTGCAGGCAACGATTTGAACGATTCACCGTTTATATCAACGACGACAACTTTTGAACTATTTTTCAATTTATGGTTCACTCCGCGCTGCTGGAATCGCAGATCGATAAGGGAAAGTTCGGCGCTTTTTAGCGGAGGGAATTCGAATAAAATATTTTGTGTCAACAACAGAACAAATACGGCGACAAAAATACTTATGCTAATGTGAAGAAAAAATAATCGGACTGGTTTGGACAGCATTTGCTCCATGTGTTAATCAGACGTCTGCACGCAGTATCAGGTTCCAGACAATATCGGTATTGGTGTTCGAAGAGTTGTACATCCTTTTATTGAAATAGCAATTAAATTGCGTCTGAGCGCTGAGATTCCTCCAGAAATAATATTGTGCCCCGGCATTGACCAGCACCCGCTGGATATCGCCGAATGTCGGACTCAACGAACTATTTAAACGAAGTTTATCGTCAAGTAAACGGTACTGCCCATTTGCGTAAAGTGTAGTGTATGTGAAACTTGCCGGAACGTCCGGCGTACCGCCTACGGAGACAAATTTATTCGAATTAACCGTAAAACTAACAATTGTTTGTAATGGAATGTTGAATTTCGATATTGCGCTTAATGTTACAGCGGTACCGCGCGTATCGAAATCCCGGATTGTGTTATCGTTTTTAACAGATGTGCTGATGCTCAGCATGGCATTATGACGAATACCGTATATAAATTCTTTTCCGATCTGTACAAGTATTCGATTTGTTTTATCGTCGATCGCATAAAGTGAATCGTCTATCTTCATGTCATTGTTGTTAGCGTTACGGAGATAGGCGACACTGATATTCGGGAAATTGATGCTCGGATAGTATGAAATTCCGATATTTGCCGTTGTACTCGTTGTTGTGGAAGCTTTTATTTTAGTCGTGTTATCCTGAAGTCGTTCAAAACCGCCTGAGAGGAACACCTGATTTCCGATAAGGCGCTGCCGGTCTGAAATGTTATATCCGACCACATCTGTTCGTAGAAAAGATTGTCCGAACGATTCGTAACTCGCACCGTGTCTGAGATAGTTGAACCTGAAATTATTATCGAAGTAATTTAAAGCTATTCCAGCCTCATATGAAAGAGTTGGAAGATTTTTCATCGCTAAAGGAATAAGATGCTCGTTCACCGTAATGACCCGGGAAAATACATCGCGTATACTGCGTATGGTATTTCTGTCTGATTCTGCATAAGCTGGTTCAGCGAAAATACGATCTATATCCGCATTACTGAACGATCCCTTTGAGATATCTTTGTTGGTTGCGCTAAAAGCCGCTTGTCCTGTGACCTCAATGTTTCTGCTATCGAACGCTAATAAGAAATCCGTTGCGAGCGCAATATTTTCCATCGGTCTGATTCCGTATTCAATTGAATTCTTGTCGTCAGACGATTTTAAAAAAGTAAATCCTAAATGGGAATCGTCCCTCTTACCAAAACCGGTCCTGACAACAAAGAGGCGGCGGTCAAAAGTACCCGGATTTACCTTAACCCATCTCTTACCGCTCGCGGTGGAATCAAAAAATACAAATGTTGCGTTAGTATTATCGGAATTTTGTTGTGCAATCAGCATGCTGTCCGGGAAAGGTGTGCCGACAACGCTTCCGACGCGCCGTGTAACCAATCCGGTTACGATATCGACATTAAACTTTCCTAAGTCTAAACTTCCCACGAATCCCCGGATGCGTTTGCCATTCATGATTAAGTCTGAGAATACGGGATAACTATCTCCGTATCCCAGTTTTATCCAGGGGGATTCACCGCCGATAAAAAACCTGTTTTGGGGTTGTAAATATTTTTTTTCTTCGCTGGTGATGTACAAATTTCCGCGAACACGAAATTCATTATAACTGCCTTTTGCCGTTATCGTTGCGCGATTATAAGCTGTTGTATTGTCCGATATATTTTCCTGCCGGGTTTCTATTTGTGCCGAAGCTCCATAAAGCCATGGAGAAAATACTACGGCTGGTTTCTTTTCAGCCATGCCGGATACTGAAAAATTCCAATCGAAGCTATCAATCTCTTTTCCCGATGTATCGAATAAAACAACTCGTACTATGTGAGTACCTGATTCGAGAAAGATTGAAGCATTCTCGGGTCTGACCACAATAATATCTCCCGCCCGCACGGAACTACTCGACAAATCAATATCATCGAGAAAAACTTTTGTCAAATTCATACCGATCAAACTGTCATCCTGCGATACTGAAAATGAGATCAGTACATCATTCGGTGAAAGCTTGTCCCCCTCATTCGGACTCAGAACAACAAAATCATATGGTTTGATTGGAATATCCTGTAATGAAATCCGAAATGGTTGTTGCTCGGGATTCTCCATGGGATATGTTTCCGGATCGGTTTTTCCGGTTAATGTCAGGATGAAATAATATTCAAGAAATGGAGGGAGGATTATTTCCGCAGGCAGAGTAATAGAAGCGGAATTTCCGATGACGGGCATTTCGTTCCGTTTGAAATCGCGTTCACCGAATTGTCTATATGCGATTTCAATACGGTCTATCTGGTTGGATTGAAATAGATCTACCTGAATAGTCAAGGGTTGGCTGGCATTGGCGCTACCAACATTGACTTTCGTTATTTTATCGCTTACCTGTGCAGTAGCAACATGCACAACGAGGCAACATAACGCAGCAAAAAATAAATTACGCACAGTCCGATTATCGTTAATTGAACATATTCATAACGATGACAAGATACGAAAATTACAATTAATACGCATATTATTGTTGCTTATAACGCAACTTCAATTCTTTTTTATTGCCTTTCGAATCCTGCATTTCGAGCTTCAGCTCGTTTGTCTTAGCGTCTGAAGCGGCACTGATTGCGTCTGCTAGTTCTTCATCCGTTGCTATCCTGGAATAGACGGAGCCATCCTCATTAGAAAACCCGATTGACCCGGCATCGACGTCTGTTTCATTGCCGGAGATCTTGTTTTTAAGATTGACGCGCCCTTCAGTAACAACAAGTGTATCGTGTCCCTGTCCGCCGCTCCATTTTCCCTTTGTACCGCGGATAGATGCAACCGAAGTCGGCGATGTGAGACGAAACAGTTCCGCCTTTTGTTTTTGCACTTCGAATTCTAACGAGCCTTGGGTTAAATGATTTTCCTTTATGAATGAATTTTGTTTGCCAGCGCCATTCATCGTCAGAACAGATTGTTCTCTCAAGCGAACAAGGCTTTTATCCTTAAACTTGATCAGCGCAAGCGATCCTTTTCCTGTCTGGACCTGATCGCCGACGAATAATACATCGCCGGTGCTTGCCGGCGTATAATCGTTTTGAGAAGATTTTTTCTTGACGTCTTTTATAATCTTTTGAATAACCGCAAGATCGATATTGTCAGCGGCGATTGTAAAGTTAGACAACAAAGAACTCGTTAAAAGTATAAGAATTAATGCTTTTAAAATATATGAATGTTGGTTTTTCATGTTAATTCTCCTTTATCAATCAATTGTTACTCGAAGCTCAATTCGATAGAATCACTTGTTGAACGTAATTCGTTCAGTAGTTTCAGTAAATCTTCTTTTGAGTAAGTGCTGCCATTAAGCAAATATGTTCCTGTGAGGATATAATTATCTTTATCAATATCCTGAAAAATCTTCGGATATCTATTGCCATATGTATCTTTGAGATATGTAAGAATAAAATCTTCCGAACGAATCTGCGGAGAGCTTGAAACGGTAAAGAGACGTATTGGGCTTGAGACTTCCACTTCTGTCCCGCCCGGTCCTGCTGTTTTACTCACAACCTTCCATGCGTAGGTCTTTCCGAATTCAAGGGGACGTCCGCCTGAATAAAGAAATGAATTTTGTCCCAATAATTCTGTTTCGACCATTGGCGGCTCATGAGATATTGCGTCTTCGCGGGATTGGTCGGGATTTATTTCAGCAACCGTTAATACGGCTTTATTCCCGTCGTGGAAGAATTCAAAGAGCGGAAATTCATTTGTTGTTTCACCTTCCCTCGGAGAAAGGAGATCAACCCTGGATGAATTTAGCAGTACAATATCAATCGATGGACCGTTTAATGGAATATTATCTGAGCAGATGATTGCAATTTGGAATGTATATTTACCAGCAGGAAATTTACCTGTTGCAAGAGCGACATCTTGCACATCTTCCTTTGCGCGGGAATCGAGCGTGAAATCTTGCCTTTGAATCGAACGTCCGATATCTAAATTTGTATACGTCGCGCCTGCCTGTGGGACGAAGAAACCCTTAGATGTAAAATCGGCGGCATTGGGATATGTGCTGCCATTTGCGAGATTTATATTCAATACAATGTGCAGTCGCACTGTATCACCGCCCGCGCTCGGACCCAATCTCACTGTAAATAACAATGTCGCGCTCTCAAAATGATCAAAGTCTATGTCGGCTATTGTCAGTTGTTGAACCGGGGCAGGTATAATATCAATAATAGACGTCTCACACTGTGCCTGTATTTCTGTATTGACGGCAAAACTGAGTATTGTCAAGATTAGAATAACAACAGGCAGTATGGCAATAGTAAAACACTTCATTTTCATAGATACTCCATTTATAGTGCTAATATAATTAATGCAAAAGTATAATGAATTCTCTGTATTTAATCAATACCCAATATATTATAGAACACATCCTATAAACGCAACGCGGGCAATATCACTAAATTTGCTTAGAATCGCGAGATATCGTTGTAAATGATGAAAGCCATAAAAGCCAGTAATAAAATAAAGCCCGCCTGCTGGATAGCAATTTTTACTCTGTGCGGGATATCTCTCCTGAAGATTTTTTCATACCCTAACATTAACAAATGTCCGCCATCAAGAGCAGGGATTGGAAGGATGTTGAGAATTGCCAGGCTCATACTCAACTGTGCCATAAACCAGATGAACGTCAGTAAACCCATCTCGGCGCTCTGTGTTGCGAGTTGGGCTATTGCAACCGGTCCTCCCAACGATTCTTTTATGGAAGCTTTTCCCGTAAAGACTTTGCTGAATGTTAGATAAAAAAGATATACAGATTGCTTAATATCGTTAATCCCTTCACCGAGTGCTTCGATAATCGAATACTCAACATGCTTTGACGGTCCTGTATAGCGGCTTCCGACAATAATTCCAATTCTCCCGGAAGCAGTCACTGTTACAGTGTCGGAGATAATGTTATTTCCCCGTTTCCATTTAAGAGTGATTTGCTTGCCGGCATTTCTATTTATGAGAGCAATAGCAATAGGCTGATTCACGGCTGTATCGTTAACCGCGATGAGCGTGTCGCCAGCCATCAAACCGATTTTTGATGCGGGCATTTTCGGATCAATACCCTCTACTGTTGCCACCGTGTGCCCCAGCATGATTCCGGGTTGATTGCTCGAGAGTGAAGGCATGGTTTTCGCGGGCACGAAAACCTGAAGATGTTGACCGCGGCGATCGAGATCTATCGTAATATCGTTTCCCAAATTTTCTATATAAATTAAATTCTGAACTTGATCCCAGTGTGAAACCTGCGCGTGGTTGATCGATAGAATCTTATCCCCTGCCATCAATCCTGCTTTTTCAAATGCGCTTCCTTCTGCAACGAAACCGATATCCGTTGTCTCGGCAGTATAAGACCCTTGCTTGAAATGAATAGTCCAGAAGATTACCACAGCAAGCAGAACATTCATAATTACACCGGCAGAGATGACGAGCATTCTTGCCCACATAGGCTGCGAACGAAATTCCCATGGTTGAGGCGCTTGATTTGCGAAATCCGTATCCATGCTCTCGTCGACCATGCCGGCTATTTTTACATAACCGCCGATCGGTATCCATGAAACGCAGTAATCAGTATCGCCGATTTTTTTCCCGAATGCTCGAGGAGGAAATCCGATAGAAAACCGATCGACACGCATCCCGGTTAGTTTTGCGGCTATGAAATGGCCGAATTCATGGATGAAGACTAAAACGCCCAAAGTGATTGCAGTATAAAATAACATGCTGAGAACTTGCATTATAATTTCCTATTTCTTTTTTTTAGAGTTTCGATATAGATACGTGTTGCATTGTCGGTATCAATGATATCATCGAGCGAAGGAGAATGTTTTATGGGAATTTTTTCCAACGCTTTTCGTATAAGTTGAGGAATCCTATTGAATGAAATCTTTCCGCCGAGAAATAATTCTACCGCGATCTCATTTGCAGCGTTTAGTATTGCCGGCGCGGTTCCGCCTATCCTTAAAGCATCATAGGCGAGCTTGAGGCATTCGAATTTTTTTATGTCTGGCTTTAAAAATGTCAGTTTATGCTGTTTGACGAAATCAATCCTGTCGAAATTCGAAACGGCGCGCTCCGGATGAGTAAGCGCAAACTGAATCGGAATTTTCATATCTGGGACGCCCATTTGTGCTTTCACAGAGCCGTCAACAAATTCGACCATCGAGTGAATTATCGATTCCGGATGTATGAGAACATCAATTTTTTCTGGCGGCAGCTTAAAGAGCCAATGAGCCTCAATCACTTCCAATCCTTTATTCATGAGGGTCGCCGAATCGATCGTGATTTTATTGCCCATTTTCCAATTGGGGTGTTTGAGCGCCTTCGCGACTGTGACGTCCTTAAAATTCTTTTTGTCGAGATGAAGAAACGGTCCACCTGATGCGGTCAATATGAGGCGATTGATTTTATCATGGTTTTCTCCCATGAGACATTGGAGTATAGCGCTGTGTTCGCTGTCGATTGGGATAAGAGGAGCATTGTGTTTTTCGATCAAAGCCGTGATAATTTCACCGGCAACGACAAGAGTCTCTTTATTTGCGAGCGCGACTGTTTTTCCATTTTTGATCGCCTCAATTGTCGGTCTCAAACCTGCAAATCCGACGAGTGAATTGATCAGGATATCAAAATCTTTTTGATTGACAAGCTCTCTTAATCCTTCTTCACCGGAGAAAATTTTAATGGAACCGTTCAAAGAATGTATCAGATTTGCGGCGGATAATTTGTCCAGTACTGCGACAGCCTTTGGATGGAAACGATCGATTTGTTCTTTTAGTGCGCAGGTATTTGTGTTTGCGGAAAGATACTGAACACGGAACCTGTTTGGAAAATTTGCGATAACTTCCAAACTGTTTTTTCCGATTGAACCGGTTGATCCTAGAATGCAGATATTTTTCATTTCAGCCATAAAAAACAATATGCCCCATTATAGCGGGGCAATTCTTTACATAAAGTAATGAAATATCGTGCCGAAAACAAACGGAAACAAGTATCGATTCGGTTAGAATGGTGTTTCCTCTGGCAAGGAAATAGGAGGTGCAATCATTGATTCTAATTTTTCAAAACCTGCATATTCTTTTATAAAAGCTAATTCAATCATACCTGTTGGACCATTACGTTGTTTGCCAATAATAATTTCGGCTTTTCCTTCAAGATCAGCTTTTTTTCTCTCATCGGTTTCGTACATTTCAGGTCTATTAACGAAAATTACAACGTCGGCATCTTGCTCAATCGCACCTGATTCCCTTAGATCAGCTAACACTGGTCTCTTATCTCCTCGTGTCTCTACTGATCTGTTTAATTGCGAAAGTGCAATAACTGGAATATTTAGCTCTTTTGATAGGGCTTTTAATGAGCGCGATATCCAGGAAATTTCTCGCTCGCGTGATTCTGCATTTCTTGGGCCCTGTATAAGTTGGAGATAGTCAATTACAATAAGCCCAACATTATGTTCAGCCTTCAGACGCCTTGCTTTAGCTCGAAGTTCTAATATTCCGAGTGCTGCTGAATCGTCAATGAAGATTTTAGCATCATTTAATTTCCCGATATTTTTACTTAATTTTTTCCAATCGTCATCGGGCAATCTCCCCGTTCTCAATTTTTGTGCGCTTATCTTTGCTTCAGCTGATAACATTCTAATAATCAACTGTTGCTCCGACATCTCCAAGCTGAATAATCCGATTGTTGTTGGTTTATGTGGATGGAGCGCAGCATTCCTGGCTAATGTTAGAGCAAAAGCTGTTTTCCCGTGACTAGGGCGACCAGCAACAATAACTAGATCCGAGTTTTGAAAACCACCTGTCATGTCGTCAAGTTGTGGAAAACCACAAGGGACTCCCGTTATACCGCCATGTTTGCCATGAATAGCTTCCAGCATTTCCCAAGTATCATGAATTGCTATTTTAATTGGAGTGAACGACCGCTTCATTCTTCGTTCTGAGATTTGGAATATCTTTGTTTCAGCTTCATCAAGCAGGTCAAGCGCATCTTCAGTATCGTTGTATGCTCGGGTTAATACTTCTGAAGACGAGCTGATCAAACTCCGCATCAGAGCTTTTTCAAGAACGATGCGGCTGTGGTACTCAACATTGGCTGAAGATGTTGCACCCATTGTAAGTTCGGTAATATAGACGGGATCCTCGGTTGCATTCAACTGACCACGGCGCCGAAGTTCTTCAACGAGCGTCACAGCATCGATTGGATCGCCTTTTTCAAAAAGCGCCATCATTGCCTGGAATATTTTTTGATGCGTAGGATTGTAAAAACTTGCAGGATCAAGCAGTTCCAATACTTTCGGCACCGCTTCTTTATCAATCAGTATAGCGCCCAGAACAGATTTCTCGACATCAACCGCCTGCGGTGGAATGCGCCCTCCAAAATTTGCCGGTTCAGTTGGAGTAGAAAACGCTGTATTCTTTTTCGTCCTTGCCATTATTCACCAGCTTTCATTTCGTCATATGCTTTACGGAACATTTTCATGTCTTCCCATGCAGGATATTTCCAATTCGGGTTTCTCAATAATGCGGCAGGGTGATATGTTACCATAAGTTTTGTACCACGGAAATCGTGAAATTTGCCCCGTAACGATGTAAGAGTGTTGTTGGTTTGCATCAGCCATTGGCCCGCAATTCTTCCGAGACATATGATGAATTTTGGTTTAATGAGTTCAATTTGCCTGTAAAGATACGGAGTGCATGTCTCCATCTCCGTCGATTCCGGGTCACGGTTGTTCGGCGGGCGACATTTAAGGATGTTGCATATATACACTTCTTCTCTCTTTAACTCGACTGCCGAAAGAATTTTGTTTAAGAGTTGTCCGGCTCTGCCAACAAACGGCTCACCCTGTGCATCCTCGTCAGCTCCGGGCGCTTCGCCTATGAACATAACGTCAGCCGCTGGATTTCCTATACCAAAAACAAAATTAGTCCGTGTATGTCCAAGCGGGCATTTTAAGCAGGTATTTATCTCCTTGTTAAAATCACTCAACGACTTGGAGCTAACCAATAGTTCTTCTGGTAATTTAATTTTTTCCCCGACCGCGCTCTTTTTCAAATTTTGTTCTTCTTCATGATAGATGGTATTACCGAATAAATCCTGCTGCTGCATAAAATACCGCTCGGTATTGTTTATGAATTCCAAGAGATCTTTTGAAGACACAATATTTTCTATTTAAAAAAGTTTAGATACTCGGTTTAATATTGCGTGGGCGACCTCATGTTTCGACATTTTCTTCAACTTCTGAATTTTACCGCCGTTCGAGATAATCGTTACAATATTCGTATCTGTATCAAACCCGGCGCCTTCACTTAATGGATTGTTGAGAACTATGAGATCGAGATTTTTATCTTTTAGTTTTGATTTAGCATTATTGATTTCATTATCCGTTTCGACGGCAAAACCGACAAGAATATCTCTATCCTTTATGCTACCTAAGTGTTGGAGGATGTCCTTTGTTTCCCTTGTCTCAATAATAAAGCGATTGCTTTTCGATTTATTCTTCTTAATTTTTTTATTAGAAGCAGTTATCGGTGTAAAATCAGCGACTGCCGCCGCCATAATCGTTACATCCATTCCTTTATGATGCTTCATCATAGCCGTATACATCTGTAGCGCCGTTTCGACATTGACACGTTTAACGTTCCGCGGGGTTTGCAGATGAACATGCCCGGCAACTAACGTTACATCGGCGCCTCGCTGGGTTGCCGCATTCGCAATTGCAAAGCCCATTTTTCCAGAAGATCGATTTCCGATATATCTAACCGGATCGATAGGCTCGTATGTGGGACCAGCGCTGACGAGTATTTTCTTACCAAGAAAATCTTTCCGATTCGATCCCAAAATATCTTCAACTGCTTTTTGAATTCGAGGAAGATCGGGTAAGCGGCCCGTTCCTGTTAAACCGCTGGCGAGTTCACCCTCGGCAGGCGGAAGAACGATATATCCAGCTTCTCGCAGAGTATTAATGTTTTGTTGAGTTGTGGAGCGGAGCCACATGTCGGTATCCATCGATGGAGAAATAATCACCGGACATCGCATGGCGAGGGCAAGTATGGTAACAGCATTATCGGCATAGCCGTGTGCAATTTTCGCGATTGTGTTCGCAGTAGCCGGAGCTATAAGCATTGCATCAGCCCATTGGGCAAGCGTGATGTGCCATGTGCCGGCATTTAAAATGCCGGATGATTGTTCTGGGAAAGTTCCGATGATAACTTCATCCCCGGATACAGTTGATAGCGTTAAAGGTGTAACGAACTCCTTAGCAGAGTCGGTCATTACAACGCGTATGTCTGAGCCGGTTTTTTTAAAATCCCTGATGAGCTGCGGGATTTTATATGCAGCGATGCCTCCGGTAATTCCGATCAAAATCCTTTTACCTGTGAGCATTGAATACCTAATTGTATTGGTTTAGGGTTCGGTGATCGGGCGGTCGTCTTCTTTGTAACGATATTTAAGTTTTCCGGTCAATAATTCATTTATTGAAGTTTCGGTCGGTTTGGGCCTTTTCTCGAATTCTTGAGCGATAAGAATCTGGTCGGGATTTGTTTGCGGCTGTTCACCTTCTTCTTCCGGTTCGAATATCTTCGATTGCAGCATTTCTACGCGCTGGTTGAATTCGATCTTCATCTCTTCGTTGATCTGACGCGCACGCTTCAGTAACACGACGATTGCTTCGTAAATGTTTTCGGCAGTGCCTGTAAGATGTTCGATGTCTATTGGTTTTAATGGCATTGATGTTTCCTTTTATGATGAATCTTATTTTGTTTTCAATTTAAATTTTGATCCAGTCGTCGTTTTACGCCGATTGAAGCGCACGGTCTATGATCTCATCGACCTTATCGACGGCTTGCTCAAGCGTTTCGTTAATGATAGTATAATCAAACTTTACTGCAAGTCCGAGTTCCATCTCAACCCGCTCCATTCGTTTTGCGAATGTTTCGGGAGTTTCCGTTTTACGATTCTTCAACCGCTCAGTAAGAAGTTCTATGCTCGGCGGTTTAATGAAAATTAGTAAAGCAGCTTGCGGATATTTTCTTTTAATAGAAAGCGCGCCGTTTACATCCACATCGAACAATATCGATGTGGATGCGCTGAATGCGCGCTCGATTTCACTTTTTAGTGAACCGTAATAATCGCCGTAAATTTGTTCCCATTCAGCGAGTTCGTCATGCTGGATCTTATACTCGAATTGTTCCTTAGTTAAAAAAAAATAATCTTTACCGTCAATTTCCGCCAATCGCTTCGTTCGAGTTGTTCCCGACACAGAGAAAAAATAATCGGGATGCCGCCGTAAAATTTCCGTAGCAATAGTAGTTTTTCCGCATCCGCTTGGTCCAGAAATAACAATCAATTTTGTCTTTGACATAATATTATTCAACAACTCATTGGCTGAGTTATTATCATGATTGCTTACTCTATATTCTGCAATTGTTCCCGTATTTTTTCAAGCTCTTCCTTTATTGCGACGACGAGATGAGCAATTTCAGAACTATCGGATTTTGCGCCTATTGTATTTGCCTCACGGTTCATCTCCTGAACGAGAAAGTTTAACTTACGCCCGACACCGTCTTCTTTTTTAAGAGCATCCAGAAAGAATTTATTGTGACTTTGGAAGCGGACAGATTCTTCGGTTACATCGAGTTTATCGACTAATAATGCAAACTCAAGTTCCAATCGATTTTGATCAATGATTGACTGATCGGTGACAAGTTCTTTAATTCGCTCTGTCAATCTTAAACGCTCTTCGGGTACTCGCTGTTTTGCGATACGCTCTATTTCAGTAAGCTTCGTATTTATAATTTCAATTCGATGCACCAAATCGTTCAGCAACTCACCGCCTTCTCTTTGACGCATGAGTTCGGCTTCGTTCAGCGCGGTATCTAGCGCTTTTTTAACCAACCGCCATTCTTTTTCATCGCCCTTTTCAAATTCGTCGATCTCAAGAACCTCAGGAAAATTTAAAAGATGCTCCAATGAAACTTTGCTTTGAATTTTTACGGCTTTCCTTAAATCGTTCAATAATTTGTAATATGCTTTTGCGGCGGCGATATTAATTTTTAGGGGAACTTCGTTCGCGTTTTCATGTACCACGTTCAGAGAAATACTTATCTTTCCCCGGGCAAATTTAGCGCGAACTAATTCTTTCACTTCGTTTTCACGCAGTGTCAGTGTGCGCGGGAGTCGTGAATTCACTTCGAGGTAGCGGCTGTTGACGGAACGAACTTCTGCTGTGGCAGTAGTTCTGTCCTCAGTCGTTTCACCGCGTCCATATCCAGTCATACTTGAAATCATTTCATTTTAGCCATTTATTGGAAAATTTCCCATATTAAGGTACGAAATATTCGTTCGTGCGTCAAGGGAAACCTTTGCACAACCTTTTCACTCTAATGTCCACACTTATATTGTGTAATTTTATCCCGTTATTGAGAAACAACCGCATTTTAAATATATTGTGTACATCTGTTTAATGTTTCTACCAAAGATGATAACAAATTATTTTACACTTCAGGCATTGACCGCCGAACTGAACACCGTCATTCATGGCGGCAGAATCCACGAGGTTTTTTCACAGCGAAAAAACGAATTGTTGATTTCAATTGAAAATCTATCCTCGGCACTGGAGACTCAATCAGACTTGACGCTATGTGTTTCTGTTGATCCGAAGCTCAATTATGTTTATCTGCGGGATAGAGTTACACGCGCGCGTAAGAATTCGGTTGATCTGTTTGACGATGTACTGCAACGTTCAATTGAAAGCATCGGCATTCATCAATCGGATCGCCTGATTGTAATTACGCTTGAGAACGGAAAAAGGATACTGTTTCAAATTTATAATACTGTTGCCAGCAATATCCTCTTAGTAGATGAGAATTATGTAATCGTCGAAGCATTTAAAAATAATGATAAGCTTAAAGGGACAACCTATAAGATCGAAGAACATGGACCGGGAATAGATTATATTGGAAACGATGAATCATTTATTTCTCAAGTACTTAAACAGCACAACGTGCCGATCTATAATGCGTTGAAAAGAACACTGCCTTTATTGGGTCCGGTATTTTGCCGCGAGATACTATTTCGCTCCGAAATAGCTGAAAAAACAATTACAGAAGCTGTCGGTGAAAATCGGATGCTTAGGATGCATAAAGAAATTCAGAATTTATATTATCAAATATCCCATCCGGAACCGAGAATTAATATTTTGCAGGATCATCAAGAGATATTTTCCATATTACCGATTGATCATTTAAGAAATAAGACTGAAAAAATCTGCTCAACAATAAACGAAGGGATAAAAAAGATCATAATAGATAAATTTAAGAAATCAAAGTTCTCAGGTGAGAAAGATCCTGTTTTAGATAAAGCCGAACATGAATTAGGACGACTCAGGCAACTTCTCAGCAAGAAAGCCTCTGCTAAGCCGAGCGGTCCGGAAGAATATGAATTGCTTGGCAAAATACTTATTGCTAATTTGCCGCTGCTGAAAAAAGGAATGAAACACATTGAACTGCACTCGCCTATAGAAGAATCTTCACAGATGCGGATATCGCTTGATCCCGCACTTACAGCGGTGCAGAACGCAGAGCGGTATTTTGATAAAGCGAAAAAGGCAAAGGGGGCGCGCGAAGAATCTGCTGAACGCTTGAAGCAGCTTACCGGTAAACTAACCTGGCTGGAGACGCTCGTTGACGCACTGCATCGTTGCGAAACTGAAGAAGATTTGAAAAACATAATAGAAGAACATAAGGATAAATTAAGATCAATGAAATTAATTGATGAACCGCCGGGACGAGAACTGCCGCCGTTTAGGATATTTACTGTGGCGGGTGGGTATGAAGTGTGGGTTGGTAAAAGCAGCGCCAACAACGATCTTCTTACAATGAAATATGCCAAGCCGAACGATCTCTGGTTTCATGTGCGCGGCGCGGGAGGTTCACATACGGTGCTGAAGGTTAAAGGTGATGCCCAATCTGTTCCGAAGGAAGCAATCCGGCAGGCAGCAGGCATTGCGGCATATTATAGTAAAATGAGAAATGCCGGCACCGTACCGGTTGCATACTGTGAACGGAAATATGTCAAAAAACCAAAACACTTAAAAGAGGGAGCTGTTTTGCTTGAGCGTGAACATGTTGTATTTGTGAAGCCAAAACTTCTTGGAAATACATAAAAATCTTCGTATACTCTAAATATTCTTTGAGCAGCGGCACCCCCGGCTGCGAGCCATACATTACATCGTATAACCAAACATTAAAGGAACCACCTATGAAGTCGTTATTCCATCTGTTATTACTTGGCATTATTTGTTCAACTTTTGTTTTCAGCCAAACCGATTCTATAAATATTGAAGATCAATCTACGCCGCTTAGCTATGAAGTTGTAGCTTACGGAGGCGGTGCATTGCCGTACCTGCCAACATATTTCAAAAACAATTGGAGATCTGCTTGGAGCGCGGGAATTGGCTGCGGTATTTCTTTCCCACCGGGTGAGTTAGGTTATATCACTCTTTATCAAACAATTGATTACAACAAAATGAAATTCCAGCAGTCAAGTTCCTACGATGGAAACTACTTGAATAGCGGTGCCGTACATATTACGAATATCATGGTAAATCTTAAAGGGAATATTTATCTGAGAGTATTAAAAATGGAACCGTATTTCCTTTTAGGTGTTGGTGCGATGAATTATGTATCGAGCGGCGTGAAAATTAATGAGCAGGGGATAACCACTGTTAAGAACAGGCATCAGTTAGCTTTTGCGTGGACGTTCGGGCTTGGCATCGAAGTTCCTGTTAATCAGCGTATCGGCGTTTTCGTCGAGGGGAAATCGATGTTAGGTGTTGTTGAACCGGCAAAACAAATTTTCCCGCTGCATGCAGGCGTACATCTGAGCTTCTGATAGAGATAACTTTTTATATAAATGCGGTATGCTCTTGGGGGTGTACCGCTTTTTTATTTTACTCCTAATCCATTCTTTCCGATCTTGCATTGTGAAACTGCACGGTTGAATAATTCCATGTAAGCGGTTTTTTCAAAAAGCATAGCACTTGTAATGTAGCTCTGTTTTTCGCCGAGCGGGTAATAAGGGATGCCTGAATTTGTACGAATAATTGTTTCGTGTTCTGTTAGGATGTTGTCTCGGAAAGCCCACGCGTCGTTTGGCGCGCCGTAGAAATTAGCACTGCGGGCAACGATCATTCGTTCCACCCAGTCGCGCATTGGATCCATATCTATGTGAACGACGCCGTCAATCTTCCCGTCGTAATTATCGTCAGCCCAGTGATTAAAAATCAATTTGCAGTGAGCAATAAAATATTCTAATTGTTTCAATGTAGGTTTGTTCCCGCGGGCAGGAAAATTTTCAGACTGTTGTTCTTCTTTAAATGCCGCGGCGCCTCCGACTAAAGCCATGTAATCGATCTTTCCGTCGTTGTTGCGGTCGAAAACATATCCCCATGTTGCAGTCTTGCCAAGCGATGGTCGAGTTTCGTTAAAAACAACAGTACGCGAAATTTCTTTATCCGGATCGGTAATCGGTTTTCTGGTAACAGCCGCGATGAAAATTTTCTTTTGATCTTTGTATCCCATGAGAGTTACATAAAGACTGTCGATTTTTTGCTGGCACTGAATCGTTATCTTCCGATGGAGTTCGGGATATTGACAGGTAGAATCTGCCGCCGGATAAAAATGTGAAATATCGTTTTTCATTTGCCCGTTCGTTATAAAAGGGGAGAGCAAAATAATTATGAACAGCGTAGATAGAATTTGTTTCATTTCCATATGTTGGGCTTTAAACTATTGCTTTGCTTCTTTTGTAATAAAAGTAGTTTGTTCTACGTTGAGTTTTCGCAGATACGCGCCCGGCTCAAGATATTTGCCGGTAGCGTTCCGGATTCGCTCGTACCACTCAATCGATTCACCCGGCATGTAAAGGTATTCAATCATCCATTTTGACACAGCAGGATTTGATATCTTCTCGTTTCCGAACTTGCTTGCCAGTGCTTCATGCAGTTGGGCTGAAATCATTTCACGCACCAGCGCAGAATGATTACCACAGGCGTTTTCGATATTCTGAATCGAGGGCGAAAATATGAACGTCGTTTTTTGAGTATCGTTAAAAAATATATATTTGTTCGATACCGACTGTGCGAGCGAGTCTAAATTCCGGTTTGGGTTTTTATATATTTCATATTCAGTAAAATAATCTGCCAGCATACTGCGCATACGAAATAATGTCGTGTTATTTCGTTTCAAGAAATATTGTCTTAAATCTTTCTCTTTTACCTTTGTAAATCTGGAAATCCACAGTGAATCGCCCGTATAATCTCCATGCATTTGCGCCACGCCATTATCATAAGCGGTGGTAGATGTTCCCGGTATCGTTGTATAACCTTTCAGGATCGGAAAATCGACTTTCGTATGTGCCGCCATCAAAGCGTAACCATATCCGTATAATCCCGCTCTGTAAAATCCTACGCCTTTCCCTTGCGGTATGATGACCCGCAGGTCTTTCGGGATATTTACAGAGAAACACATACCTTTTTGTCCGGAATTTACCGATGTTGCCGCTATAGGAAGTGAATCGATGTTGAAACCGATCCCTTTCTCAAACCGTTGAATAATGGTTGATGTGGAATCGGCTGGGAAATATTTGTCGGGCAGTGATGCGGTATTGCGCAGTACGAAATCTAAATCCCACGGAGAAAAATCTTTCAAACGAAGTTTCTTCCTGGTTGATGCGGTAAGCTTTTCATAATCCGGGCGGGTAAAAGTTTCCAGGCTCGTCATCGTTTTATACAGCCACATCTCATCGATTGCTTCGAGGTAAAGCTGGAGTGAATAATAATTTGGGAAACCGAGCGTTTGTGCCTTCGTGTTGTACGCTTTAACGAGATTGAGGTAATCGGTTGTCACTGATGCTGTAAATTGAGAAGCGGTGATCCACAGTTTACGCCGGCGCGTTCGCTTCTTTTCTTCCCGAAGTGCAGGTATCAGCGTTTGCGGCGTGTACTGTTTACCGTCGATTGTAAATTTGAGATTAAAATATTTTTGTTCCAGAGAATTTTTTAGTGATTCGATTTCTTGGTCGGCATAAATCGCGCCGCCGAGAAAGCATCGGTGCCATAATTCAAGCCGGCGCGCGAGCATTTTATCAGCAAGCGAGGCAGATCGGCTTCGCCATTCTTCGATTATATTAAACGCCGTCGTATCAAGAAAAATACCTGCCAGCCTGCCACGTGCCGCCACTGCATCGCTCGAACTATCTTTTGAATACAGGCTCCAGTCTGATATCTGCACCTGTGAACATGCGGTTTCATACCGCTTCTCGAGAGAATCGAGGTAGGCGTAAAGTTCATCTTTCGATGCGACTCGCTGTTTCAGCTCTTTCTTGCAGGAAGTAAATGCAAGAAGCAACGCAACAACGAAAAACGCCGGTGAAATTTTCAGGGTCATGCAGGTTTTTGAGGATTTTTTTTCTTGGATAATAAGATAATAAATATTTTATGGAATTGCCAAGAATCCGTTTCAGATGCCTTCTACGACGATCATCTTGCTCCGGGCTGTTTCATGCCGCAGCTTTTTTGGTTCACTGTATTCGGAAGAAGCCCACCATTGCTTCGCGCGCGACAGGCTTTCGAATTCTAGAATCACCAACCGATTCGGTATCCAGTCGCCCTCAAGCACTTCAACCGGATTACCCCGGACTATGTATCTGCCCCCGAATACTGTAACGGTTTCAGCGGCTGACTTTTTATATTCTTCGTACCTGACAGGATCGGTAACGATAATGTCAACAATAACATATGCCGGCATAGGATGTTCCTCTTTTATCTTTGAATAGAAAAAATATTGTTGAGAATTAAGCAAATATAGCAAGATTACTGCTGATTACAAATCTCTTTGATTCATAAAGGTTGGATGTGAAAATTATTCGGGGGATGGTGTGCCTCAAACCACCGGTAATCTCTGACGGCGAAAATTATTCCAACAATAATTGATACGGCACAGAGCAGAACACCGGCAATGAACACGGCATCTCCGAGAGGTTCAGCGGCTTCGAGGTTATTGGAGAGAAGCCAGTTCCAGTCGTGAATCAACCCCTTACCTATGAGATGAAGTTTGCGGACCGGTGCGTCTTTGATGTAAACACTCACATTCACCATATTCTCGCCCATCCAAAAACCCGCTGCCCCGATGTACCAGTTCCGCTGACGCGCTATAACAAGCATGAGTGCAAGCGGCAGGAAGATCTGCGTTAATGAACCGCCGAGGAAATACATCCAGCGTCCGAAAAGTTTAAAAAGAAGATGACCCGCTTCGTGTATATATAAATTCATCCAGTCGGTTACCCAGAGAAGGAACGGCGGTCTGGATGTGCCCGATGCGGGATCGTATTCTACCGTTAAAAAATATAAGAGGTATGCAAGATACGCATAGAGAAGAAGCTTGAGTGTGAGAAGTATGTATTTCATAAGACATTTGAAAATAAGAACGTTTAATGTAAATGGCAAATTGAGTGAAGAGATATAGAATTAAAGAAATATTTAATAAATTTTACATTTGAATAAATAAGATTGACTTTTATTTTTTATCTCATATATTAGCATATAAAGGAGGGATAATCTATAGGGGAAACTATTATGCGTCTTACCATTTTTATCGCGTTCGTTATAGTATCTTGTCTGAGCGCTTTTAGCCAAGGTATTAGTGACAATCTTATAGGAAAACAGTTTGAGGGGGTAACTTCAGATAGCATTCAGGTGAATGTTTCTGTGGGCTGGAATTTGATTTCGCTTCCTCTGGAAATACCGGGCGGCAGTAGGAGTACACTCTTTCCAAATGCAATATCGGATGCATTTGAGTATAACGGCAGCTACCAACCGAAAGATACATTAGAATTTGGAAAAGCATACTGGCTGAAGTTTGCTGTACCAGAGACAATCACAGTGGTAGGTAAAGGCACTGCAATCTGCTCTGTTGCTGTACAATCCGGATGGAACATGATAGGCACCACGAGTTTACCAATCTCATCATCGCTTCTTAAAACTAATCCAATGGGAATAATTTCTTCCGAGCTGTTTCTCTACAATACCGACAGTGGAATATATCAAACCACAACAATGCTTGAACCGGGGAAAGGTTACTGGGTAAAGGTATCGCAGTCGGGAACATTAGTGCAAAACTGTTGGGGTGGACCTTCGGAAGTGCTGCGTACACCGGTAAATGAATCTCGATCGCTCAGCGCACCCCGACTTTCATGGCTCCGCTCACAGTGCGGCGCATCGTATCATCTTCAGATTGCACGCGATACGCTATTCCAATCTATTCTCGTTGATACTTCTATTACTGATACAAGCTTCCAGGCACACTTCAATTGTGTTGATACTGTTTACAATTGGCGTGTTGGCATTGATGTGCAAGATAGTTTGACGATCTGGTCTGATGGAAGAAAATTTACATGGACTTTTTATCAGGATGAGCAGATCACACCGACTGAAGGTGGCGGCACAACATTGACTCCACCACTTCTATGGCATGCAGTAAGTTGTGCCCCGAATTATCATTTGCAAATATCCGGTGATTCAAGTTTCAATGTGTTGCAATTTGATTCTCTCCTCAGTGATACGACTTATCAATGTTCTGAACTGGATAGCGCACAAACATATTACTGGCGAGTTGGGATTGGTGGTGAAGAGCCAAATCTCTGGTCAAGAAAGAAAAGTTTTACAGCGGCGTGGAGATACCTCGGTCTTGGGAATGAGGCAATCACAGCATTGGCAGTCGATTGGTCGAATTCTGATGTTATGTATGCAGGCAGTTCGAGTAACTTCAGTGCTGGTACTGTTGGTGGTATTTTTAAATCTACAAATGGCGGAGCTTCATGGGATACATTGATTCGTGGAATGACTGCAAGAGATTTAGATATTCATACAACTGATCCAAATATTATTTATGCAACAGCCGGAATCAACGTTTTGACTCCTACGGGAATCGTAAAATCCACAGATGCAGGCGCTCATTGGGAGTGGGCAGATTCAGGTATTTATAGAAGTTGGGAAGAAGGACCTGGTGTGCTTGTAATTGATCAGCACTATCCAGAAACGCTATACACTGGCACTGGTGGTCCGATGGGGGGAGCGATCTATAAAAGTACAAATGGTGGCAACTATTGGTTTCGTGTTAGTCCTAATACTGGTGGTCTCATTAGCAGCACCATGTCACTCGCAATAAATCCCACAAATTCCAACATAGTTTATGCAGGAACGGACCAAGACGGGAATGTTTATAAAACTACCGATGGCGGCTCAACCTGGAATGAAACGGGTTTAAAAAATAAAGGGATGATCTATGATATTGCTATCAATCCATTATCACCGGAGACTTTGTTTGTCGGTTCATGGGCATTCGGTTTATATATGAGCACGGATGGCGGAGCTACTTGGTTTAGATATGATAGTAATTTCAATATCATACATGGGTTTGTTTATAGAATTATTGTAGATACAACAAATAGTGGAAGAATTATCTGTTTTGCCTCAGGTGGAGTATATAAGGAGAGGATAAATAATTACTGGGAGAGAATTGGTATCGACACTTATGGAGCGGCGGGTGCACTGATATTACAAAGGAACACTTTATATGCGGGGCTTCACGGAGTCCATCGATATTTAAAATGATACATGATCTTCCCCCTAATTTTCGGACAGAGAGAAAAGCCAGTATATTAGAGAAAAGGAGAAGTCCGAAATGGAAGCAGAACAAGTCAGAAGAAGAAGA
>JAGVIE010000053.1 GCA_020056225.1 Bacteroidota bacterium
GAGACATTCTGCTATCGGTTATCAATCACCGGTGCAATTTGAATTAAATAATTTTTTGTCTTAACTTGTTGTCCAGAAAATCGGGACAAGATCAAACATCGTCCGTTATTTATTGTACGACGTTGTTCTCTTTTGTATTTATGCTTGAAAGTACACGGAAAATTGCAGAACGCCAGTCTTGAAGTGTTTCAACTGTTGTGTTCTCAATTTCCCATTCAAGTGAAATCACTTGTTTAGGAACAAGGGTGCGATCATTGGGTAACTCCGTAATAGTTCCCCAATATGCCGAGGGAAATATTTGTGCCTGTGAGTTAACGTGGGGATTCTCTACAAGAGAGTCAATGTTGCCGTCAATTATTTCGTTGTCTAAATTAACCCAAGCATGTTCCCATATGAAATCTTTTGTGGAATCAATCGGACTATGATATGTTGCTGATCCTAGTATTGCTTGAGCAGTATATCCAATTTTTACTAATGCATCCCTGAGAAGAATAGCAAAGTACACACACATTTCAGACCTACCCCAAAAATTATCATCAACAACTGATGCGACTAAATCAAGAAGTGCTAAACGAATTTTTGGACTAATTTGACTAGTTCCAAGAATGCAATTTCCGCTGGGACGATGGCGTTGGAGATCTTTTTTTTGTTTAAGTATGAGGTCTAGAATTTTTTTATGCTTTGGTGGCAGTGATTGGATGTATTTAAAAAGCGATTGATTATCAAGAATAAGTCCATCTTTTTGTAATGGATGAGAATTGGATAAAATATTTTTGTACTCTTTATCTTGATGGCAGTTTTTATATTTTTTCCCACTACCGCACCAACATTTATCATTTCGACTTAGCTTAGTTCTCATCTATTAGGAGTCAAGTTCAATAATTTTGATTCGTTCAATATTTTACCTCTGTTTCGCCGAATGATGCAACGACTTCTTAATCATTTCTTCTACCGACAGTTCTTTGTTCGTCGATTCGCTCAAGATAGTGCGGAGGGTTTGTTCGGCATTTGTACGGTTAAAACCAAGCGACATCAATGCGATAATTGCTTCGGAGCGGGCTTTTAATTGCTGGCTTGTTGGAGTAACCATTTGCTCTGTAAACTCAATCTTTCCAAGTTTACTGCGGAGTTCGAGAACAATCCGCTCTGCTGTTTTTCTGCCGACACCGGAAATAGACGTCAGCGCATCGATGTTATTTATCAAAACTGCTTCACGAAGTTCGCTTGTGCCGATGCCGGAAAGAATTCCCTGCGCGATCTTCGGACCTATACCGGAGATCGAGATGAGCATCTTAAAAATATCCCGCTCGGCTTCAGTGGCAAATCCGAACAGTATCATCGCATCTTCGCGCACGTGCATGTGTGTGAGTATGCTGACTTCACCGTCAAGCTTATCGATCTTTTCGAATGTTGAGAGTGGAATGTGCACCTGATATCCGACGCCGTTTACGTCGATGACGATCTCGGTGGGAGATTTTTGAACGAGTTTACCTCTAAGATGTGAAATCATTTTGTACCCTTCCGCTTTGTTGAGATTTTTTCAGGATGAGCAGAGATGAAAGATTTCCAGCTTTTAAACGAGTGCGGCTGAGATGATTGTCTCCTCTGAAGATGACAGATTGCAACTGCGAGCGCATCGGTAACGTCGTAGTGTTTTGGCAGTTCTTTAAGTTTGAGGAGTGATTTTACCATGAACTGTACTTGTTCTTTTGCGGCGGCGCCGTTGCCTACAATGGCTTTCTTAACTTCACGCGGCGAGTACTCGTGAGTAGGGATTTCTTTTGTAACAGCGGTAAGAATCGCTACACCGCGCGCGTGCCCCAACTTCAAAGCAGACTGGGCATTCTTTCCGTAGAACGCAGTTTCAATTGCAAACTCGTCGGGGTGGTAACGTTCGGTGAGTGTAGTTAATGTTTCGAATATTACTTTTAGACGCAACGGCATGGATGTCCGGCTGTTGTTTTTAATTGCGCCGCAATCAAGAATTTTCATCTTTCCGTTACGCGTTTCGATGATGCCGTAACCGGTAATTAATGTGCCGGGATCAACGCCGAGTACTATCATTAATCAAATTAAAATTCAAAAGTAAAAAATATTTAATTGTATTATGTATTCAAAGATGCCAGAGTTTTTTCGTCGATATCGAAGTTTGCGTATACATGCTGTACATCTTCGTGTTCTTCCAAAACTTCCAGGAGTCTGAGTACTTGTTCTGCGTCCTTGCCGTCAACCTTTACCGTATTTTCAGGAATCATTTGAATCTCTGCTTCTTCAGGCTTGATGTTTTTAGATTCGAGCGCTTGCCTGACCGTTTCGAAGCTGTTCGGTGTAGTGTAGATTTCATACATATCGTCTTCTGTTTTCATGTCATCCGCGCCTGCTTCGATTGCGAGATTCATCAGATCGTCCTCATTGTGGCTGGCTTTTAAAATACGGATGATTCCTTTCCGGTGGAACATCCATGCAACAGAATTTGAAGCGCCGAATTTACCGTTATGCCGTTCGAGCAAATGGCGAATTTCGGATACAGTTCTGTTCTTATTATCGGTTACCGATTCGATTATAATCGCTACGCCGCCCGGTCCATATCCTTCATATGTAACATCTTCGTAAGTGACGCCGGGAAGTTCACCGGTTCCTTTTTGGATGGCGCGCTTGATGTTATCTGCGGGCATATTGGCTGCTTTCCCTTTATCTACAGCGAGCCGGAGTCGCGGATTACCTTTTGGATCACCACCGCCCATTCGTGCGGCGATTGTAATTTCTTTTATTAACTGTGTGAACGCCTTACCTCTTTTTGCATCGGTAACAGCTTTCTTACGCTTGATCGTTGCCCATTTCGAGTGACCAGACATGCTTACATTCCTTCTTATTGATTAGAATTAAAATCTAATTGTTCATTTTTAACTGTTGCAGTATCTACAGTATTTCTTCTGATATCTTTCACTTTCAGTTGAGGGAATGCCTCGGGAGTGCCGGAGCCTCCGGATGACCACTCATGTTCGTCAACCGAAAAAACCAAATCTAAACTCTTTCCATTCTCGCGGACTTCGTCGATGAGTGAACCAAGCCCGAATCCGATAGCGTCCAGAACAAATTGATTTTGACGTACACGGAATCGGAGATGATCTTTGCCCACTATTTTTGGCTGGCTAACCGTTTCAACATTTCGAGCAAGAAAAACAGGGCGCATGTTGCTTGGTCCGTATGGAGCAAATTCCTTCAGGATCTTTAGAAACCGCGGAGTAAGTTCACCAAGAGAAATTTCTGCATCTATTCTTAATTCCGGTGTGCGAATTTCTTGCGACATTAATTCTTCAACAGCAACATTGAAAGCTTCGCGAAATTCGTCGACTCTATCGAGTTCAACCGCAAGCCCTGCCGCGTATTTATGCCCGCCAAACTGTATCAGTTTATCTTCGACGCGTTTTAACGCCTGATGTATATCGAAACCGACGATAGACCTGGCTGAACCTTTCGCGACTCCATCAACGGTAGTCAGCATGATCGTCGGTCGATAGTACTTTTCAACCAGCCGGGAAGCTACAATACCGATAACACCGGGATGCCATTCCTCGTGGTGCAATACGATTGCGGGATCGCTCGCATCGTCCAGCAGATTCTCAACTAACTCCTGTGCTTTAAGAAATGTATCCTCATCTATTTTTCTGCGATTTCGGTTTTCTTCTTCCAGAACTTGAGCGAGTAGTTTCGCGTCTTCGTAATTTTCGCTCGTAAGTAATTGCACCGCTCTGGTAGCGTCGCCCATTCGCCCGACCGCATTGATTCGGGGAGCTAAAACGAAAACTATCTGCCCTGTGGATATTTTGCCGGGCTGAGTTCCGGAGCTTTCAATAAGCGCTCTTATGCCGGGACGCGGCTCAGTATTGATTCGCTGAAGACCGATTTTTGTAAGGATACGATTTTCTTTTACCAGAGGAACGATATCGGCGGTAGTAGCAAGTGTTGCAAAATCTATGAAGTCGTTTGCAAGCTGTCCGTTATCACGGCGTTGTTCAAGCGCCTGTATTAATTTAAAAGTAACACCACACCCGCAAAGATATTTAAAAGGATACTTGCAGTTCGGGATAAGCGGATCTAGAACTGCATGAGCGTTTGGCAGTGACTGTCCTGGTTCATGGTGATCGCAAATGATTACATCTATGCCGAGAGATCGGGCATACTCAACCTGGTCGATTGCAGTTATTCCGCAATCGACTGAAATCAAGAGTGTGGCTCCAAATTCCTTTCCTTTATTTATACCTGTCAGCGAAATGCCATAACCTTCAATAATACGGTCGGGTATATGGATAATAGATTGGCACCCTAATTTTTTCAGGTAAAGAAATAACATCGCCACACTTGTTGTTCCATCGACATCATAATCGCCGAATATTAGAATTCGTTCGTTTGTTTCGATTGCTTTCATGATGCGATCAACTGCTTTTTGCATTCCATCCATTAAAAATGGATCGTGAAGATCACTAAGTTGAGGCCTGAAATATTCCTTTGCTTCGGCGTATGTTGTAATTCCGCGATAAATTAGAATCCTTGCAATAGTTTCAGGGACATTTATTTCCTTGGCAAGTTGTGTGGTTAGTTGGTTATCCGGTTTTGAGGCGACCGACCAACGGTATGTTTTTTTGGTTGTCATTTTTATTTTATCGTATTAAGTAAAGATAAGGCTGCGCATCTATAAGCCGAATTCTGTTCCCGGTTGATGTATTCCATCAGTCGGGATGCAATCATTTCTCTGGACCCGTTCTCACGAGCGGGTTCTAGCGACCTACCCATTCCGTCTTCATGTTCCCGATGGGAATATAAAGTTGAACGGACCACTCTTCTCACGTTTTCCGTGAAACGGAATTTACATGGTCTTGCTCCGAACAGGGTTTGTCAAGCTTCAACATTACTGCTGAACTGGTGAGCTCTTACCTACGCCTTTTCACCCTTACCCCGTCTCGACCAAAGATCGAGACGGGACGGTATATTTTCTGTTACACTTTCCGTTGCCATAAGCTTTCGCTTATAACACCCTTCTGTTAGGAGGTGCTCTGTCCTGTGGAGTTCGGACTTTCCTTCCCGTCTAACTCATTGAGTTAGACGGGACGATTGCACGATGCGCAGCCTTGATTCTGTGATTTAAAATCTTATTTTTCTGCTCGATTCCGTAGATTATGTGTCGACCGGATATTGGCAGTATATCCACCTGGGATGCTATTGCTATGTTTTTACACGATAGCCTTGCAAGTAATGCAGGAGGATCACTTCATCTCGATGCTGATTGAAACGATGTGATCCGATACGAGTATTCGTCCACAATGTTCACATGCATATAATTTCGAGTTTTGCCTGATTTCCAAGATCTTCTGCGGTGGAACGCGACTGAAGCATCCGCCGCAAGCGCCACGCTTGACGGCTACAACCGCAGTTCCATTTTTTGCTTTTCTTATTCTCTCGTATTTCTCGATCTCAATTTTATCTAATCGGACAAGAAGTTTTTCGCGTTGATGCTGCAGAGATAGTTCTTCTTTTTCATGTTCTTTATTTACTTCCCGCAATTCTTTCTTCCTGTCGCTCAGCTCACTATTCGATTCATCCAATTGTACTGTGACAATCTCCAAATCTCTTTTTGCAATTTCAAGTTTTCCTTCAGATAGTTCCATTTCTTTTTCAAGCCCTGTCGATTTCTTTTCTGCTGCATCGATTTCTCTTGTCAGAGCGTCATATTGTTTGTTAGATTTGACGTTCAATTGCTGGCTCTTGTATTTTTCAACTTTTTCGGCAAGATCTATGATATCTACATCGGCTTTATCGCGGTCGATTTTCGATTGCTTGATGATATTATTGAGTTCTTTTGTTTTTGATTTCAACGCATCGACTTTGCTGCTAAGTTCATCAACGATCATAGGTAGATCGCCTTTTAGCTCGTGCACTTCCTGCAAACGTGAATCAACTTGCTGGAGAGCATATAAAAATTTTAATTTATTTTCCACAGTTGTTTCCTTCATGGTATAAAATACTGAATATTGTTACTCGGGACTTTTGATTCGAATATCTTGATATCGTCTGAATGTTTCATGAATTCATTTTTTAAGCGAACGGCAATTTTATGAATTATCGGGTGTTCGGTTTCAAAATGGCCTGCATCGATCATAATAATTTTATCTTCAGTCTCTTCGAAGCGATGGTAAGAAATATCACCGGTTATAAATGCATCCGCATTATGTCGTATGGCTGCTGAAAGCAAATCCGATCCGCCGCCGCCACATACAGCAACACGTTTGATTTTTGCATTACCGGTTCCACAGTACTTGACTACGGGAAGTTTTAAAGAATACCCGATATGTTTGAGGAATTTATTTTTATTCATCCTGCCGGGAAGAATACCAATAGCGCCTGCGCCGTAGTCGTTGCTAAAATTTGATAGTTCATAAATATCGTACGCGACTTCTTCATAAGGGTGAACCGCCTTCATTGCAGACACGACGCTGTTTACCTTCCAGCTCGGGGCTGTCATTTCAAGCCGTGTTTCAGTTATGTGCTCCAGATTGCCCGCTTTACCTTTGAAAGGAGTTGAGCCAATGCCGGGTTTATACATTCCGACGCCATCGGTTTCGAATGCGCAACTTTCGTAATTTCCGATGATACCCGCTCCTGCATCAGCCATAGCCGATGAAACACGCTGTGTATATTCCGGCGGGACAAAAACCGCAATCTTTTTTTGCGTCTGCTTATCCTTGTACAGAAAATCGATATCTTTCAATCCGATTTGCTCGGCGAGCGTGAAGCTGACGCCATCCTTTGTGAAATCTAAATTTGTATGAATGGAATAAAGTGCGATTTTGTATAGGATTAATTTCTGAACCAGGTTGCCATTTCTCTGGTCGAAATTAACTGACTTCAGAGGTTTGTAGAGAAGAGGATGATGACTGATTATCAGGTCGGTCTTTTTTTTGCGAGCTTCTTCTACAATTTCGTTATTGACATCCAGCGTAATGAGAATGTTTTTTACATGTTGATTGGGCGAACCAATTTGTAACCCTGTATTATCTTGTTCCCATGCTATATCTTTCGGAGCCCATGTCTCAAGTATATTTTGAATGTTTTGAAGAATCATTTATTAACAGCGGTACGGAGAAAAAAAATGTCCCGTTTTTTGGCGGGACGTTTATAAAATCTTATCTATGTTTAATCGCTTTTTTAAGCCTTTTATCGATATTTGCCATACCCCTTTTTCTGATTGTTTGCTGAAAGCATAATTTTAATTCAGTACATGGATATAACAATAGGCAATTCATAACGTTAACAATATAGAGAATTTCGGATAGAAAATCAAGGTCTTCAAATAATTTGACACTATCGGAGACAAACTTCTTTTATTTAGTAAACAAAAAAATGAATTGTAAATTCGAACACCAAAAAAGGGTTCTGAATACTTTCAATATTGCTTCTCTGTGTTTATATCACGCAATTTCACGATCTGTTTTTCAAGATGTGTGATATTGGCGTTGAGATTGGCAAGGATCTCCTTCTGTTCGGGTGTAATTGACTGCCGATTTAGTATGTCTGTGCTTATTTTTATCGCAGCAAGAGGGTTATTGAATTCATGGCACATTGTGACAACCAGTTCTTGTACTGCTTCCATTTTTTTCTGTGTTATTAATTTTTCTTTTTCAATATTTAATAACTTCTTGTTCAATTGTACACGTTCCAATACATTTATTATCGTGCGCGGAAGCATTGTATCTACTGCCTCTTCTTTAATCAGGTAATCTTCAACGCCGTATTTCATTGCTTCAATTGCGATCCGGAAATCTTTATTTGATGTTAACAGAATAATTGGAATTTCGATTTTTTCTTCGAATATTTTCTTAATGCACTCCAGTCCATTGCCGTTTTGGAGGAAATAATCCATCAGAACGAGATCGACTCTCGATGAAGATTTGAGCTGCGCGATCACCTTAGAAGTATCGCTGATCCAAGAAATCTCGAACCGTTTATCCTGAAATGGTTTTAGAAGATGTCTTATAACATTAGCATAGCCCGCATCATCATCGACCAGAAGTATATTTATTGTTTCTTCTTTCATAATCTCTTTTATTTCAATTATACCATTTGTATTTCAAAATAGCAATATCCATCAGTAAAGTATGGAATATTTCACTCATATTGTATGATTTAGGCACTGCAATTTTAGGCACACGATAAGTCAACTGAAGTCAATTAGGCGATTCTGTAGAAACCGCGCTTTTTCATTGACTTTTATTGCGATAATCACTAAATTTAAACACTTTGAGAAAAACTTACTACGATATTCGGGCACGAATGGCAAATTTATCGATAACAAGATGGTTTGAAACACATTTATCGAAAATTATTTTGGGAGAAACCGTCATTCTTGCAATCGGTATTTGTGCTATGATCGCTGGCGTTTTAATTGACTTGTTCTTTGTTAGAATTATTTGTTTGGTAATAGTTATGGGTTCCGCTCTGATGATATTCTCGTCTCTGCGCGCCAAACACCTTCAGATTCGATCGGGTACCAGGGAATCAAATAATATAAACCACTCACAAATCGGAAATGATATGATGAAAAAACTTATCTTCGATGATTTCCAACCAAATATGAACGGCGATATCCGGCTCGAAGAAGTTAATGAGGAAGAGAAAATTGTGGAATCAACCGACTCGCCCACGAAACCCGCTACCGAGATTGCAAAACATCGTGGTGATCAATATTACAAACCGATGAGAGAGAACGAACAACCGGTAACGAGGGAATATCATCTGTCCGATTTTTTTGATGTTGACTCAGCAATTTTTAAGGAAGATGCTGAGCCTCGGACCGAATTTGATTTTCTATTAAACAAAGTCCTTGCGGTTATCAAGGAAGTTCTATTTGCTCATAGTGTCGCATTCTTCTGGGCAAACCGAGAGAAGAATCAGATGATAATGGAAGCTCACGTTACTGATTCCGCAGATTTTTTTTCATCCCGCAGGTTTGTGATCGGGCACGATTTGGTAAGTAAGGTTGCGTTGACAGGAAAGCCGGAATTTATTTCGGAAGTGAATCCAATCTCCGAAAGCGAATTGTTCCAGTATTATGAAAAGCCGATAGCAATAAAATCATTCGTCGGTGTGCCGGTCTTTTTCTCGCAAAGCTCCGCTGAGAAAGTATTGGATCAACCGGTTGCCGTTCTTGCTATCGATAGCAAAGCCGGTGATGAATTTGGGCCAGAAACGCTCTCGCTGCTTGGGCAATTCACAAAACTGATCTCCGCTTTGATAAAAAGCTATAACGATAAGTATGATCTTCTCCTTAATTCTGAGCTATTACGCTCGATTCGCCGATTGCAGGAACGTATCAGAAATAATTTTTCGCTAAATACCATCGTTCAGGCATTAGCTGAAGAGTCGTCGAAACTCATCAATTGGGATTTTCTTTCGATAGTACTATACGATGAGGCTAAGCGTGCGTGGGTTGCGAAAAAAATAACAAATCGAGCGCATGAAGGCTATATTGTAACCGAGCAGGCGGTGGATTTTCCGGAAAGTATAGTCGGGCAAACGATAAAACACAATTCACATAATTTGATAGATGATCTGAGTGCGCTTACTATTCCCAGATATTTTTCGGAAGAAAAACTTGAAAAAAGAGGTTCGTTCCTATCGGTGCCTATCAGCTCGCTCAACAAATGTTATGGAGCGATAAGTTTGGAGAGCCGCGAGAAACTTAATTTTTCTCGCCAGGATCTGGAAATGGTATACCGGCTCTCGGAAAATATTGCTTCTGCCCTGGAAATATTCTATATGCAAGAGGTTATTAATGAGTATGTTATCATAGATAATGTTACCGGCACATACTCAAAGAAATTTTTCATGCAAAGAATGGAAGAAGAACTACAGCGTGCGGACGATACCGGAACCGAACTATCTTCTCTCTTCGTTACGATCGATAAAGCTGACGATATAACACATCGCTTCGGTGTCGATGGATTTGAGCGTGTAATACTTGCGCTGGCAAAAGCAATACGATCGAGCATTAGGCATTATGATCTTGTGGGCAGATATGAATCGGATCGTTTCGGCATTCTTCTCATTAACACAGCGGCTAATGAAGCATATTTATGGGCGGAAAAAATCCGGAAAAATATTGCTGGTCTTGTCATCAATCTTGACGGCAAAACATTTTCGATCACCATCAGTGTCGGGGTTGCAGGCGCTCTTGAGGGTATGAAAAAAGAAGAGCTTCTTGGCAACACAATCGCCGTTTTGAGCAATGCTTCGAATGCCGGTGGGAACGTTGTAAGAGTTTTTTAATATATTAAGATGAATATTTAATAAAAAGAAAGAATAGTTATGGCAAAACAACAAACGTTTGCAGATAAAGCGACAAAAGCAGCAATGCAGCATGGTAAAAAATGTCAAACATGCGGATCGATTAAACAGCCGGTTCTTTATGTAGTATCGGAACCGTCGAAACACGGAAGTGTTCGGTTCAGCCATCGCCGTATGCAGGTGTGTAAATGTAACGAGAAAGAGATTTACGCTTAAGAGTTTCTGAAAGTATAATCGAACAAGACGATCTGGAAATTTTTGCGCTGTAATCAAACAGTATTATCGAACACTTCTTGAGATCGATTGGAGGTGACAGTTTACGATGTCATCGTGCGTAATGTTGTCGGAATGGTTTCGAAAGAAAAGCAACATCAAATCACCGTATTCGTACATAAAGACAGGATTCTGATATGTTTTTAGGAAAAGTTATCGGTACAATATGGGCAACAAGGAAAGACGAGGAATTGGTCGGTATGAAGTTCCAGCTCGTCAAACATGTAGGCTTAGATTATAAAGTTAAAGATACATTCGTTGTCGCAGTTGATACAGTTCAAGCCGGCGTTGGTGATGTTGTGCTTGTATGCAGCGGAAGCTCTGCCCGCCAAACAGCATTGACTAAAAATAAACCCGTTGATGCCGTCATCATGGCAGTCGTTGACAAATTAGATATTACTGAATAACTAAAACAATAATCTGCTTATGTTTTTTGGAAAGGTCATCGGAACGATCTGGGCAACAAGGAAGGATGAAAGTTTGATGAATTGCAAGCTTCAATTCATTCAACCCCTTAATGCGCATCGTGAAACCGTCGGCGACCCGATTGTGGCTGTCGATACTATTGGTGCAGGACCCGGTGAAACAATTTTCTATATTACAGCGCGTGAAGCGACTATACCGCTACCGGTTGAAATGGCTCCGGTCGATGCCAGTATCGTCGGTATTGTTGATAGAATCGATGTACAGAAAACTCGAAGCGCATAACAGGATACGTATGAAGTTTACCTTGTAAGGAAACGCTATGCCGAAAATGACAAAGCAATATACTAACCGTGAGAGCCAATCGCTCGACAAATATCTTCAGGAGATTGGTAGGGTTGAACTACTCGACCCCGAAGAAGAAATCGATCTTGCCCGGCGGATCAAGAAGGGCGATCAAAAAGCGTTGGAAAAACTCACGAAAGCCAATCTTCGATTTGTGGTTAGCGTTGCAAAACAATATCAGAACCAGGGATTATCACTCGGTGATCTGATCAATGAAGGTAATCTCGGCCTTATAAAAGCTGCCAAGAGATTCGATGAAACACGCGGCTTCAAATTTATTTCTTACGCTGTGTGGTGGATCCGGCAGTCGATTCTGCAGGCACTCGCCGAACAATCGAGAATCGTAAGGTTGCCACTTAACCGGGTAGGCGCACTGAATAAGATCGGGAAAGCGTTTAGTACCCTGGAGCAAGAATTCGAGCGCGAACCGAGCGCAAGCGAACTTGCTGAAGAACTCGACATGTCGCTCTTCGAAGTCGCAGATACTCTAAAAATTTCCGGACGCCATCTCTCGATGGATGCTCCGTTTATTCAAGGCGAGGATAACCGGCTGCTTGATGTTATACAGGACGAGCGTACGCCCATGCCTGATCATCTTCTGGTACGTGAATCACTAAGTAAAGAAGTGGAACGCGCGCTCGGTACTTTAACCGAACGCGAAGCCGAAGTTATCCGATTGTATTTCGGACTCGGCCGCGAACATTCTCTCACGCTTGAAGAGATCGGCGAAAAATTCCAACTTACCAGAGAACGTGTTCGCCAAATTAAAGAAAAGGCGATTCGACGATTGCGTCATGCGTCTCGCAGTAAACAATTGCGGGCATACCTTGGTTAGTACGATGAGCCATCCGGCAAAAAGGATGGCTCAAAAGTTTTTTACCCGCGTTTGCTTGATGTTGCGAAGCATATGGGGGATTATCTTTTTGGTATGCATTCTAAATATTTCCATACCCGGCTGTTCGTCATCTTCGCGCATTACAACAATACATGAACAGACAGTCGCAGACACGATCGATCAAGCTGAAGATCTTTCCGATGATTCTGAAATGGATGAGGAAGAACTGCTCGAAGATGAGATACCACCCGTTTTCAGTACGGCACTAAAATCGCCGGCAATCGAGAATAATCCGGTAATCGACAGGCAGAAATTTCTAACCAAAATCATGGGATTGATGGGGATCCGGTATCGGCGCAGCAGCGACGATAGCACGGGATTCGATTGTTCCGGATTCGCGGTAAACATTTTTAACGATGCCCTGGGCATCACCTTACCGCGCTCGTGCGGCGATCAATATAAAAGCGGCACACCTATCATGCTGGACAGTTTAAAATTCGGTGATTTGGTTTTCTTTAAAACAAGAAAAAAGCGGCCATCACATGTCGGTATCTACGTCGGTGATGGACTTTTTGCGCATGCGAGTCTTTCAATCGGTGTTACTATATCGCTGATGGAAAGCGAATATTACCGGAAACGTTTTCTCGGTGCACGCAGGATCGTTGAATAAGCAACTCTTTTGTTTTTCTTTTTGTTGATATTTATATTAATATTGAAATTTGATGGATAAAGAAATGGCAGTTTTACCAATATATACAGATGGTTCACCGGTTCTTAGAAAGAAAGCCCTGCCTGTTAAGCAATTAACGGACGATGTGATACAATTAATCATGGATATGTTCGAGACAATGCGTAAGGCAAGCGGCATAGGACTTGCGGCAAATCAGGTGGGTGTCTTACAGCGGGTGATCAGTATCGATGTTTCAGAAATTGAAGGGTTGGAAAACATTAAACCATTTGCACTCATCAATCCGGAGGTTATCGATAAGAAAGACTCGTGGACGATAGAGGAAGGATGTCTGAGCGTTCCGGACGTCCGGGATGAAGTTGAGAGAGCAAAAACAATTAAAGTGCGTTTTAAAGATACCGGGTTTCATGATCGTGAAATTGAAGCTGGAGATCTGCTCGCAAGAGTGATGCTTCACGAGATCGATCACCTTAACGGAATTCTCTTCATTGATTATCTCACGCCTGAAAAACGAAAGATGCACGCTGAGCTTTTACAAAAAATTCATCGCGGTGAAATAGAAGTAAATTACCCTGTTGTAACTGCGGCAGACATTCCTTTATAGATCAATTAATGTCAATCAATTACTGAGTGCAAATGCGAATTGTGTTCATGGGTACGCCGGATTTTGCAATACCGAGTTTAAAAATCCTGCTCGATAATCATTACGATATCGTTTCTGTTGTCACTGTCCCTGATAAACCTGCAGGCAGAGGGCTGCAACTGTCTACTTCAGCAGTGAAGCAATACGCCCTGAAGCAGGGACTGCAGATTTTACAGCCCGAACGGATGAAGGATGAATATTTTATCCGGCAATTAACCTATCTCAAACCCGACATCTTCGTTGTTGTAGCGTTCAGAATTCTTCCTCCTGAAGTTTTCCAAATACCAAAACTTGGCTCATTCAATCTTCACGCATCGTTACTCCCGAAGTATAGAGGCGCCGCCCCTATCAACTGGGCGATCATCCGCGGGGAAAAAGAAACCGGCGTAACTTCGTTCTTTCTGCAGGAAAAGGTTGACACCGGAAATATTATCCTGCAAGCGCGCGTACCCATCGGTCCCGATGAAAATGCAGGAGAACTACATGACAAGCTATCGGATATCGGCGCGGAAATAGTTCTGCATACTGTTCGCTTAATCGAAGCAGGCAAAATTTCTCCAAAGCTTCAGGACGATAGTCTTGCTTCTATCGCACCGAAAATATTTAAAGATCATTGCAAGATAGATTGGGATAAACCTTCTGTTCAAATTCACGATCTTATTCGCGGATTATCACCAAGACCGGGGGCTTTCACGGTGTATGATGGACGCATATTGAAAATTTATCGTTCTCAATTTGTCGATGTCGATAAGAAATGCACATCCGGTGAAGTTCTGCAAGCAGATAATAAATTGATTATCAAAACGAATGATGGCGCAATCGAATTATTGGATTTGCAATTAGAGGGAAAGAAACGAATGTCCGCTGAAGATTTTTTACGCGGCTACCGCTTAACAATTGGCGAGAAATTTTCTTGAGACGCAGATGACAAAAATCACTCCGCTCCTTCGTGAAATCTTTATGATACTCCTGCTCTCAGTATTTCTGGCGCTTGTATATAATGCTTTCTCAAGCAGAGGAATTTCTTTAATCCGTAAGGAGATCCTGAAAATTGCGGCGCCGGATTCGGTTTTGTTCTCTCGGTCTTCGCTCGACGATTCTACGCATGGTGTGAAAGTAATTGCCCCCCTGCACGAGCGCGCTCTTCGCAACCAAGATTCTATGGCAAAATTGTACCCGACAATTCATGAATCTGATTTCAAGATAATCTCATTGGTGCAGTTGAAAAAATTACTTGGAGAAAAGCGCGGTGTAATGCTCGACGCACGTAGCGCCGGGGAATACAAACAAGGACATATTAAGGGGGCGAGTAACATTCCGGCTTTGGATGTTGAAAAATATTTCGATAAGCTTGTTACTATTCCGCGCGATACTCTGGTGATTATTTATTGCAATAATCCCGAATGCGACCTCGGACAAATGCTGGCAGATTTTTTGAAAGTGATGGAATTCAAACATCTCCTCATTTATGATGATGGATGGGATGGATGGACACAGGCAAAAATGCCGATCGATACAACTTCGATAAATTATTAGTCGATATGAAAAACATTCTCTCTAGTAAATATATTCTCCTTCTTTCCCGCCTGATTCTCGGGATGGTATTCATTGCCGCAAGCGTTGAAAAGATTGTCCTGCCGGAAATATTCGCCATCAACGTGCAAGCATATCAAATACTGCCGTTATCGTTTGTGAATTTGGTCGCTTTAATAATTCCGTGGATGGAACTGCTCTGCGGTGTTTTTCTCGTCAGCGGAACATTTGTTCGCTCAAGTTCTTTTTTACTTTCAGTATTACTATCCTTGTTCATTATTATGTTGGTATCTGCAATAATGAGGGGACTTATAATAGATTGCGGCTGCTTTGGTGCGTCGAACGATTCCAAGGTGGGATGGCTGCGTGTTATCGAGGATATCGGACTTCTGTTACTGGGGGTTCATATTATATCCTTTACACAGCATGATTCGATACGATTGATCTCGGATTAACATTCGTAAGGGATATGTGCAGATTATGACTCATCGGCATCATTGCTTTCTGTAGAAAATTATTTTATATTTGACCATCATTAATATGCACATTGTAGAAAAATTGGTTTCTTGTTCGATTTGTTCTCATCAGTATTTCATTAGGAGTTCTCGCTCATCTTTGCTTAAGGTGGGAAATTAATATGGGTAAAATTGTTACTCTTGCAAATCAAAAAGGGGGAGTTGGAAAAACCACTACTGCAATCAATCTTGCGGCGGGTGTTGCCGTAGCCGAGCATTCAACCCTGCTTATCGATATAGATCCGCAGGCAAATTCGACAAGTGGTTTAGGTGTAGATACGAGAAGCGAGGGGAATAACGTTTACGATGTTCTAATAAACGATGTTGCCCCCCGCAATGTTATCGTCAAAACACAAATGCCGTATCTTTCGCTTCTTCCATCTCACATTAATCTGGTCGGCGCCGAGGTTGAGCTGGTTGATATCGAGAACCGCGAGATGGTTCTGAAGAATATTGTCGAAAGGGTAAGAAATGATTACGAGTACATCTTTATAGATTGTCCGCCGTCGCTCGGTCTACTTACACTCAACGGATTGGTCGCCGCAGACTCAGTTATCGTCCCGGTACAGTGCGAGTATTACGCGCTTGAGGGACTTGGGCAACTTCTCAACACGATTAACATCATCCGGAAAAATCTAAACCCTGCATTGACAATTGAAGGAGTTCTGATGACGATGTTTGACAGCCGTCTGCGGTTATCAAATCAAATAGTGGAAGAGGTAAAAAAGTTTTTCGGGGATAAAGTATTTTCAACTATCATAACGCGCAATGTCCGGCTTAGTGAAGCGCCGAGCTACGGCAAACCGATTTTATTGTATGAAGCGGTATCATCGGGTGCGCGTAATTATATGGAACTTGCAAAAGAATTCCTGAAACGTCAACAAACAACAACAGTTCGGCAGGAAGTTACGGTATAAAACAATATGTCAAAAACAAAAGGTGGTTTGGGAAAAGGTTTGTCGGCGCTGATACGCACACCCGTTGTGTCGGAGCGACCGTCGAATGAAACCATAATTGTCGCGGAGAATAAAGGATCGAATGCAGATATAAATATTTCAAGTATTCGTCCGAATCCTTTCCAGCCTCGCGCCGACTTCGATCAGCAGGCGCTCGATGAGCTGAAAGAATCGATCAAGCAGAAGGGTATCATCCAGCCGATCACCGTTCGGCAGGCGAAGGATGGAATGTTCGATCTCATTTCGGGTGAAAGACGCCTTCGCGCATCGACGGAAATCGGATTAAAAACAATCCCGGCATATATCATCGAAGTTAAGAACGATGAAGAGATGCTCGAACTTGCATTGATCGAGAATCTTCAGCGCGAGCACCTTAACCCGATTGAAATTGCAATATCGTACCAGCGATTGATGCACGATGTCGGTTTCACCGCCGAAGAGGTCGCAAAGAAAATAAGTAAAGACCGCACAACGATCGTTAATTTTCTTCGTCTCCTGAAACTGCCGAAGCTTATACAGGACGCGCTCCGGAAAAATCAATTAACGATGGGACATGCACGCGCGCTTGTCTCGCTGCCTGATGAACAAACGCAACTCCGGATATATGAACGAATCATCAAGAAAGATTTAAATGTCAGGCAAGTGGAAAAACTTGTCCGCGATGCCGGTAAAAAATCGAGCAAAAAAACATTCCGCGGCACAAAGAGTCCGGGAACCGTTGAAGAAAGTATAGCCGATAGAATCCAGCAAATCTTTGCTACTAAAGTCAAGGTCAATGTTCAAGACGGCGGCAGCGGAGAAATTATAATCGAATTTTATAACAGCGACGACCTGGGCCGCCTGTTTGATCTAATTTCCTCAATCGAACAATAATAGGAAAACTTATGGCAAAATCAATTATACTTACTAAAGAAGCTCCGGCGCCAATAGGTCCGTATAATCAGGGGATAGTCGCGCAGGGTTCGTTTCTCTTTGTTGCCGGACAGGTGCCCATAGATCCGCACAGCGGACAGGTGATTCAGGGAGATGTTAAAGCGCAAACACGGCAGGCGATAAAAAACCTTCAGGCGATCATCGAAAAAGGCGGGGCGAAGCTGGATGATGTGGTCAAGACTACAGTTTTCCTGAAAGATATGAATGAGTTCGCCGGTATGAATGAGGTATATGCAGAGTTCTTTAAGAACGACCCGCCGGCTCGCTCGACCATCGAAGTAGCACGGCTCCCACGCGATGTGAAAGTCGAGATTGATGCAATCGTAGTCGTGAATGGCTAAGTGATAAACGGATGAGGAGAGTTTGCCAACGGTTATTTGTTTTTGGTCAGTTGTTCTTATGGCTCTCACTCGTTAACGCTCAAACCGATTCAACAATAATTTATCCTGATACATCAATCACCACCGACCCGGAAGCGAAGGATTCGCTTATCGTGAATAATCAAAAACCGGTTGATACAACTTTCCATCTATCCAAATCTCCTTTATTAGCTATGGGTCTTTCTGCGGCAGTTCCCGGCTTGGGGCAAATCTACAATGAAAATTATTGGAAGCCGCCGATAATCTGGGCTGTGGGCGGTTACTGGATATATCAATGGCTGGACTTGAACAAGAGCTATAAAGATTTCCGAGACAAGAATGCGCTAAACCCGAGCGATCAGTATGTTCGACTGCGGGATTTTTACCACGACGAACGAGATAAATTCGCATGGTTCCTCGGTGTCCTCTATGTATTAAATATCGTCGATGCTTACGCCGGAGCGCATTTGTACGATTTTGATGTCAGCCCTGACCTCACGCACAACGGCAGGATTGTTCCGAGAGTAACAGCATCGGTGAGATTTCCATTCTGACTTTGGGACCGTGTGCTGTAATAGCAAGTAAGATTAACTGCGGATAAAGTGCGGCATCTCGAACGGAATTTCAAGCGATAGCTCGACCAGACCGGCATACTTTCCATCTTTGAACCACGGCGACTGATAAATCAGTTTTTTGATACCGTTCTTCTCGATGGTGTAAATATTTTTCTTCTGCGATTTTAAAAGCTCCCCGACTTTCGTGCGGGACGGTTCCGGGTGACATTCCAATAAATTTGTACCGATCAACTTTGCTCCTCCGTCATCTGAAAAAGTATCGATAGCTTTTTTATTCATCTCGATTATTATCCCCTGAGTATCGCAGACGGTTACAGCGCCGGGGAATTCTTTAATCCATTCGTGCATGTTCATGATATGTTATGACTTTCGTTTTGAGTTATGATTGAAAAATTTCATATAGAATAAACTGCTTCCCATAAGTAACGAGCCGCCCATCGCAACGTATAGCACCGAGAGGTAATGTTTCGGGAAAGAAGAATTACGGAGCAATATCCCCGCTGTAACCATGAACGCGATGATCAGGTATCCTTTCCATGCCGTAAAAGCGAAAATACATACGCTCTCCGGCAGTGAGTTGATGCGGTTAAGATTTTTTCGAGCTATCTTTATGAAGCCGAAGAAATAAAAAATCAGTGAAAGGCCGGCGCCGAGTGAAAGTACAATGATCAACTGTCCCGTCTCAAGATCGTCTAACCAGCCATAAGCGCGCTCGATCAGGATAAATCCTGCAATACTCCATATGAGTCCCGCGATAGCATAAAGCCACCTACGCGGTACGGATGGTTTCGGAATAGGAGAATTCATGCTAAACTGTGTCGTTGTGGAATGAGTATTTTCAGAATGGCTCTTTTAATCCTTGTGCTAACATCACCGCCGTCTTTGAAACGCGCGCCGCCCGTGTCTCTTCCTTCTTCGCCGTTTCAATCCACCGAACATATTCCTTCCTGTATGTGAACGATAGCGTATTAAAGAATGCCTCCGCTTTCTTATTTTTCAGAAACTCTGTCTTCAGGTCTTTGGGAATTTTCACTATCCGCTTCACCATATCTACTGATGGAGTTTCTATTTTTTTGCTCACAACGTTCGCCGCCAATTTGAAACGCATTGCAGACCAGACTTCATCTATCGATATCTGTGAGACGGGGCGGCAGCCGAACTTCCTCATGATCTCCCGGCATTTATCACGGCTCAGGTTTGACTTCTGAGCTGAACTGAGTTTTGGATACGAAACCCACAGAACACCTTCAGGTTGAATGATCCGAAGAATCTTTGGTGTTTGCCGCTCGAGTTCACGCGCGCTTCCGGCAAAAATCTGAATGAAGTCGAATGAACTCTTCGACTCTTTATGCACTGCGATGTTGCCGGCCGCAGAGCCGAACTGGTTTTCATAACCTTCAGGCGGATTGATGATCGCAATCCGCCGGGCAGGTTTCATTTTGAGTTTCTTTATAATCGGATTTTCAGTCATAAATATTTCTTTCGAAAGAATAGGCAGTCACACAAATCTTCATAGCATATTCTTGTTTATACAATGTGCTTCCTGAGTTCACGCTTGAGGCGGTGGATTTGTTCCCGAACGTCATGCAGTTTATCACCGTCTTTCGTTTCCAAAGCAGCTGCCCGCTCTTTCTTAAGCGCTCTGATTTCTTTTTTTATTTTTGCTTTGTTTATACCCTTCACTTCATGGTGCGCATGTGCCTCGATGCCAAGAGCCTGACATAATGCGGGCAGAAGTTTATCCTTGTGCATTGTGCTGTGACCTTTGGTTACTTCGTGATCGATCCCGTCGGCGATTTGACGAAGTTCGATAACTGTCATTTTACTTAACTGTTCGTATGTGTACGGCATAATGTGTACTCCTATTGAGGTTCAAACAATGATGGTGAATTTACCGGATTTAAGAATTAAGGAAATATCATTCTGAAGAATGTAACAAGAAAGAAGGAAAGTGTCAAACGGTGGTTATGGTAAGTTCTATCTCATATGTATTCGCGGTCCCGCTTGCGTAGATTTTGCTTGCCACTAATTCTCTTTTCGGGGACATTTTAGAAAGTGTAACTGCCGTTTTGGTACGATTGATTACTAGTCCCCGAAGTAGAAATAACCGTTTGTGTCCTCTTTATTTTTCAATTTATTCAATACGTCTTCTGACGTTACATCCCATTCGAGCTTCAGGAGTTTTTTGCGATTGGCTTTTGCTAATTTTAGATACTTGATTGCCTCTTGTCGTAATTCCTCTGGATTTGCTTGTTCCTTTTCTGTTAACATATCGGCATAAGACCCACGTGAAAATTCCCATAGGTCTTGAAAAGCGCGACCAAGAATGTGAAAGACATCATACTTATAGGTTGAACTGGGATAGCGTGTGAGAAAGGCGGTGGCACGTTTAATAACCTCATGAGGATCGTTAAAAACTGGATAACCATCGGATTTCACTTCGTCGGTAATAAGATCAAATGTTGCAAGCTCTCCAAACTGAGTACTTGAAAAGTTCTTGGACAATAACTGGCGGGTTGAAGTGTCTACATTGACACAGTAAGTCTCAAAGTGGGTGATAATTTTCAGTTGGATACCCACTTCGGCGAAGTTTGTAATATCAAGTTGCAGGATTGAATCGAGTTGTGCTCTCCAGGTTGAGTCACTGTTCATCTCATGAAAACTCTCAGATGTATAATGGCGAACAGTGAAAGCCTCGGCGGCACGATCTCCACAGGTAACATAACCGTAGAGTGCGTCGGCGATAATTGTTGAATCTTTTGTCCTCGATTGAATGAGTTTGAATAGCTTGGCCGCGAATAGATAATCTCCTTTTTCTTGAAGCGTATGAGTCTGGGATAATAAGAACAGTAGCTTATCTTGAGCCGGAGCGTAGATAGAGGACGAACCAAACATGAAAGAAAGGGCGACGAGATATTTTAATATGGAATTTTTCATCTTAATTGCATGGAGTGCCCAAATGGCGACTAATGTTCGCAACAAAAATGTCGTTGTGAAACGAACTGCAACAGATAAATTTTTTGTGGGTGGAGCAATGGTTCTCTATGAGTCGACTTGTCTGCATTTTACATTTTTATTGGTGGTTTAAGCCCAAGCTGTATTTTTATAGTCTTCGGTGGAAGAGATTCATCCGATAAATTTAATATTTGTGTTTGAATACCATGCGCGAGAAAGTGATTATGGATAATAATACCAAATTGTGCAAGCAGGGCATCGGGCATCAAACCATTGAAATTACCGATAACTTTTGTACCAATCCAGTCAGGGCTTCTTGTTGACGTCATGATGATTCCTTCCTTGCTCACGCAACCAGCTTTTGCAAGTGCATCACGAAGTTTTTGGGCGAGCAGGCTTGTTTCGAGTTCAGCAAGTTCATCGATTATAACGGTAAAACCAGAGAATGGCTTGAGATCTCGTGCAAGAGATTCAATGTCAATTTCCCTTGGCGCAATCGCTTTCTGTAATTCAAGACGTTTAATATGTTCCCGCTCTGTTTGTAGGCGGGCCTCTTCGGCTGTTTTATTGGCGGTTGAAACCCCCAACTCTAATTCGGCAATTTGTTTTTTCTGTTCAGAGTTGAGTTTTGCTCGGTATATTAAGAGGAGCGCACTGAAAATGACGCTAAATAAGATCGCGATAACAACGGCACGATCAAAAATATCTACTTTATTTTCGAGATTTACAATAACATTATTTGAAGAGGTGTCCATTATTGTCCTTGCGGTTATGATAACTGTAATAATGGAAATAATAAGAAGAATGGAAGCGGCAGATGGTAGTGAATTTAATAATTTCATCATGAGACTTCATAAGGTATTAGACAAGTCATCAGATCTATCTAGAGTCTGTTTATCGTAAAACGTTTTTTCAATAACTGTGATTGCATATCAAATATATCAACAAATGGTATAATAGACACATTGTCAACAAATCTAAAGCATCGAATCTTTGAAAAACTCCCGCGTCCGGTTTATTATTATGATCTGTTTTCTCCCCGGTTACGCGTGCCATGAATATACTATTCTTGTTCGTTAGTGTCAAGTAATATTTCTGGAAATTCCCAATGATAGTGACCTCACCTATAATCGTTCGACTGAGCTTATGACGAAGTCCTCTCCTAAGAGGAGAGGATGTACTGGCTGGGTTACAAATAATACCGCATAATAGGTCGGGCTTTGGACCAACGCTTCGCTACTTTGAAGCCGGCACTCTCAAACGAGGATAGAAATCCCGTCCATGCGAACGCCGCAGGCATGTTGTTGTAGTAAGGGAGTATCGGGTATGCTTCGAGGATTTTTACTTTCTTTTTCCCGCAATAATCAATAACACCTTTGAGTATCTCAACCGATAATCCCTTACGTCTGAAATCTTTGGCGAGGAAGAAGCAGGTAATCGACCAGACCGGTTCATCATCGATCCGCTTTAACACGCGCGCATTTTCAAGCTTAATGTATTTCTCCCGCGGCGCAACTGCGCACCAGCCGATTGGTTTGTTGTCCATGTAAGAGATGATACCGATCTGCTCGCCGTTCACTACCAATTTTTTCATCGCCCGCCTGGTGCCTTCACCTTTTTTCTTATCAAAATCGGAACGCGTTAACCGCCACGACATGCACCAGCATCCGCCGCACGCGCCGCGCTCGCCGAAGAGTGTTGCAAAATCTTCCCATGTTTTTGTTGCGAGAGGTTTGAATGTCAATTCGCTTTTTGGCGCCATATTAATTCAATGTTTTAAAAGAAAATAAATAGGGCGTTGCGAGAGTATCTCCAGCCCTTGACCGCATTGATGATCGAATCGTCACAGTGTATGTTGTATCTGGTAACAAACTTTGATATGGATCGAATATAAATTGCGTATTATATATATCGAACATTCCATTTACAGGTGGCGAAATAGTAACTGCATTTCGAACCGATGATGTATCAATATAAGCCGAAAAGAAAGCTGTAATATTCTCCGACCGATTTACATATTGCTGACCATCCCACGGGTATGTGCTGGTAACTCTGAATGGAATGGTCTTGAATCTGAAAGTGGCAGGATATGGAAGGTGATTATTGAGTGTATCTTTGATGCCTGTTGAGAAAGTAATTTCATACCAAGTGTTCCCCCTGAAACTGGAATCGGGATAAAAAGATATATTTTCCAAATTGGAATAATTGGATACCCATGAACCTTTAACGTATGGTGAGATAGTTATATTATTGGATAATGAATTGGGATCTACCGGTGAATTAAATGTGGCATATATCGAAGAAATGAAATAAACCGATGTATCATTGTTCTCGGGATATGTGGTTCTGATTCGAAGTACCGGTTCAGGTACTAAAACTTTTTGGAAGTTAATTCCTAATTTTCTATTTGTAACATCTGTAGCTTCTTTGCCAACAGTTACAGTATAGGTATGCCCGAGTTTAAAATAACCATAGATAGGCAATTCAAACGTTTGACCGTCAATTGAAGTTGCACCCCAGGCACTAAGATATGCATAACCATCTTCTTTGGGAAGGAGGGTTACATTCGGGATTACAGTGTAACTCACCATGATTTTGTTAAATCGGATGAGCAGTCTGCCGGGTATATATCCTATCGGTAACGAATCGCTTAGTTTTGAGTAACTATCGCAGATCCAGTAATAAGGTCTCTGAGAGTCTAACCATACCCAAACAACGCGTGGCGCAATATTGGGATCTGTCGGATCTTCAGCAGGAGGACCGGCTGGTCCCTGTGGACCTTCCTTACAGCTTATTAAAAACAACAGCAGGGCTGAGCAGATTAATAGTAATGTTTTCATGATAGACCACCCGTTCTATAAAGAAAGAAACATTTAGTTCGAAATTGAGATTTGACAGAATTTAAATAATTAATAACCAATAATCAAATTAGAATAGCGTTGATTGTGGTGGGTGATTTACTTATCTTTTTTCTCGATTTCTTCGATTTTACTCATTACCTCATTCCAAAAAAAATATTTATCATTCAATTTTTGTTGAATCTCTTTAGATTCGCGCGAAATATTCTTTACCTGCTCGCCATTTATATAGAATTCCGGATTTTCCATCATCGTTGCGATTTCATCTTTTCGCGATTCCAATCGTGATATTTCTTTCTCAGTCAGCTCTAATTTTTGTTTGAAGGGGAGAAGTGTCTTATACAGCCTTTGGCGCTTCTCGGCTTCAATACGCTTGCGTTCTTTTTCTGACAGTTGTGTAGTCTGATCCGGAACTGCGGATTTTGAATTTGAGGTTGCAGATTTGTTTACCGCTGTCTCACGTTCTTCTTTTTTCTTTGTGAGATAATCTGAGACGTTGCCGGGGAAAGTACGAATATTCCCCGAGCTGAACTCAACTACTTTATTAATTATCGGATCTAAAAAGGCGCGGTCATGCGAGACTATCACGTAAGTGCCCTCGTATTCCGAGAGCGCATCCTGCAAAACTTTCTTCGAGCGCATATCGAGGTGGTTCGTCGGTTCGTCCATAATAAGGAAGTTTGCCGGATGTAACAACATTTTGGCTAATGCGAGCCGGCTTTTCTCGCCGCCGGAAAGTACTGAAACTTTCTTGAATACATCATCGCCATGAAACAGAAAAGAGCCGAGAATCGTTCTCAGCTTTGTTCTTATTTCACCGATTGCAACATCATCAATTATCTGGATTGCTTCCTTCGAGAGATCAAGCTCCTCGGCTTGATGCTGACCGAAGTAAGAGAGGATAACATTGTGCCCTATCTTTCGTTCGCCGGACTGGAATGGTTCTGTGCCCGCAAGAATTCTTACAAAAGTTGACTTGCCCGATCCATTCACGCCTACAATTGCAATTTTATCTTCCCGCTCTATTGTGTAATTTAAATTATCAAAGACTTTTAATATTCCGTAATATTTATTGATGTTTTTCAAATCCATCACTATCGCGCCGCTTGAGTGCGGTGACGGGAAATGAAAACGGATTTCTTCTTCGTCATTTTCAATTTCAATCCGCTCAATCTTATCAAGCTGTTTAACGCGGCTTTGTACCTGACGGGCTTTAGTCGCTTTATATCTAAACCGTTCGATGAACCGTTCCGTTTGCGCAAGCTGGCGCTGCTGATTTTTATAAGCGTTGACTTGTTGCTCTCTTCTCACAACTTTCTCTTTTTCGTAGAAAGAATAATTCCCGGAATAAACTTCAAACTTGCCCATGCTGAGCGCTAAAGTTTTTTTTGTCAGCGAATCGAGAAATGCCCTGTCGTGCGAAACGAGTATGATTGCGCCGTTGTAGTTGCGCAGATATTCTTCCAGCCATTGCAGCGATTCGATGTCGAGATGATTAGTCGGTTCGTCTAAAAGAAGCACTGATGGTTCTCGCAGTAAAAGTTTTGCTAGAGCTATACGCATCTGCCAGCCGCCGCTGAATTCTTCGGTCTGCCGTTCGAAATCGGTTACCGCGAAACCAAGCCCCATCAGTACACGTTCGATTTTTGATTTCATCCTGAATGCATCGAGGTCTTCTAACTTGTGCTGAAGCTCGCCGTACACTTCTAAAGTATCGCTGTAATCTTCCGATAACGGATCAAGAGATGAAAGCAATTGATGCGCTTCCTCGATTTCCTGCTGTACAAGAATTATATCTTCAAACGCTGTCTCAACTTCTTTGTAAAGTGTTTTGCCTGAGGCAATAACTCCATCCTGAGGCAGATAACCGACTGTTACGTAATGCGCTTTGCTGATACCCCCGCTATCCGATTGATTGATGCTTGCGATAACTTTAAGGAGTGTTGATTTACCTGTGCCGTTGGAGCCGACCAAACCGATGCGGTCATGCGGACCTATAACAAGTGAGACATCATCGAACAGCGTTCTGCCGCCGAATTGGATCGATATGTGATTGAGTGAAAGCAATCTCGAGTATTGAGTAGTTGAGATATAAAATCCGAAACACGAAATTCTAAATACTAAACAATTTCTAAATATAAATGTACAAATTATTAAAAAACATGACCCCAACCGTTTAGATTTTAGGGTTTTGAATTTGTTTAGGATTTAGATATTAGGATTTATTATTTAGTATGAATATACGAAAATGTGAAGTGAGAAGGAAAATACAAAAACAAATCAAACTGTTATTATATAAACGTCCCACTATTATATTCCTCAAATGCGATCTTCAGTTCTGCTTGCGTGTTCATTGTGATTGGTCCGTACCATGCATTTTTTGGACTCATCCCCTAGCCACTCCCGCCAAAAAAGTGGCGGGATCTTTAACTTCTATACAGATAGAGAAAGGGTGCAGTCCAAGGAGAAACGGGGCTGTCTAAAAGAATCAATTACTGTCTGCCTGAGCTTGTCGAAGGCTCAATGCCGCTCAATTTCACATTTCGACAAGCTCAATGTGACACTCTCTCGGATTTATTAGACAGCCCCTATAGGGTGAGTTCAATGAAGTTATTCTGTTTTAAAACTGTTATTTAATAAACGTCCCATCATTATACTCCTCAAACGCGATCTTCAGTTCTGCTTGCGTGTTCATTACAATCGGTCCGTACCATGCAACCGGCTCGCCTATCGGTTTGCCGGAAATAAGGAGGAAGTGCACAGGTTCAGTGTCAGTGCTGATAACAACCCGTTCTCCATCGTTAAATAAAACCAGATTCTCGCCTGCAACCGTTTTCTTTTCATCACTGAAATATCCCTTGCCGTCAATTACATAAGCGAAACAAGTGTGTCCAGGTTTGGTTGGATGAATAAAATCCGTTTTAACCGGAACGGTTACATCAAGATATTCCGAATCGATCACGATATCCTTAACCGGTCCCTTTGTGCCATCAACCTCGCCGCAAATGATTTTGATCTTTGCGCCCTTTGCTGTCATTATCTCCGGTATTGCAGAGTTTTTCACGTCGCGATAACGAGGTGGCATCATCTTTTGAGTTTTGGGAAGATTAGCCCACAACTGAAATCCCATATTCCAACCATCATTATCTCCCTTCGGCATTTCCTGATGAATAATTCCACTGCCTGCAGTCATCCATTGAACATCGCCTGAACCAATCACACCTTTGTTTCCCATGCTGTCGCCGTGCTCAACATTACCACGAAGGATATATGTAATAGTTTCTATACCTCGGTGCGGATGCCATGGAAATCCTTTAATGTAATCTTGCGGATTGTTTGAGCCAAAGTGATCGAACAATAAAAAAGGATCGAATAACGGTACCTCGTTATAACCGAAAGCACGTTTTAAATGAACGCCCGCGCCTTCCCTTGTTGGATTAGCGGAAAAGATTTTTCTTATGGTTCGATTTCTAATCATACGGTTATCCTGTCAGTGAATTGGGCTGAGACGATAAAACTCCATATGTTTTAATTCTATTTTCTCGATTTGTAATCCGGCTTTGCTCGCGGCATTTTCAATATCTTCAGGTCTCAGACGATGATGCAAGGGCGGTCCCTGATCTTCTTCAATATAGGGCCATTCAAGCACGATGACTCTTTTTCTGGCAACACGCTTCGCTTCAATAAGTGTTCTGAATATGTCGTCGGTTTCGTGCAGGACGTGAATTAGAATTACTAAATCGAACGATTCGTCGGGGAATGGAATATCTTCAGCGGTACCTTTTAGAAATTCTGCGTCCGGCAGAACGGTTCTTGCGATTTCAAGCAGCTCTGTATTCGGATCGATGCCGGTAACCCGAATTTTGTGTTTGGCAAATGCCTCAGCAAATATACCGGTTCCAGTTCCGACATCGAGAAGAGTTTTTACTCTTAGACCTTCTATGCTAAGTTCGACAACACGTTCCACTTCAAGAAGAGCGACTCTCTCGGGGCGGCGCAAACGGTCTGCGTCTCCGCTGAAGCAGCGTTCATGTTTATGTGAACTGATCATATGGTTTTCTAATTATCGGTGCCGGTAAAATTCTTTGCATCATTTATTCAACTCTCGATTCAAAGGGGTGGAGGCGTCTAAAAAAAGTTGTCCGCTCCGGTTTGCTTTTACCCAATAACCGCGACACGGTAAAAGCGTGTCAGCAGTATAATAATTGCCATTGAAGCCGAAGAAATCGCTCAATGTAATATCGGGCGTGCTCACACTGATGTTATTCAAAGAAACCGGAACGCCCAGAGTTCCAACAAGATTCCATCCCTCCTCAATGTTGATGGTATCGGCGTGGAGGTCATATCCTGTAATGAATAGATCGTGTTCCGGACCAAACTTCATCCAATAACCAACGCCAGTTTCCAGCGTTTCTTTTTCAACATAACTGCCGTTATAGATGAATGCCGGTGAGATTGCGGTGGGGAAAAGGAGCGCTTTATCCTTGGTGCTTGTTTGCCGGGGAATCGAAATTAAATTCCAGCCTTGTTCCATACGGTAGGCTTCCATCCCCGGGATTATAAATGCAGACGGGATAATGGTGCCGGTTGCAAGAAGAGTATGAAATTTCAATAGCTGTGCTAAACTCGGCGCGATATCGATTTGGGTTTGCCGGGTTGAATCAATTTTGTCGATGGGTGTATCGGGTCCGATAATTAGCATTGTGATATGCCGGCATCCGTCGCATCCATCTCCGTGCGATCTGAAATCGGTTGTATGCCGTCCATGATCATTAGTTACAATCAGCGTTGTTTTATCTTTATAGCTTTGATCTGTTTGTATGAGATTCCATAATGCGTTTACTATACTATCGGCGCGCTGAAGTTTGGTAATATAATTCAACCACGGTCCATCGTGTCCGGCTCTATCAGTCCCGGCTAAATTTGTGATCATCAGTCGAGGGTGATATGTCGCGATCACATCTTTTACATTTTCAAGTGTATAAACGTCATCGTACTGAAAGTTGGTTGTATCAACAGTCGCGCCGTACGATGCACCATAATCGGGATGATCGCTATGAGAGAGAATATCGAGTTTAGTTTTACCGAGGACCACATAATTTTCAGCGGCGGGAGAGTTTCTTTCCTTCCGGTGATATTCGAAGATGGTTGGTTTGTGTGGCAGTTCGCTGCCGTCATTCAGAATTGATTGCCATGTTCCGGTGAGGATGCTTGCGTGTCCTGAATTAGTTTGAGTTATCCCGTCGTTATAGAACGACGTATAGATTGTTCCGAGAGGTTTAAGTTGATTCCAAATGTTAGGTATGTACTGATGTGCCGGATCGCCGAAAGTTTCTGTATACCTAGCACCGTCGATTACGACGATAACAACATTTTGGGTGGATTGCGAGAGGAGAACTCCACGCAGTAATAACAATATGCAGGCAGTCAGAAATATTTTTTTCATATATAATCAAAGATAAGAAATACAATCGATTCGCAGTCGAATCAATTGTAATGTAATAAAAATATTTCAAATCATTTCGACCATGATTGAAGCTCGATTATATTTCCTTCCGGATCGGTAACATAACACCAGGTAACTTTGGTTTGCGGTGACGGTTGAAGGGTAACAATTTCACCAACGGATATTCCGCCTGCGGCTAAAACTTCTTTCTGTGCTTGCGTTATATTGTCTACGATAAAGGCGATATGCCCAAATCCCGGACGATTCACCGCGGTTGCCTGTTTATCCTGTAAGATATTGTAATTGAAGATTTCCAGAGTTGGTCCGTTCTCATCATACCCCGGCAAGCGTAGATGTACGCCATCAAGTTCGGCGTTAGGAATGCCGGTACCGCATTCTAATTTTGTTCCTTTATAATGACGCTCAGGAGGAACGGGCACACAGCCAAACACATCTTGATAAAAGCGCGCAAGCTCGCGCCAGTTCTTTGCGATGAGATTTGTGTGAGTGTATTTTGATTTGATTGGCATCAGTAACTTTTATTAATGATAACAACTAACATATAATTCATCAAATCTTAGATAGTGATTGTTTTCTTAATCTTATTATTAACCATACACCCAAACCAAAAAGTAATATTCCAAGAAGGATTAGTCCGGCGGAATATATCATAGGTTCTACAAAAATAGACCATCGTAAAAGTGGATTACTGGATGATAAATCAGCATATACAAAACTATAATTGATAACAAGAAATGTCCCGATAGTTATCAACAAGTAGGGAATTATATTTTTCATGATAGCTCCTTTTGATATATATATATATGATTATTTTTTTATTTGCCTTGCTATTGGTTAGGCAGTTGATAATCCTTGTTACAAATGGCGCTCTCGGTTTGACATGACAATTACTCCTACAATACCGACCAACATACCAGATGGACAAACCAGAATCGCGATCATGAAGAATGCAACACTAGCGCCATTTAGCAAATCGTAAGCCATGCTTGTTTCCGCTACTTTAGAAGCAATACCCTCAAATACATTGTGAAGGACAGCAAAAAAGATAACTCCAATGCCCGATGCGTATATGAGATAACGAAACTGCTTCGAGGTTCTCCATTGATGGACGAAAGCAAGAACCACTGCAATGGATGAAAGAAACGCTAGCACTATGCCAAGCTGGTTATCGCTGATGCCCACTGCAGAAGCAGCGAGTGCGAATACGCAACAAGCAACGAGGAGTATTAACGAGGCGATGATGTTACGAGGTGACGTAAGTTCTCTAAGCATAACAAACTTCCTATCCAAAAGATAGTTATTTTCTGTTGTCAAACGAATGGCTGTTAAGTCCCGGTAAAAATGCGGGACGCCAACAACGCGCTGCCGCACTGATAACTTTGCGCCAGTGGCGCATGAGCCTTTAACTCACAAAATATACGAAACCGCTTCCATCCATGCAATATGTGTCGAAGTTTATCCCGCCATTTTCTGGCGGGATCAGCTTGAGCCACTGGTTAGGGCGCAAATTATTCTTCACCTTTTTCCTCGAGTCTCTATAAGTTCCTTAAATGGTATCAACTCTACTCTTTCAACCTTCACAATATCACCTTGCGGTCCCACATGCACCCGTCCGAGAATATGCATAGTCGTAGGATTAGACTGCCGCCATTCATATTTCTGTGCGACAAGGGCGGTATACTGGCACCCTGCATAACCACACATTGAACTATAGAGCACAACTTTAGGAGTGTCAAGCTTAGTTCCCTTTGCAAACTCCTTTTGTGTTCCGATAATTTCAGGGCATTTCAAAAAAGCTTCGATGAGCTCCTTCTCGCTCACTCGTTCCTGTGCATTTGCGATTGAGACAAACAGCATAACTGCCAAAGCAAACGTAATCATTATTCTCATGTCGTGTTTATCTCCTTTAGCTACATAACAGTATTGCGCCTAACACGCTGCCTAAGAACAGACTGCTAAGTTTTTTTCAACCCAACTTAAGCGACTCTATCGACTAGTTCGGAAGAAGCGATCGTGTTGAGGCTCGGGTTAGATGTAATATAATTTACTTTATAATTTTTCTCTTTTATGAAGTTTTATAAAACTATAACTTAAATATGAAAACCAGACTGACCAACCGATGTGAAAAAACCTCTGTTTTAATCCAAGGTAGTCACTTAATAAGTTTGGGAAATAAGACAAAAAGCCGAGTGACATCAGTAATAAACTTAGTATCGACATTTGATTTAACATTGCTAATTCTCTTTTCCATAGAAATAAGCCCAAGAAAGGTGAGAGGAATAAGAGTATTGAAGGCATTCCCATGATCAGATGCAATCTCAACGGTAAGGGAAATATTCCGGCTCCAGCTATTGATAGCGAATATGAAAATATTATAAGTACCGGGAATATATTCAGTTTAAAAATCTTACATGTCTTGTAAAGTCCAACAATAAATAACATGCTCAACACCGCACACACAATTAGACCGATAGAAAATAAAATCTGTGTGCTCGTTCCAATTGCCCCTAATTCACTGACCATTCTGGCTAGATGATTGTAGTCTCCTAAGAGAAGACCACATACAACAGTTGTAATCCAGAACATTATTGGAATAATAAATCCAAGATATAGAAAATGTTTTGTACGCATCTTTTTAATATTTACTTGACTTTGTAATCATGGTCGTAAAGCGTAACCTGTCACCCTGAGACTTCGGCGTGAGCTCAGTCGAACGCTTGTCGAAGCGTGATTTTTGAGTCAATAAGTAATGGTTCGTCATCCTCACCATGACACTTATTTTATTTTTCAGATGATTCAAGTAATTAATTTTGTTTGTTTGCTTATTTACTGTTCAGATCAAATTTCCATATACAATTCGTCCATGTGCTATCTGGTTCAACGTATTTCAATGTTACAGGGAAATCCGGAGAAATACACATGGATGATATTATCAACGTACCATCTTTGACATAGTTGGTGGTTGGATCCATAATTCTCTGCTTTGATCCTCCTCCGTATGTTGAATACTCAATATTCTTCAGTGTTTTGTCCAGTATAAGTATCACCAAATCCATTCCGCCATCGATAGATTGGTATAGCGCATCTTTAGTAACCGGAAAGTCTTTTGATACGGTATGATCTTCCCCCTAATTTTCGGACAGAGAGAAAAGCCAGTATATTAGAGAAAAGGAGAAGTCCGAAATGGAAGCAGAACAAGTCAGAAGAAGAAGA
>JAGVIE010000015.1 GCA_020056225.1 Bacteroidota bacterium
AGTAAACTGTCAAAATGATGCCCAATGTCCGCACTGAATGTGAACTGCTTGTCGGTTCCATAGTCCACCGTCTGGGGGGTTGATGGAGTAATCGATCCACTACCTACCACGCTTGGCGTGATGATGTAAGTGTTGATCGTAAAGTTCGCTTGCACAGTTGCATCACCTGAGGTAAGTGTGGCAGTCGTGCTCAGTGCGTTAGCATCGGCAATCGATGCCGCTCCTGCCGACACTATCCAGTTCACAAAATAATAACCCGTGTTCGCCGATGCTGTGATCGTTGTTGCAACATCCTGTTCTACCGCTATCGGTGATAATGACGGAACAGTGATAGTGCCTCCTGTTGTCGCCGTCACTGTCAGATTGTAGGTGGCTAGTGTAAAGTTTGACCGCACTGTCGCATTGCTGCTTGTCAGTGTGCACACAAGTAAAAAACTTAGCATAAAGCAGAATATCGCTGAAAGTTTCATCGCTAAACTCTTTGTTTAATTTGATCTATTGATTTTTAAAAAATATTTTCTAACCCCCCGTGTAAATATTATAAAGAATAATCTATATAGACGCAAGGGGAGTATAAAATTAATATTGCAATACAAAACAGCACAAGATTCCCCTTTGAAAAACCTCATTTATTACCTGTTTCTATCTTCAGGAAAGGAAATAGTGCAGTATGAAAAAATGAGTAAATCGGACACTATCCAAATTTTAACTCACATTTGACCAGAAGGGAGCTTATCTAAGTTAACATAACTTGTCTGAGTTTGAATATTTTGCCATTAGAGGATAATGCTCTGCAATCCATTCTATTTGCAACGGCTTCTTAAGCCGTTGATCGACAGATTCTTTTACTTCTGAGATTTATGACTTGGTAATAAATACCATTGGAGCGTTTGATGAGAGTAACCGTGACTTGACCTCATAAACTAAAAAGTGTCAGCAGATATTTTCTGCTGACACTTTCCAGTGGACAGGGGCGGAATTGAACCGCCGACACACGGCTTTTCAGGCCGTTGCTCTACCAACTGAGCTACCTGTCCATATTATATTACTTTCTTTTATATTGTTGTTGCTTCCGCCTGCACCTCGTTTCGGCGGATTCTGAAAATTACTTCCACTCGCTTATTCGCTCGTTGGTAATTTTCGAACTACCAACTGAGCTACCTGTCCATGCAACATTTATGTATCAATCCAGCTAATCTTGTGTTCAAACTGGTGAAGCTGGATTCTGAATTTGACTTATAACTTAGCATCACTTCGTTCGATAAGTTATGTCAAATTCGAACTGAGCTACTTGTCCTATAATTTGTCGAATGAAAACTTTATAATCGAGTGCCCGATATCGTCTAAGGTTTTTGAAAAGTCAACAGTTCTTTACAATCAGAACTTAAGGCTCGGATGCCTTTGACCTCAGCGATACCCTGCGCGATCCGCATAGACGATTCACTTGATCGTTTCGGAAGATAAACTTTTCCAACCTGTCTGAAACCTAATTCCTTAAAAAGCTGAGTTGCCTCCGCGGGAAAATCGATAAATTCTTTACCCGCAAATGCCGGTTCCATTACGATAGAAACTTTGCCGCCTGATTTCAACACTCTGGCGCACTCTCTTATGATGCCTTTGAATTTAAGAAGGAAATCTGCCCGTGAGGCATCGAGGCTGACTTCGAAATCGCTTGAGCTGTCCTTCTGTGTAAATTCCGTGGGTGGATCCAGAAAAATATAATCGATGTTATTCGATTGTTCCGGGATGCCTGTCAGCAGAATATTATTCCTCGCGATTCTTTCGTCAATCGGATGCGCGTCATACAACTTGAATTTCCTGTCGTTGAAGTGCGCTAAAGACTCAATGATGTCGGCAGTTGTTCCGCTTCCCGCGAACGGATCAAGAACATAATCGCCGGGTTTCGTGTAATAGTACAAAGCGTTTGCAACAATCTGTCCGGGGATTCTGCCTTTGAAATTCGGCTTCCCGAAACGCGGATCGGGTGTATCGAACGCCCAAACATTTCTCTCGCGCAGATCGAAACCGTATTTCGTTCGCTCATCAATTCTGCGTGCTAAACCGTCATCGTGGATTTTCTTCCGTAAATCCGAGATTGTCCATTTGTAGTCTAACGCGAATTTTTCATACTGATCGCGGCGCTTCGATTCATCAACTTTTGTCGCAAGATCAAAATAGAATACTTCGGGCAACGACCGTTTCTTAACATCGGGATAATAAGAATAATACTGCTGGCATTGTTTTAATACCGAAAATGGAAATTTAATTCCCGGTTGTGAAGAAATCATTTTCATTACCTGATCTTCAAACATCCCTTGTTTGCGGGCGACTGGCATCACTTTATCGACAAGGAACTTTCCCAGATCCCAATAATTATCGATATTAAAAGAATTAAGTTCACGGGCAAGTTCTGCGATGGAAAAATCTTTCACATCGATTTTAGAAACGGCTCTTTTTACCGGAGTTATTTTCTTCGTCTTTTGTGCCATAGTATATCCCCTAAGGAAATCCTAAAATGAAAAATGACTGGCGAGGTAAATAATTTTTGTGAATTAATCAGTATCGATGTTAAATATAAGAAACTTGTGTTAAAAAAACAAAGTTTTTCAGAAAACGCCGTTCCGTTTCAGCACTTCTTTGCCCATAATCATACGCTGTATCTCGCTTGTTCCTTCGAAGATACGATTAATACGTGAATCACGGTAGTATCTTTCAATAGGTAATTCTGTTGAATATCCCATACCGCCATGAATTTGAACAGCCATATCGACTATTTTATCGAAGGATTCCGAGCAAAAAAGTTTTACTGCGGCAGAATATCTTGCAATCGGTTCACCACGATCATATGCAGCGGCAGTTCTGTAGACCATCGAATCCATCGCATAGATCATAGTTGCCATATCCGCCAACATGAATTGAATTGCCTGGAATTGCGCTATTGGAACGTCAAATTGTTTACGTTCTTTTGCAAATTTAGCCGACAATACTAACATTTCCTTAGAACCACCGAGACAGCAAGCGCCCAGACCGAGCCTGCCAGCATCAAGAGTTTTCATAGCGATCAAAAATCCTCTGCCATCTGTGCCAATCATATTTTCATTCGGTACCCGGACGTTATCAAGTGTTAATGTCGAAGTCACACTGCCTCTTATCCCCATCTTCTTCTCGTGCATGCCTGCTTTAAAACCGGGGGACTTCGTCTCGACCACGAAGCCTGTTATTCCGTGATCTGTTCGCGCGAATAGGGATACTATATCAGCTATTGGACCGTTAGTGATCCAAATCTTTTCGCCATTTATAATCCAATCGTTTCCATCGCGAACGGCGCGCGTTCTTAGATTAAAGGAATCTGATCCTGCGTTCGCTTCTGTTAATCCGAAAGCTCCAATAAATTTTCCTTCAGCTAAAGGAGTAACATATTTTTTCTTAAGCGCTTCGCTCCCGCCGATATATATCGCATTTGTCCCTATCGATTGATGCGCGCCGATAAATGTTGCGGTTGACAGGCACCCGCGTGAGATTTCTTCCTGCGCGATGCAATAACCAACCTCGCCAAATCCGCCGCCGCCATATTCTGCAGGGAATGCAGTGCCTAATAAACCGGTATCCCTAAGCTTCTGTATCAGCTCTGGTGGGATTCTGCCTTCCTCATCGATTTTATTCGAAATGGGCTTCACTTCTGTATTAGTAAAATCGCGAACCATGTCGCGCAACATTTTCTGTTCTTCAGAGAATTCGAATTCTATCATGATTTTTAGTTTGTGTATTAATTATGATTTAATCGGTTGAGGAAGTATGTTTTGGACTTCCGTAGCTAACTTTATCTTCACCGGCATCAACGCCTATAACGTTTCCGGATATAAAATATGAATCATCTTGCGCTAACAGCGCGATAGCTTTCGCGACATCTTCCGGTGTAGTCGTTCTGTGTTGAGGATTTTTCGCTTTCGCTATCTGAAGCATGTTCATCGCTCCGGGAATTTTTCGAAGCGCCGGTGTATCTGTAACTCCTGCAAGAATTGCATTCGAAGTTATCCCACAACTGCCAAGCTCCATGGCTAACTGGCGTACATGCGATTCCAATGCTGCCTTCGCCGCCGATATTGCTCCATATGACGGGATGACTGTATGCCCGCCGGAACTTGTTAATGCGAATATCCGCCCGCCTGATTTCATCAGATTTCGTGTCATTAATCCTTGCACCCAGTACACCAAACTATGCGCCATCACGTCGAGCGTCATTTCCATTTGAGCCTGAGTTATTTCATCATTAGTTTTTTTTGCGATGAAAGGTTTTAGTGTCCCGAATGCAAGCGAATGAAGGACAACTTTAACGGTAGAACCGGATTCAATGGAAAATCTTTCCTGAATCTCATCTAGTGTTTCACTCCGTTTTATCGCGTCTGCGGCATTGATGTTGAAAAATACCGCTTTAGCCCCTGCATGTTTGATCTCTTTCAAAATATGCTGGACTGAGGGCATCGTCGCCTGCCGGTCAAGATGAACACCGAAAATATTCATCCCTCTTTTAGCCAATTCGACAGCAGTTGCACCGCCGAATCCGCTTGATGCTCCAAGTATTAGCGCCCATTCCGATGGTTTGAACCTTGGATCTCTTGACATATCTTAATTCCTTTCAATGAACTAATAACCTGATAGGTGAAAAGATAGGAAATTTTGGTGGAATTTCAAAAACAATTATTCTACCGTTACACTCTTTGCCAGATTACGAGGCTGGTCAACATTACAACCGCGTGCCACGGCGATATAGTAAGCTAACAACTGCAATGGAATAATATTAATAATAGGTCCGAAATAATTTAACGTCCTCGGCACCCGAATGACAAATTCTGCCAATCGATTAATATTCTCGTCATCTTCATTCGCGATAGCAATTATTCTCCCTTTTCTCGCCCGCACCTCTTGCATGTTGCTTATTATCTTGTCGTAAATAGCGTCTTTCGGAACAATGAATACAACCGGCATGTTTTCATCGATCAATGCGATAGGTCCGTGTTTCATTTCCGCCGCTGGATAACCCTCGGCATGTATGTAAGAGATTTCTTTCAACTTTAGCGCACCTTCGAGAGCCGTGGGGAAATTACTTCCTCTTCCGAGATAGATAAAGTTTTGTGAATTCTTAAATTCTTCTGCGATAGCTTTGATGTGATCGATTTGTTCAAATATTTTTTGAACTTTATTCGGCAATGCGGCTAAATCTTCGGCAAGCAGTTTACATTGCGCGTGGGGAAGATTATTCCGCTGTCCGATAAAAAGCGCTATTAATCCTAAAACTGCAATCTGAGATGTAAACGCCTTAGTCGAAGCAACTCCTATTTCAGGTCCTGCGTGAATGAATACACCCGCATCAGTTTCACGGGCAATGGAACTTCCAACTACATTAACAATACCAAGAACACCCGCGCCCTTTGACCTCGCTTCACGAAGCGCCGCTAACGTATCTGCCGTTTCACCGCTCTGACTTATTACAAACAGAATATCGTCCGGGTCGACAATGGGATTGCGATAACGAAACTCTGACGCATAATCGACTTCAACCGGAATACGCGCCAGTTGTTCGATCATATATTTGCCAACCAAAGCCGAATGCCATGATGTACCACATGCTGTAATTATAAAACGACGGGCTTTGTATAATCTGTCCAGTACAGGCTCAAGACCACCCAGCTTAACTTTTCCTTCATCTACCCTCAACCTGCCTCGTATAGCATTACGCAACGATTCAGGCTGTTCTAAAATCTCTTTCAGCATGAAATGATCGAAACCGCCTTTTTCGATTTGCTCGAGATCGAATGTTATCTCCTCGATCTGTTTGGTTATTTGGAGATCATGAATGGTTTTTGTGGTAAATGAATTCGCGCTTATGCAGGAGATTTCATCATCCTCAAGATAAATAACTTGTCTCGTATGATCGATTAAGGCAGCGGCATCAGATGCGACGAAATTTTCGTTTTCACCAACACCCAAAACCAAAGGACTGCCTCTTCGCGCGGCAATAATTTTATCAGGTTCGTTTTTAGCTATTACAAGAATTCCGTATGTTCCTTCAACCTCTAAGAGTGCAAGTCGAACTGAAGTAAATAGGTCGTGATTTTTCTTGTGATAATCTTCGATAAGATGAGCAAGTACTTCAGTGTCAGTTTCCGTCCGAATTACATGTCCGTCTCGTTCAAGCTTTTTCTTTAAAGTCATGTAATTTTCGATGATGCCGTTATGGATAACCGCGATCTCATTCTTGCAATCCCAATGAGGATGCGCATTTAAATCGGTAGGTTCACCGTGAGTCGCCCATCGTGTATGCCCAACCCCAAGATTTGGCGCCATTCCTATATTTTCAACAAGGCTGGCTAATTCAGCTACTTTTCCTGCTTGCTTATAAACCATGAGATTATCCTCATGGAAAAATGCAATGCCGGCAGAATCATATCCTCGATACTCCAATCGTCGTAAACCTTCGAGCAAAATTGGTATTGAATTCTTTTGACCTATGTAGCCGACTATCCCGCACATATATTTTTATAATAATTTATGATCATTGCAGTTAGAATTTACCTAATAGTTGCCTGAAAAACAATGTTTGATCTCACTATACAAATCAGTCCTAAACGAAGCTTAGTCTGATATCCCGATAACACCCATCATTCTTCCCGAGTTATTTCCTTCCCTTCGGTAAGAATGAAATAAGTCGGGATTGCATATTGTACAATAATCCGATATTTCTATTCTGCACTCATCTATGCCATTGATTAACATAAGGTCTTTATTGAATAGTTTCAAATCCAAATATAGTGTATTGTTATTTCGATGAACAATATATTTCTCTTCAAATCTCGATGCGACATTATCCCCCACTTCATAACAGCAAACACCTGCAGATGGACCAATGAATGCAAATATGTTTTTTGGATCTGTTCTGTACTTTATACTCATAGCATCGATAGCTTTTTCAAGAATTCGCTCTTTGCTTCCCCTCCAACCGGCGTGTACCGCCGCGAATGCACCGGATGATGGATCATATAGAAAGATCGGTAAACAATCGGCAACGGTTATAGCAAGGAATAATCCGGTTTGGTTCGATATCAAAGCATCACACGATTCATATACGCCCGGATGTTGTACCGGGGCAACACTAACGCTGTGAATTTGACGGGCAAAGGCAACCCGATCGATTGGAATTCTCATACTTTCAAATAATCGTTCTCTGTTTGTTGTAACTCTCTGCGGATCATCACCAACATTAAAGCTAAGATTTAATCCGAATGGTTCCGGGCTTACTCCCCCCGTGCGCGTACCGACTCCACATCTAACTTTGGGAAAGTCGGATAAAAGCCGTGATTGAATTATCGTCACTTTCTGTGGTATGAAACTCATTTCAACGGTAAGAATATTGTTGCAGTCGTTCCTTTTCCAATAGCGCTGGAAAATGTTATTGTTCCACCTAATTCATCGATGGTTTTTTTAACAATAGTCAAACCTAATCCCATACCACTGGTCTTTGTTGAGAAATTAGGCTCAAACAATCGCTTCACGCTCTCATCAGTCATACCGGGACCGCGATCCTCTATTGAGATCCCGAGTCTCTTACCATCCGATTGAGTTGAAATCGATATGACACCCTTTTCATTCATCGCGTCAATTGAGTTACGGATAATATTAATTAATGCTCTACGAAGTTCTTCTTTGTCTGCGTGAATGATTGAATATGTCGCGTTCATTTTCAAATCGAATTCGAGTTCACCATACTTGTTAAAAAGACTTACCGCTTCACGCAAAACAGTATGGACATCGACCTCTTCCAATTTCCGCTGAGGCATACGTGCAAAATGAGAAAACTCAGATGCTATATGGCTAAGTACATCGATCTGTTCGAGAATAGTTGTTGTCACTTGATGAAATACATTTTCAAAATCTTTTATCCTGTCTTTATACGCCTGCTGAAGATGTTGTATCGATAGTTTCATCGGGGTCAGAGGATTTTTGATTTCGTGAGCCACTTGCTTAGCCATCTCTTTCCAGGCTATTTCTCTCTGAGCCTGGAGCATTTGATCTTGAGCGTGTTTCAAGTCGTGTGTCATCCTTCCAAATGAGTTCTCAAGTTCTCCTAATTCATCTTCTCCGGTTTCCCGAAACTTAATATCGAGATCACCTTTTGCTATACGTTTTGTTGCCTCGCGTAACCGCCTGATAGGAGAAGATATTCTACTTGCTAATATTAAACCGATGAGAACCGAAAGCCCCAATGATAACGCATATGCCATGTACAAATATATGTTGCTTCTGGCAATTTCCTGATCGATATCTTTTTGTTTGTAAATTGCAGGAACGGAAACAACTCCCATAATAATTCCATTTTCCGCAATCAAAGGCCTGTACCCTACCACATACGAGTAATTCCCAATCATCTGTGTTTCGTAAAAATATTCTTTTCCTCTCCAAATAATATTCAAAGAGGCGGCAGCGCTTAGAAAGGGATCTAGAAGTTCGGCATCAAACATTTCAGGTTTGCTGGTTGCACGAATACTTGATAACGAATAGACGTTGAAGTCTGTATTCAAATCGGACGCGATCATCATACATTGATCGTCGCTTAAACCTTCCAAAGCGACCGGAGCGTTAACCTGATATCTTTTTTGTACCTCTGATGTTATTATTGCAGATTGTTCGCTAAGATATTTCACTGTGGCTTCCATCGCTCTTTCTTGCACGAAATGACGATTATAGAAAGCAATAAAGACCAACGGTATTAGTGAGATAGCGATGAATGCAACCAGCAATTTACCCCTGAAACTCATTCGGTAATGCAGACCTGAAAATGAGCGTATCGACCATATTAACAATACAATAACAAGCGAGATGAAAGAATACAACAAGAGATATCTCAGATACGAATAGATGTACTCCTTTGTATTTGACGATTCGATACCAAGAGCAAACCACGAACCATCTAACGGCGATTTTTGCTCTTTAAAGAAATAAGTGTCGTACAATTTTCCCTCGATTGTATCAGTACACCACATACCATTTCCGGTAAGATATTTTTCATTTATCCAGTGCGGCAGCAATTTGTCTTTAGGAACATCTTCTCTGTTCGTATTATTCAATCTTCCGTCAATATATTCAGAATAAATAAGCGCTCGATAGTGCAATTCATTCTTTCCGCTAATAGATGTCCGAAGTATCTCCGGTGTATCCGATCGTAAAATTGTTTTCCTGCCTCCTGTTACCACAACCAGTACACTACCGATTACACTACCGCTGCCATCCAATAATGGCGTATAACCGGTATACCATTTAATCATTACGCCATTTGAAGGTTTCTCCTCAGTGAAGACACTTCTTTGAGTCGGTAGATTTCCGGCATTATTGCCTCTTAATTTTTCTGCCGGCACACCGATATTGAACTCGCTTAGTGTTTTTCCATTCTTATCGAAATAGATTACAGAACAATTGTTTCCTTCCTTACTCAATAAACTATTAGCCCAACCGGAAAATGCGAGTTTTGAAATTTCATACTCATCAGCTGATAGTAAAACCTGCCGAATTTTTTGATCAGAAAGTTCATCAAGTGCTGTGTTGGTCAGGAATGTGAGCCAGCTATCGACCGGAATTGATATTTCATTCGCTATCAATTCTATTTGATTGTGTTCGAGATTCCGGGTCGTCTTATCAAGAAGAGGAACCAATAAGATTACAGAAACAACAACCAGTATCAACAATCTGTTACCTCGGACATTATGTAATATCTTTTCACGATCACACCATACTGCCAGGGATGTCCCGGTAAATAATAAAATCAAGAATGCCCGCTGACCTTGCGCGAGCAATGGATTCTTTTGAGAGATACCAAAAAGTATACTTCCAATAATCAATATAGCAATGACTGTAATCCATGCCGTTAAAGAGTTGCGCTTCGAAAGAAGTTGAGAGGAAATGATATCATAAATCAGGAGAATAAAACAGGTAACGGCAATAACAAGAGAGCCGGTTAGAAAAATCAGACTGAGAAGCATCATCCATATTTTCAGAGGTGGTAATACAATCGTTGGTTCATTGTATGATATTGCTGAATCGAACACAGCGCTATGGATAGCAGCTGCGTAACCTCGTATCAATAGCAGTAGAAGAATTGTAAAAAGAACTACACCGAGTATCAATATAAATCGATTTTTTATTTTGTGAGATGAAAAGTAAGATGCCCAGTCTCGTTTTAAGTAAGTATGACTTGCAATAAAATAAATATTGACGATCAGAAATACAGAAGAAAGAAACAGATCTGCGAGCGAACGGGCGATACCATACCCAAACCGGGAAGCAAAATCATTTGCATCGAATAGACTTATATGCATAATGCTTTGGGGAATATCAAGCCATATAAGCGAATATCTCAGAAACCATAAAGCAAATGTATAATATATGAGTTTCAAAAATATTTTGGCTGTTCTTCCCGACAGATTAATAAACTTATAAGCAACCATACAAATAATACATAACAAGATAAATCTATTTACCGCGGTACATCTATCATGCAAAACATCAATTTTTTCCGTTAGCGTTGGTTTCGTAAAGAAAACAAAGCCTAACCGACCTCCTGTAAAATTAAGGAGGGGAATGCTCACGAGATCGTTATTAGATTGATGGCTGGAATCTGAAGAATAATTTAGTACACGCATTTCATCCAATCCGGCAGTGAAGGTCGATGAGAATACGCTATTGTTAATAAACCTGTTGTTGATCGGGTAATTTACATCGAAGAACCGTTTGCCGACAAGATAACCAACGATGGTATCGTTTTGTTGCACCGGAACTGAAATTAAGTAGTAAGAATAAATCGCCCCGTCTATTATTACGGAATTAACTTTTGTAGTGAGAAACGAAGTATCGGTTATAATCCCGCGATTTCCGGCCCAACTAAGGATTTGTTTGTTCCGGTCGTACAACTCTTCGGTAATTTCCGGGATTGAATTTGAAAGTAAGTATTCGAAGAATACCGATCTGGAAGTATTATTATCTCCAGACAATAATTCTCGCATCTCCGGCGATTGAGCTATTTGCGCAATTGCATCTGAAGTCGCTGATTGATATTTACTGAATTGAGATTGGATTTTATATGCGAAATCATTTTCGTAAGAGGATTCAAGAACCTTCCAGTTATTTTCAAGATAATTTTTATAGATACTTTCAAAAGCTAATGAAACAGCAAGTATCAATAAACAAAATGATAAAATTAGATATGTACTTTTCGAGTTTCTGAGGGCGTTCTTGATGGAAGTGATATTAATGTACATTCAACATTAATAAATTATGAATTGTGCCAGTACCCACCGCTTATCGCGTTCGGTAACGGTAATATAGACCTGAAACTTTTCTTGCTTTCCTTTCATATTCCAGTAACCGCCTCCCGTCGCGAATGGAGGCTCAGCAGATATTCTTGAGAGTGTAAATTTAAAGTTAATAACTTTGTGGGTAGTGAAATAGTTTTTGATAATATAGATCGCCTGATTCTCGCTGAAGTAGCCATTCTCTGCGTCACGCAATGTTAGCTTCACTTGCTTGAAGATATGTTGAGTCAATAAATCAACATCATTCGATGACAAAGCATTTTCAACGTCGTGAAATATTGAATTTATTTTTTCAGTTTCAGGTTCTTGACTGTTTTCAGAATATTTCTGTGGGGTAAATTGTTTGGTTTGTGTGGCAGATATGTATTGTATGTCAGTAAAAGACATCAATAATACTGCAAGGAATATCAGTTTTCTCGCTATCGACATGTATCATAATACTTTTTAGAAATACAAAAGTCAACTCACCGTTTATCGGAGGTGCCGATACTAATCCACCTGCATTATATCGGCACCCCGGATTAAACGACTATCAATTACCTAAGCGGTTTGTTAAACCCGAACCGGTATGTAAAGATTTCCTTTCACCTGAATTCCCTATTTTTAATTGTGTATTATTCGACTGCAACTGATATGCCCAATCAAAAATAACACGTGTCGATGAGAGGGAGATTATCCTAATCTTAGCATAGTGATAATCCCACGTGCGAACGATGTAAGTATGCCCGACTATCAAACGAACATCTTTAGTCGGCGACCAACCGGATGTCGGAGCTTTGCTGATTTCAGAAAGAGATTTTGTATAACCAAAATCCTGAATCTCTGTATCATCCCAAACATCCATGTAGTAAATACCGTTATAATATTCAAAGAATATATCGGTATACTGATCATCATACTGACCGGCTGAGTAAGTTGAAAAATCGTATCCTGCCTCTGCGGGAAATGCCCGATAATCTCTGAGAATCATATCGTAACCCTCCGGTCGTGGTGTCGAAGAAGTGTATTCACGACTGAGCGAACTCTCATTCCTGTCGTAGTCGTACGAAGTGGTCCTGTAATAATACGTCGTTCCATTACGTATCCCATCATCGGTGAAACTGGAGCTTTTTGTAGATCCAAGGAATTCATATCTGCCATTAACAGATAATCCGACAAAAACCTTATATCCTGCAATATCGCTCTCTGTATTCGGATTCCAGAACAGCTCAACATATTTATCACCTGCCAAAGAGTAAAGACCACCCGGCATCGATGGCGGCGTTATATCAGACGTGAAGAAGTTTTCTTCACATCCAACGAATGAAACAACAAGAATTACAGCGACTAAAAATATTATTATCTTCATGGTAGCTCCTTCATTGATCTTGTTAGAAAGAATTACAAAGGATGTGCCATCTAACCCGAGCTATAGATATGATTTTTTGAGAGGGTTAAACGGGAGTCAAATTGTTTTGACTAAAATAACGTAACAGAACGTTTATTATTTAGGACAAACGTATGTTATGGGAATAATTTCATTTTCCCTTTGTTTATTATCCCGATAGCTTTTCCCTTTAATTTCCAGCCATGAAAAGGAGAGTTTTTTGACTTCGATTGAAAGTTATTAATATCTACAATCCATTCCTGCATAAAATCGAGAAATGTTAAATTTGCAGGTTCACCTTCCTGAATATTGATGCGAGGAAGATGAAGAATATTTCTGGGATTTACTGAGAACTTTTCAATAAGTTGTTTTGGAGTAAGAATTTTTGTGTGAATTAATTCAGTAATCGCAAGTCCGACTGCTGTTTCTAACCCAACTATACCGAATGGAGCGTAAAGGAACTCGACTTGTTTTTCATCAAAGGAGTGTGGCGCATGATCGGTCGCAATGACGTCGATAGTGCCATCACGCAATCCTTCTTTCACAGCTTCTACATCTTCGTGCGAACGAAGTGGCGGGTTCATCTTGGTGTTTGTATCGAAAGAGCGTACCGCATTATCAGTCAGTGAAAAGTGGTGAGGCGTTACTTCGCATGATACCCTCAGGTTTTTCTTTTTCGCGGAGCGTAGCAACTCGACTGAACCAGCAGTGCTGATGTGAGCGGCATGATATTGTGCTTTTGTGTACTGAGAGATATGTAAATCGCGGGAAATCATGATTTCCTCCGCGATAGAAGGAATCGGTTGCATACCGAGCAGTGTAGATACGTACCCTTCATTCATAACTCCGCCCTTCGCCATACTTAATTCTTCTGCATGCTGAATGATAGGCTTATCGATCATTGAGGCATATTCAAGCGCCCGGCGCATAACTTCCGCATTCTCAACGGGAGATCCGTCATCCGAAAACGCAAGAGCGCCTGCTTCTGCCAATTCCATCATCGGGGCAAGTTCCTTCCCTTCTCGTCCTTTTGTTATAGCAGCTATAGGATATACATCAACAATACCATCATCGACTTTCAAAGAACATTGTTGAATCCATTTTATCACCGATGGATCGTCTATTACAGGATTTGTATTTGGCATACAACATACAGAAGTAAAACCCCCTGATGCGGCAGCCCTTGATCCGCTCTCAATTGTTTCTTTATGCTCAAAGCCCGGTTCCCGAAGATGCACATGCATATCAATAAATCCGGGGGATATAATTTTACCAGTAAGATCAATCGATTTATCCTCTTTTGTAACACTAAGATTCTGACTAATTTTCTGAATGATCCCATCTATGATTAGTACGTCTGTAACAGTATCTATTTCTCCGATGGGATCTATCAAGCGACCGTTCTTTAATAATATTTTCATAATTTATTTAGCTCCTTGTTCCTAAAAGGTAAAGCACAGCCATTCGCACAGCAACACCATTTAATACCTGCTGAAGGATGACAGAGTGTTCACTATCGGCAACATCAGCAGAAAGTTCAACATCCCTATTGATTGGTCCGGGATGCATGATAGTTAATGTTTTTTTCGATTTGTCGAGCCGCTCTCTCGTAACAGCAAAATGCTGGCGATATTCCCTCAGTGATGGAAAGAAAGCCCGATCTTGTCGCTCAAGCTGGATGCGTAATACATTTAAAATATCAGCCCATCTGATTGCTTCATCAATATTATAAAAAACCTTAACCCCAAGTTGTTCAACTTCACAAGGTATCAGTGTCTTAGGCGCACATATCGCGACATTCGCACCCATCGTCTTCAATCCAAAAATATTTGATAATGCGACTCTGCTATGTGAGATATCGCCAACTATACAAATGTTTAAACCTTCTATTCGTCCATGTTTTTCTCTAATGGTATACATATCCAGTAGTGCTTGTGTTGGATGTTCATGCGAACCATCTCCGGCATTTATAATAATAGCGCCTGTGACGTTACTTAGAAACACCGCAGCCCCGGGAGCGGTATGGCGCATCACTATCATGTCGATCTTCATTACTTCTATGTTGCGCGCAGTATCCTTCAAGGTTTCTCCTTTTTTAACACTACTCGCATCTGCTGAAAAGTTCACTACATCAGCCGATAAGCGTCTTTCAGCTAACTCGAATGAAATCCTCGTTCGGGTTGAACTTTCGAAGAAAAGATTGACAATCGTTTTCCCTTGAAGAGTAGGGACTTTTTTAATCGGACGATCTAGTACTTCCCTGAATGTAGTTGCTGTATCCAGAATTAACTGGATATCATCCTTTGGCATTCCCTCTAAACCTAATAAGTGTCGATTACAAAGCGGCATGAGATATTCTCCTATTCTTCTTTGATGACAATTACGCTATCCTGTCCATCAATTTCTTTCATCATTACCTTTACATTTTGATCGAGTGAGGTTGGTAGATTCTTCCCGACAAAATCTGCTTTTATCGGAAGTTCTCTATGTCCCCTATCGATAAGTACTGCAAGCTGAATTGATGATGGTCGCCCTAAATCAACCAGTTCGTCAAGCGCGGCGCGCACAGTTCTTCCGGTAAATAAAACATCATCAATCAGAATGATATCTTTTCCGGTTACATCGAATGCGATTTCTGTGCCTTTTAGAACCGGTTGATTGAAATTATCACGGAGATCATCGCGATATAGAGTAATATCCAGATATCCGATTCTCATTTCAGTGTGCTCAATTTCCTGAATGATTAGGGCAAGTCGTTTGGATAAAAATTCACCTCGTGTTTTTATTCCTACAAGCGCGAGATTACCTGCTCCTTTGTTTCGTTCAAGAATTTCGTGCGCCAGACGATAGAGCGTTCGTTCAAATCCTTTTTCGCCTATTATTTTCGATGATTGAGTCATAGCATACCTATAATAAAAAAACCTTCATCCCCTATTGGGGGGAAGAAGGTTTTGTTTAGAAATAGCTTCGTTTTAACCAGCATTTTGTATTGCCTTTCAGATCTCGCAGGATCATGATTAAAGGATGAATTTATATCTAACCAGTGGGCGATATAGGACTTGAACCTATGACCTCACGGATGTGAACCGTGCGCTCCAACCAACTGAGCTAATCGCCCTGAACGATACAAATTTATGTAATTTACGAGTTAAAAACAAGCGGTAATTGAGTACGGGAATACAACAGGTAGTGAATACTATGACATGGCAGGTACATAAAAAAACAAAGTGTGTGTCCGGCGGTGAAATCATGTGGGAGGGCCATGACTTCGAAGCGGGAACCAGACACACACTAAATACAATTATAAAATAATACTTGAAAAAAGCAAATGTTATCGGTAAAATAATTATATTTACGTAGGTACATTTGCCACGTAATTGTAAGATTTATTCGGACATATTAAAGTATTCCTGAACCTTATTGGCTACCTTTAGACCTACAATTTCCGAAAGTTGTTCTATTGTCGCAAACTTTATTGCCTGAACCGATCCGAAAGTTTCCAATAACTCCTTTGTATATTTTTTTCCTATACCCTCTATGAGGTCAAGTTCCGAATTCAATGTTCGCTTTGTCCGCAAAATACGATGATAGGTAACTGCAGTTCTATGTGCCTCGTCTCTTATTCGTCGAAGAAGTTTCAAACCTGACGAGGTTTTCGGTAATGATTGCGGTTCGTTAGAACCGGGTATATAAATCTCTTCTAATCTTTTGGCTAATGCGATTATGTGAAGATTCCATAGACTTTTAGTTATATAGCTGATGTCATTGCTTTCCAGCGAAGTTGGAGATTGCATGTTTTCATCCGTCCTTAAAATGCCTATTTGTTGTAATGCGGCTAATGCGCTCGTAAGTTGTCCTTTTCCCCCATCGACCACTATGAGATCAGGAAAACTTCCTTGCTCATCGAGTAATCTTCTATACCTTCTGCTGATTATTTCTCGCATACTGGCAAAATCATCCTGTCCTTTTTGAGTCTCCAGCTTATATTTTCGATATTCAGATTTATTCGGCTTACCATCGGTGAAAACAACCATCGATGCTACGGTATCGGTTCCCTGCAAATTTGATATATCGAAACATTCTATCCTCCGTGGCGCATTCGGAAGCTTTAAATCCCTTTGGAGAGCAAGAACCGAATTAGGTGTAAAATCCCTCCATTTTAGTTTTTGTAATTTTAATTCATCAAGTAATAGTTGCGCATTGTTCTTACACATGTTCATTAACTTTGCCTTATCGCCGATCTTCGGTGTAACAATTTCTACTTTCTGCCCTTTTTTTTGTGTAAGCCATTTTTGAAGTGCAGATTTGTCTGCAATTTCCAGAGTAAGGAATATTTCCGCCGGATAATCTTCCTCATCTAAATAATATCGCTCGACGAACTGTTCAAGAGTCTCCTCGTCGGTTTGGCTTTCAACACCGGAGATATAAAAATGCTTTCTGTTTATTATCTTTCCCTCACGTACATTGAACACCACACAGCAGGAATCATTTGCTTCGCTTGCCAGCGCAAAAAGATCACGATCGGTTAAATCTGCATCGACAACTTTTTGTCGTTCACCATACACACTCAATCGATTTATTTTATCACGTATTCCACGCGCATCTTCATATCTAAGATCATCAGATGCTTTTTGCATTTCTGTCTGCAATCCGAGTATCAGTTTTGATGTCTTCCCTTTTAGCACTAGAGCCACTTCTTCAATCATAGACGCATAATTCTGCCGGGATATTATTCCTTCACACGGTCCATCGCATTTTTTAATATGATAATCGAGGCAGACTTTGATTTTATTCTTTCTGATCACTTCTTCATCAATAAAATAATTACAGCTTCGAACTCTGAATATTTCCCGAACCATTTTTAACGAAGACCGCATGTTTTTAACATCCGTAAACGGACCGAAATACCGTGAGCCATCCCGAATAATACGCCTCGTAACAAATATGCGTGGATACGGTTCATTTGTTATTACGATATATGGATAACTTTTATCATCTTTCAAATCAATATTATAATGAGGGCGTAATTTCTTGATAAGTGTAGCCTCGAGAATCAGCGCTTCAACCTCTGAATCAGTTATGATTACTTCGATATCACTTATTTTTGATACCATAACATCGATTCTTGATTGTTGACTGCCTGATCTCGAGAAATACGAACGGACACGATTATGGAGGTTTATCGCTTTCCCTACGTAGAGAATTTCACCTGAACTGTTTTTGAATTGGTATATTCCCGGTTTGGAAGGAACATTTACAACTTTTCGTTTTAATATTTCGTCGTCATGGATGATGATTATTATCCAATCATTTAGATGTTATATAAATAAAATAATCTAATCGGATATCACTTACTTCGGCGTATAAATAATGTGAGCAAATCCTTGCCATTGGCAATAATTATTCCCATCAGTACCAATGTAGCTCCAAGGAAGATATTCTGAGAAAGTGATTCATTTAGCCATACAGCTCCCAATATTAAGGCGAGTATTGGTGTAACAAATGAAACTAGAGACAGATAAACTACTTCGACCCTTTTTAACAGCCAATAGTAAACGACAAATGTAACCACAGTTCCAAAAGTCCCGAGATATAGAATCGAGCCGATCCCTGCTGTATCAAACCGCAATGATGAAAAGTCTTCGAATATGAATGCTAACGGATAAAGAAGAATAATACCGAGAATCATTCCACCTAAGCTTAATGAAGTCGGGCTGATATGGTGGTTAGCTTTCTTTACCATCACAAGTGACGATCCCTGCATCACAGTACTCGTAAGAACAGCCAACATGCCTAAAGTATTATCAGCGCTAACCTTGAGATCGCTCCAGAAAATAATCACCACGCCGGTAAAACCTAAAAGTATACCTGCGCTTTTTCCCATGTTCAATTTTTCATTAGATAAGAAGAAGTGAGAACCGATCGCGACCACGAATGGATACGCCGCAAACAAAACCGAAGCAAGTCCCGAAGCGATGTATTGTTCACCCCAATACACTAACGCGAATGGAAAACTGAAAGAGAGGATCGCTAAATTCACGTATAGCGTGATCGATTTCCTGTCAAGCGCGACTTTCTCTCCCCGGATGCACATAATAAGATATAGTATAGCTGAAGCAATCGTAAAACGGATGGCAATACCGTATAAGGGTGTCATACTCTGCAATCCAATTTTGATGACAAGCCATGTTGATCCCCAGATAATTGATATCAATATGAATCCGATTACTATCAACCCTTTTTCAGATTTCATTTATCAACTATTGATATTCAAGATGTATATCCCAATCTTTTCAACCACTCCCCGTTTTCCCGCCACTTCGCTTTGACCCTGACATATAGTTCGAGAAAGACAGGCCGGCTTAAGAATATCTCTATATCCTTACGCGCTAATTCACCGATTTCTTTCAATGCTTTCCCCTGTTTACCGATAAGTATGCCTTTCTGAGAATCTCTTTCTACATAAATCTCAGCGCGGATTAAATCTTTTCTTCCTTTTTCCTCTTTAAATTCGATAATGTCGACTGTAGTCGAATAAGGAATTTCTTCCTTAAATATTTCGAATATCTTTTCTCTTATAATTTCGCTTACAAAGAACTTTTCCGATCGTTCGCTGACGGCATCGAGAGGATAGTATGGCGGATGTATCGGAAGTCCTTGCGCGAGTGATGATATTAATTCAGTAGTACCTGTAGAATCTAATGCAGAGATAGGAAATATTTCGTCGAATGAAAATCTCTTTGAATATGAAGCAATAATGGGTAACAAGGTAACTTTTTGTACCAGATCAATCTTGTTGATCACGAGGAATAGCCGTTTATTAGTCTTTTTGATTTCATCTGACCACATCCTTTGCTCTGTCGGGTTCCCAAAGGTTGGATGAGTCGCATCAATCATCAGAATGATTAAGTCGGAATCTTTGATTGCCGATCGGGCATGTTTCATCATCTCTTCATGAAGAAGATATCTCGGCGTGACTAAACCCGGAGTATCAAGAAATACAATTTGATACAGATTAGTTGAGAGGATTCCCAATATTTTATGGCGAGTTGTTTGCGGCTTTCTTGTTACAGCAGATATTTTCTGACCAAGCACAGTGTTAATCAGAGTTGATTTGCCAACATTCGGCTCACCAACTATCGCAACAAATCCAGCACGATAATTATCCTGGACTTCCTCGTTCTTTTTGACTACCATAACTTTCAACTTGTAAAATTAGACCTGATTATTTCTTAATGGTTAAAGTTAAAAATATGCCGACAGTCCCAATTTAATGTAACTCGGACTAAGACTAAAATAATTCCCACTACTCCATTTAATTTCAGGTACTTTAGTGATATTGAAATTAGTGAATTCTCTCTTATTATCGGTCCACGTATATCTTGCTATTGTAGAATATTCAGCGTGTAAACTTAATGATGAAGTTGCAAACCACTCAACACCAATCACACCGCTCATACCGAATCCCGAAGAAATATCTCTACTCGCATACCTTGCCGTATCTCCTTCATATTCAGATTTGTCCCACGAGTAATAAATCTCCGGACCACTACCCACATATAGATGTACATCTGTGCTACCCAATAGATAATATAGATATTGACTATTGATAGATAACCTATATAAATGATTGTCATAAGAATTATAATTGACATAATTAGAAAATGTGATCAACTCACGATGAGCATTATCGTCTGATATATTTAATGTAGTACTCACCCCAAAACGTATTGCTGATTGGTCGGTTAAATGCTTTTTTACTGAGATTATTGTTCCTTGAAAAGAAGATAATGTGAAATAACTAGACATTTGAAATTGCATTGCCCAAGCACCTTCTACTAATGAATTCTTGTTAGAAATACTATCATTTTGAGCAAACAGAGTTAATAACAAAGAAAGAGTGAGAAGAACTATAACAATTAAACGGGGCATAAATCCTCCGATGGTTAGTAAAAAATATCGAGTTAATTAATTTAATAAAAATTATAATTTTATTTTCCATGGCATTGTTTATATTTTTTGCCGCTCCCGCACGAACACGGATCGTTTCTGCCAGGTTTGTCGCCCACGTGAATCGGTTGAGGTTTACCGGCTTTCGCTTCAGGTGCTCCTCGTTGTGGGGATGCTTCTTGCTCACTGGTCGGCTCTCTGTTTCCTTGAAAACCCATACCGAGCGATTCCTGATGCATCATCGTCATCTGTTGAGGACGTGGTGTGCGCGGCTGCCGATGGATCGGCATTTCCTGAGTCGGCTGTGGATATAGTTTGAAGACAAGATTTATGGTCTCCGATCTGATTGCATCAAGCAGTTCGATGAACATTTTAAAAGCTTCTGTTTTATATTCAATCAACGGATCTTTCTGTCCATAAGCCCTCAGGTGTATTCCTTCTTTCAGATCGTCCATCTCCCTGAGATGATCTTTCCATTTTTCATCGATAACCTGAAGCGCAACCATTTTCTCCAATGTTGCCATATTTTCAGAACCTATTCGTTCCTCTTTACGCTTATAAAATTCTATCGCCGCTTTAAATGCTTCATCTTTTAATCCATCTTTACCTAAAGTCTGCCATTTATCCGGTTCGATGATAAAATCGACAAGAATATTTGTACGCAGAGCTTCCTTAAATGCAGCAATCTCACCATGCTCATAATATTTATCGACAATCTCATCGATAAACTCGTCCAGCATTTCATAAATATCTTCACGTAACCGCTCACCGATAAGTGCATGTCTTCTGCGTGAATAAATAACTTCACGCTGTTGATTCATGACATTATCATATTCCAACAATCGTTTACGGATCGAATAATTGTTTTCTTCTACTTTTTTCTGTGCTCTCTGAACAGATCGTGTAATCATAGGATGCTGAATAACATCGCCCTCCTTTAATCCGAGTCGCTCCATAATTCCGGCGATTCTGTCGCTCCCGAAAAGACGCATCAGATCATCTTCAAGACACAAATAAAATTTCGATGAACCGGGATCACCCTGACGTCCTGAACGTCCGCGCAACTGTCGGTCAATCCGGCGTGCTTCGTGCCGCTCAGTGCCAACGATATGTAAACCACCCGCCTTAGCGACGCCCGGTCCGAGCTTGATGTCAGTTCCTCGTCCTGCCATATTAGTTGCTATTGTAATAGCACCCGGCAATCCGGCATGAGCAACGATTTCAGCCTCACGCTGATGGTGCTTGGCGTTTAAGACATTATGTGGAATTCCTGCCCGCTTTAACATGCGGCTCAAGGTTTCCGAAACTTCTACACTCGTCGTTCCCACTAGTACAGGTCGATTTGCTTTCCGCAATGTATCAATCTCTGTTATAACAGCATTATACTTTTCTCTTTTGGTTTTATATACAACATCGTCTTCATCGTCTCTAACCATCTGTTTATTTGTCGGAATAACAATAACATCTAATTTATAGATATCGAAGAATTCAGAAGCTTCAGTTTCTGCTGTACCTGTCATCCCCGAAAGTTTCTTGTAGAGACGGAAATAATTTTGGAGCGTAATCGTTGCAAGCGTTTGCATATCGCGTTCAACCTTAACTCCCTCTTTTGCTTCGATGGCTTGATGTAAACCATCGGAATAACGTCTGCCGGGTAGCATTCTTCCAGTAAATTCATCGACGATCATTATTTTGCCGTCGTCGCTGACTACATATTCATCATCTTTCTCATACATCGAATATGCACGCAAGAGTTGAGTAACTGTATGAATGCGATCGCTTTTTTCAGCATATAAGAGGTTAAGTTCATCCTTCTTCAGTTGCTTTTGTTCCGGTGTCAATGATTGATCATTTTCAATAATCGCTACTTCAGTACCAACGTCGGGAAGAATGAAGAAATCTTTATCGTTGCCGCTTGAAGCGAGTAATTCTCGGCCTTTTTCAGATAAATTAATTGTATGATCTTTTTCATCAATGGCGTAGTATAACTCGTCAGTAATTTCGTGCATGCGGCGCGATTGATCGCGCAGATATTCCATTTCAGTTTGCTGCATTAGTTTTTTATTTGCAGGTTCCGATAATACTTTCATCAGCCTGCTATGTTTCGGCAATCCACGAAATGCCCTGAGAATCTGCACACCTGCTTCAGCCTCTTTTCCATCGGTTAAATGCTTTTCTGCTTCTGCTACAATTTTCGTTATGAAATTCCTCTGTGCATTCACCAATCGTTCCACCCTCGGCTTCATCTCGGAAAATTTATGGTCTTCAGAGGAAACCGGACCGCTTATAATCAATGGTGTCCTGGCTTCATCAACCAATACGGAGTCGACTTCGTCTACGATTGCATAGTAAAACTCTCGATGCACCAGATCGTCTGAGGAGATGACCATATTATCACGAAGGTAATCGAATCCAAATTCATTATTTGTACCGTAGGTGATATCGCATGAATACTGTTTCTTCCTTTGAGCGGAATCCATTTGCTGTTGTATACAACCGACTGTTAACCCAAGAAATTCAAATACCTTTCCCATCCATTCACTATCACGAAGCGCGAGGTAATCGTTGACCGTTACGAGATGCACTCCGCGTCCCGGAAGCGCATTCAAGTACATCGGCATGGTTGCCACAAGAGTTTTACCTTCGCCTGTCGCCATCTCCGCTATTTTACCTTCATGCAAAACAACACCGCCGATGAGCTGAACATCGAACGGAACCATGTCCCAGATAATTTTATGTCCAGTGATATCCCATGATTGCCCTACGAGCCTGTGGCAAGCCTCTTTGACAACTGCAAATGCTTCCGGCAATATTTCTGTGAGAATATTTTGTATTGTTTCATTAATATCATTCTGTAACTCTTCAACTTCTGTGTAAATACCCTCGCGTTCACTCAATGTTAGATTTTCATCTGCCTTCAACTGCTCTTTAAGTTTGACTATCTCATCTTCATTTTCATGAACCGCTTCCTTAATCTTTTGCCGAAATTCAACAGTCTTCCCTTTTAACTCTTCGTCGGTAAATTTCTGATATTCATCAAAATATCGGTTGATCTCACTTACAATTGGAAGGATCCTTTTAATATCTTTTTCTGATTTACTCGGGAATATCTTCGATAATATGTTCAGCATTGAGTTATTTTGTCCTATTATAGGTAAAGTTGGATAAAATCTAACCATTTTCTGACTTTAAATCAAACAGTGACTTTGTGCAGTTCATTGAGATTTTTTGCTTTTAACATTTTTTTCTTTAAACTTTATGCCATGAAACCTATTAACATAACTTTTTATCTAGTGTTGATGATTTGTTTGATGATCTCGTTCAGCATGGCGCAAGTCGATCAACGTCATCACCCAGATACCGTGATCCACATTAAGGATACACTTTGTTCGCAAATAGATCAGATTCTAAGCGACTCTTCATTGAGTTCATCTTTCATAGGCATTAAAATAGTCCGCATGGACAATGGCAGTATATTATATGAACGGAACAGTAATAAGCTATTTCATCCAGCGTCGAACTTGAAATTAGTCACTACTGCCGCCGCATTAAACATACTTGATAAGAATTTTGAATTTACGACTAAATACTACACCGATGGTAAGGCCGATAACGGAAATCTGAATGGAAATTTATATATAAAAGGATGCGGTGATCCTTTACTCGAGACATCCGCTCTCGATTCTATTTCATCACATCTTAGAATGAACGGAATCACTGCTATCAAGGGTGATATCATTGGCGATGTAAGTTATTTCGATTCAGTGTATTGGGGAGAGGGCTGGATGTGGGATGACGAGCCAAGTACCGATGAACCTTTCATTTCACCTTTATGCGTCAACAAGAATTCTGTAAAAATTATCATTCGACCGGCACTGAGGCTAAATGATCCACCGATAGTAACAATCGAGCCGCTATTATCTTCCGTTAAAGTTATAAATTACGGCTTAACTACTATCGATACATCCATGGAGGCAATTTCAGTATTCCGGCTCAGAGGCGAAAACAAAATTATTATTCATGGAAGAATTTCTCCCGGCTCCGAGCCGAAAGAATTTTCAGTCAGCTTGCGTAAGCCGGAGTTAATATTTTTAGAATTATTACGCGACCGTATTAATCTTCAGGGCATCAGAACCGAAGGAAGAATTCGATTGGGGACGATTCGAGGGAGAAAATTGATTTATCAATCATCGCATTCTCTTGACTCTGTCATTCATATCGCTAATAAACTAAGTGATAATCTTGCGGCTGAAAATCTGCTGAAGACTTTCTCGGCAGAATTAACAGGTAAACCCGGTATATCAGCCGATGGAATTCAATTAACAAAACATTTTCTCGCTTCTTTAGGAATAGACACAAGTAAGGTTATGATGGCTGACGGATCTGGTGTCTCGTGGTACAACGAGATGACGCCAGACGGAATTGTAACGTTATTAATAAAATTATTTAATAATAAAACTATCTTCCAACGATTTTATGAGAGCCTTCCTATCGCCGGTATTGACGGCACGATGAAAAACCGAATGAAGAATACGCGCGCTACCGGAAATCTGCGAGCAAAAACAGGCTCGTTGCGAGGTGTGAGCGGATTGTCAGGGTATGGAACATCAATAGACAATCATATGTTCGCATTCAGCATATTGTGCAACCATTTTCCGGGCAATAATGGAACTCTTAGGGAAATACAAGACAAAATTCTTGAGCTGCTCGTAAACACACACATCGGGGACCAATAAAAAAGGCTGGCTCACAAGTTAAAGAGACAGCCTCTTCATAAAAGAATCGTTTTCCCTAAATCAAATTAATCATTAGGGTCGATTACAATATCGCCGCCAGATGTTTCCAGTTTTATCAGATTGCCTCCACCGTTAATCTTGCCTTTCATACTACCGTCTTTTATTTTCCCTGTATACTCGAGATCGCAGTTTACATCCCCGCCTGACGCCTCAGCTTGTATATCTGCGGTGATAGATTTGGGAATTCTTACCACAATATTCCCACCCGATGTCGAAAGATCGATCCCTTTGTTATCTTTCATATAAGCGTGGATATTTCCTCCAGAAGTCGATGCACGTACTTTGCCGTCACCATTTTTAATTTCAATATTACCGCCCGATGTTTCCATCTGCAGGGGTCCAGTGATCGACTCACTGTACATATTTCCGCCGGATGTTTCTAAATTAAAATCACCTGATGATTTTTCAATATTGACATTCCCACCCGATGTAGATAATCTTACATTCCCTTCAAGTTCCGAAAGTTCGAGATTCCCTCCCGATGTCTCACCTTCGATTTTTCCTCTGACACTGATGATTTCGATGTTTCCCCCCGAAGTATGGAGGTTTAAATTATACGATTTTGGAACCTGTATCTCGTATTGAATCTCAAGCCAATGATTATCGAAGAAGCGAAAATGGCTCCTCTTCATTTTCCCTGTAACCTCGATATAATTTCCATTCTGATCGAATGATACATCAAACTTTCTCAACTCATCTTCTGAGCCGCGAGCCAATACTCGGATACTTACTTCATTGCTCTCAGTACCTTTAACAGAAACATTCCCTACATCGGTCTGAATGTTTAACTGACCATCCGGTTGAACTGTAAAAGTTTTCTCAATATTCTTATCATTACCCAGCAGAATACTTTCAGCGTTGTCCGTAGTTCTTGTTTTGATTGACAAGCCAATCATTGTTGCCGCAAATATTACGGCAAATACCATGAGTATTATTAATCGTGAGGTTACGCTTAGAGGTTGTGACATATAAAGATCCTTTCAAATTGTCTCGTGTTATTCTGTTAGACGTCATTCCGCAAGAAAGGTTACAATATTACGGCGTTGCGAATCAAAAAAGTTTTTATTAGATTCATTTCATCTCTATCACATAAGATCATATCATGCAAAAAATTGTTATTACTCTGTTTATCATTATTCTCACATCAGGATGTAGTCAAGAACAACCTAAACTCAAGGTTCAGATACCTGTGGTAAGCGATACGGCAAAATCTTCTGAAATATTCGATGGAAAAAGCGCTTTTGCTTATCTCAAAAAGCAAACGGATTTCGGTCCAAGAACACCCGGTTCTGATGCACACAAGAAATGCTTAGCATTTCTTCAATCCGAAATGCAAAAATATGCAGGCACAGTTATCCTCTTACCCTTCTCGCATAAAGGTTATGATGGAAATATTATTACTATGACGAACGTGCTATCATCTCTTAACCTTAAAGCAACAACAAGGATACTGCTTTTGGCTCATTGGGATTCAAGACCAAGAGCTGATCAGGATCCTGACGTAAAGAAACAAAAGGAAATGGTTCTCGGCGCTAATGATGGCGCGAGCGGCGTAGCGGTATTGATGGAGTTAGCCCGCCAGTTAAAAATAAAACCTCCTTCAGTCGGTATTGATATACTATTCACTGATGGAGAGGATTACGGCAAAGAAGGAGATACCGAAGGATATTTTTTGGGCGCAAGGTCGTTTTCAAAGAATCTTCCTCCGGGTTTCAAGCCGGAATTTGGAATTCTGCTCGACATGGTCGGTGACGCACAACTCGAAATCCGAAAGGAAAGATATTCTCTTGAATACGCTCCGGCAATTGTAGATTTAGTTTGGTCGGCGGCAAGATCATTAGGTGTTGAACAATTTAGCGATAATTTGCAGGGATGGGTCTTAGATGATCATATTCCCCTGAATGAAGCTGGTATTAAAACAATCGATCTGATCGATTTCAACTATCCCGATGAATCCAACAGTTATTGGCACACTACACAGGATACTCCGGATAAATGCAGTTCGGAAAGTCTTGAGGCTGTCGGAAAAGTACTTATGCATGTTATTTATAATTATCCCTCTGGACCAAGATGAAAATATATCTCGAAATCACCATTCCTGCGAATCAGGATCAACGCGATCTTCTAATTCCAACAATGGTTGAACTCGGATGCCAGGGTTTTCAGGAAACCGATAATTCATTGCTCTGCTACATCGATAAGAGCCGGTGGAGCGATGAGAAAGATAAGCTCCTCAAAGAACGTCTTGGAAATCTATTGCAAACAATCTCCTCAAACACAGTTACTTCATTCAGAGAATTCGCAGATATAAATTGGAATGAAGAATGGGAGAAAACTATACAGCCTATCGAGGTAGGCGACAAACTCGTTATCAAACCATCGTGGTGTGAATACACTGGCTCTTGTGATCGGATAATTATTCAAATTGATCCTAAGATGTCATTCGGGACCGGCTACCATGAAACAACAAGATTGACGCTTAGATTAATCGAAAAATATCTTACTCCAGCGTGCTCAGTGTTAGATGTCGGCACCGGTACGGGTATTCTCGCTATAGCAGCCATTAAACTTGGTGCGCGATCGGCAATTGGGATAGATAATGATGAATGGTCGATAGATAATGCGCAAGAGAATGTTCATGCTAACCGGGTGGATGGCGCGATAAGAATATCGTCTCAAAATATTAATGCACTTGACGAATCAGAATATGACTTAGTCACAGCCAACCTGACACTCAATACGAATATTGAATTTATGAGCGAATTCAAACGGTTACTAAAAAAAGACGGAACCCTTCTATTATCGGGTTTGTTATCCTTAGACGAAAACATTATGAAACTTGAACTTGCAAAAAACAATTTCAGTGTTCTTGAGATAGTTCGTGAGAATGAGTGGATTGCCATCGCGTCAAAAATGTCTGGATGAAAATTGCTTCGATCGATATTGGCACAAACACTGTATTGCTTCTCGTTGCAGAAATCGACCATCTTGGAATAATTCACACGCTAGAACATAAGCAGAGCTTCCCACGACTCGGAAACTATGTTGATAAGAATTCTTCGATTTCACTTACTGCATTCGATAGCGTGGCAGGTATTCTTCAAGATTACAAGAATACCGCGTACAAATTTAACGTTGATAAAATTATTACCTGCGCCACAAGCGCAGTTCGGGATGCCGCTAATAAAATCGAATTCATAACTCACTTGAAAAAAGTGACTGACCTTGAGGTTGAAATTATCAGCGGCGGTGATGAGGCGCTATTAACTTATGAAGGAGCAATCAGCGGCTTTTCTTCTGAGGAAGACAAACTTGTTCTTGATATTGGGGGTGGAAGTACAGAAATAGCATATAAAACAAATCAAAAGTTTATCGCACAGAGTCTTCAAATAGGCGCAGTCAGATTGACAGAGCGTTGCTTCAAGAAACTCCCTCCCGGTGAGGCTGATATCGAACTTGCAAAAAAGATTATCGCACAAGAATACCTTAAATTGGAAAAATTCTCTTCCGATAATTACATTCTAACCGGTGTTGCCGGAACGGTGACTACCCTTGCCTGTCTCGAGCAGGGATTGAGGAACTTCGATACGGGAAAGGTAAGCGGTTACTATATGAGCATAGATCAGATTCACAATTGGCTGGAGAAATTGTACAAAATGAATCCATCCGAAATTCGATCGTTATCACACACTACCAATGGACGTGAAGATATTTTGACGGCCGGTACTCTTATCCTTTATGAATTCATGAAACAATTCAACTTTAAACATGTAGTTGTGAGTGAGCGCGGATTGAGGTATGGTTTGGTATTGAGGGAATATAGGAAACAACGCAATAAATACCGCTAAATAGATTAACCTTTGATCACGCCGATGCGCTTTACAATATTTTGAAGTACATCCATAGTATATTCTATATCATCCATCGTTGTTGACCTGCCAAGCGAGAACCGGATTGACGCTTTTGCCGTATCAATATCGCGACCCATAGCAATGAGAACATGAGACGGCTTGATACTTCCGGAAGTACAGGCAGAGCCGCTTGAAACAGCTATACCGGCAAGATCGAGATTCATCAGTAAGGCTTCCCCATCGATATTTATCTTACGGCTATCGAATGAAATATTAACTACATTTGGCAGAGATTCCGCCGGATTGCCGTTGAAAAGGATAAATGGAAATTGCTCTTTAAGAATCTTAATCATCTGATTTTTTAAATCAGATATTCTTTTATTTTCTGAAGCTCTTTCACCGCATATCAATTCTGCCGCTTTTGCCAATCCCACAGCATAGGCAATGTTTTCGGTGCCTGCTCTTTTACCGCGTTCCTGCCCACCTCCGTGAAGGAGACGCTCTATCTCGATACCACTACTAATGTATAATACTCCGATTCCTTTTGGACCGTAAAATTTATGCGCCGAAATCGATAACATATCGACACCAAGTTCATCGACATCTACCGGAATTTTCCCAAAAGATTGTACGGCATCAGTGTGAAAGATTACACCTGAATCGCGTGCTATACCTGAGACCGCCTTTATCCTATTAATTGTTCCGGTTTCATTGTTAGCATGCATGATGGAGATAAGTCCGGTTCTCGAATTAATACTTCTTCGAACATCATCGGGATCAATCATCCCGAATTCGTCAACATTCAGATAACTGATTTGAAATCCATTATTCTCCAAATGCTCACAGGTTTCCAGAATAGAATGATGTTCAGTCTTACTTGTAATGATATGATCTTTTCCCCGCTCCCTCATCTTGCTTGAATAACCTTTCAGCGCGAAATTATTTGCTTCAGTCCCGCAGCTAACAAAATAAATTTCGCCCGGCTTCGTACCCATCAATCCGGCAATTTGCTCCCTGCTCTCATCAATGGCAGAGCGAGTCTCACGTCCGAATGAATGTATCGATGAAGGATTACCGAATTTTTCCGTCAAAAATGGTTTCATCGCATCGAACGCTTCCGGTGCAAGAGGCGTGGTTGCGGTATTATCTAAATATATTCTTCGCATATGAAAATATAACACGATTATAGTAGTTATCCAAAAAAATCAAAAACCCCTGTTGAAAGATCAGCAGGGGTCGCAATGGTTTTTATATTAATGTTATTTCATTATCCGGGTGATTTACCACCGCCGCGGTTCATTTCCTCGAACGCATCGCGAACATTTCGCCCGAACTCTCTTTCGAAAACGAGGAACTTACCGAATTGCACCGGCGTGAGAAGTTGCTTTAGCTCATCATGGAAGCGCAGTCTCTCACCGAACATTTCTTTGTCTGCCTCTTTGATCTTCAAATATATTTTATCCAGTTCAGACGGCTCTCCATTTTCCTTTATGCTTCTGTCGAGTTGATCTAAGACATTGTTCCTCTTGTCCATTATTTCACGAACTTTATCCTCATGGACAGTTTGCTTCGTAATAAATCTTACGGCATCTTCTTCGTTCAATTTAAGAACTTCGATAAGGCGCATCTTACGGAACTTGTCTAACCGCTCTGAGCGCGGTTTATCGGGCCTGTCATATCCCCAATGACGCTGTGCCCAACCGCTCTGTGAAAATAATAAAAACGATATCGTTAGAATAGCTATATAGATATTTTTCATAATATACCTCGCTTTAACAATCAGTTACGTTAATCTATAAATGAACACTTTTATTTTCAAGTATTGAGACAACTTCTTCTGCTGTCTGATCATTGATTGCATCATATAGTATTTCCTGATCAGCATTAAGATAAGCAGTAAGTGAATTGCCTTCCTGCAATAATTCCTTCACAACAATCTTATCCGCATCGGATGATACGATATTATCGGCATAATCGTACGATTCTTCAGCACCTACGATTGATTGCTGCTGTAAATAATCATGAAGCTCTTCATTCGGTAACTGCTTGATATCTGCCTGTATATCCTGTGAATTATTCCCGTTTACAGCAGGCAGTAATTGTAATGATAAAACAACCAACACAATTGCCGCTGCGGCTGGTAAAGCGATTTGCATTATCCTTGTGTAGGGGTTCCATTTTGACGTTGACTGTATTCTATTATTTATTCTGGGTAATAAAGTATTCCAGTACAGATCGGACGGCTGCCACGCCTTCTCTTTTTCTATTTGAATGAAAAATATTTTGAGTGTCTCTAATTCGTTACTACATTGTTTGCAAGTCATAAGATGATTCGATATGGATTTGCTCTCACCTTCGGTTATTTCACTACGGATAAAATCCGGCAGTCTGCATAGCACATCTTTGCAGTTCATGAATTCATTTCCCTTCTGACATACTCCGATATCTTTTTCAGTGCATGAAAATAATTTGCCTTTGTTCCGCCTACAGATTTTCTTAGTATTTTTGCCATTTCTTCGTAAGTCAACTCGTCATTAAAGCGCATATTAAAAACCAATTTCTGTTTAGCCGGTAATCTGGCGATTGCCTTTTCTAAGATTGTCTGGTATTCCTGTTTCTGTATCGGATCGTCAGCCTGGGAACTGCCGGGCAGCAATCCTTCCAGAAATTCATCGTACGGAATAAATTCCTTGATCCGTTTCTTGCGTATAGCATTCAGGGAAACATTGACGGTGATTCGATACAACCATGTATAAACATTAGCGTCACCCCTGAAATTTATTAAGCCGTTATAAACACGAATAAAAACATCCTGAACAACATCATCGGCGTCTTCATGCGACCCGACAGTTCTTCGCGCAATCCAATATACTTTTTCCTGATAACGTCTTACAAGCTCGTTGAAGCCCGAGACATCGCCGTTCTTAAAAGCTTCAATAAGCTCGAAATCCGTTTTTTGCGCCATATATTTGATGTTATTCTGTAATTTAGATGGCTCTTTCCATTGAAAGTTTAACCATAATCTGCCGGAAATGCAAAGTATTATTGGAGTGATGTAGCTAGCTATTTCCGTGCTGTGCCATTACGCCTCCTCCCCTCTTAGGGAAGGACTGAGAGCTTGTCCTTAACGAAGCCGAATGATGGGGTCTCACTTTAAAGAGCGAGCGGTCAACTCGCTCCGATGTTATGTGTCGGGGAGCCACTGGCTAAGCGGTATTTACCAAAACCTTAGGCAAACTCGAAAACACGTGCTTCATCCCAGTAGTTAACCTTACAGCAAGACGCTGAAGCCAAACTGTACGGTGTGAATTCTGGTGTCAATTTTTTGAGTGTACGAATAATAACCATAGCCGATTGTCCTGCCTTGACCCGTGAACCTCTGGTATCTGTACTCAAAGCGGAGGGCAACATCTTCACTCAAAAAACCCTTCATACCACCGCCAATATTTAAAACACCTATTCCAAAATCAGTTTTCATAAAGGGTATGTTTAAGAATGGGACCGTGTTTGCAAATCCGTATCCTACCAACAGGAAGGGTACACCTTTACCGGCAGAAATAAAATTGTAGCTGACGTTTCCATTAAGCACGTATACCGGATCTGCTCCTGAGGAAATCATTAACAGTACTTCCGGTTCAAGTTCGAGTCCTCCCTTAACAAAGAAGCCCAATCGGACGCTGGTGTGAAGTGCGGCTGAACTATTGGAACTACTCCCGCTGGAAAAGTTTTGGAAACTTCCCGAAATACTTAACTCTTTCTTCTTCCCTTCACGGGGTTGAGCGAGTAATGACGTTGTTGTTAACACGATGATCATTATGAATTGAAGCGTTTTCATTGTTGTCTCCTGTTGTTTGTACTGAATTATATTGCGATCCTTGGTACACAACCATGAAGGTTGCGACTACCGCCCTTCCACGATGGCTATCTCTTCCTCTTTACCCGCCATGCTTTATCTTTGGGCGGGCGTCAACCTATACAGCTCGTACACCGCTTCATCTATTGCCGGTCTGAGATCAGGGTGTCTGGGTGGTTCTTTGCAATGTTCTTGCTATCAGCGACATTGCTGAAGATCGTTAGTTATTTTCTTTTATCAATGTCCACCCATATTTCTCCATAAACTCATTTACTTCTTGCACAAAAGTCTTCTTAGAATGATGTTCTTCCTGTTGATAAATGTACTCCCTCACTTCTGGCAGATGACTTTCACTGACACTGACTGCCCAATAATCGTCCTGCCAAATAAATTTACTCTCAATGATTTTGTTCTGATTTATCCAAAATGATGATTCTCCCTTTATGAGTTGTGCTGCTTTACTGATGGTTTGATCTTTATTGAGTGAGATTAAACAGTGTGCATGATCTTGATAGCCATTTATACAATCCAGCCAAATACCCTTTTCTTCTGCATTTAGTTTGATGTGTTGAAATACTTTTTTACGAATTTCTTTTGAATCAAGAAATGGCTCTCTATTCTTTGTAGAAAATACTAAATGAACCCAAACCCTTACCCAGCTCATAGAGTTTCCCTTTTTTTATTTTTATTGTTTTTTAATCAGTTCACTGAAGTGAACTGCAATAAATTCTTGCAATGAATATTTTAGCCTTCTTTACTTATCCATTGCAGTTGACTTTAGTCAACTGATTAAGAATTAAAAAAGATATATGCTTCAGCATCATTCTATATGTGGCTAAAGCCAAATGCTTTTTATTCTCTTCTTTCAGTTCAATGAATTGAACTGCAATAGATTCATACTAATGATTCTAAAATATATTTATTGCAGTTGGCTTCAGCCAACTGACAAAGATTAAAAATGATATATGCTTCAGCATCATTTCCCCTCCACAATCTTAATCTCTTCTTCCGTCAACCCATACAACGTATGACGGCTCAAGATACGCTGTCTCGTGTTCACTAAAATCGTTTACAAGCTGACGGATAAGTTCTAAAGATTTCTCCATACTCTCAATTGAATATTAATGTCGTTCAATTTACAAATCTATATCGAAGCAATCAAGTAAAAATAATCAACAAAAAACCCATCCCCGGGTTGTGATTGCCGTGGGAGGGCCAGCAAATCACGTGGGATCCCGGAGACAGGTTTTTTTTATTGCTGCCTAATCTATCAAAAAATACATCAAATAAAAAGTTATTCCATCAAAACCATTTTCGTATGAAAATGTGAAAGCTACCATGCATAACCAATATCAAAGCGAAGAGCTGGAGCATTTCCATCGTATTTTCCAAAATCACCATCATCTTTTGAAGCAAAGTAATGATCAATCCCTATACCAAGTCCCATGGCGAAATCATCTCCAGGGAACCATTGCCAGCCAATCAATCCACCAATGGAAGATATAGAAATAGCAGCGTCACTATTTTCTCCCGATAATCGATTATATGAAATATTTGGCGCGGCATAGAATCCTCGCAGAGTTTTGCCGGACGGATAGAAACGCACTTCGTGTGCAACAAAAATGCTGTTGCGTAGCGAACTTTTATAGATCAATTTATTGTGAGCGAAGCAATGGTTCATTTTACATTTTTGTTGCTGTTATGTGAAGAAATCGTGCTGTCATTTGAGCATTCTGGATTTTCCCTAAATTTGTTGTTGTAAATATTGACTGCATCAATTGCTTCCGGTGTTGCGATATTTTCCATATAGTTTCCTAATAATAGACATGTAACGCTTGCTACCATCTCGAACATGATTATTCCGAGAGCCTCCTCAGCAGGTGCATCATTACTAATATAAAATGGAGCAGCTAATAAAGCACCTCCAGCTAGTAATCCACCCCACCACAAGGCTGCACCTAATCTATAATGTCGGCTTGCAGATACAGCCAATATTTTTGCTTCAGGCACGCAAGCGACCGCATCAGCTAATCCATCCCATCCATCAGCTTCAGAAACCACTGTATTATCTTTTGTGGCTTTTAATCCTCTATCGTACCTCCAAACAATCTCGCCATTGGCGGCATTCTGTCTCTGGTATTGCGTTGATGTAGCTGCACAACCTTCAAGCAGTATCAGAGCAATAACGATAGTAGATAAGAAAACCTCCATTGTAAAACTCCTGAGATTTTTATTCATTTTTCTTTTTAATCTTTAATATATTTGATAATACAAATTGACGTTCTAATATTCCTGGAATGTGAGAGTTACCCCACTATCGGTTTTTCGTACAACTTCGACATGGAGGAGTAGCGACTTTGTCCGAATGTAGAATTTATCGCCCTTTTCCACTTCAACTGATGTCCATTTAAAGGATCCATCTGGGTACTTATCGACGCCGATGACGCCTTCAAAAGAAAGGGTGATTGTGGAAAAAAGCGGAGACGCTCCTTTTTTTCCACATCTGATACGTACTTGGTTATTCAAAATAGTTGCGGTGCTGTTGTACAATATTTCAACTGAAGCTGGAATGATCAACTCTTCATGTTCTGGATTCATCTCAAATTTCTTTTTCTCATTTTGATCACTAGGGAGAAAACAATCGGATTGGTCATTATGAATATTCATAGCATCAATTAATCCAGCCATTCCTGTATGTGTTTTAGCACTACCAGATAGTAAAAAAGGTATACCCCCCAAAGGTGTTAAAAATAATTCCAATATAGTGCCAATCAATATTGATCCTTTTCCACTATTAAAATTTCTTGTCGCTTCCCTAGCTACACCAGATGCTGTGCTATCGCATTTTAATATACGACTCGGATTATCTGAAATTTTAATCGTAATACTGTCTTTGATTAACGCAAATTCATCATCTACCATACCCAGATGGACCTGATGGTCAGACCGTGGTATGAAATTTGTCGAAGAAGAGCAGCCGAGTAGGGTTGGTAATAGGAAAAGGATGTATAAAAATATTGTATTTCCAAGTATTGTTTTTGATTTTGGAAACATCGAAGTCTCCTTATTAGTGTTTGATTATAGACCGCACGATTTTTTTCGCATTTCAGCATTAAATCCAATCCCACTTACCCCTGCAAGTGTTGGCGATTGTACTCCGGCTCCTATCCCAATATTTGCGGATACCATTTGATAATAAGATATATTATAAAAGAGTAAAAACTTAAGCGGATTAACAACAATCATATGATGACGCGGAGTAATGTCTTCACTTTCAGAAACAATAACTGAATGAGTAACTGTTGTATCACCTTTCTGTTCTTTTACTGTTTTCTTTGTTTCCTCAGTACGAACCTGAGAGAATGTATTTTGGCACAAAAATACACTTACCAGCAAAGCAAAAAAGATTTTGACCTTCATAAATACTCCATTTGGTTAATGATTAAACACACAAATTAAATTATTTGTTTGTAAGACCATTTTATCAGGTGGTAAATTAACTAATAGACATATTAATGTCAACACTATTCCATATCGGCACATATCAAAATAATGTGCGACTCATCCCGCTTCGCGGGAAAGTGAGCCGCACTTCAAATATTACTTAAGTATCATCATCTTCTTCACATCGGTAGTGGTTCCTGCGGTTAATCTATAAGTATAAATACCGCTCGGCATATTATCAGCGTTGAACTCCACCGACTTGTACCCTGCCATCTGCATTCCATCTATAAGTGTCGCCACCTCCTGACCGAGCATATTATATATCCTCAGTGTTACATAATTGTCGAATGGCAATTGATACTTGATAATTGTCGATGGATTGAAAGGATTAGGATAGTTTTGCTCGAGTACATAGGTTGTTGGAACTGTTGGGAGTAAGTTAGATACTTCACAGCCCGGCGAAGATGGCGGTAATTCACCAGAACGAACAATCTTTATTCTATTCGAATTTGTAAATGATCCGGCTGAGCTTAAAATGAGAGATCCATCCTGACTCACTTTTACCCAATAGCCATTGCCAGGGATGAGAGTATCTTCAGCAAAATAATTACCGTTATAACCCCAGAACGATGATGTAATAATGCCGCCGGAAATAGATGTAATAGAATCTGCAACAACAGAATCGCTTATGGTTCCGATCATGTTCCAGCCAAGTATGACATCGATAGTGTCTTCAGCAACCTCAAAACCGGTCATACTGATATTCTCTGCGGAATCGTATTTTACCCAGTATCCGATTCCATTATCAAGCGTATCTTTCGAAACATAATTTGTTGTGTAGGTGAATGCATCTGAGACAGCGTCGGTATAAAGTGTTATTTTACGATAATCATTGACTACGAGCGGTACTGAAACCATATTCCACCCATCTGCCATCGTATAATTATGTGTCGCAATTTTAGGAAGAATAGTGAATGCATTAAAAAGTGTATCACTCCTACCATCATAATTAATCACAATTACATCTCGTGGTCCAGTAGGTGCATCCCCTGCTATAGTAAGTTTTGCATTAAGATGGTTATGGTAAAATAGATTTAAACTATCTGTGTCAATGCCAGTTGGTGGATCAAAAGTAATTGTTGAATAATCCGAAAATTGTTCTCCAATTATTGAAAAATCAAGTGTATCACCTTGTTCACCAGATACCGGTTCAATTCTTGCCACATAAGGTGGTAGCGGTGGATCAGGTTTTAACAATACACAACCACGAAGTGTGTCGCTTTGAAAGTCGGGATTAATGACAATTACATCTCTTAAACCTGCTGTCGCAATTCTTTCTATTGTCAATACAGCTCGCAATTCGGAAGAACTAATAAATAATGTTGTGTCAACTTCTATCCCCTTTTGTGGCTCAATAAATATATGTGTTCCAAATACAAAATTCTCTCCATTAACTATTAACTCAACATTAGCTGGTGATGGTAATGGGACAGGTGGAAAAGGGGTTCCAAAATCCCACATTGTTGTGTCGATTCCCTGATAACTATTTATTATTATCGATGTATCACTTACAAAAATTATTTTAGCATCATCTATGCCTGAGCTCATTACCTCGGCAGTATCTCCAGTTATAAAACTTTCTATTGAGATTGTGCCATTTAATAGTTCTATTGTGTCTTGTGTAGAACCTGGATAATGAGCTACAGAAAATTTTGTTCCTTTCACACCAGCGATCAAACGTGGTGTGCTTACCCTAAAATCTGCCCTAACTTCTACTTTTTTTATAAAATATAATTTCCCCTTTTCAAGATCAGGTCTATTTTTTTGATAACTTAGTGTATCCTCTCCTAAGTGTACTTCTGATATGCTTGAGATTTTACAATAATCTTCAGATATCAATTCTTTCCTATCACAATAATATGCACCTCTTTTTAATATAGCTTCAGAATTAAATCCTGTTGCTAACTTAGTACAAAAAGGTAATCTCATGCCAACAACTACAGGTGTCCAAGGACCATTATTAACATTAATTTCAACAGTACCAAAAAAATCACTTATCTCCCAATAATATTCAGGTAATTTAATTTCGATTTTTGTAGGGAGAATAGAAATTATTACTGGAGATTCATTAATACTTTCACTCAATCCCCCTGAAAGGTGTTGGTTTGGATAAATATCCTTTTTAGGTGGAAATTCTATCCCATTGTGATAAAGATGATCTATAGATAATTGTTTCCCAATTAGATCATGTTTGAATGCAGGTGGTTGTGCGTAAGAAACACTCGCTGTCAGCATAGTGAGCATAATTGCTCCAATATAACTATAACTTCGAGTGTTCATGTTTTACTCCTTTCTTGTCAATTGAATTTAATTACAAAAAAGTAGTCGTTACCGCTAAGAAGCGTCTGCTTTGTTATTCATGTGCGACTCACCTTCAAGAAACAAGAAAGACATAACTCTGAAGGTGAATCGCACGTAATAATTACTTGAGTATCATCATCTTCTTCACATCGGTGAAGGTACCTGCGGTTAATCTATAAGTATAAATACCGCTCGGCATATTATCGGCGTTGAACTCCACCGACTTGTACCCTGCCATCTGCATTCCATCTACAAGTGTCATCACCTCCTGACCGAGCATATTATATATCCTTAGTGTTACATAAATGTCAGTTGGCAATTGATACTTGATAATTGTCGATGGATTGAAAGGATTAGGATAATTCTGATCAAGAGCGAAATGGCTTGGGATTTCGTTTCGTGGATTGCGGATTGCGAGTTCAGGTGGTGCTGGTGGATATTCACCCTCTGAGATATTCTTTATCCGATTTGTTAGAGGACTGCAATCGTACCCGTCCATAGGATATACCAAATCACCATCGCTCGACATTTTTATCCAGTATCCGTGTATCGGTTTAAGTGTATCTACAGTGAGATATGAGTTATCGTAACTAAAAAAATCGGAGGCGAAAATACCAGCCGGAATTGAGATGATCTTACAGACTGGGATAGGTGAACTTATCGAGCCGACCATGTTCCAACCTTGAATAACATGGGCAGTGTCTTCCAACCGTTCATAACCGGTAATGCTGATGGTTTGCGCTCTATCAAACTTCATCCAATAGCCAACCATATTCGCAAGGATGTCCTTGATTACATAAGATCCCTCATATGCGAAGGCATCGGAAATCGCAGTTGGGAATAATGTGGTTTTCGTGTAGTCATCAACGGTTAGAGGTACCGAAATCATACTCCAACCTACAGGTACATCACGGCTGCGTGTAATCATACTTATTGGTCTATAAGTCATTAACTGCATCTGGATGCCTGTCGGTAGATTGTTTTCATCTAATAATTGAACCACGATAGATCCTTCCCACGTTTCGCCCGGTGCGGCTGGTTTGTATGTGATCGTTTCATTTATATTTTTACCAACTCCATTATGGAATTTCATTTGAGCAGAATTAATCTCGATGAATACATCAAAGAAACTGTTAGCAGTTCCAGAAGGTGTAAATGGAGGTAAGTCCAATTTGCCGGGAGTGCTGTTGACCATCTCTTCTATCATACCAGTTGTTTTTTGGAACGGACTCTGTATATGCTCACGCAGACTTACGTTTATTGCACCAAAGACAGAGCTATTCCCTGTCAAATCCATTTGTAACATTTCGGTTTTAACATCATCCAAACCATCACCATCACTATCTGTGGCGCTTCCGTCTTCCGGAATCATAACCTGAACAGTCGATGTGCCGTTCAATTGAATGATCTCAGTTGATGGTCCTGGATAGATCAATTCAATTTGTGATGTGGTATTGCGGAAGTAATCTATTTCACCCGGATTCGGAATATGAATCGCCTTGCGGATAGAGATGCCCGTTGGATTTTCATCTTCGTCAAACAGTCCTACTGACTCATAATTTTCATATCCCTCTCCTAATGCGGGTGGTTTGTGTGTGATGATTCTTTCCATCCTTTTTGCAGCATCGTTGTGTAATACCATTCCGCCTGTTTCGATCTCAAAGAAAACATCGAAGAAACTCTCCGCGGTACCGCTAAATGTGAATGGAGGAAGATCCAAAGTGCCAGGAGTCATATTGGCTGTTTCCTCTATCTCACCAATGGTTCGCTGATAAGGATGGCTCATGGAATTACGCACCCGTAAATTTACCGAGCCGAGGGTAGGACTTGTTCCTGTTAGATTCATCTGCACCATCTCGGTTGGCACTTGGTCTCGACCGTCACCGTCGTAATCCCACGCCTGACCGCTGGGTGGTATTACCACTTCAACAGTTGTGAGTCCGGTAAGACGCAGAAGCTCAGTTGTTCCTCCAGGAAATTGAACTTCGACAAGTGCGAATGAGTGGGGAAAATGATCAATCTCGACAACTGGATTCGGCGTATGTGATGCTTCAAGTAACGTGATACCTGTCGGATTTCCTTGAATATCCACTAATGGAATCGGTGGGAATGGCGACATGACGTATGTTTCACCCTGTAACGGCGGCTTGTGTTTAAGTGTAACTTGCATGTGCGCCGGCATGGCTCCATATAATTGCATCTGACCAACCGTCACTTCGAAAAATACATCAAAGAAGCTTGATGCCGATCCCGAAACTGCGAATGGTGGCAAGTCTAATTTACCGGGAGTGTTGTTCGCATTCTCTTCTATCTCTCCTATTGTTCGATGGCGTGAATCTAATGTCATCCCCACTGGTCCTATCGAGCCAAAACCAGTTAAGTTCATCGATAGAATCTCTGTTGGTACCTGATCAAGACCATCTTGATCTGTGTCCTCAGCAGTACCATCATTGGGAATATCGACAAAGACAGTTGTTGGTCCTGTCAAGTTGATTGTTTCAACCGACATATCCGGATATTGCAGTGTCATCTGGGCTAAAGTATGTGGAAACGTATCAATCTCAACTTCATGTTTCATCTCAACTGTCAATGGTGGACCGGTTGCAGGTGTCCAGCTCATACCACCATCAAAGCTAACTTCCGTAAAGATATCGAAGAAACTGCTGATCATATATCCACCACCAGCGGTTCGCGCATTTATCTTCCCCGTTGATGCGAGAGTCGGACTCTCACGTATCAGCATACCCATAGGGAGTGAGCCACCGGTAATATCAAGTTGAAGCATTTCTGTATCGAAAAAGCTCGCTGAGACATCATCCGTATCATGATAAGCTGAAACAGTTGCATTGCATGGTGCATTGCCATCCGTCCATGACATTCCCCCGTCGATTGACATTTTAAAATCCACAGTCCAGCCGTATGAATGAGTATGGGTTGCTCCAAGTGGAGGAGGTAGTATAGTAGATGATGGATCATGAAATGAGATGCTCTTCATCATCAATTCCATACCGCTTCCCCAATACAAATCTCTATCACTTGAGCTTTGATATTCTCCGGCTAACGGAATATAAAACACGTCAAAAAATGATTCTGCTGGATAGTCATTGTGGATTCTAATTGCTTTATTTGCTTGTGGCCACGATAATCCACCATCGAGACTAACTTCTGTAAAAATGTCGAAGAAACTATCAATCCAGAATACACCTGGTTCTTTTTCAATGATAGTATGGTTTCCAAGAGATGCCAATGTCGGACTTTCGCGTATCATCATTCCCAGCGGTAATGTCCCATCCGAGATATCCATTTGAAGTATCTCTACGTCATAGTACTTTTTCTCTTCGATTGAAGCGATGTGAGCCAATTTTGTGTTGGCGTATGAGGCTAAATGAACAACCCTCCATGTTGCCGAAACATTGCCTTGTTTATATTGAAATGTTGCCCCACCATCCATCGATAAATCGAAACCCATCGTAGCGTTAAAATTATATAACGCGATACCTTCACCGACAGGCAGTGAAGCTACTATTGGGATATCACGAAGTACAAGGTTCCTCATCTGCACTCCGTTTGCAAAAGCGATAGTATTACCTGAGTCGCTGATATATTTCCCGGGTGGTGGAAACATATCGGTTGGTACTGTAACCTCTTGTGGACTCGCAAATACGTAATCTGAGTTTATGCTGAACAATATCAGCATACACCACAAGAGTAAGCTCAAACGAAAGCTCATGAGCTTTAAAAGTTTATTAACTTGTAAGGATGTCATAAGACCTCCAGAATAATTGTTACTTTATTTGTTAATTATGTTTAATCATCGGATTAATTTTTTAAATTATTTTTTATTTCAGAAGAAGCATCTTCCTCACCTCGGTAGTGATACCTGCGGTGAATCTATAAGTGTAAATCCCGCTTGGCAAATTACCGGCGTTGAACTCAACCGACTTGTACCCTGCCATCTGCATTCCATCTACAAGTGTAGTCACTGCCTGACCGAGCAGATTATATATCCTCAGTGTTACATAATTGTCAGTTGGCAATTGATACTTAATAATTGTCGATGGGTTGAAAGGATTGGGGTAGTTTTGCTCGAGCACATAGGTTGTTGGAACTGCTGGAGGCAAATTAGCTATTTCACCACCCGGCGGAGATGGCGGTAATTCACCAGAAGGTACAATCTTTATTCTATTTGACATTGTAAGTGATCCTGCTGAACTCAAAATAAGTGATCCATCCTGAGTGACTTTTACCCAATAGCCATTGCCCGGGACGAGAGTATCTTCATCGAAATAATTTCCATCGTAACCCCAGAACGATGATGTAATGATGCCACCGGAAATAGATGTAATAGAATCTGCCACAATAGGATTGCTTATGGTTCCGATCATGTTCCAGCCAAGTTTGACATCGATTGTATCTTCAGAAACTTCAAAGCCGGTCATACTGATATCCATAGCTGAATCATACTTTACCCAGTATCCGATTCCATTATCAAGCGTATCCTTCGAGACATAATTTGTTGTGTAGGTGAATGCATCAGAGACAGCGTCGGCATAAAGCGTAATTTTACGATAATCATTGACTAAGAGCGGTACCGACACCATATTCCATCCTACACTCAAGCTATAGCTCCGTGTAACCTCTCCAGTACCTGCGCCTGTATAGAACAGCCAGGGGGATCCTGCCGCTGAAGTACTACCGCTCGAGTTTTTCGCAATCGCTTTCCAATAGTACGTCCTATTCGTATCCAGACCGCTATATGTGTAGTTTGTATCTGTTTGATCCGAGCTTACTTTATTCACAGGTGGTGTTAAAGTATCTAAATACACATCGTATTTACCGGCGGGCGGTGATGAGTGCCATGACAACAAACCATTGCGCGGCTGATTGATGCTACCATTGCTCGGTGTAATAAGTGAAAATGAACTCGGGATGTTGATTGTGTATTCATCCGCACCAATATCGGGTGCAGGTCCTCGCGGATTACCATCAAAATCATCAACAACACTCAGAATCGGGACACCTCCATTATCGGCTGGTGAATAGAGTGCCGGATTGATATGAAGGTCTCCAACCGCGGGATTTTGATATTGTGGATTCGCATTGAAACTGTTAAAATCACAGGAAAGCATTAATTGCCAGGTGGGTAGATTCTGATACCCCATAAGAAATTGAGTAAGTGAAGAACTGTTAACATTATTTAAAATGTTATAGTCTGATGCACCGACTATTGGAATATACACATTCCCCAACGCAACATGGAATCCCGTCCCAGCAAACCGTGCATTATAAAAAATATTATTTTTAATGTCAATCTTGGATTGACCCACGCGTAAATAACCATATGTGTTATTTGCACCATTAGCAGTTCCACCAATAAATACAGAATTATGATGTATGTCCAAAAACGTCATCATACTATACCATGTAGTATCGTATATTCCAATATAACGGCAGTTATTTGTAATTCCATCAGCAAGTGTAACCATGTTATTGACGACATATCCTGTATCGTTAGTGCCAGCCAGATATATTCCATAAACAGGATTCTTAGCATTCACGTCGATGGGTCCGACATTATGAATTTTATTCTTTTCTACGCAAAATTTTCGAATTCCAAAGATACTTATGCCACGGAATTCGACAATGCTCGAAGATGGCTGTATAATATTGGCAATAATATTATTTTCAATATTCACAATACCCGGAGTAGGGAATTGAGAATGAGCAATAACTCCTCCGATCATAGCAGGACCACCGATATTAATACTATTAGCGAGCGATGAATCACCTATGATATTTCGTGTTACCGTTCCAATATTAACGCTACCCGTCGTAATAAAGATGCCTGTGAAATTTCCGCCAACGGGATGCAGGATGTTTGATATCTTATTACCCTGAATGCTTGAGGGCACTGTTGAATCAACTGAAAGCTGAATCCCAATGAATGGTGACATGCCCAAATTCGTTAATGGACCTCCTCCGGCATTGGGCGCGCTTCCGCCAATATAATTTCCCGAAATAATATGTCCACCCCCGGCATTAATCCGAATTCCTGTTAATGGAGTCAATTGTGGTACCACTTGATAAAATGAATTTCCTTGAATTATCCACCGATTACTATTCAGTAATATTCCATAACCTGTCCAGTTATAAATATTATTGTTTATGATTACATTCGAATCATTGTGCGCTCCGATAGTCCAATCAGAATAAATTGCTATCAGTGGCGCCCCAGCAAAATCTGATCTATCTCTAATATCACAATTCGAAACAGTGTTAAAGCTATTACCTTTTATGCCCGCATAACCACCAAAGTAAACGGTACCTGTAAGTCCAGATGTATTTTGACCTTCGATTTGGAGATATTGCAGTGTGTTATATGTTGCATCGTTATCAAGTTGAATTGCTGCGCCGATACTGTCTTTCCGCATATTTCGGATAATCCAACCAATTGAAGTACCCGTACCTCCAGGTCTTCCATCAAGGGTCATACGGTCGATACCGTCTAACTTTATCAGCGGGTATGTTGTATACGGATGTGGAAATGGTTGACCAGCAGTAATAGTAGTAACACCGCTTGCCGGTCGAATTGTTACTGTCCAATTTCCACCTTGTGTCGTGTATTCATTAAAAACTATTGGAAATGTTTCTGTACCGCAACTATAACTATAGATTAATTCAAATATAGTATTTCCGGTAACAACTTTTTGACGTAACTCATTAGCTACTGTTGTGAGATCGAGATACGTGCCTGTGATACCGACAGTGTACGTTCCTGATAGAGTCATAGTTGGAGAAACAAAGGAATCGATTGCCGCACGAACATTCGGTAATGGTCCGATATTTTGTGTTGAAGGAAATCGTCCTGTCTTTTGAGCAGATCCAGTGTTCCTAAGTATTGTACGCATCGTTATAGGTGATATCTCTTTCCCATAGACTGATTCGAAACGGCTCTCCACCAATGCTACGGCAACTGCCACAACGGGTGACGCGCTGGACGTACCACAAAAACAGCTGTCATAATAATAGTCCCTTCCCTCCGCTGTGTACAACGCTGAGCAAAAAGGCAAAGTACCTGTGGTGGTAACCTTCTCTCCCCACCCTTGAAGACTGAGACGCGATCCATAATTCGAGAACGAAAGCCTTGATCGCACAGTGTCACTTCCAGATCGCGATGCTGGTGCTGCTCCTGCACCCACAATGATTGCGCCGGAATTATTCTGAGGGAGAAATGGTGCGTGACCTGTATTATAAATTGAACTATCCAAGTTCCGGTAACCGTTTGCACCTGCTTCAACAACATGGAAACCATTTCCAATGGCTGTAATGATAATATTATATAATGTGGAATTCCACTCAACAGGAACTAATCCTGTATCAACACCATTATTGAACGGTCCCCATTCTTGTTGCTCTAGCAAAAAAACATCACCGCGTGACAATTGAGTCATCGCATAAGTTAATGATACATCTAAAAACCAACCCGTATAAAAAGTGGGATCCGTCAACCATGTTGGTGCTACTTTAATTGTTGCACCATATGCGGCACCTTTTGTTCCCCAACCATTATTCTTACTCGCTAAAACACCAAGTACTGCTGTGCCGTGGTTTGTGTCTGCAGCAGTCAGTGCAACTTCATTATATCCGAATGGCATCAATTTGCCAACACTGGATGGTAAATCCTGGTGGTTCAGATTCCACGCATATTCAAAATCACAGATCGTTACGTTCTGACCGCTATCATTTAAAGACCACGCATAGTTAGCATCAATTCCATTAGTCGCAGGATTGAGATATCCTTGATAACTTTGGTAATTTCCTGGTAGTGGTAAGGGCGGTGGTAAATGGCGCGGTGATGCAAGTTCAACTTCTTCCAACGTATTGAGTTGATCGATCCATTCTTCAGGATTAACTCCTTCGGGGACAGTCAGGATATAATAGTTGTTCAAATTTGCGATTGCACGGTTTAAATTGATTTCAGCATTTCTCCGTAGTCCGTCCATATCATATTCCATCCCGCCCGCCATCCGACTCCATTTTCCACCTGTTTGTGATATTGTTTCGAAAATACTGGTAGCTACTAACGTCTGCAAGCCTTTCCCGTTCCGTTCAGTTGGTATACCAGCCGTATTGATATCAATCAGAAGATCATCAATAAATTTTACTTCAATATGCCGTGGATCGTCAACCGATTGAAGTATCGTATGATCCGGTTTTTGAGGAAGTACGCGCTGTTGAAATGTGTTCGGTTTAGATTGTTGCTCAAATTCAGAAATTGAGCCAGCAGTTTTCAACTCTTCATTTTGTTGCGCTATGGAGTTTCCAGTTAAACATATGATTGCACAAAACAAATAGATTGAAATTGCAAGGATGAATTTTTGATATTTCATACGATCCTCGATATTATTAGTAATTTTATGATACTTATTTTATTTTTTATCTATATAAAAAAGGACAACACTCATTAGACTGTCCTTCCAACATAACCTACTTTACGAGCAGCATTTTCCGAACCTGTGAAAACTCACCCGCCATCAGTTTGTAGATGTAAACACCACTTGAGAGATTCACAATTTGTTTTCTTGTAGCATTGATACCATCAATTGAGAACTCAATAGACTTAAAACCTGCATCCTGCATCTCATCAACTAAGGTTGCGATTTCTTGACCAAGAATGTTGTATATCTTCAACGTAACCCAACAATTAACCGGCAATGAATAACGGATAATAGTAACAGGGTTGAATGGATTCGGATAGTTTTGACTGAGTGTTGTGCGAATCGGGAGACGTTCAGGTTCTTTTACAGCATCAATAGGAGGATAATAACATGCGCTTTGGTAAGCAGTCGATTTTATCACAGCCGTAATTTCCCCATTGTATGTAAATGATGTAGTACCGATGAAGTAGAGTGATTCCGGTGTAAAAAATGTGAATTGTCTGTACACAAAAACATGATAAGTCCCCGGCTGCAGACCTGTGAGGGAGACGGAGAAATCGAACGTGCACGTACAGAGGCAGTACACTGTTGCCGTATCGTGTTCAAGCACGATGATGGAATCATTCGAAATATTCGTGCTTGTTACCACTCTGATACAGCAGTTCTCCTCAACCCCAACGTTCCATACTTTTACGGTGTCGTTGATTATCTGCACATAGACTGAGTCCTTTCCTGCATATGCAAATATGCTGCAGTGTATAATTATAAAAAGACAAAATAGTTTCTTCATGTTAATCTCCATTGAAAAAACAATTGACTATTTTCAGATAGGCAGCCGTCATACAGAGACGGCTGCCTGTATTTTACATTATTTTAAAACTATCATCTTTTTTATGCTCGTAAATGTACCGGCATTAAGACGATACACATAGATACCGTTCGACATTGTACTCGCATCCCACTCCACCGACTTGTATCCTGCCTCCTGCATTCCATCAACAAGTGATGCTACTTCTTGCCCAAGAATGTTGAATATTTTTAAAGTAACCCAACCATTAACAGGTAACTGATAACGGATAACTGTTGACGGATTGAACGGGTTGGGATAATTCTGCTCCATAGAAAATTGCTCTGGTAATTCAACGGATGAAATAGGCAATAACCGAAGTATGATTTCGAATTTCGGATTTCGGATTTCGAATCTACTCACATCACTAAGTTTTATTTCCTTTCCATCGATTATCAATGAGGGAACACATCCTGCTCTCTTCTCTGATTTCCATTCGATTGTTATTGGAAGGGATGAAGTTGAAATCAGAATCGGAATCTCACGAATGCTGCTTCCGTAATATTCCACATAACGCCCTGAAGCAAAACGAGCATCGAATCCATCAGAAGGCGGCACTGGTGGTAACTCTGAATGTTTGATTAAAGAGTTAACCTTACCGAGCATTCCGAAGTAAAGAATCCTCTCCCGACCATTCGCATCTGTTATTTTCAGATGGTCGATCTGATCAAGAAGTTCACTTGTTTTGTTTGCCGATACGGTACGAGATAATAAGGTTGACTTCTTTAAAATTAACTGACCGGCTTTATTAGTTTTGATCCAATAGCCTGAACCGGGTAATAATGTGTCTGCTTCCTTATATGTCCCATCATAACCGAAATAGCTTGAAAGCACCATATCGCTCGGATTTTTTCCGATCTCGCCGATATCGATTGGTACCGACAGTGAACCGATCATATTCCAGCCCAATGCAATATCGATGGTATCATCGAGGAATTGCGAACCGCGGAATTCTACATCCTGGGAGCCGTTAAACTTTACCCAATATCCGACACAGTTATTGAGCGTATCTCGGGTTTCATACGATGTCGTATATGTAAAAGCTTCTGATACTGCAGTGGGAAATAGTGCTGTCTTCCAGAGGGAATCTGTTACCACCGGCACCGATACCATATTCCAACCATCTAACATTGAGATATTCATTCTACTAAAGACAACTCTCACTGTGGCAAATGATGTATCCTTAAATGTCTGATCTGAAACCGATTTAGCAATCAACCAAATAGTATCTATCGTTCCGACCGTCATATCTAATGGAATAGAAACCCGGATATCAACATTCTTTTCCTCATTAGCCGTAAGTGAAAACGCTGAATCAGCTGGCGATAATATCCAACCACGACTATCGGAAACATGGAAGGAAAGCGTATCCCAACCGTTGCTTGTATTTTTAATCGTGAATGTAACCGGTACGGTTGTATTTACACCTCCGCTATCGTTTGCAACTGTTGCAACGTCTACACCTTTTGTAAGGTAACCGAGGAAGAAAGGAGATAGATATGCATTGGGATAAATAGCAGATATTATCCAGGTATTACCGATACGTTTTGCTGTACTGTTTTGAGATAATGTGTGGTAATATGATCCATTCCAATGAATAACTCTTATCTCACTTGTATCCAATTCCGAAGCAACTCGCTCCGATTCATCGAACATTGCATTAATGTACGCCGTGTATTGTCCTTGTGTACATCCGGTCTGAGCGAAACTGTACCATCGCTTGACTGATGGACATCCCAATTCGACAAGTCCTGCACTGCTATATGGACTTCCGGCAGGCACTGTTACCTGGCAATGGCCAAATGGAAATGGGTTCAATGGATCATTGATACCTAATATGCTAATTGCATATCCATCCGAAGTTGTGAAGAACATTGGTGGAGTGACCAGACCTTGTCTCAGGGTGTATGGACCATGGACAGAGATAGCAGTATCCACCTCGTAAAATGCTTGCCCAACATCAGCACGACCATATCCGTATGTGTTATCAAATCCAGATGTACCAAGATCGATAGCAGTACGCTCGAATTTCGAATGAACATCGGTAGGCGTCATCAATTTATTCCATGATAATAACAGTGCTGCCATGCCTGCAACATGCGGCGCAGAGGCTGATGTTCCAAAGAACGGTGATCCAAATCCGCCGACTCCGGTTACTTGTACACCGTCAACTGCAACTACGTCGGGTTTCGGCCTGCTAACAAAGGCGGGCCAATAAACATCGTAATTACCGAGTGAGCTGAATGATTCGATTGCTATTATATTATTTTGAGGTACGGCGCCAACGGCAATTACTTCTGGAACGCCCGGTTGCCCCCAAATACTATTTTGTGGTGTCCAGTATTCCACGATACTGCATCCGCTGATATACAACCCTAAAAGCTTCGGTGGTGGTTTTGGTATTGTATCACGATGATTAATTACCACATTAAACACCGTTGGAGTGCCTTCATAATTAGTTAGAGAAACTTTTTCCCACGGATTTTGTAATCCTGTCTGTGAACCGGCACCGTTCATTCCGGTTAAATTAAATGTAAGTGTTGCATCATAAAGATATAGATCGTAATCATCTTTTGAGCCACCCCACGGATCTGGTGAGATAAGTGAAGGATCTGCCCATTCTAAAACTACAGTAATTGTTTTACCAGGAGGAACAACAACCGCCAGCCCCGCATCGAATTGACCTGGTATCGGATCAAAATTATGGAGATCATCCCAGTTTGGTGGAGGATATCCCGCGGGTATGGGTCCGTTTGGTAATGGTTTATTTTCTTTAACATTCGACGGCAGATTAATATCATTGTATATAGCTTGATAGTGCGAGCGGCTTATTGGATTCAGTGGAGTACCCGGACCACCTGCCCAATTCCCTGCTGAACTAATATAAACAACACCCATACTATCTGCCCATTTTGCGGCTCGAGCAACTGTTCCCAATGTTGCCGGTGTTCCATCCTCAAACATCGGCTGATTGTACCACGTTAAATCATCAACGATAATTTTACATCCTTTTTCTAGTACTAACCGTTGAATAGCATCTACATGTGCTGCACTACCGGCAGCATCATTTAATGCACCATAGAAATACAAATTAGCATTCGGTGCAAGATCATAGATTATCTCCATCATGGCGGTACCCTCGTCTCCCAGTCCCATTTTGTTCCCAGCCGGTGGAAGAAAAGTGAAGTTAGCAACTCCAAATGCTGGAGGTAAATCACCTGAAGCTACTGACTGTCCAAAGCTTACACAGCCATCCGAGATAACACCAACGTTCACACTGTCACCCATTATCAAAAGGTCTGTGCGGATATTTATCGCATGATGAATGCTGTCGCCTTCGGTCGTTACTGAACCGATATTAAGCATACCCCCCGTGATTTCATTCACCAATCTCACTTCATATAACTTTGCAGCATCTTCTACCTTATCGATCGGCATATACACCGAGATAAGCCTCGCATCATTAAGTGAAATAAGAATATTTCCACCTAACCCATCTAGCTGATTTGTGAGAGCCGGGGAAACATTGTACACATCGAGTAGTAAACCGATTCTACCTTGCTCATCAAAACGAATAAGAGGGCTGTTGAATCGCTGAGGCAAGTTCATTAGATGTGCATTTTTTGAATTGACCCCTTCATTCTGTAATACATTTATTGTCGCAGTAATTACAGGTGATATTTTATCCAGATATGAAGAAGTGTGTTGCTGAATTTGCCCCTGTAAAGCTAAAGTGCTAATCAATAATATGAGGGTGACCCAGCAACCAAGAAATAATTTATTATTACGCATTGATACACGCTCCTTTCCAGGAATGTTGTTACAACAGATAACATTATATTATATTTTGATTACAACCCATACGTCTTTTGAGTAGTTTACGTTATTAAGATACTCACGTATGAATCAAGAACTATTGGAATGACGCTTTATCGTGGTCGACTGCTGTGGGATAAGTAAATCGGCAACTTGCTTAATCGTATGATCATGGAAAATCGGGCTGGAGTTGTTAGAAGAAATTTTGGACTGGTCCGACCATTTCCATTATTGATTCCCGTGAATCATGAACCTCATAAGGCAAACCACCTTATTCACAATTCCAACTCTGCATAGCGTAACTATGCTAATAATAACCCATTATTCTTGAAAAGTCAAGAAAAATAGTAAATAAGAAATGATACCAAATAGTATACTTAAGAAAGCTGGGACTAATACCTGTAACTCTTTACGAGATAACAGTATAGGAATGATGCATAGATATAGATCGGAGTATTGTTGAGATCTGTTATATCAAGCCTCTTTCAATTTTTTCCAGGTTATTTTCATATCTTCGGAAATAACCTTCGTATCGGATAGGACTGGAATAAAATTAGTATCACCGCTCCATCGCGGCACGATATGAAAATGAATATGCTGATCGATTCCAGCCCCAGCTGCCCTACCGATGTTCGAGCCTATATTAAATCCTTCAGGATGTGAAACCGATTGAAGTTTGTTGATCATTGTTCTGATTAATCCCATTATTTCAATCATTTCATCATCGCTCAGATCCATAAATGATGGAACATGCCGGTAAGGAACAACCATCAGATGTCCGCTGTTGTATGGATAAAGATTCATCAGGACAAAACATAATTTACCACGGGCAACAATCAGTCGTTCTTCATCATTCCGGTCCTGGTATGCCGTACAGAGAATGCATTCTTCTATTCCGTCTTTCGATTTGGAAAACGACTCAATGTACTTCGACCTCCAGGGTGAAAATAATCTCTCCATGGTTCCACCGATATTAGTTATTAAATTTTCTGTTGATTAAAATAAAACGAAGCGATCGGCTGTTACCTGATCGCTCCGCATTTTATCATATTCAGATAATTATATTACGCTTCTTCTTCAACCTTGTGTTTATCGTGTTCGGAGATAATCTTATCGGCAACTTCTCTCGGCATTTCTTCGTAATGATCGAATTTCTGGCGATGAAGCCCGCGCCCCTGCGTCATAGACCGTAGCGTAGTAGAATACCGATGCAACTCTTTTAACGGAACAAGCGCTTTGATAATTTGATGCGAACCGTCTGTATCCATCCCGAGGATTTTGCCGCGCCTACTGGAGATATCGCCCATTACATCGCCCATGTAATCCTCAGGGACTGTCACTTCAATTTCGTAAATTGGTTCTAGCAAAATTGGTTTTGCGTCCTTGAACCCCTTTTTGAAACACATCCTGCCCGCAATCTTGAATGAATGTTCATCAGAATCAACATCATGGTACGAGCCGTCGAATAAAGTTACTTTCACATCCACTACTTTACATCCTGATATAACGCCGCCTACCATCGCTTCGGCAATCCCTTTTTCAACAGCAGGAACAAAACGGCCAGGTACAACACCGCCAACGATGGCATCCTCAAAAACAAAACCTCCTCCGCGCTGTAAGGGTTCGATTTTTAACCAGACATGACCATACTGTCCCCGTCCACCGGATTGTTTTTTGTGTTTGAACTCAACTTCATTCGCTCTTCCGCGTATTGTCTCGCGGTACGGGATCTTCGGCTCAACCAATTCAACTTCAACTCCATATTTTGCTTTGAGACGATTAATCATTGTATTGAGATGGAGTTCACCCTGTCCGCTTATAACTGTTTGATGCAATTCCGGATCGACCGCCATAACGAATGTCAAGTCTTGTTCGTGCAATCCATGTAGTCCGTTGGCAATCTTATCTTCATCGCCTTTTGCCTTAGTAGCAATAGCCATGCTTATGACAGGATCGGGTAAAGGAATAGCAGGCAAAACAACAGACATAGCTTTACTGCTTAGTGTGTTGTTTGTATGTGTGTCTTTTAGTTTAACAACAGCGCCAATATCACCGGCAAAAATCTTACCGACTTCTTTTCTTTCTTTTCCATTCATGATGAAGAGCTGCGCCAATCGTTCAGGTTTATTATTGGTATTATTGATCAAATCCATTCCCGGCGATACGGCTCCTGAATAGACCCTGAAGTATGAAAGATCACCGACATGAGGTTCAGAGACAGTTTTAAACGTGAATAAAACAGGTTGCGCGTTCATATCGCACTTTAATTCAACTTTATTTCCATTTGCTGTATTCCCCGCCATGCTTCCGATAGCCGGAGCAACTTCCATAGGATTCGGGAAATAATCAACGATGAAATCCAATATCGACGCGACTCCGACATTATGCGACCCCGCTGAACAAAGAAGTGGATGAATTTTTCTCTTTCGTATCCCGAGGCGTAAGCCATCTTTAATTTCCTGGTCGGTAAGTGTTCCGTTTGTGAAAAACACATCTAATAATTTTTCGTCAACTTCGGCAATCTTCTCTATAAGCTGTTCCCTCATACCGTCGGCTTTCGCCTTCATATCGGCAGGAATATCACTTTCGGTGTACTTCCCTTTGCTGTCACGGGTATATGATAATACTTTCATACGTAAAAGATCAACTATGGCTTCAAATCCTAAACCTTGTTTTACCGGAAATTGAATCGGAATCAAATCATGAGTGAACTGATCTTTCGAAGCCGCGACTACTTTATCAAAATCCGCATTCTCATTATCGAGTTTATTTACTACGAATATTGCACCATTGTTGAATTCCTTAGTATACCTCCAAACGATTTCCGTCCCGACTTCCCCTCCTTCAACGGCTTTAAGAAAAATAACGGCGGCATCTGCTACGCGAAGAGCGCTCTTAACTTCACCGGTGAAATCGGTATATCCGGGTGTGTCTAAAATATTTACTTTGACGCCTTTCCAATCGCAAAAGAGGATGGAGGAATTAATCGATATCTGCCGTTCTATTTCATCGGGACGATAATCGGAAATCGTATTCCCCTCTTCAACCTTTCCGAGACGATTTATCGTTCCGCTAGTGAAGAGACACGCTTCAGCGAGTGACGTCTTTCCTGATCCGCCGTGCCCGATTAATGCAATGTTACGAACAATATCTGCAGTATACTCTTTCATAAAAAATATTTCTCCTTAACGAAATATAAAGATAAAATCTTGCAACCCATATAATGATTCAAAACGGAATCGTAATTTAAACCATCGCTGACAGTATGCGGGATGCAGCATCCTGCGATGTTACTAAAATTAGTAGTTGGTATCTTATTCAGGGAGTAAGATGATCACGCTCGAAGCCGAGCAATGAACGTCCGAACGCCTTTAAAAACCGCTGCCAGAGTGCCGACTGTTTCCAGAACAGGTTCCTCAATTTGCGCTTGTACTTTCTGTTCGAAGTTCATTAGGTTATCAATAATTTCTTTGATGGAATTTATTGAACTCTTTACCAGATCAACCTGCTCATCAATATTTTCTGTAACAGTTTTGATCTTTTCGGTTATGACTTCGAGATTACTGAATACAGGAAGTGCTTTCGCGGTCAATTCTTTTATGTCATGTTCAACTATTGTCAGGATGTTTCGGACACGGATGAGAACTGTGATCAGATAGACACAGAGGACAGTTAACGCCGTAAGCGCCACAATCTGCATTACAAGAAGAAGACCTTCCATTATAATAATCCTTGTTTTTGGTTGATATTATTATTACGCATCGCGTCCCTTCTCGCCTTTATATGCCTCAACGCCGGCACGGAATGCCGCTTTGATTTTACCGCTTTCATTTCCTGCGCGTTCGCGTATTTCTGAAAGAACTTTATCGGCATCACCCATAATGTGTTCGGCTTTTTCTTTTGCGTCTGATATTAGTTGATCGGAACGTGTTTTCCCCTGGTTCACAAAATCTTGCGCTTTCGATTTTGTTGTTTTCAAATAACCGCTCGCACCTTCGGCAATGTCAGTTGCCTTCTTTTTTATATCCGAGCGAAGTTCTTTTCCACTCTTCGGTGCATAAAGTAATGCCGCTATCGCTCCGACAACACCGCCGACGAGAAATCCGACAAGTAAACCTTTTGCCATTCCACTTTTTTCGTCTGCCATAGATATCCTTACAATTGTTATTTAGAAAACATGATGTATATTTTATAAATGACAAATTACCAATAATACCTATAAAAATCAAGTATTTATAAGAAAATATGATAACTGAAACCCTGTTATTTAGCTGTTATTCATCTACAAAAACGGATTCTTCTTGCATTTCTTCATTAGATGTGATATAATCAAGTCACTCTTTTTTTTGTAAATATCGTTTTATCGAAATCTATGTGGAAAACAACTGAAGGAAGTACGGGGAGATTAATCCAATTATGCATTGGATATTTTATTTTTTACGTGATCACAGGTATCAGTGCTAAATTATTTACCGCAAAAGATATTGCCATATCATTGTGTCAGAATCAGATTGAATACATGGTTTACAATACTATTGGCGGTATACTGACAGCGCTATCTGTTGTATTCATCATGCGCTGGTATCGACTTAAATCGAATAAGTTGTTATTAGTAGGGAAATTCAGATTTCCGCAGGAAGTATTTTATATTATCCCTTCTGGGTTAATGACTGCGATAATCATTCCTACAACAACTTTGCTGTACACGTTTCAGATGTCTGTTATGGTTGCAATGGTAATCATGAGAGCGAGTGTTATAGTTATCGGTCGAATTGTCGATGCTGTACAAATTGCACAGGGTATATTGCACAAAAAAGTATATGTTGAGGAAAATATTGCTGTAGTATTTGCACTGTGCGCCGCGAGTGTTAATATATTCTGGATTGAACAAGGCGGATTCGATTTCTTGCAATCAACAGCCGCAGTTGCCATACTTTCAAGTTATATCGTAGCATATACGATTCGGATTTATATTATGAATTACTTTAAAAACACACGCGCCAAAGGCGTACCACTGGATAATCATGGTTTTTTCGGAATTGAACAAATTACTGCTTCGATTTTTGCTATCTTGATTGGAATATTTTTTTATAAAGCTCCATCCTGGTTCGGATGGGATTTCACACAATTAGCAGAGTTTCAGGATGCTATTAAAACACCTGATTCAATATGGGGGTGGACATTATTAAGTGGAACCGCATTCGGCGTTGTGGCATTCTTTTCAGTGTTCTTATTTATGTTCAAAGGCAGGACTGCTACTTTTGCAGGTTTAGTCAATCGTCTGACTTCATTAGCGGCAGGAACCGTTGCCACAGTTCTTTCAGCAATTATGCTCGGTGCGAAATTTCCAAAAATTCAGGACTGGATTTCATTAGTTTTTATCCTCATCGCTGTTGCCTTCTTGTCAGTAGCAGAACGCAAACGTACGAAAGAACTTACCGCGGCTAACGAAATTAATAACGGTCGAATGACGAAATAAATTATTTCTTCTTAAGGCTCCACAACTTTGCAGTAGCTCTCTCTAATTCTGCTCCGAGCTTTACCGGATCATCAGTTTTTTCCGGCATATTTTCAAATACTGCATAAGGGACTTTTAATCCTTTTATTTCTATGAAATTTGGATCGTTAGCAGTAAGTTTCTCCCAATCATTTGTTTTATAGTAAAACTCCATCTTCTCATCGGGTAATGAATGATATAGGATGGAATCTTCCATTCCGGGTCGCGCTCGCCGACGGTTCTTCCGAACTGATTCTTCATAAGGCACTTTGATATAAATGATTTCCGCCCTCTTCAATATCTCTTCATGAAGATACGAGAATGCCTCGCCGAAACCATTCTCTCCACCTCGGGCAAACTCCACTATCGTTGTCGTCTTCTCGTGGTAATGAAGATCAGCCGCAAGTTTCTTCCTATAGGTTAAACTGATTCGCTCGATATATAAATTCCAGATGAAGTGATCTTTGAACCAATATTTTTCATCGGACCATACACGCGATTTACCGTTGCGTGACAAGATATCATCTATCTCGAAAGTTTCCCATACATATACAAAGTCATCGATCTCCTCGAATTCACCTATATGAAAACGATGTGATCTTTCGTTAGATTGTGTCTTCTTTAGGTAATCTATCACCTCCGATTTGCCGGCGGCGGGTCGTCCGATTAAAATTATTACATCAAAATTATTATTCATATTAACCTCTCATAACTCCGTTTAGTTATTGAATTTCCTGAAACCTATTTTCGGATACACCCTTGACAATCTTATCTTTTTTCACTTTATCGACGAGCGCCTGGAATAAAAGCGTTTCAGAATTTACCACTTTCGCTGGTACCATCTCAAGATAACGGGCAGCCTGGTTGACGACATAATCGATCGTGGCACAGGTATATTTTTTATCATCCTGAATTTCATTATCACCTACATACAATGAAACAATTTCCCCCTTTCCATCTACACGATTCCATGTACATTTAATACCGGAAAGGTCGAGCGATGTTCTGCCGGTAACGAGAGAATTTATATACCGTTGGGCCAAGTCGCGTACTTCTTTACCGGTTAGCTGAAACGTGCAAAGATAATTTCGGAATGGCGACACCTCGAACAGATCGACCTTTCTGATTTCTCCCGCTGAAATATCTTTACGAATACCGCTGCTGTTGGTTAGCGCGAAATCTGCACCGGCACTTTCTCTGATTGCGTCTGCTATAAACTGACCGATGATACTCTCGCCGCTTCTTGAACGCCTTAGGTCTACTTCTGTTTTGCCGATTACTTCTTTGTAATCTTTGTCTATTTTAATCTTGTATTCTTCAACTAATTTGGATAAATCGCTTTCGGGATAATTATCTTTAGTCCAAAGAGAGTGAAGTTTTTCTGTTGACGCGATGACTTTGTCATTTTCAACAGTCAATTCAAGCTCGCCAAGGTTCTCACAATAGGAGCCTGTCTGGCAGACGAGCACACCGTTGATATTCTTTGGAATCTTCAATCTTGTGTGACTATGTGCCCCGATAATAACATCCAGATTGTGAACCTGCGCTGCCAATAAAGAATCATCATCAACTCCCTCATGAGTTAGAGCAATGATAAGATCCGTCTCGCCATCTATTTTGTCAATTATCTTTTGTAATGTCGATGCAGGATTAATGACTTTCAACCCTTTTAGATTGTTAGTGTTTGTCAATTCAAACAACCCGCTAGACATAATTCCAATAATCCCAACACGCAAGCCATCTTTATTAATGATTATAAAATCTTTGTTGCCAATCGGAAAGTTGTTAAGCGTATCCACGAGATTTGCACTAAGTGTCGGGAATTTTGCTATCTGAACTAATATTTTGAGATTATCTTGTGAAATATCCAGATCATGATTTCCGATTGTCCACGCTTCATATCCTATCATATTCATCATCTCGAATAAAGCACCGCCATATGCGCCTTGATATACCATTTCGGCAATCGGATTGCCCGTCATTACGTCTCCGCCATCGAGTAACAGAGTTAATGTTTTCGCTTTTCGTAAACTGTCTACCAGCCGACTAAGCTCTAAGAAACCACCAACCATCGGTTTAGGGTCGGTACGAACCCAGCCGGCTTCGTGTGGTAGGAACGATGCATGCATATCATTCGTATGGAGGATCGTTATCGTCTTCGGCTGGCAATAAAGTGAGGATAGACTGATGAAGCCAAAAATTAATATTAAACAAAAACCAAAATATTTATTTTTAAACATCTTGAAATATTCTTTCCGATTTGTTGTTTTAGAAAAAATATGAGGGAAGAAGAGATCCGCCCCGCACAAAAAAAGTGCGGGGCAATGTGACGCCTAACGATTCTTCTTCTTGTGTCTCATTTTTCTTAAACGTTTTTTCCGCTTATGTGTCGCCATCTTTCTCCGAAGGCGCTTTTTACCACTTGGCATAGTTACCTCTTATTATAATGTGTTGTTGTATGTTGAAGATAATAATTATTTAGATCTATGATAACTTACATAGTTGACCCTGGTTGTATTTTTTTTAGATTTTCGTTAACGAGACCCTTCAGTTCTTTTGACACTTTAAAAAATGGAACGAAGTGCTCATCGACCTGAACCTGGGCGCCTGTTCTTGGATTTCGTGCAATTCTTCCTTTTCGTTTCTTGGTTTTAAAACTCCCAAAACCGCGTATTTCAATATTCTTCCCTTCTTTTAGCGCTTCAATGACTGTCTGAATGAACCCATCAACCACAGCCTCGGTTTCCACCTTTGTTAGCCCTGTTCCTGAAGCTATATGGTCTACAATATCTGCCTTGGTCAATGCAAGTCTCCTTTTTGTTGTTTTAGAATATCCGTCTAACTGACGGGTTAATATTAAAACCCATGTACCATCTTGTATTGCAAAATAGGTTGATTGAGAAGTTCTTCATTTAAGTTTAATAAATCAGCTAATTTTGTTTTTCCAAAAATCATGTCGAAAAATGTTAGTGTTCTTTTCTTTTCCTTGACAATCGACGGTGTTCCTTTTATTCCGGCAAGCCGAGCAGTAATCAAAACTGCATCTTCGTAAGTGCCAATCGTATCGACTAAACCCATTTTCAAAGCTTGCTCACCGGTAAATACGCGACCGTCTGCGAAGGCAGTAACAGAATCATGATTTAATTTGCGCTCTGTTTCAACAGCAGTAATAAACTGTCTGTGAACATCATCCATTAATTTTTGAAAATATTCTTGATCATCCGATGTCATAGCACGGAACGGGTTCCCTGCATCTTTAAACTTTCCGCTCTTTATCGTATTTACTTCGACTCCGATCTTACCCAAAAGCGAATCATATCTCATAAATTGAGAAATGACACCGATACTACCCGTTAGTGTTCCCGGATTGGCAACAATTTTATTCGCAGGACACGCAACATAATATCCGCCGCTCGCCGCAAGCGAACCCATGGAGACTACTATGGATTTTTTTTCAGCGCGTATCTTTTTCACCTCTTCATAAATTTCCTGGCTCGCTACTACACCGCCTCCGGGTGAATCGATGCGGAAAAGAATTCCTTTTATTGAACGATCTTCATTGTATTTCTTCAATTGCCTTACAATATCTTCGGAACTCAAGATCACACCCTTTAATTCGACTATTGCAATTCTATCACCGGAACCGATTACAACATCAGCATCATAATCTGAGATGTTTTTGATCATCATATAAAAAAATAGTATTGCCCCGATTCCGATGACGATCAGCGAACCTGCAATGATTAAAAACCACCTTGTCGAATTACTCATAATCCCTATAACTTATTGATTTTCCAGCATATTATACGAAACGATTTAGCCAAAGTCAAACTTAAATAAAAAGGGTGATAGGATCATTTAACTACCTATCACCCGTGCAACAAGAACTTTGATGATTTTATCATCAAAGTTCATCCATATGTTTTTATTTTAATTTTACTTCGGTTTCTTTGGGTTTAGGTTCTTCAAGCTTCGGCACGCTTAAGGTCAGGACACCATTATCATATGAAGCATCGATATTTTCGCTATTAACTGATGACGGTAGCGTGAATGACCGCTGGAATATTCCGTAAGACCGTTCAACTCGGTGATAGTCCTCTCCTTCTTTCTCGTTCTCCTGTTTCTTCTCGCCTTTGATTGTAAGGATATTGTTTTGAACAGTGATCTTCACATCTTTCTTCTCAACGCCGGGAAGTTCAAGTTTAATATTGAAATCATTTTCCCGTTCAACAATATCAACTGCAGGCATCAATGTCTTTGATGCTTCTTCATCATGTGCGTCACTGTGAAAGCAATTGAACATCCGATCAATTTCTCGATGCATAACTTCAAAATCTTTATCAGTGTGCCAAGGTGTAACATCACGTAACGCATTCCATCTAATTAATGTCATAATTATCATTCCTTTCGGTTTATAATATCTGATTATGAATTGTTTATTTGCATTTATGAAATCTGAAATATAACAATTCAATCCACGTGCCAGAAAGAATGATTCATTATTAGAATAATTATGGAGCTTATAATATTTCTCCAAATAAAAATTGCCAATTTGTCAGACTGATAAATGTTGTTTCAGGAAAGATCAGACAAAGTGGCAATGATTGGCAGAAATTATTTTTATGATTGAGAGATCAATTCATTTTCCGCAATATATGATAAGGTAAAAAATCATTTAAACATGCTGAGACTCAAGGAATCTTTCAGCATCAATCGCCGCGGCACAACCGGAACCTGCTGCTGTTATCGCCTGGCGGTACACAGGATCGGCAACATCTCCAGCCGCAAATACCCCAGCTACATTTGTATAAGTATTTTCCGGCTTGGTGATAATGTATCCATTCGGGTTCATCTCTATTTGTCCTTCGAATATCTTCGTGTTCGGCTGATGCCCGATACCCACAAAATAACCGCCAGTTGTGAAAGTCGATATTTCACCTGACTTTGTGTTTTTAACTCTAACAGCAGAAACTGTTTTCCTCCCACCTTCGTTTTTGCCTATAATTTCAATTACCTCAGAATTCCAGAGGAAAGATATTTTTGAATTATTCTTTGCTCTCTCCTGCATAATTTTGGATGCTCGTAATTGATCTCGACGATGGATAATCGTAACCTTAGTTGCGAATTTTGTTAAAAATATCGCTTCCTCGATTGCAGTATCTCCGCCGCCAACTACGACAACTTCGAGTCCTTTGAAGAAAAAACCATCGCAAGTCGCACAACCTGAAACACCATGCCCCATAAATTCTTTTTCAGAAGGCAAACCCAACCATCTTGCTGAGGCGCCGGTAGCAATAATTAAAGAGTCCGCAAAATATTCTTTCTCGTTTGAATAAACTTTAAATGGTCGCCCCGATAAATCAACCTTAGAAACATCTTGAAATAGTGTAGTGGCGTTAAATCGCTGCGCTTGTTTCCGAAATAATTCCATCAGCTCAGGTCCCATCACACCTTCAGGGAACCCAGGGAAGTTTTCAACCTCTGTAGTGATTGTTAATTGTCCTCCGGGTTGAATCCCTTCGAACACTAATGGATTAAGATTAGCACGCCCCGAATAAATCGCGGCAGTTAGACCGGCAGGTCCGGAGCCGATGATAATAACCTTATGATGATTTTCCATATTATATTCCTCAATTCATTTTGTTGGTGATAGAAACATTTCGAACATTCGCTTTCATCCCCTCCAACTTACGTCTTATAATCGGGCTATTTTCGAATACCCGATTAAATTCATCTTCATTCATCGCTAATATTTTTTCAAACCCGATACCATTGGAATATTCTCTTGGCTTAAATTCAGGGGCTACAGCATTTTTCGCTTTCTTCTGATTCCAAGGACAAACATTCTGACAAATATCGCAACCAAATATCCATTCACCAAAATTACGTGCTATGTTGTTATCGATTTTTTCCTGATGCTCAATTGTAAAATACGAAATGCACTTACTTGCATCAAGCAGATAGGGAGCTGCAATCGCGCGCGTTGGGCAGGCATCGAGACATAACTTGCAATTTCCGCATAAATCTGCCGCCGGTGAATCATACTCAAGCTCTATATCAGTGACAATAGTGCCAAGAAATATCCATGAACCAAATTCCTGATTGAGAATAAGCGAATGCTTTCCTTGCCATCCAATACCTGCACGCTTTGCCCACGCCTTTTCCATGATGGGACCGGAATCTACTTCGATAAAACTCTTCGCGTCTGGTTTTCGCAGTATTATTAATTTCCATAATTCATTCAATTTGTCTTTGATTACTTTATGGTAATCATCACCCCAAGCGTAACGCGATATTCGCCCAATCGGTGTATTTATTTGAATGTCTGGATGAAAATAATTAATAGCGCATACAATCACAGATTTCGCGCCGGGTAAAAGCGCGAAAGGATCAGATCGTTTCCGTGCGCTTCTCTCCATCCATTCCATAGTGCCATGATATTTCTTCAGCAGCCACTTATCGAGGTTGGCTCCCTCTTCATCGAGAGCTTCAGCTTTCGCGAACCCAATTAACGAAAATCCAAGCTTCTTCCCCCAAGATCGAATATCTTCTGAAAGTGTGGCCACTACTTAGTTTCCAGTTATCATAATTATTTGATTCTGAATCACAAAAAAAGATTCTTTATTTTGACAAATCAACTTCATGGTCAAACGCAAATCCTTTATCCGTTATCTTTATTTTCCCTGCTGCGACCAGTGTGTCATGTTCAAAAAATAGCGTCCAATCTTCATCCACAGCTTGCTTGAATATTCTCTTCTTATCAGCGAGTGTATTAAGCGGCTGAAGATCGAATCCCATAATATATGGTAACGGTATATGTGAAGTGAACGGTGCTAAATCAGCGGGATAGAATAATGTTGAATTGCCGTCCGATATTTTGAGCATCTGTAATGCAGGTGTATGTCCGCTCGAGACAAGAACAGAGATACCTTCAAACAATTCTTTTTCGCCATCAATAAGTTGAAGAACACCATGTTCTTGTAGGGGCAAATAGTCGTTTTTAGAATAACTTGCTTGGTCTCGTTCAGTTGGTTTTAACGAATTCTCCCATTGCGATTGTTGTACATAGAATCTAGCATTCGGGAATGCCGGAATTAATTTATCATTCTCATTGATCGTTGATCCGCCGGCGTGATCAAAATGAAGATGTGAAAGAATCACGTCAGTAACTTGATCCGTCTTTACATTGTACTTTGCGAGAGATTTGTTCAACTCACCGGATATAATTTCGAGCGAATAAAGATCGCGGAATTTCTCCGTTATTTTCTGTCCGTTACCATTGTCCATTAGTATAGTTTTTCCATTACCGACAATCAACAAACATCGCGCGGCAAGTTGAACACGATTGCGTTCATCCGATTTATTTGTTTTCTCCCAAAGCACTTTCGGCACTACGCCAAACATGGCGCCGCCATCCAACCAGAAAGTGCCTGTTTCGATAGGGTAAATATTATAAGCGCCAATTTTCATTTCCAATCTCCATAATAATAAAAAGGTCGGCTGTATATCAACCGACCTTTGAAAATCAAATATCGCAATATCCTATTTCCTAAAACGAGAATTCTCAGCGCTCAAAGGAGCATATGATTTCTCAGGATGAATTACTTTTGCTTTAGCAAAAAGCTGATCCTCAGTCTCGGGGCGATTGGGATCTGGCACACAGCAATCAACCGGACATACAGCCGCGCATTGTTCCTGATTAAAATGACCGACGCATTCTGTACATTTTTCAGGAACTATGTAATATAAATCGTTTGATAGAGCATCGAACATTTGCCCATTTAATTCGTACTGTGCACCACCGGCATAGATTGCCGTGTTCGGACATTCGGGTTCGCATGCACCACAATTAATACATTCTTCGGTGATAAATGTTGCCATATAACTCTCCTAAATAAAATTCCTTTGAGTGATTAGACTTATAAAATCCGGTGTGAACAATCTATGTGTTCACCTGAATTCGATTTTTTACTGTTTTATTATAATGAAAAGTAGGATTAAATTCAAACTTCAAAATTCTAATCTGTGGTCACTAATTCATGTAGCACACTCGTAGTAAAAGATAATGAATAGATCGCAAAGCCATTCGATCTGGTGCTTAAGATTAGCTTGTGCTCGCCAAATTCCCTGTTTAAAACGATATTATACAACCGGGCATCATCAACCACGAAATAACTTCTTCCCTCCTCGTTATAGCGAATATCAGCACCTTTATCGCCCCGTGATAAGGGTTTACCGTCATGCTGTACAAACACTTGGAATCCTTTTTCGCCAGCGGGTCTGATGACCGCATTTACTTCTTTTCCCTGATAAATCAAAGTAAGTGAACCACCTTTTAAATCCTCAGTATCGAGTTTAATATAATCTCTATCGTTTAACCAGTCTCCTTGCAGATACAAGCGCCCTTCTACGTAGATTTTTGGATCTTCATAATGGAGTGTAGATTCAGGTGAATGACCCTCGACATTTCCGATCGTTCCCTTTTGCCAGCCGGTTAGAATCTCAGCAGTTTCTTTATTACAAATTACGCCGGGTCGGTCGGCATCAGATAACGGATCCATAATAAATGGCAGGTCATAATGATAGCCTGAATCCATCAGCAACGATTGTATTGCATGCTCGAAGTTTTGATACTGTCCTGGTCCGGCATGTACATAACGAATGAATCCATTTTTATCTACGAGATATTTTGTGGGCCAATTTGCGCAACGGAACGCGTTCCAAACAAGATAATCATTATCCATGACAACAGGATACGGAATATTCAATTTATCTACTGCTTTCCTTACATTTACCGGGTCTCTGGCAAAAGGAAATTGCGGTGTGTGAACGCTGACGAAAATTAATCCGGTATCTGAATATCTTTTGTACCATTCCTTCAAGTAGGGTATTTCCCTCAGGCACCGTGTGCAGGTGTAATCCCAAAAATCAATTAGGATCACATATCCCCGATGAGCAGCTAACGGGACAGGATCACTGTTTAACCAATAATCTCCGTATATTTCCGGAACACGAAATTGTTGAGGAAGAATTTCCATGATGAATCATTCTATGATTGATATTTTATTGGAGAATATATACAAATGCATAAGGATAAGCAAGTCGGATCTAAATCGCATAAGAAGAAGGGTTGATCAAAGCTATGTACACAATTAATCGACGATGATATGCTTCATTTTATTCATCTTCATGTTTTGTTTTTTGCTTCTTTCCTCCTTCAACAACTATAACAAATTCTTTCTTAATTTTAGTATTCTCAAAGCGTTTGTATAATTCAGTCGCAGTACCGCGGAATACTTCTTCATCCGGCATCGTAAGATTGAAAGCAATACATACCCGCCGCTCATTCCCAAATACATCAGCCATATCCCGCAACAGCGGTTCAAGACGATATGGCGTTTCCATAATAATTATCGTTCGTTTTTGGAACCTCAAATCACGCAACTCCTTTTGGCGTATCTCACTTTTAGGAGATAGAAATCCATAAAAGAGAAATTCATTTATTGGGAATCCGGATATGACAACTGCCGGAACGATTGAAGATGCCCCCGGTATCGGAATTACATCAATATTATTATCTTTAGCCTGTTTTACTAGATTAAATCCGGGATCTGAGATGACCGGGGTTCCGGCATCTGAGATCAGCGCAACATTTTTACCAATCCGAAGTAATTGGATAATTTGAGCGCTTGCTGCTTCTTCATTGTGTTCATTTAGCATCTCAATATATTTATCATGAATACCATAATGTGCAAGCAAGCGGTTACCTTCTCTATGTTCTTCGCAGGCAATTGTATCAACCTCGCTTAATATCCGCAACGCACGGTATGTAATATCATCCCAATTTCCTATCGGTGTTGCAACTAGATATAGAGTTCCGCTCATACCTAAACATCTCTCGAAATGGGTACAGCTATTTTTTTTTCCTGCAATAGCTTAACGAACATAACTATCACCGCAGTTGCAGGTACCGCGAGAAGAAGTCCGACAAACCCAAGAAAATGTCCAAAAATAAAAAGTGAAGCGATTAGGAGAACAGGATGTAGTCCAACTTTTTCACCGATAATCTTTGGAGCGAGTATCGTATTCTCAAAAATCTTTTGAGAAAGATATAAAATGACAACGCCAATAATCTTACTGGTCACCGGATCTCCGCTGAATGCAGCGGCAATAACCGCCACGCACAGACTGATCACTAATCCAACATATGGAATAAAATCAAGAAGACCCGTCATAATACCTAGAACCAAAGAATACTTAACACCCAGAATCGACAATATAATTGCCGACACAGAACCTTGAATAACGGCGACAATAATGGCACCGCGAAGATAATCGCTGAGTACTTCGTCGATTTTCCTGAAATACCCGACGATAGTTTCTCTGCTATTTTCCGGAAAGATTGCGTTAAAATTATTCAGCATAGCTGGAAAATCTTTAAGCAAATAGAATGTTATAACCGGAATAATAATGATATTCAGCAGTTGGGTAACAATTACCGATATGTTTGAGATAAAATCGAATGCTCCTTCGAGCAACGATCTTAAAATGATTTCGATCCTTCCGGGCAATTCACGTTCGATCGAGGCACGCAAAGATTCTACAGGAATTCCAAACTTGGACAGTGTGTCATATAGTGATCCTTTTTGTATTTCATTAATTCCACTGTTAATGAAAATTGATGCATTATCTATCATTCCCCTAAATTGAGTGATAACAACCGGCATTGCAAGAATGAAAAAGCCGGTAATTACCGTCATGGAGATCAGAATAATTATTAAGGATGAAAGCCATCTCGGGATATTTTTCTGTTCGAGTCGATTAACGAGCGGATTGAGTATATAGGCGAATAGAAAAGCGATAAGAAACGGTATTAGAACACCGATTAGTGAGATCAATAGCCAAATCGTAAACAAGGTTACACCTAACCAGATCAATCTCAATATGTAGACATTTTGACGAAAAGGATAGAGCAAAAAAAAGAATGCGCCAAAAACAACAAATGGGGAAAGCACAGGTAGAATAATATATATTAGAAATAAGAAAAGAACTACGCCCACGATGATCGCTATTAGCTCGCCTGATTTACCAGAAGTCAAACCATTTTCTTTTTCTGGATGCATCATTCACCATCATTTTCCGGTATGACCGAATCCGCCTGCACCCCGCAGGGTTTCATCCAATGTGGGAACTTCCTCCCATTCTGCTTGAATCACAGGAGCGATCACAAGTTGTGCAATGCGGTCACCGCGTTTGATAACAAAATTGTCTTTTCCGAAATTCGTTAGTATTACTTTTATCTCGCCGCGATAATCCGCATCGATAGTCCCAGGTGTGTTAAGAACGCTGATTCCATATTTTATTGCTAATCCGCTTCTAGGCCGAACTTGCGCTTCATACCCATTAGGGACTTCAATATAAAAACCTGTAGGGATTAACATAGTTTGATTCGGAGGTATAATTACCTCATCATCTACTGCGGCACGGATATCCATTCCCGACGAGCCGTCTGTAGCGTACGCAGGCAATGGAATATCATTTGTATTTTGATTGACCGGAGCTATTCGAATTTTAATTGTTGATCTTGGACTCATATTTATTGGATGTTTGAATTTCAGAAAATATACTGCTTAAATATAAAGAATTTTCGGCTGATATCAAGCCATTGATTATTGATTAAGAGAGATGTATATTCAAGGCATATTTCTGGTGTTCTTATCCGGCACAAGCTACGACGAATATGAGAATAATGCCAATATGGTTTGATAATTAATAATATTCACGACAAACACACATCATAAATTCAGGAGTATATTATGTTCATAACATTGCTGATAGTAAACTTTCTCATCGCATTTCTCGTTTGCTTTATCATCGCAACTATCTTCCGAAATCCTATATCTAAAATTCTTCAGCGATTAATATCGGAGGAAATATATAACGCGTGGAGCAAATATATAACCTTTGCTATTTATGTTGTCGGTATTTCCGGCGGCGTTAGAATATGGGATTTGGAAAAATATATCACTCCACAAACCGAAAGCGGTAAAGTTCTTCTTCTCACTCAAGAGCGATGGATTCTTGAATTATACCGGACTATCATCGGAACACTTCAAAGCGTTGCATGGATGCTTCTACTCTTTTTCATTTTCGCTTTGATCGCCTATGTAATAGTTAAGGGACTTGAATTAAGAAAACAGGGCAAGTCTTAAATTAGAAAAGCCGATCAATGATCGGCTTTTATTATAAATCTATTCAATTAGATAACTTGTTTTTGCGGTCTTAATGATGGAACTACCTTTATAGCTAATTCATACAATCCGAACATTGCACCGACGAAAATAGCGTCACCGACAAGTGTGTTTCTGAAAAAAGGTATTGCCGCGACATAACATTGGATCAGCCCCGAAGTATTATGTGGGTACAGCGATAGCGAAGACACCCAAACACCGAAGTTCGTCACAACAAAAAACAAAACCGAGCCACTAACTGTCGCCATTATTGTTTTTACAATGGTATGATTCTTCCTTAACCACAAACCTATGAATCCTATCGCAACGAAGCTCGAATACACCCATATCATCTCTGAATGAATGCCGATAAAGAAATCGCTTATAAACATCGCTGCCAGCGGTACAATGAATGTATGTTTTTTGTCCAGATATACACCGCCGAATAATGCAAGCGCGGTAATAGGGGCTACATTCGGCGGATGCGGAAGCAGCCGTGCAAATACCGCTAACAAAATTAAAGTGAATGTAAACAAATATTTAGCCATAATTTTCCTTCCTTCTTGAATTTGAATTGATGTATTATACTTATTTATTCTTTCCTTTTCAACTATTACCATATTCTATTCCGATGGTTATACGATAATTGCGCCCCGGAATAGGATAATCTTTGATGACCTGATAATCTTTATCAAAAATATTATTCGCTTCCCCTTTCAGCAAGAATGTCAGCCTTCCGAATATATGCCGTAATATAATATTAGTATTAACAATATTATATGCGGGTAATGATGCCTCATTATCCATTTGTGTGAACCTTTTCCCAATTGAAGAGAAATTTAGATTAAACGTAAGCGCACTGTACGATACGGATACCAGAAGATTGAATACTTCTCTAGGAACTGAAATCAATTGCTTATTGTAAGTTGAATCTGTTGCATAATCAAGGTTTTTCTTCTTCGCATCAGTGAATGAGTAATTAATTCCAAATGCAAGCATATCGTCGAGAAATTGTCCGTCATATTTGAGTTCAATGCCGTTCGAAATAGCGTTACCGATGTTTTCAGGGATGTATGTTGTTTGATTTAATATAATACGATTGGTTGTGTTTAAATGGAAATAGGTTATCTCGGCTCGATGGTTTCCATATAAAGATGCTTGTGACATAAACCCGGCATCATAACTCGTTGAACGTTCTGGTTTTAAATCCGGATTACTGAATCCGCGATAATATAAATCATTGAATGAAGGCATCCGATAATCTTGACCGAAGCTCGATCTAAAGCGTAGATTACCGGTTTCGGTAATGCGTACGTTCACTCCGGCTTTCGGAGTAACAGCAAATCCGACATCTGAAAAACGATCATAACGAATCGTTTGATAAAACGATAGTTTGTTAAATATGATTCGATTGGATGAGAAATTCGATTCACTCGATAGATATAGCGAACTCTGTGTTCTCCTAATTTTCGAGTCAAAGTCGTTGCTCCACAATCTGCCGTTGCTTAATTCCCCTCCAATGATAAACCGCTGGGTATTGCTTTGTTTTATTGTCACCTGCGGATTTAGGTTTATGAAAATATTTCTGTAATGCGAATTGATCGGATAATACGAATCAGCGTCATTATACTTCATCATCTCATAATGGATCCCCGACAAAACGGAAATCTGTATATCTTCGAAATGCTTATCCAGATAATTGACGGATAAATTTACATCTTCATCGCTTTGACGTGCAGAGGAACTCATAAACGCCGTCGAGCCCGGTACACCAAAGTTGGCTTTTAAATATTTAACTGAAAGATTAATTGAGGATTGCTCATCAGGGATAAGATTAGCATGAGTATAAAATTGCCGCGATGAGATGTCGGAATTCTGCCGTCTCATAATCGTGTCGATATTTGAATCTCGTCTAAAATGGTACTTATAATCGTCCTTACTTTTTTCGTATGCATATCCTGCAATAATACCGAACAAATTTGTTCTTCCACCTCCTTCGATCAAATATTTTTGATAGCCGAAAGATCCCGCAGTAAACTCGGTGCGCGACTGAATTGTTTTGCTTGCCTGACGTGTGATGATATTCATTACGCCGCCGAGCGCATCTGCCCCGTATAAAGCCGAGTTTCCTCCGTGCACTATCTCGATTTGCTGAACGTCGTTTAGCGGTAACAGATTCAGGTAAGCGAGCCCGTTTTGCAGTGAATTGAAACGATTACCGTTTACAAGAACAAGCAAATGTTGTGAAGAACTACCACGTATTGAGGCAGTTTTAAGAAGTGCATTGCCGCCATTATCGTTCAGAAAGATACTTCCTGAATATTTTAAAACATCCGCGACAGTGCTACCATTCATATTGGAGATTGTTTGGCAGTCAAGAATATCTACCTGTGATGGAGCGTCATTGGGAGAAATCGTGCTTCGAGTAGCAGTAACAATAACTTCACATTGGGGATATATCGTATTGGAATCCGGCAGTGATTCCTGACTGTAGGATAAATTAATTGAAAAAAGAATAAATGTGAATAACAAAAAATGTTTCATAAGGTACCCTTTCCTATGATGAAAATGATTTTTGATAATAAAAAACCCCAACCTTCATTTCTGAAAGTTGGGGTGATAACAAAAAATCATCCACAACCTTCCCTCGAAGGTTTACTGAGGTCAAGATGCCGGTCGGTCTCCTGGCTTTCCCGATCTCCTGCCGGTCTTCCCATCCCGCCTTTTGGCGGAACAGTGACGCTTTTTGACTGGAGATACAATCTCATCATCCGATGAGACGGGATTACAGTTGCGGGGCAGCCTCCGAATTTCCCAATAAAATGGAATCACGGAATTCCCTGTCTCGGTTCTTAATGTAGAAGAACCTCGACACCAACATCAATTATTTAAAAGAACAATTCGTGGAAACAATATAACTGATTCCTACAATGAAATCAAGATAAATTTACTTCGAAGTAATAAAGTTAAATATCCTTACCTAACAAGCACCATTTTTTTTACTTCTGAATGGAACATCTTGTTATTGTAAATATCTTGGATATCGATGCGATAAAAATAAACACCGCTTGCCACAGAATTACCTACATCGTTAGTTGAGTTCCATTCAACAAACCTATACCCGGCATCTTGTACGCTATTAACCAGATGTTTTACCTCTTGTCCCAGTATATTTAAAATACTTAATTTCACCAATGTCTTTGCCTGTAATTGATATCTGATCGTAGTAACTGGATTGAATGGATTGGGATAATTTTGTTCTAGTGATAAATCGGAAGGTAATGTTTTAGTTTCTACATCCGAGATAATAATAAGATCATTGTAAAACTGGTGAGCGGTTTGATCTTCCCCCTAATTTTCGGACAGAGAGAAAAGCCAGTATATTAGAGAAAAGGAGAAGTCCGAAATGGAAGCAGAACAAGTCAGAAGAAGAAG
>JAGVIE010000041.1 GCA_020056225.1 Bacteroidota bacterium
GCGTATACACTCACTTTCAGATTGTTTTGGTAGTTGTTCATGGAACGTGTTAGTCATAAATTCGTTTGCACCTTATGCTGAGCGAATGTCCGTCACATCTCATCATAACAACGAGGGTCACATCCTGAAATACGATACTCAAAGCCATACCGATGAGTAAGTTGCTTCCCTTCTGGAGTGTAAAAAAGGTCCGGTAACACTTGACCAAGGTAAATATGAATATCGCTGCGATTCACATCAGCTCTCGCACTATCTGCCCACGTCTCACACCATTCCTTAAGAGGGAAATCTAAGGTCGTCGTCTTGTTCTCGAAAACGTAAACACTATCCTTCCTTTCATTTACATAACCAACGTAACGAGCCTGCAAAACATAAATGCCCGCTGAGACTCCCGAAATACAATAATTTCCAGAATCATTTGACCAGGCACCCCTCTTTGTACCTTCAACAAAAACCACCGCTCCTTGAAGCGGTTCGCCAGTCTTTCGATCAGTTATTCGACCAGCAATCCTACAACGTGAATCTATTACTGTGTGTAACGGTTGGGCAAAGGAGGTCAAACGAAATAACACTTCGATAAGGAGAGTCAGCACCATCCAGTTCGTGTATGATCTTAGTCTCATAATCAACTCACTTATTTCTAGGTGCATGACATATAACATCGAGTTGGAAGTACTATGAAAATTAGATTTTCAATTGGCGTATTATTTTATCTTCTTTCCCAATGCTTTCTTCACACTCACCGGCACAAACTCAGAAACATCTCCGCCCATCAACGCAATCTCACGCACGATGCTCGAGTTAAGGTAAGTGTATTTTTCATGCGGCATAAGGAAAACGGTTGTGATTTCTTCGGCGAGCTTCCGGTTCGTCAGTGCCATCTGGAATTCATACTCGAAATCAGAAACGGCGCGAAGACCGCGCACTATCGCCTTGGCTTTTTTCTTCCGCGCGTAATTTACAAGCAATCCATGGAAACTTTCCACTTCAACATTCTTATATTTCTTCACCACATCTTTAATCATCTTTACACGCTCCTCCGTGTTGAAGAGAGGTGTCTTTGATGTATTGCGCGCAACCATCACGATTACTTTATCGAAAATTTCCCGCGCTCTTTCAATGACATCTATATGACCGAAAGTTACAGGATCGAACGTTCCGGGATAAATGGCGATTCTCATTGTTCATCTCCTTTATCGTTTGGATGGACGAAGAAACTCACACGCGTATTGCCGAATTCCTTCTGAACAGCTAACTTGTAATCCGGTGACGGTTCAAATATCGTATGCTTTGAATGCTCGACGATGAGGTAACCTTCCTCTTTCAGAATCTTTTTTTGAAATATCACCGTGGGAATATCTTTAATTCTATCATATGCATAAGGCGGGTCGGCAAAAATCAAATCGAACCGGTCTGTCGTCCTTTCAACAAACAATAACGCATCACCCTGAGCGATAATAGTATCACTAAGGCAGTTTATGTTTTCCGCATTCTTCTCGATGATATCAAGGACATGATTATTACTGTCAACGAACACAACCCGTTTAGCTCCGCGGCTGAGAGCTTCAAATCCGAGGTTGCCGCTTCCCGCAAACAGATCGAGCACAGCGGCATCGATAACCCTTAACCGGTTCTGAAGCATATCGTAAATGGTGGTTTTCACACGGTCAGTAGCCGGTCGAACACTGCTGTCCGGAAGAGATTCCAGTGTTTTGCCTTTATATTTTCCAGTAATAATTCTCATCGTCTTACTTCCATAATGCAACGCCTGTCGATGCGGCGTAGCGGTGTTTCCGCCCGTTGAAACTGTTGAACTCGCTGAAAGTTGATGTCTTAATAAATTGCCTGAATGGATTTAGCAGTTCAACTTGTATTTCAGTGGAGTTATGTATTAAATCTATCAGATGCGGCTGTACATAAGATCCGCAGCAGAGTATATGATCTATCGCGGTATCTCCGGCGATGCGTTTCATCAGTTTGACTATCTCATCCGGAGAATTGCTCAATGTATATCCGTAATGGATTAATCTTCCGTTTTTTTCAATGCCAATATCGACGCGCTGTTCGGCAGAACAAATCAAAGCGAAGGTTCTTATTTTATTCTCAGGATAATTGAGATATAATGCCTGCTCGGCTCCGAAATAATTTGTATCGGCGATATGAAGTTCCAGCTTCTTCGCAGTGAGAAATTCCTGAATCTTATTCAGAAACGACCGCCTGACTGCTACGACCAGAACATCAGCCACCTGTTCCCGCGCCTGAACTTTTAGAGTATGAATATCATGAACAAAATCCTGAGCCTGATATTCCAGAATATTATTGGAAAGCTCCCAGTGCACATGCTCATTCTGTTCCGGTTGGGTGAGCGTTGTATCCATGGGGAACAAATGTAGAAATGCGGCATTCGCATCGATTGCAACAGATATCTTTGAGAGATTTTTCAGCGCGCGATTTCCCGAATCTACGATCTGCTTGATAAACCAGAGATCGTCTTCACTACTTTTCGTAAACTCTTCAAGATGTAAAAGTTTGGCTTTGTGTTCCTTTACTTCAAAGACCGAAAGATGGGCGACACGTTCCGAGACACCGATACCTGCTATAATATCTTTTGCCATAATTTATTTTCCAGCGATGATGTATGGTGCGAGCTTATCGAATTTCTTCTTGCCTATACCTTTTACTTTCATTAATCCTTCGATCTTAGTGAATACGCCATTCTCTTCGCGATATTTTATGATGCGCTCAGCCATCGCTTTACCGATGCCCGGAAGTTTGATCAATTCTTCATTGGTCGCTTTATTGAGATCGATTTTCACGTCATGGTCGATTTGTTTATCAACGGCAGGATGTTTCGAGGATGTTTCATCTGACGTGCTATCCGTTTCTGATACTTTTACGAATGCTGAATCGTTCTGTTGAATCGTGCGTGAGCGGGCTTCAAACTCTGAATCTAACGAAGCATAATTGAAATTCTTTGCCGTGCCGCTGTTTCCTTTAAATGTTTTGATACCGATACCGGCAAGAAATGCAAGAATCAGAAAAAGAACCACCCGGCTTTCCGTTTGTGTAAAACCGAACGATTGGTTGAATTTATTGAGAAAGTTCATCGCCTTAAGAAAATATATTCTTCATTTTTTCGAAGAAGCTCTTCTCGGAATGTGCGGATATGTCCCCATCTTTAGGTTCGATAGCCGGACTCTTTCCTAAAGTTTTCAGCAACTCCTTATCTTCTTTTGAGATATGTGTTGGAACCCAAACGTTTACACGAACAAGCTGATCGCCCCGGTAATCGCCGCGTAAACTGGGAATACCCTTACCACGCATGCGCAAAATTTTCCCGGATTGTGTGCCCGGATCGATCTTCAGTCGGGCTTTACCGTTCAGTGTCGGTATCTCAATCTCAGCTCCGAAAACTGCCTGCGGGTAAGTGATCAGCAGATCGAGCACAATATCTTCGGCGCTTCGCGAGAATATTTTATGAGGTTCTTCATCGATTATAACGATAAGATCACCCGGTTGACCGCCCCGTTGTCCCGCATTACCCTGATCGTGAAGCGGGATATAATTTCCTTCCGAAACTCCAGCCGGAACATTAACCTTGATGGTTGTTTCACCATGCAATCTGCCTTCACCCCCGCAACTCAGACAGCGATCACGAATAATTCTACCCTCTCCGTTGCAATTGCCGCAAGTCGCTATATTTACAAATTGTCCGAATACTGAACGGGTTACTTGCCGGATCTCACCGGTACCGTTGCAGTTCGGGCATGTAAGTTTGGATGCATCTGATTTTGCGCCCGTTCCCTGACATACATCGCACGTTTTCCATTTTTTAATTTTTAATTTCTTCTCGACACCGGTCGCGATTTCTTCGAGTGAGAGTTTTAAACGTATCTTAAGATCGGAACCGGGTACACCTACCTGATGACGACCGCGTGCAGATGCCCTGCCGCCTGCGAAAACATCTTCAAACATGCTACCTCCGATTCCCGCGCCAAATATATCGCTGAAGTGTCGGAATACTTCGTCGAAATTGGTATAGGTATGGAAATCAGAACCCGGTCTAAGCCCATCATGTCCGAACTGATTGTATCGCTGGCGCTTTGTTTCGTCACTTAAAACCTCATAAGCTTCAGCGGCTTCCTTAAACTTTTCCTCGGCTTCTTTATTACCGGGATTTCTATCCGGATGGAATTGCATAGCCGCCTTGCGGTATGCCTTCTTGATCTCATCTACCGAAGCATTACGCTGGACTTCCAATATTTCATAATAATCACGTTTCGACATAGTTCTTTCGTTCAATCACTTTCTGACATATCGTTTGGTATAGGCTCATCACTGCTTTGCGGTTCGGTTGAAACTATCACCTTCGCGTGCCGGATCACCCGATCGTTTAGTATATAACCTTTCTCAACTTCCTGCATAACAGTATGCGGAGGATGATCAGCCGAGGGCATCTGGAGTAGTGCGTCGTGCAGTTCAGGGTCGAATGGTTTCCCGACTGCCTCAAGTGGCTTAATGCCTTGCAGATCGAGAACTCGTTTTAATTTATTGTAAATCATCTCGACTCCCTTGATGAAGCTCTCGCTTTCAGATCTGGCATCTTTCAGAGCTTCGAATGATCTTTCAAAATCATCAAGTACCGGCAGCAGCTTCTCGATCAGGTCCTCGTTGGCAAATCTGATGATGTTCGATGAATCGTTCTCAACGCGTTTCTTATAGTTTTCGAACTCTGCCGCTTTCCGTAAAAGCTGATCCTTGTACTGATTGATGCTATTTTCAAGCTCGACCACCTTCGAGCTGATCATGTCGATACCGGTTAATTCCGGAAGTTGGGCGTGATCGTCTGACTTTTGTCCTTCTTTTTTTTCGGGATCGGTTAGGCTTTCTTTATACTCATCCATAGAATCTTGGCAAATTTTAATCGAATATGATGAAGAAATGTTATAAACTCATTCAATAATAACCAATTTTGAAAACTTATGCAACAGAACCGAATTCCAGTGGTTATTTGCTGACTTCCATCGTCTATTAATTTTCCATATCATCCATACGGCGAACCCAATCAAAATATCGATGTGACACAGATAAAACCAAATGAGCCAAATCACTTTCCTGCCTTTCTCTAAATTATATATTGAGCATGGTTAAAATTATGTTATATCCTGAAAGGAGAAATGTTATGATAAGCTCTTATAAAACAATAGTGGTGTTTTTCTTCTTGATACTTCTTGGGCAAACAATAAACGCTCAAGACGCAAAATGGGATGCATTAAGATTAATTTCAAGAACCGAAAATCTCACTCATATTTACTCGAGTGAAATCAATACGGTATCTTCTATATCCGATGAGATAACAAATAATTTCCACTCATCGACTTTGACTTTTGATTATGCCATCCAAATAGGCGCATTCACAAAGAAGAGCAATGCCTTCAAGCTTCAAAAGAGATTATTAAAAAGTGGATATAGCGTAGATGTCTACGAAGACAATCTTCCGGGAAAATCATTAATGTATCTCGTGTGGGTAGGTTCCAACAACTCGATAGAAGATACTTACAAATTATGGCGGGATATCAAGGACCAATATCAAATCAACGGTGTTCTGAGAATGAGAAGCGCGACGCTTCACTCTATCAAGAATAGTTCATTGGCTGTGAATTGAGAAACCTGCTTACAGTTGAATATTTCCTCTCTCCCCCGTTATATCGCATATATATAACTTTCACAATGAATTTATGTTTCGGTTATTTATGATGGAATAAATTAAGGAAGTTTCAGATCGGTTTCTTCTATTTTTTAAGTAAATCTTCTATTGTAGAAAACAGATGCTCGATATTATACGGTTTCCCTATAACCTCATCAGCGCCAAGCTTCTTACATTTTTCAATATTAATGAGATCACCATAGGCGGTTAAAACTATTACCTTTGTCTTGGGAAAAGTACCTTTGATAAACTTCAAGACTTCGAAGCCATCGATGTACGGCATTTTCAAATCGACTATGACTAAATCAAATTCTACTCCATAAATAAGCGGTATTGCATCATTCCCTGAAGAAGCCATCCTCACATCATGTCCCTCAACAGTTAGAAGCTGATGTAAAGGTTCTCGTTGCTGTTCATCATCTTCAACGATAAGGATTCGTATTTTTTCATTCATGCAAATTTTTTCCTATTGTCTGTTTGATTTGAAAGAAAAATATAAAAATCGATCACAAAAAGCAATTCAGCCCAAATGGAAAGTTTGATTTATGATTTAGTTTTTGTAAATTTGTAATGTAATTGAAGTCGGCTAATACTCCAAAATCATATTATTATTTGATTATAATATAGCATGGGGCTGTAGCTTCCAATCTGACTGAACTTAACGAGCGAAGAGAAGTTAAGTTCAATGTCAGATTGAGAATCCCGCCGTAGGCGGGATCAGATAGCAC
>JAGVIE010000014.1 GCA_020056225.1 Bacteroidota bacterium
CGGAGACATTCTGCTATCGGTTATCAATCACCGGTGCAATTTGAATTAAATAATTTTTTGTCTTAACTTGTTGTCCAGAAAATCGGGACAAGATCATATTTACTAGCTGATTCACCAGCAATGAATACTTCATATATATCATTATTTGTGGTGGTAATCTTAACTAATTTTCTTGCCTCATTGGGATAATAAGTTTTTTCTTCAATGATTGGTTGGAGAGTATCAGGTTTTTGAATTGAAAAATTGATATCTCCAGGGATGTTGTAATCATAAGATGTAACAACGCTTAATGAATCAAAAAGGATATTGAGTTTTTTAGTTCTACTGTCAGATTCAATTATAGATAGGGAAGAAAAAGATATTGCATCTGATTTAGTTACTAAATAAATGTAATGCCAGCGTTCTTGATCTTCATTCAAACTCTTTTGGTAGGGTGTACCAAACAACTTGCTGACGGTAAGTTTATCTGTCTTGCCTTTTTCAATTAGAGATATTTTAGAAGCTTCAAAGTCAGTACCAATTGTTACTATTGCTGTAGCACAACCACCCAATACAATACAGAAAATGACAAGCCAGTAAGATAATTTCACAAACTTTCCCTTTTTGTACAGTTTAAAATATTGCTTATCTCAAAAAGAACTATTGGGTCTTAATATACTGGAAGTTATACAATATGTCAAGGAATGATATATATTTGGGGTTACACAGGAGTTACAATGTTGAAATTGTATCCCTCCTTCATTATTATCTAAGCAAAACTTTAAATATTTGCCCCCGCCGTTTATCCTCAATTTTATTCTTGAATTAGTCATTCTTAAGTTGTACATTGTATCTCAATTCAAGCATCTCGGATACTATAATGCCATTAAACGTTCAGAATAAAACGTATGTGACGGTCGACGATGGATCGAAAGAACCACCGACTCCTCGCCCGCCCATAAAGCATACTCCATTTCTCAAATATTTTGTATTGGGATTGTTTATTGTAATTGTTGTATCCTCATCGGTATTTTTAGTGTTCATTTACCTTGTGGGGCGGCAGGGGACTATGTTGCCCTCAAAAGAAATAGCAACAACACAAAATGTAGAGGCCCCATCTTCTGTAACAAACCAAACAGTTGAGCCGGAAGTGAAGCCAGCGCCCGTTAGCCAACAACAGCAATTATTAAGCGCTAAGGCATATTACACGATTTACATTGCTGCCTATGTGATCGAACCTCCAGCAGATGACGACGTCTCACGCTGGAATGATGCTGGATACATCTCTTCAGTTGTTGAGGCGAATAAATATTACAATGTGGCGTTGGGACAGTATGCTACCGTTGAAGAAGCGCGCAAATTTGCTGAAGAAATGTTCGATGCTTTTGAGAATGGATATTTTATTGGAAAAATCAAATAAGTCGGTTTTGTTTCTTTCGCGAGTTGCATTTCATATCTACCAGCGCGGATTGAATTTCTTTTCTTAAAATAGATCGTCTCGACAAATCTATGTTTGTCGTGACGATTGTTATTACGATACCGGGAATCATTTACTTCAACAGAAGCATTTTCCTTATTTGCGTGAATCGTACGTTCGGGTCTGAGGTGCTTGTCGCTTCCAATTTATAAAAGTACAATCCGCTTGCAATATCACTCGCATTCCACTCGACCGATTCGTAACCGGCAGTCTGTATTTCATCCTTCAATACCTGTATAAGCTGACCCAGTACATTGAAGATTTTCACAGATACTTTGCTCTCAACAGGTAGCTGGTATTCTATAGTGGTAACCGGATTGAACGGATTGGGATAGTTTTGATGTAATGCGAACCGCGATGGAACATTGCTATTGTTACGCAAAACAAGATTCAGTTTTTTAATTTCCGAATTCTCCAGTCTGATACTACCAACCCCATTCAAGTGTACATCCTTAACAATTTTCTTCCCGTCCTGAATCTGGAGCTTATATCGCTGGCTCGTATTGGGTGAGACTTCCCACCTGATAGTGATGGGATACGCTTCAGATGAAATGATAATCGATTGCTTCTGAGATTTTTGTAACTGAGGTGAAAATACTCCCACCCTTTGCTGAGATGCAAACCGAACATCGAATGAGCCGGCAGGCGGTGTTGGCGGCAGTTCAAAGCCTTGGTTAGCAGAGATCCGATTTTCTTCGCTTCCGAAATATAATGATCGGTGTAATCCTCTTGCGTCTACAAATTCAAGATGATTAAATTTCTCGAGTTTTTTATCGGATTGTGATTGGATAGTATTTGTTCCCGCCAGAATTGATGAACGAGAGAGTCGTAAATTTCCATCAACGTCCACTTTTACCCAGAAAGCCGTTCCTGGTTTGATTGTGTCGAGAGCTAAATAGATATTATTATATCCAAAGAGGTCGGATATAATGGCGGTTCCTAATCCTGAGACGCTGCTTATCGGGATGCTTTGAGAAATCGAACCAATTAGGTTCCATCCCGCAGACACATCCACTGTATCATCTTCAATGGGTAACCCTGCGATAGATACCGTATCTGCTGAATTAAACTTCAGCCAATAACCAAAGCCGGGAATCATATGATCGCCCCCGAGGTATCCTCCGAGTGTGAAAGCGAATGCCTCGCTGACCGCAGTCGGGAAAAGAACACTGACTAAAACATTCGAACCTGTAACCGGAATTGACAGAAGATTCCAATTCGCGAGAAACGGCACTTGAATTCCCAATGTAACATCATATACGATTAGAGAATATGATTTATTTGCCGTACATCCATTTGCGTCGGTCACATTCACAGTAAAATAATAATTACCCGCAACTTTGAGTTTTCCGGCAAGAATTCCCGATTGAGATAACTCAAGACTATCTGGAAGTGTTCCACCTGTAACTACAAAAGAATAAGGTGTTGTTCCTCCTGTGGCGTTTAAAATTTGGTTGAACGTTTTGCCAACCGAGTCACCAGTTAGCTCTACCGGATTGATTATGAAAGTCGGGCATGATACCTGGAGTGAATACTCACTACTGCCCGAGCATCCATTGCTGTCGGTTGCCGTTATAGTGAAAGTTGAGCTTCCTAAAGAGGATGGTGTACCTGAAAGTTCACCGGTAGAAGATAGAGAGAGACCGCTTGTCAATATACCTGCTGTTACCGCATAAGTGTAAGGGGTTATCCCTCCGGTTGAAGTTATACTTTGATTATAGCTTTTCCCGACAAAGGCATTCGGAAGCATCGAAGGAGACAGAGTTACAGTCGGGCAAGTTTGCGAATTTACCGTAAGCGAGATGTCCGTGCTATCGGTTCTACTTTGTGCATCAGTTACATCAACACGCAATGATTTCAGTCCGGATATCGTTCCAACCGATACCGTTGCCTGATAAGAGAAAATATTATCACTGCCAGTTATATCGCCATGAGTTCCATCATCATAAAACGATTGCGCCACAGAACCACCGATTGAACTCAGATTTCCTGTTACACTAATTCCTGTGCTGGTTGGATTCGTACCAGGAGCCACTGTTACGATAAGTAATGTCGAGTCGCCTGCAATTACTGTTGAGGGATTCGCTGTTCCAATGATACTTAGATTTGTCGGTGCAGTACCTTGCGGTGTGAGCAAGAAATCGTCAACCGCAAGTCCATCGTCCGCGCCACTTACGTTGACATCCTGCCAGCGAATCCAGAACGATGATCCATTGGCGATATTCAAACCGCTAATCGTACTATTAATCTCTGTACGTTTTGTTAGGTCATTGCCGTTACGCGATCCCGCTGTGCCGGTGATGTCAGTCGTAACATAGTTCAAATCCAGAACAGCCGCCCACGTACCGGTCGTCAGGCTGGCTGCATCAAGACTGTATTGGAATTTCAATGTGTCGTAACGGCTTGCTGCACCTAATCTCCACTCTTCGCCAATATAAGTAATAACAATGCTGGTGATCGTTGAACCAGTGTTATTGAGAAAGTTTGTACCAATTGTTGGAGTCAAACTCCCACTAAGTAAACCACCGAGTGCGCGCTCAATAGCTCCAGTCTTGCCATAGCTGTAAGAATTTCCGGCAGTATTGCCTCCAGTATCAGCAGCGTATGTCAAATTCGCATTTGTCCCGGTCTCATTCGCAGTCCAACCCGTAGGAAGATTTTTTATAGAATCAGTTCCGGTTATAATAAGCGTATTGAAATCCTGTGAGTACGCCACACCGAACGCGGTCAAACTTGTGGACGAACTTGAAGGAGCGTTAATCGTTAGTGAATATGCCTGATTTCCAGTACAGTTATTTGCATCGGTGGAAGTAATTGAGATACTCGATGTACCTGCTACCGTTGTTGTACCGGAAATAAGTCCGCCACTCGAAAGAGTTATACCTGTTGGCAGTGTGCCGCTTGTAACTGTAAATGTATATGGCGCGGCTCCTCCTGTCGCCGTTATAGTTTGGCTATAAGCAACATTCGTTGTTCCGCTTGGAAGTGTGGTGGGACTGAGAGTAATGGCTACACAATTTATCACGATGCTGTATGCTTGACTTGCTGTGCAGGTATTTGCATCGGTTGCAGTAATAGTGAAATTAGATGTGCCCGTTACGGTCGGAGTACCTGAAATTACTCCGGTGCTACCAACTAAAGTCAAACCAGCCGGCAACGCTCCGGCAGTAACACTGTAAGAATAGGGAGAAGTCCCACCACTCGTACTGATCGTTTGTGAATATGCTGTACCGATTGTACCACTCGGAAGCGAGCTTGGCGCTACAGTAACTTGGGGACATCCGGTGACTGTTAATGTGTAGGCCTGTAATCCGGTACAAGTGTTGTTATCTGTTGCAGTGATTGTAAAATTGAATGTTCCGCCGAATGATGCTGTACCGGAGATTAGCCCCGCCGATGAAAGCGTAATTCCGCCGGGCAATGTTCCGCTTGTAACTGCGTATGTATATGGTGACGCACCGCCGCTTGTGCTAACTGTCTGACTGTACGCTGATCCTGCCGCTGCATCAGGCAATGTTGTGGGTGAAAGGGTAATTGTCGGACAACTGACATTATTGATCGTCAAAATACCGGTTGCACTTGTTGTAGATTGTCCATCCGGATTTGTTACCGTAATTGTATGGGCGCCGGCGGTAGCGCCTGCTGCAACTGAGATGTTTATTGTCAGATGTGTTGCATCGGTGTATGTTACACTATTGACTATAACTCCGCTTCCATTAACAACGGCAGAAAGTCGATTGGGAAAAGCCGATCCCGGGTCGAAGAAAGCTGAACCACCGGACGCTGTTCCGGTAATAGTGACGTTTATATTCGATGTGTTAGTATTGACAGAAGAAGGTGATGCGCTCACCGCGGTTGCCGGCAAAGGAGCGATAAGTTTAACAACCTGCACGCCCCAATTATCGGTGGAACTGCAATATTCCTGTATAGTCCACATAGTCATATCGTCATTCGGATCCACGCTTGTGTAGGAATAATCACCCCATCTACGGCCATAAGTAGCATCTCCGGGATCGCTCGCTGGATTGTACGCTGTAGAACTCGATGTGTAAAGAACCGGTGTTTGCATCGTACCGGCTGCATCTGTCACCAAGCGACCTACTGTGCCTCCATTGATTCTTTCGTTTGTCCCTGCTGTACTGAATCCCATAGCTATATGACCCTGCCCTGAAATATTGACCGAGGGAATCCAATAGTTTCGTACGTTAATGCTGTTATCATACACTGTCCCGGATTGTATCAAAGTAGGAGTAGTCGTGAGACTTCCGATCTCGTACCATCGCGAACCGTTCCTATCTCCGGACGATGCAACACCCGAACTATTTACACTAATGTTATGAGATGTCCACAGCCGACCGTTTCGTATAACTGCCGCGAACAACCGATCATCAAGCGCATCTAAATAACCACTTGTCCCGCCCGTATTACCAAGGTGAGGAACCGTTTTGGAAGCGGATGTTGTAGGAACAGTTATAGAAAGATTTCCGGATACTGTTGGTGTTCCACCCGGATTGCTTACGCGACGAATCTGTAGTAGACCGTAACTCGCATTATCACATCCTATGAAATATCCTTCAGTCGAGGTTGTATCAAAATTATCAATTCCCTGTGGTGTAAATGGTCCAGCCCCGGAAGAAGTTGCAAAAGTACCGAGTGATGTTGCTACAATTGGACCGGAAGCAAGTATTGAACTTTTTTTCACAACGTATCCAATTGTACCGGCGTAGCTTCCTGATAATGTAAACATATTGAAACCGATATATAGCGCGTTCTTATCGATGCCGAGTGTGGGATAATCTGCAAACTGACTTGCATTCGGAACAAAATAGAAATACGTCCATACAGTACCTCCGGTTATTGTACTCGTATTGCTTACAGCAATTAACAAGCGATTTGCAACAGCACCGGTACCGGCAGGAACATCAATAATGATAACGAACCATCGTCCTGTGATTCTGTCATAACGAATACGAGGATCTGATGTGAACGTGCCGGTCTGCGAACTCATCACCGACGAAAAAAAGATATCCATGTCTGCATTAAGAACTCCATCTGCAATGCCGGTCGTTTTGTTGAATGAGCGGATGCGCCCGTTAATGGCAACTATAAACTGCGTCGGACCTACCGTACCCATCACGTCTGGCGGAAATGCGTTGGCGTCAGCAAGAGTAGCGCCGAGAAAAGTAAGTCCCAGTGTTTGTGGACTTGTTATCGAATTGATCCGAGGCTGACTTTTTTCAGCCGGATCATCTGCGGGAAAACGATCGACTTCCGGCGATTCCGGATTTTGTGGTAGGTCCTCACGCTCGACTTCACGTTCCACGGAAAACCTAGGTGGACGATTTAGCTGCAACGCAGCCGTGGAACGTTCCATCTGCATGATCTCATCGGTTGTGCGGGTTACTCCGATCGCTCCAGCTTGTGGAATGCCGATTTGTGCGTCACTCAACTTTCTCTGTGCCACCAAAGGGGTAGAGAATATCAATAAACTTATATAGGCAATGTAAAAAAATGGTAAAATAATTTTCTTCATAATAATCTTTGAGGAATTAATAATGGTTTCGATATTTATTGTGATTGGATATAATAAAAGCCATCGATAATAAAACTTCGACGGCTTACTCTTTTGAGGATATTATATGGGCTATTGATTACTGTATCGATTTATTTTACCTAATTCATGAGTTAGGAAACTCGTATTTATTAAAAATAAGCAAGATTCTGGATAGAATCAAGGGTATGTGTTTGATTTATCTGTTAAATTGTTCTTAGAAAATAAAACGATCATAAATAAAACCTCACTACGATAAAATTGGCGCTTATTGGCACGTTTATAACGGAATTACTTTTTGCATGCTGTCAATTTGTATTTTGCAGCATTATGAACTTCATTTTGCCGGAATGAAATCCAGCGACATAGAGTTAACGCAATGGCGAACATCCTTTGGAGTCAGCCCCTCTCCGAGGAACACATGCCCTAAATGTGCACTGCATTTTGCGCAAACAATTTCCGTCCGAATACCGTCCGGATCCGGTATTCGCCTGACTGCACCCTTGATCTCGTCATCGAAGCTGGGCCAACCGCAGTGTGAATCGAACTTATCATTGGAACGATATAGTGGCGCGTTACACCGGCGGCAGACATACGTTCCCTTCTCACTGTACTCCGTGTATTTTCCGGTGAACGGCATCTCCGTTCCCTTGTAGCGAATAACACGTTCTTCTTCCGGTGTTAATTTATTATATTTCATTTTCGTTTTCTGTGCAAAATCGGTTTCGACAAAGATAGCTGAAATACTTACAATTATTAATATTATTTTGATATAAGTATTGTTCTTCATGGGTTTTCGTTAATTTATTAACTTGTATCAATAAAACATAGTGATTCCGGTATGAGTTCCTAAACGTTTCAGGAATTATACTGAAGTATTGCATCTTAAACCGAAAGGTTGTAATTTTTGTTATCCGAAAAACCAAACGCGAGTATTTGTGAAATTCGTGTTCTAACTATCACATTCTATTATTATAAGTGAATCGTCATGCACCATCTTACATTCCATCGCGCCTTAGCTGTTTGCTTATTAATTCTCGCAATATTTGTTCTATGCGCGAATGCGCAAGAGAAAAAGAAATTAACCTTCGACCAGATTTTTAAGAATGCCGAGCCGAAACTCATTAAAAGCTTACCTAGTATCAATGGCTGGTCAGACGACGACCATTACCTTGAATCAAAGAAAAAAGCAACCGATGAAAAAGAAAAGCTCTATTCAATTGACGTCAAGAGCGGAAGCGAGGAGCTTTACAGAAATCTGGATCAGTACCGATCTATTATAGATACTACAATCGATCCGAACACTCCGGTTTCGCACACCGAAAAGTACGATAAACTTATCTATTCAAAAGAAAAAGATCTCTATTTCTTCAACACGATAACAAATGAATTTAAACGGCTAACGCAAACTGCATCGGAAGAGAAAAATCCGACACTCTCACCTGATGGAAATTATGTTGCATTCACACGAGATAATAATTTATTCGCCATTGATATTGAAACGGGAAAAGAATTTCAATACACGAACGACGAATCAGATGTCGTTTATAATGGATGGGCGGCGTGGCTGTACTACGAAGAAATATTCGGCAGACCATCGCATTACCGCGCTTTCTGGTGGTCACCCGATGGCAAACATCTCGCTTTCTTCCGTTTCGATGAATCAAAAGTACCGGTGTTTCCAATTTTCAACGCGGAAGGTGTTCACGGCTCGCTTGAAAATACTCGGTATCCTAAAGCCGGTGACCCAAATCCTGAAGTGAAGCTCGGCGTTATTGCAATACCGGAAAGTAAAATTGTTTGGGTAGATTTTAACGAAAAGAGTGACCAGTACTTCGGAACCCCCGACTGGACTCCAGATGGAAAACAATTGATTGTACAGTGGATGAACCGCGGTCAGGATAATCTGAAGATTTATTCTGTTAATATTAATGACGGCAGGAAAAAAGAAATTTACGATGAAAAACAGACAGCGTGGATCGAGCTGGAGTATAAAGACCGAATTCGGTTTTTGGAACGATATCCGGGATTCATTATAAAAAGTGATAAAGACGGTTGGACACATCTCTATCATTATTCAATGGATGGTAAATTAATTAACAAAATAACAAATGGGGAGTGGAGCGTAGCGGATTTAGCGCTTGTTGACGAAGACGAAGGGATTATCTACTTTACAGCAAGGAAGGAAATATCTACTAACACCGATCTTTATCGTGTCAATCTCAACGGCAAGAATCTAAAACGATTGACGTCCGGCGACTATACGCACTCGATTAACATCTCGCCAAGTGGAAAATATTTTATCGACACCTATTCCAACGTCTCAATTCCATCTACAATGAAATTGTACACCACCGATGGAAAATTAGTCAGAGAACTCGGTAACAGCAAGACAGATGAATTCGAAAAGTATGAACTCGCTATACCCAAAATATTTCACGTTCGAACATCCGACGGAATCAATCTTCCGGTAATCTGGACTTTGCCGAGTAAATTCGATGAGAGTAAAAAGCACCCGGTATTAATCGAAGTATACGGCGGACCGGATACGTATGATGTTTCAAATTCATGGAAAAGGCTCAGGTCGCAGTGGCTTGCAATGGAAGGCATAATTCAGGTTACGATGGATCATCGGGGATCCGCTCACTTTGGAAAAAATGGAACAGCTCTGATGCACCGGCAACTCGGTAAATGGGAGATGAACGATTACATCGAGGTAGTAAAATGGCTGCGAGGGAAACCATTCGTCGATACAACGAAGATCTGCATCACCGGTGGAAGTTATGGTGGTTACGTTACTTGCATGGCGCTAACTTACGGCGCAGATTATTTCACGCACGGCATTGCAGATTACTCTGTTACAGATTTTCGTTTGTACGATTCTCATTACACTGAAAGATTCATGGATACACCTGAAGAAAATCCCGAGGGTTACAAAAATACATCTACGATAACATATGCAGATCGGTATAAAGGAATGCTGTACATTATCCACGGTACTATGGATGATAATGTTCACATGCAGAATATTCTCCAGCTTATTGATAAACTTCAGGATCTGAAAAAACATTTCGAGCTTATGATTTATCCCGGCGGAAGACACGGCTGGGGCGGACCAAAAGCGACTCATCTGAGGAACGAAACGTATCGTTTTTACTATAAGCATTTGCTGGAAAAAGATTTCCCCGTAAATCTATTTAATTAACAAATGAGATCGACGCAATTTTTTCCTGCAATATTAGCATCTATTATTATTTAAAGACAATATGAGAAAGTATTCCACAATTAAAACCGGAGAATTTTATGGATAGAAGAAATTTTTTCAAGAAAAGTATAGCCGCATCGGTGACTGTAGGATCTTATCTGGCATTCGGCAGATACGATGAGGTTTTAGCTTTCCCACAAACTCCTTTCGATCTTGTCGCGATAAAAGGCGGCGAACCCGATGTTATGTTCGATAAAGGAATCGAGGCGCTTGGCGGAATGAAAGTGTTCGTTAAAAAGGGACAAAAGGTTGTCGTGAAGCCGAATATCGGCTGGGATGTTACACCGGAGCGCGCCGGGAATACAAATCCAAAATTAGTCGGCAGAGTTATTAAGCACTGTCTCGATGCGGGGGCAAAAGAAGTTTATGTGGTGGATAATACATGCGATGAGTGGCGTCGATGCTACAGTAACAGCGGAATCGAGCGCGCTGTTAAAGATGCGGGAGGAAAAATTATTCCGGGAAACAGTGAAAGCTACTACCACGATGTTAAAATTCCAAAGGGGAAGTCGCTAACTTCGGCAAAGGAGCATGAAATTATTCTAAACGCAGATGTATTTATTAACCTGCCTGTTCTTAAAAATCATAGTGGAACGAATCTCACTATATCGATGAAAAATTTGATGGGCAATGTTTGGGATAGACGGTTTTGGCATCGCACCGATCTTCATCAGTGTATCGCAGATTTTGCTACATACCGCAAGCCGGATTTGAATATCGTGGATGCTTACAATGTGATGAAATCGAACGGTCCTCGTGGCGTCTCTGTTGAAGATGTTGTCACTATGAAAGCACAATTAATTTCGACCGATATTGTAGCCATTGATACTGCTGCTGCAAAACTTTTCGGTATGAAACCCGAGGATGTCCATTACATCCAGATCGCAGCGGAAATGAAAGTTGGAAGAATGGATTTGGATAAGCTCAACATCAAACGGATAACAGTGTGAGCTGGTTCAAGCTCGAAAAGCTGAAAAAAATCCGGGTTATCGTTTCTCTTTTGTTCTTTGTACCGATCAGCTTACTGTTTATCGATCCGCGAAACAGTATTCCATCATCGGTAAGTAATTTTTTTGTGTCACTTCAGGTTATCCCCTCGCTTACAAAGGTTCTTGTATATAGTGGAACGACTACCATCGGACTGCTTATTGTGGTGGGACTCACAATTGCATTCGGGCGCGTATATTGTTCAACACTTTGCCCGCTTGGAACATTTCAGGATATAATCATCCATATCAAAAAGAAAATTTCTCGAAAGAAACGATACGAGTATATAAAATCGCCCTTCATTTTTCATTACTTACTTTTGCTCGCAACCATAATTTTCACCGTCGGCGGTAGTCTGGCGCTTTTAAATCTCTTCGAACCATTCAGCAATTACGGCAGGATATTAACAAACACTATCGAGCCGATAACTACCTTTATTAACAACATAATAGCTGGAATATTAGGACGGTATCAAAACTATTTCTTCTATAATATACCGTTGCGGGACAACAGCACGAGTATCTTAATTAGTACATTCGTGTTTTTGGGTCTATTAGTTTATATGTCGTATTATCATGGAAGACTTTTTTGTAACTCTCTCTGTCCGGCGGGTGCATTACTCGGGTTAATTTCTCGCTTTGCTTTATTCAAAATTGTCATCAATAAAATTGCTTGTAACGACTGCGGCGCATGTGAGAAAGTTTGCAAGGCAAACTGTATCGAGAGCGAAACCAAGCGAATTGATTTCGGTGCTTGTGTCGGATGCTTCAATTGTATTAAATCTTGTCCTACGGATGGAATAATATATTCAGCGGTGCGCATTAAAATACCTGTTATAGATTCATCTCAGTTCAATCCGACAAGAAGAAAATTTTTTAAAGAAATGGTTACACCGGCAATTGGATTGACAGTTCCGGCACTTGCAGAAATTGATAGCGCTGCTGTAAAAAGTGGATACGATGCGAATAAAAAACATCCAGTAACTCCTCCGGGGTCGCGAGGCATTCGGCATTTTTCAAATCTATGCACGGCTTGTCATCTATGTGTGAGCGCCTGCCCGACCCAGGTACTCTATCCCTCATTCCTCGATTATGGATTGGCTGGTATCTTCCAGCCGAAAATGAATTACGATGCAAGTTACTGCAACTACGAATGCACAATATGCAGTCAGATTTGCCCGAGCGGCGCCATCCTGCCAGTCGATGTTGAGATAAAGAAATTAGTTCAGATCGGTAAATCAATTTTCGTTAAAGATGACTGCGTTGTTGTTGCAAATAAAAAAGATTGCGCAGCTTGTTCCGAGCACTGCCCTACAAAGGCAGTTTACATGGTTCCCTACGAAGGAAAGTTAAAGATACCGGAGCAAAACAACGATATATGTATAGGGTGCGGTGCTTGCGAACATGCCTGCCCAACAACGCCGAGGAAAGCAATTTACATCGCTCCGAATTGGGTCCATCTGCAAGCACAAAAGCCAAAGATACTGAAGCAGGAAAAAGGATTCGATAGTAAACAGGATTTCCCGTTTTAATTACTGATATTACGCAATGGCAACAAGAAACATATTAATTGCCCCACGATTTATCGTGGGAATAAAAAACTCAAAAACAAATTGGGCTTCAGTCCCATAGTTACAGGATTAAAACCCTTTTTTTCTTGGTATATTGTTACCCCGAACTAAAGTTTGGGGCTATTTAAGTTCAAACAAAAAGTACAAAAAAATGATCTGTGTAACCTCAGTCAATTATTAATCTCTTTTAAGAACCATGCGAAAATGAACAATCTTGAAAACAATATACCAACCATCGAGCTTGATTTGATACAGACACTTGCGGTTGCATCTGTTGTATTTTTTATTGGAATGATTATCCGCAAACGAATTAATTTTCTCGAACGACTAAATATTCCTTCTGCAGTAGTGGGCGGCCTGCTGTTCGCGGCAATTAATCTTGTTGCTCACGATCGTTTCCTAAATGTTAAACTCACCACGGTTGCACAACCGCTTTTCATGGTGCTTTTCTTTACAACCATCGGTATGGGGGCAAGCTTACCTCTTCTTAAGCGGGGTGGAATGTATGTTATCATATTCCTGATAATGTCCACCCTCTTTTGTTTTGTACAGAACTTTATTGGAATGGGTATCGCCTCCGCTTTTAACGTCAATCCCCTGCTCGGTGTTATTGCCGGCTCTGTGACATTGGTTGGAGGTCCTGCAACGGGTCTCGCATTTGCTCCATTGTTCGAAAAAGCTGGCGTCGTCGGTGCGCACACACTGGCGATTACTGCCGCAACTTTCGGAATTGTATGCGGTGGAATACTTGGCGGTCCGGCGGGAACATATTTAATTCGCCGTTATCAAATTAAATCTAAAGGCGCGGGCAAATCGAGTGAGCTGCAAAAAGAGTTAAACCCTGAGCCGCAGATGGTTAGCATCGATGCTGAACGTGAAGATTCTAATCTTATGATGAGCATCGTTATCGCCGCCGCTGCGATGGGGCTCGGAAGTATCGTCAGCTTTTATATTCAATCTCTTGGCTGGACACTTCCGGCATATATCGGTGCGATGCTTATTGCATCTGTCCTGCGGAACATAGACGATAAGACAAAATTGTTTAAGATCGATTATCCCGTTATGGAACTGCTCGGTACAATATCTTTAAATATATTCCTCGTTGTTGCACTGATGGATTTGAGATTATGGGAGCTGGTACATCTAGCGATTCCTCTTGCGGCGATTTTATTGTTTCAGGTAATTGCAGTCTTCCTTTTTTCAATTACCATCTCATTCCGGATGATGGGAAAAGATTACGAATCGGCTGTAATGGCAAGCGGATTTATCGGGTTCGTATTAGGCACAACCGCCAATGCAATGGCTAACATGAAAACACTTGTTGGCAAATTTGGACCTGCACCGCGTGCATTCCTTGTTGTGCCGATGGTGGGCGCATTCTTCATCGACTTTACTAACGCAATTATCATCACTTTATTTCTTAACTGGTTGAGCTGACTATGAACAGAGAATCAATCAAAAAATTCCCAACGGTATCATTATCACTTCTTCCCACACCACTGCATAAACTTGAAAATATTTCACGGGAAACCGGTGTTAACATTTATTGTAAACGAGACGATCTCAGCGGTTTCGCTTTTGGGGGGAACAAAACCCGTAAACTCGACTTTCTAATTGCCGATGCGATAAGTAAGAAGGCAAATACACTTATTGCAGTTGGTGCAATTCAATCGAACTTTTGCCGGATGGCAGCGGCGGCAGGTAAAGTGAGCGGACTTGATGTTCATCTTGTCCTTGGCGGTGAGAAACCCGATAAACCAACAGGAAATTTATTGTTATCTTACCTCTTTGGCGCCAACATTCACTTCGTTGATTCGAATGATTGGAATATTTTAGAGCGAGAGGGAAAACAACTTGCGGAAATATTTAAAACGCAAGGAAAAAATGTGTACCGGCTTCCCATCGGCGGCTCAACACCGATTGGTGCGTTAGGTTATGCTGCCGCTTTTATAGAAATTCTCGATGATTGTAATAGATTGGGAATTACAACTAATACCATTATCCATACCTCTTCATCGAGCGGCACACAGGCGGGATTAATTGTTGGAAAAAAGCTAACCGGCTGGCAGGGAAAAATTATCGGAATGGGTGTAGCTAAGACGGAAAAACAACTTTCAAAGGAAGTGTTTGACCTTGCACACGACACGGGTAAACTCCTTCATGTATCCATTGATAAAAGGGATGTTATACTTGATAATTCGTACATGGGCAGTGCATACGGCGTGAGAACGGCAGCATGTGAATCCGCTATAAAGTCTTTTGCTGAGAAAGAAGGAATTGTTTTGGATAATGTTTACACAGGCAAAGCCGCCGCCGGACTTTTAGATTATGCAAAACGAGGATTATTCTCGCCAAATGAAAATGTAATCTTCATTCACACCGGAGGGACTGTGGAGATTTTTGAATGATAATGCATAGCAAGACCTCCGATTTCTTATCGGATTTGTCCTGAGATAGAAATCGGAGGTCTAACCTGTATCTTACTTAAGCAAAAGCATTTTCTTCACTTGCGTGAAAGACTTGCTCGGGTCTATCACTGACGTTGCTTCGAGGCGGTAGAAGTAGATGCCAGAAGCGAGCTCGGAAGAATTCCACTCAATTTGTTTGTACCCTGCGCTTTCCTCTTCATCTTTCAATGTGGTAACAACTTGCCCCAACACGTTAAATATTTTTAGCTTCACATTGCTTGAGAATGGTAAGCCGTATTTAATAGTTGTAATTGGATTGAATGGATTGGGATAATTTTGTTCTAACCGATATTCTTTAGGCAACTCAATACGTCCCGTACTTTCCAATGGTGGTGCCGGAGGCAACTCAGAAGTTGGAACAATTTTGATTCGTGCCTTGCTCAACAATTGTGTTGTCGAGGATAAAATTAGTTGCCCACCTTGATTTCCTTTCACCCAGTATCCTTTCCCCGGATAAATTGTATCACTAGTAATGTAGCTACTGGTATATCCAAAAAAGTTGCTGGTCATTATACCAGGCGGTTCACTCGTTATTGAAGATGCAGCAATTGGTCTGGATATTGATCCGATAAGATTCCACCCCTCTAGAATTTGCAACGTATCGTTTAAAACCGGAAATCCCGGGATATTAATATCCTGATCAGCAGCGAATTTTAACCAATAACCAACACCATTTTCCATTTGCTGCATTGAGATATAGGAATTTTGGTAGGCGAATGCATCCGATACTGCGTTTGGAAAAAGTGATCTAACTGAATCGTTTACAATCAACATTGGAATGGAGATTAAATTCCATTTTGACTGTACTTGAATCTGACTGTTACTTATAAAATCATCAACCGGGCGTTCCAGATTACCACGAGTCAAGTAAAATTTATGTTTGCCAATCGATCCCCGCCCTGGTTCCCCGCCCCATAATACCGAGCCATCATCTCTATGAATAATGTATTTACATTCCAGTTCTTTGTCTACATACAATGAATCAAAGGGTAACTCAACGTTAAAAATATTATCTATACTATTTATCATTGTAATACTTTGATACCAATCTAAGGGACTAATACTACCACGAATGCTAATCTTATCTCCCACACGAAGTTGTGGCTGAATATTACTCATATCAACACGAAAGTTTACATTTGAACAAGGAACAAATTCATGGAATGGTTCTATCTCGTATAAAATACCAATTCGAGTATCACTTATCCAATATGACTGATCTGCCGAATCATAAGCTAATGCTCTGCAACGAGACCAGAACCGATCGTACATGAGAGCATAATCATTATTAAGGTCAACCTTTCGACCTGTAAACCGCTCAGTTGAGAGATCAAATTCATAAATAGAACTACTCCGAGCCGGGATACTGTCTGTGGATACGATTTGAACAAGCGTATTATTTATTGGGTCATACGCTATAGCACGTGGATATTTTACTGGGATGTCAATTACTTCATACGGTTCAGGAAAATTTCCAAGTATGTCCCCAGTGATAGCATCTATTTTCATTAATCGCTTAATTGGCTCAACCGATGTATTCGCGGAAACCCAAAGATAACCATTCTCATAAGCAATGATCTTGTCCCGATTTTCTGGACAACAAGTTAAGACAAAAAATTATTTAATTCAAATTGCACCGGTGATTGATAACCGATAGCAGAATGTCTCCG
>JAGVIE010000032.1 GCA_020056225.1 Bacteroidota bacterium
GCCGTTCTGCCAGCTCTCCATCCTATTTTTTCAATTTGTCCTTGCGGACGTCCCGTTCTTTTCTGAACGGGATGCAATAGCCGTTCTGCCAGCTCTCCAACACCAACTACATCCGGTTATGTTCGGACTAAATATAGAAAAAAGACTATCTTAAATCAAGCATGCTGGTTAACTATATTGAGTTAACGCAACTCCGGTTAAAGCTATACTTCCTCCGACGATAAATGTCGATGTTATTGTTTGATCAAGTAGCAATAATGCGAGCAAGGTTGTAAGAATTGGTTGGAGATTAGCAAAGATTGCTACTTTGGTGGCAGTAATTCGACTGAGTGCATAATACCATAAAAGATATGCAAAGATGGAGGTTCCTAAAGACAGGTACAACAATCCGCCCCAGTGATTGATTGTTAATATCGAATAATCATAATTGATTGTTTCGTATATCCCAATCGGGATGAACATTACAGTCCCGATAATCATCGTAGTCGAGCTTGTTGTAAAGGCGCCATACCGCAAAACTAACACGCGCCCTTGTATAGTATAAAGTGACCACGCAAGCACGGCAATCAGCAGTAATAAATTCCCGATTGCATAATCTGACCGAAAATCTATACCATGTTCAAATACGATTGTGAATATTCCGCAAAAAGCTATCGCTACTCCAAGTCCTTTTTTCCAATTAACATGCTCTCTCCCCATGATGTGTGAGATTAACAGCACCACTGCCGGTGTACAGCCATATAATAGTGCGGCATTGGTAGGGGTTGTATATTTCATTGCAAGAAGAAAAAAAAACTGATTAACCGGAATTGCCAAAAAGCTTAGGAACACAATCATCCTATAATCATTTTTTTGAAATTTAAACTTTGTTTTTCTAACTACGGCTATTACCACAAGACCCACAGCCGCCATCAACGATCTGAGCATAGTCAACGTGACCGGATCGATATCCTTCACAACAACCTTTGCAACGATGTGCGTGCCGCTTGCGATGAGCGATTGGAACAACATTATAAAATAAACAAACATGTATTGAATATAAGAAAAAAGCTTGACACCACAGTTATTGAAGCATGATTCTATAGTTTTTTGTATCTTACCTCCTGTCAAATGGAATACTGGAAAAAAAATCTATACGTATTATGGGGCACACAATTCCTTACCATGATTGGAATGAATCTTGTGGTTCCCTTCCTCCCTTTTTATATTCGCGATCTCGGAATATCCAATGAGAAGGAGCTGGCGCAGTGGAGCGGATTGGTATTTGCGGGTCCTTTCATTACTTCTTTCATCGCTACTCCATTATGGGGATCTTTGGGCGATAAGCACGGCAGAAAATTGATGGTTGTTCGTGCTATTTTCGGACTTGCCTTGTCTCAGGTTTTTATTGGCTTCTCACAGAACGTTTATCAACTATTTTTCTTCCGAATGGTGCAAGGCGCGATAAGCGGTTTTATACCTGCTGCACTAACACTTGTTTCCACATCGACACCTAAAGCGCGTATCGGTTACGCTCTTGGATTGCTGCAATCGGCAACTGCCGGAGGTATAATGGTAGGACCGGCTGTAGGCGGATTCCTTGCAGATATAATCGGCTACCGTGAAATATTTTTTATCACTGCCGGACTTTGCTTTATCGGCGGTGTCGTTGTCATTAAGCTAGTACATGAAGTTGAACAACCGCGTGTAACTTCAAATGCCCCATCAGTGCTTCAGAATTTCCGATTGATGCTCACCGACAAGCAACTTCGCATAGTAGCTATTGTAATTGTGGTCTCACAAGCAGCAGGTCTGATGATCGAACCGCTATTCGCTCTTTTCATAGAAACTTTCAAGACAAACACTAAATATATTTCAACACTTACAGGTCTAACCTTCGCAGTTGCCGGCATCTTCATGGTTATTTCGGCACCGTGGTGGGGACGAAGAAACGATAGATTGGGATACAAGCGAAATCTTATAATAGCGCTCACAGGAACCGGAATTGCTTACAGCCTTCACATGATTGTTCCGAACTTGATATTGCTGAGTTTTCTTCGGGCAGGTCTTGGGTTTGCGCGCGGTGGAATTCTTCATGCGCTTTATTCAATGACGAGCTTACTCGCTCCTTTAGATCGAAAAGGCGGAATGATGGGAATTGCTGCAAGTCTTACAGTCCTTGGAAATATGATCGGACCATTATCAGGAGGAATGATAGCCGGGCAAGCCGGTCTTACAATAGTTTTCGGAGTGAATAGTTTATTGCTACTGCTTTGCAGTTTGATTGTTTGGAAATATTATGTAGAAAAACCTATTCATGACCATATCAATGAAGATGCAGAACAAGTAGCTACAATGGTAGAATAAAAAAGGGTGAGTATTTGTTTGCACTTTTTGTCTTTTTCTTTTTTACGTAGAATCATTTCACAAGCATCATCTTTTTCACACTCGTGAAACTTCCGGCATACACTTGGTAGTAGTAAACGCCACTCGGTACCGAACTTGCATCCCATACTGCCTCGTGATAACCTGCAAGTTGTTCTCCATCTACTAAAGTTACGACTTCTTCTCCAAGCACATTGTAAATCTTTAGTGTTACATAATTAGCCGCAGGCAATTGGTAATTGATAACCGTTGATGGGTTGAACGGGTTGGGATAGTTTTGGAATAGCTCAAATCTTTCCGGTGCAGCGATAGATATTTTGATCTGCTTCGTCCATCTCTCACCTGTTGGTGTTGAGATTGTGAAGGATATTGTTTGTTCCTTATTTACAGGCGCAATTTTATCGACTGAGAAAACAAACTCTACCGGACTTTCTTCATTCGGTTTGATGTTTGATATGTTTTGGACTGATGGTGATATGTTCAGCCATTTGGGTAGGTTGACCGCTTCAATCTTTGTATTCGTTGTCGATCTTTCCGAAGCGTTCGCAACTGTCAGCTCGATCAGATTACCTGTTGAGGCAAAGGGTACCTGATATAATTGACTCGCATGAACCGGCTGCGGTTGAGATGTCTGTCCAAATACCGATTGACAATAAATCATACCGACAATTAGTATCATTCCGATCATCAATATTCTTTTCATATCTACTTTCTCCTTCGGCTAAACGTTGAAACCCTTGATAGAATTCTAATTCCCTTTACTAAAGATCGGGCTATTCGTCCCGGTTTTTATTTTAATTACCTTCTACAAACACTGCTTTCACTGTTTTATTCCCGTTCATGATTATCGTTTTCGGGTTCTGTGTTCCGGTTAAATCTATTTCCCAATGATCAAATTCCCACGATATTGGCGCGGGTATGTTTGGTGTTACGCCCTGCTGCGCGGCAAATTCACTTCCTATACCTGTAAGTGTTACGCTTGTACCTGGCGTATAATTAGTTTGATTAGGAGATTTTAACACCCTGCCGCTTCCACTTATCTGGATTGTTAGTGTATAGCTGACTGTAATTGTGAATGCCGATGTACTCGTTCCTGTTCCCGCTGAGTTCGTCACACTGATTGTTCCCGTTGTTGTTCCGGTTGGTACTGTTGCTGTAATTTGCGTCGGGGAGTTTACTGTATATGATGCCGTTGTGCCATTGAACTTAACAGAGGTTATACCCACAAAGTTCGCTCCGGTTATCGTTACGCTCGTTCCTACAGGTCCGCTTGACGGTGTAAAACTTGATATTGTCGGTGCGGTAAGTGCAAAGTTGGCAGTCACTGTTTTGTTCGCGTTCATTGTGATGTTTGCCGGATTGGTCGTACCTGTTAAATCCCCTGTCCAGTTCACAAAATAGTATCCTGTTGCAGGTGTTGCTGTCAACTGCACAGAAGTACCATAATTATATGTTGATTGATTGGGATTCTTTGTCACCGTACCGTTTGTCGCGTTTACGGTTAAAGTGTAGGTGTTGATTGCAAAATTCGCCATCACTGTTTTGTTGGCATTCATCGTGATTGTTACTGGATTCACTGATGACGTGGTATCACCTGTCCAATTGACAAAGTGATAACCCGTTATCGGTGTTGCTGTTAACTGCACAGAAGTACCATAATTATATGTTGATTGATTGGGATTCTTTGTAACAGTACCGTTAGTCGCGTTTACGGTTAGAGTGTATATGTTGATTGCGAACTTAGCAGTGATGGTATGATTTACTGTAACGTTATTAAAGGCATAGCTCGCAAGTGCACCCTGGTTTACTCCGTCCACGATTACGCTATCGACATGGTAACCGGTGTTGGGTGTAATTGTAAACGATTGATTCAAGCCGCAATTGAGATTCACTATACCGCTCGGACTGATCGTCCCGTTCACGCTTGCAGATGCTGTGATTGTGTTCTGATTGATTGCGTACACCGACCTGATTGTATGATTGGCAATGACATTCGTAAATGTGTAGGATGTAATTGTACCTTGATTCACTCCATCCACGAGGACGCTATCTACATGGTAGCAACTGTTTGGTGTAATGGTAAATGTTTGACTCCCGCCGTAATTAACCGTGGCAGGAGATGATGGACTGATTGCACCGTTTACACCCGCTGTTGGCATGATTGTATATGTGTTGATTGCAAAACTTACCGATATTATGTGTGCTGTTGTTACGTTTGTAAATGTATAGCTTGTCGTAGAATCTACTTTTATTCCATCTACTATCACGCTATCCACATGGTAACCGGTTGATGGGCTGATAGTAAACGATTGATTCTCTCCGTATGTAACGCTCACCTCGCCGCTTGGTACGATGGAGCCATTTGCGCCAGCAGTTGCAGTTATGACAAAAACGTTTTGTATAAACGTTGCCGTAATAGTATTATTACCACTCATGACAACATTTACCGGGTTTGCCGTATCGCTCACATCTCCGCTCCAAGCAGAGAATTTGTAACCTGTTCCGGGGGTTGCCGTTAGCGTAACTGTGGTTGCGCTATCATACATTGCAAACTCCGGTGATTTTGTTACCGTACCATTACCAATTACATTGATGTTGAGGTTGTATTGGGGCGGGGGAATTTGCAAACGCTCCAATATATACTGAGCATTGTAATACAAGAACTTCCATCCCTCGATTGTTACAGTTTTATTATCTCCATCCAATGAATCCCGATATTCCTCATCCACTTTTTGCTGGAAGAGTTTTATTTGGCGGGCGCAATTGTTGGAATCGCAGGCAATAATATAACTTCGCGCAACGGTGAGGTCGCTGTCGAGTAGAGCAATAAAGCTTCCATCAGATACCCATCCATATGTCCCAACTGTATCTTTAATCTCGATGAGACTATCAACCAGAGTAAGTACTGGTGTAGACGGTGATGGACTAAGCGGGATAAACGGATTTAGAAAAAATGACCTTGCAGTGTATTTCACAATTATTGATTGTTCAGTACTTAACCAATCTAATGCAAATTTGACAAAAGATGGAGTTAGGTATTTTACAGTTGGTTTACCGTATTTAACTATCACTGAATAAGAAGGAAAATAGAGAGCCTTTAAGTACTCATCTGTTTCGCTGGTTATACCCTCTTTAGATAACTCTGGTGAATTATCAGGATCGATATCACATAAATCACCGAATATTGACAACTTGATATCTCCTTGTGTTGAGCGAAATCTCGCCTCTAATAGATTAATTGCCCGCGGTTTATCAAATTCTGCTAATGATCTTGCGAAGGAACCGACGTTACCCACATCGGTTGACAAGCTTATTGTATCTGCTAATAAATTCCCCGCAGTAATTTTATATTGGCTGTTTTTTCCATACAATGCGAGTATTGGTACAACTAATATGTCCGGCAACCTGTTTCGTATAGCATCTTGTAGTGTATCAAAATAGTCAAACCTACCTGCTTCAGCTAATTGAAGTATTGCCATAAATTTGATAATACTCGTTTCTTGCATCCTGGCAAGAGTATCCATTCCCTGAATCGCATCCTGATAACCGAAATAACCACGAAACAGTTGGTAGTCATAGTATTGAGACTCCCAAGATTTATATAGCGGTTGACCAACCGATGATATAAAAAAGTTACTTAGGATAAAATCTTTTTCTGCCTCGCCGCAATTAACGGCAAGAATACGGGCAGCAGCATCCATTTTCATATGTTTATTTATAATGTATCCCCTTAGGTGTTCGACAGATGTATCTTGTTGAACAGCCCAGAAATCATCCCTCGATATTTCTATATCCCAAAGTCGCTGAGCTTGTGAAATATAAGGAGCATTTAACAAGAAAAGAATGAAAATTATTTTTATTTGGTTCATAGATATTGCCTTTCTCAATTTACACAGTTTCCTAATGAATCGAACCAATCCGAGTGTGTGGTTATTGCCCAAAGCCTTATCTGTGTTTGAACATGTATATATGATATTATAGTTTGATCCCAAGCTTTTTGCTCTGAATAGTTTTTTATACCAGGATTGATTGTTATATCTGAATTTTTATACCCATCATCGAATCCTTTTTGTATATCAATTGTACCTCTATCAAACGCAGTATTTGCACATTCACCATTAACCTTTGGGATATCTACTTTTGTTTTATAGACATTATCCATCATTATTTGCAGAAACTGTTTATAATGAGCAACGTGAACATCTTCATGTTGTCTTGATGCATAAGAGGAATAATAACTTGAACAGTTTGAGATGCATGGTGTCTCACAAGGTTGCTTACCCTGAGTCCATTGGTTTAGTGCATCCATTATCCTATTATAATCAGTGCAATTAGTAATTAATTGTTGCAATAAAGAAAAATTGGTCCCATCTCCGACATCAGTCCAGTTTGAAGGAGGTGTACACACTGTTGAAATAATAGGTACGGATAAATTTGATATATTAAAATGCCAACTATTAGTCTGGTTATCCAAGCAAATATTAATACCGCCAAAAGTTGGCCTGAGTAAACATGAACTGAGCCTTGAATTATCTAACCCTGTAACACCAAATGTATATTTACAATCAGTAGGCATAGAAATAGGACAAACCGTTACATCCACTTGGCAAGAATTCCTACAATCATCCATGCCTGTATAAGTTTGTCCCTCAGATATTACTTGGATTGAATTTGGGTCAAATGTTTGTGGTTGAAGATCGCTGCCGCTACAACTTAAATCTCCCGTATATGTATAGCCAATTGAAGTAGCCCCCGGATCTGTTCGACTATATCCCAGTCCATCATTAACATACATCCAAGTTGAACGATCTCCTTGTGGGTAACAATTAAATGGGGGGAGTGTCGTCACACGCAACGTGTATACACCTGGATCGAAGGGTATAAATGTTATCTCTATTTGATTTGTTGTGAAATAATCAGATGCAACACCACCTGTCATGGTTTGATTATAAGAAGTTCCACAAGGTCCCTCAAATACACATTGAGGTGGAGCGCCTGGACCACATGAATGGTACTCATATTTCATATAGACCGTTGGTCGCACACCAGACGTTTGTAGAATTTTGGGGTTAATTTTTGCAACGCCGCTTGGTTGTATAACTACCTTCTCTTTAATCGTAACCTGCGCGGAGAGTGTTGCACTCAAGAGAAGAATTAAAACAAAAAGCAGTAAACTGCTATTTGGCAGAGAGAGAGAGATTTGCCTCAAGTATTTCATATCGCATGTCCCGTTAGTGGTTCACCTGGTGCTTCGAAATCTTATGGCAAAAGATACAAAATATTTTTTGAGATGTCAAGGAAAAAGTGAAGGCAAGCAAATAATAAAAAAGGGTGAGCTGTTATACTCACCCTTGAACCCAAACTTCTTACTTCAATGTTGTTATTTCAATAGCACCATCTTCTTAACACTAACATAGGTCTGTCCTGATAATCCTTCCTCGTCATCTGTTATGCTTTGTGCAACAACCCGGTAGAGATAAACTCCGGATGAAAGATTAGTTGCATCGACTTCGTATTCCTGTAAACCATCACTAAGGAATTCGTTATCCAGCAATGTCATTACTTCCTGACCAAGCATGTTGTAAACCTTCAACGTTACAAGCGCTTGTTCGGGAAGATCGAATTGAATTGATGTTGTCGGATTAAAAGGATTTGGATAATTCTGATACAACGCGAATGTTAATGGAACAGATGCAGTTTCGAATCCTCGCGACTTCACTATAACGGGTTCAATACCCGGTGTGAATCGTAGGTAAGGAATGTCAATTAATTTAGATACACCCGGCAGTTTAGTGCCTGATGTGAATCTGATTGTATCTTTGAAGTTCGGCGCGTCGGCAAATGTACTATCTATTTTACGAACGACATCGTAAACTTCAGCCGTTGTTAACAGGTGACCTTCTAATCGGACATCCAGACAACTGATAACACTGTCGGCTATCTCTACCATATCATCAATCATCAAACCGTTGAATGGATCGGCAGGATTGGCTGGATCCTCATAAGTCAATTGTCCCAAACCGGATGGGAACATTTCATTTACAACGCTGGCGGCAATATTCAGCTTTAGAGCGAGAAGCTCAGCAAAAAGCTTGTTGCTTTGCTTATCGGGTGGGAGACTGATTTGCTGCTTATCAATGAGTTTCCCGGAAGTGAATTTATCGAGGCACTTCGGATCTCCGGTGTGAGTCAGATCGCCGGTTTTCTTATAGAATGATTTTTGTACTTCGGTATATTTCTTATGCTTAACTGAATTGGCGCCCTTAATCCCCTGAGGAATTCCGACGACTAACGCATGTCCATCCCAGAAATATCCCTGACCAAATAATCTTGTTGTGAATAACTCTTCGCCTACATTTTGCAGGTTTGGTTTCGAAGGACGCGGGGTGTTATCATCATAAACCAACACATCTTGTCTTGTCTTTGTTGGTAATGTTTGCCACTCGAGTTTCACCTTGACCTTTTTACCTGATGCCCCCCAGCCGGTTATTGTAAGTGTATCATCTTTAGGAATTGCTGCAGTATAAATCTTATCCTTTATATGCACTATCGAGTCTGCAAGATGGCTGATGTCCGTATCATCCCATATCGCGCCGGTGAAGTACATTCCAAATTTTATCTTCACACTTGTTGCGGCATTTGGAGCGATGATATTGAACCTGACCGACACTCTATCGGCTTTCCTTGAAACAGGTTTCTTTGCATTTTTTTGATCGTATGCGGTCGCCCATTGTTCCGCTTTTGCCGTCCGGAATAATTTATTATAAATCGGCGGTGAGTTAACCATATCGATAGAAACCGTATCCAATTCAGTCAGCGTAATGCTCGCGTAATTATTTGTGCTCGCTGTCGGAACGTCGTCAATCAGATACCCAAGATGAAGCCAGTCAACACTATCGGCTTCAACGGCATAATATGTACCGGCATCCAATCCGGTAGCTGTTAATGATGATGCATCTCCAGACGCTATTAGCGTTCCCGTTGGCGAATCTTTATGAATTTCAAGATGCCAGCTTTTGGGTGCTCGATCTTCGGTTGAGGAAAACCTCGCGTCCGAATCCTCATACTTACGTATTGTTAGTTCATTCCTCTTCAGATATGGTTCGACACGATACACAATAGATTGAGCAACATCGGTAATCCAGTAAGATTGGTTTTCAGGATCATATGCTATACCTCTGAGATTCGACCAGAACATATCGACTGAAGAATCGTAAATTCGATTGAAAGGAAATTTCCTGCCTGTGAAAGTTTCACTCGTCAAGCTAAATTCGTACACCCAGCATTGAGTGGGTGTAAGGCTGAAATTTGTTACTACATGAACCAGTGTATGATTATATGGATCGTAAGCTAAACCACGCGGACCCGAAGACATACTTTGAACCTCACTTGGTTCTATGTATGTTCCCATCAATGCGCCTGTAGTAGCATTATATTTCAACAGCCGATAATTGTCTCGATCAGTAACCCAGACATGTCCGTTCTCATATGCAACGCCGGTAATCAACGTTGACTTTACTCCATCAGGAACACTAATCATTTGTTGAACAATTCCGTAAATATCTGTTTTATAGACTTTCTTAGCTGTCGCTGAACCGATCCATAGAAACTCGCCGTCCCAGGCAATACCTGTTGGCGAAGCCGGAGATGTAAATGAACTCAATACATTACCAGTCGATTTTTCAAGCTGATATACTTTTGATTCATTATACTCGGTAATCCAAATATCACCTCCAATAACAGCCACACCATAAGTAAAAGGATTGGAAGAGGGACTGAAAATAAATGATCGGCAACTGCCAGGACCAACATCATATTGAGGATAACCCAGTACTTCAGGAGAGTAATCGCTTTCGCCGGCATCGGATATTGTTGTGAGAGCATAATAATATTTATTGCCATTTGTCAATCCGGTATTTTGATATGAAGTCGCAGTAAGATTCGACGCAATTTTTGTATATGGTCCACCAGTAGTCGACGATCTGTACACATTATATTTATAGGCTGCCGCTACTTTCGGATGCTCTTGAACTTTAGGAACAGTGTTCGCTGACTCAGTAGGATCATCACCAGTGATCGGCATTCTTTTCAACGCCGGGTAAGGTTCATTCCAGATTAGCGGTACTGATTGATGGAAAGCATCCAGCGCTAATACTACCGGCGGAGGTCCTGAACCGAGTGGGGTGTATGGAATCTGGAAGAAGTCAAGAATCTTGGCGGTAAGTTCTTGTTTAATACTTGGTGCCAATGCGTTCGTCAATCCGCTGAACTCGAACGATGTACCAATTGTTTTGTACGTTCCTTGATTGTACGCAATACCAATATAATACCCAAAACTCAGATTAGTGAATATTGAATACGCCGTACCCTGTCCGACTAAATGATCGACACTGGAATTTTCACCTGAATAGGAAAACTCCATACCTTCCGATAATGTTCCCGAAATGCCGGTTACAGTCGAAAGATCGCTTGCGCCATTATCGGGTGCTTGAATTGAAAAATATGATCTGAGCGATGTTGATGGATCATTTCCCCAGGCATTTCCACCCTCAAGAAATAATTTTCCACTAGCGTTAAGATATGCGGCAAGAGGTGCCGCTTCACTTTCCTGAAGAACATGATTGTTCGGAGTCATACCGAGGAATACGAAAATACCCTGATAGTTATTTAAGCTTGGAACGCTTGAAAGTGAGGTTGTATAATCGACCTTCTTCCCCATCATCTGAAGAAGTGCAGCCATATTTGTTCCGCTTGTAGGAGTTTGGTCGGGATTCCAGACCAAGAGATCACCATCCCATGTGGGTGTTCCTGGAAGCGTCACCGTAAACGAGATAGTATTACCTAGCGTGTCAATGTTAGAAACATTCAAACCTCCAGCGGTTCCATTAGCCAGTATACTTGATGGATTAGTCCAATCATTAATCAACACTCTCCCGTTATTTTTACTGAATGCCGCATCCCATGGTCTGCCATTGACAGTGTTTGATCCATCAGGACGATAGACAAACAATTCATCCGGTGGACCGTTTCGATTTCCCTGGCTGACGGTAGTATTTATCCTATAAACTAACAAACCCTCGCCTGGTAAAGACGATTCAAATGTCCCCTCTTTTTTCCGATACTCAAGTACAAAATATTGACTTGCAGAATTGGGTGAAGCAATTTTGTAACAATTATTAGTGGGATGTGTTAATGGCTCAAGTGTATATCTACCGCTCGTAGTGATGGTAGGAATACTTGATATCCATGTACCATATTTCATTTTCATATAAGCAGTCATATGCTGTGGCGGACTGGCATTGGATTCCATAATATCCCATAAATATGCCGGCGCTACGCCGTTATCGGTATAGTGATATAAGTCCGGGGCGCCAAGCGAGTGAAACATCTCGTGGCATAAAGTACTTGCGCCGCCGCCGGCAAGTTCCGTCTGTAATTGAAAATTATAGTCGTAAACTCTCTTTCCATTGATACGTACATCGTATGTATATAGTGCCCACCTGTGGGGCCAGAGCAAAGTGCTCCAGGCAGTTGGACCTCCATAGATGATAAAGCAAACGTTGTCAACATTTCCATCATTGTCCCCATCAATTACAAATTCAGGAGCGATCTCGGAACCAACTGCATTTGATGCATCCATTAATAGCGTATGTTCCCTTGCCGTGCGGTCGTCTACATAGCCGATTGGATTTGTGGTTTGATTGAACGGCTGGAAGTAACCCCGTGCATGGTAATCCAGATATGATATTACAGTTGTTCCTTGTGGGATTGGATAAAATGTTGAAGTAACAGACAGCGTGTTATATGAAACATCCTTGAAATAATTATACATCGATACATCACCTTGCGCGGATGCATTAAACATATAATCATAAATTGATGATTGGTCTGTAAACTCAACTTCATCGCTGAAGCGAATAAAGATAACAATATTATTGAGCTGACCGGTACGCGGGGCTGCAAGCATCGGCGGCGACATCTCTTGAATCGCCAAACGTTTCTTCAGCATTTTATCGGGTGAAATATTTGCGCCCTTCGGAATACCGGTACTCGCGGGATCTACTTTACCTGCTATGAACGGTGATGGTACTAAATCACCATTCTCCAATTTTGCAAAAACGTAATATCCATTGTTCGGGTCTTGGATGATGGTATACCCATTTGCATCATGAAGCCAATTATGGTATTCATCACCGGTTGCGAAGCATTGAAGTTTTTCTCCGTTAGGTTGAATTAAGGTCTGGGGAACATTCTTCAATCTCGCTGCAAATAATGTTGTCACTATGAAACAGCAGAGAAAGGCGGACAGTAAGAATCGTAACAATTTCATACCCAATTTCCTTTTGTGTGTTTATGGGATTATTTATGGAATATTTTCTTTTGGAATACGATGAATATTTGGCTGAGAGCAAGAAACTGCCTCAAATGAGTGTACAAAATACTGATTAGAATGTCAAGGAAAAATTCGTTATTATTGATAAATCAACAAAATTCCCATATGAAATCTGCAAATATCATTAAAAAATCCACTCAAGAACGACTCTTCCTGTTAGACGGGATGGCACTTGCCTATCGCGCCTATTACTCATTTATAAGTCACCCCTTGATAAATACCAAGGGAGAAAACACAAGTGCAATCTTCGGATTCGTCAATACATTGATGAAAATATTAAGTGATGAGAAGCCAGATCATATCGCAGTAGTTTTTGATACAAAGGCTCCTACTTTCCGGCATAAAATGTTTGAACCATATAAAGCAACCCGCCAGAAAATGCCTGAAGATATGGTATCACAACTTGATAAGTTAAAAGAAGTTGTAAGAGCATTTAACGTACCGAGTTTGGAATTGAACGGTTATGAAGCGGATGATATTATGGGAACTTTGGCTCGTAAAGCCGAGCGCCAAGGAATTGACACTTATCTTGTCACAGGCGATAAAGATTTTATGCAGTTGCTGTCCCCCAATATCAAAATATTCAAACCAGGCAAGCGCGGCGATGAATGGGAGGTTGTTGACGAAAACGGTGTTATGGAAAAATTTGGCGTCAAACCTGATCATGTAATCGACGTTTTGGGTTTAACCGGTGATAAGTCTGACAATGTTCCCGGAGTTTTAGGCGTTGGCGAGAAAACGGCGATCCCGCTTGTACGACAATACGGAACAATTGAAAATATCTACGCCAACATCGATAAAATATCACAGAAAGGATTACACCTAAAACTCAAACAGAATAGAGAGAGCGCTTTCCTCTCTAAAAAATTAGTCACGATCGATGTTAACGTTCCAATAGATATCGATATTCATCACCTGATTGCCAAACCACACGATAAAGAAAAACTCACGAAACTTTTTCTCGAACTTGAATTCAAAAATCTTGTCAGAAAACTTAACCATGAAAACGCGCCGCTCGCCTACACCATAGAATCCTCAACGAAAGAGATAGAACTATCGGATATTACCACCGATGAACATTGTTATAATCTCATCACGAGCGATAAAGAATTAAAGGCACTTGCTAATAACCTGGCTCATTGCGCTCATTTTGTATTCGATACTGAGACGACATCGACTGAGCCTCTCCGAGCTGAATTAGTGGGACTTTCTTTTGCAATGAAAGCGGGAGAAGCCTGGTATGTTCCTGTAATATCAAACCATGATCCTTCGGCTGAAAACGATGATTGCGAAATAATCAATAGTCATCAGACCGATTTATTTTCAAGTCAGAATTCAAATACTAAAGTCCGGAATACTGTTGAGAGCACATGCCCCATTAAACCCGGCACCAAGAACCCGATTGGTTATTCGTTAAACGCAATTAAAAAAAATCTCAGCGCGATCTTTTCAGATCCTGAGATAAAAAAAATCGGACAGAACATTAAATACGATGCGCTCGTTCTCAACTCTATCGGTATTAATATTAACGGCAGCATGTTCGATACAATGGTGGCAAATTACATCCTCCGCCCCGATGGACAACACAATCTCGATGCCATGGCGAAAGAACATCTAATCTACAAAATGATTTCATTCGATGAGCTTACCGGAACCGGAAAAGACCGAAAGGACATCCGTGATATTCCCGTAGAGAATGTCGCGGAGTATTCAAATCAGGATGCGGATATAACTTACCGGTTATATGAATTATTGCATTCGAAACTGGAATCTCAACACCTTGCTTCACTGTGTGAAGAAGTTGAATTTCCGCTCATTGCGGTTCTCTCTGAGATGGAACTTAACGGTGTGAAGCTCGATATAAATTTTCTAGGTAACTTATCGCAAGAACTTGAAGAGTTACTCGATAAATTAATCGGCGATATTTACGGTATGGCTGATGAAAAATTTAATATCAATTCAACCCAGCAGTTGAGTAATATCCTCTTTGAAAAACTAAAATTATCTGTCGGACGAAAAACAAAAACGGGTTATTCCACGGATGTCGGCGTTCTTGAAACATTGCGGCATGAGCATCCAATCATTGAGAAATTACTCGAGTACAGGCAACTGCAAAAATTAAAGACCACGTATGTTGACGCGTTACCGATGTTAATCAATCCCCGAACAGGGAAAGTGCATACATCGTTCAATCAAACAATTACATCAACAGGACGATTGTCAAGCAGTAATCCGAATTTCCAGAATATTCCCATCCGGACTGAAATGGGAAGTCAAATACGAAGGGCGTTTGTTCCCAGCGAAAAAAATATGCTCATCGTCTCTGCCGATTATTCACAAATCGAGCTACGAATAATGGCGCATATATCGGGAGATGAAGGATTGCGCGAAGCTTTCAGAAACGGCGAGGACATCCACTCAACAACTGCCGCGAAGGTATTCGGTGTTAAATCTGATGAGGTAACAAAAGATATGCGCCGCAAAGCTAAAGAGGTCAACTTTGGTATTATGTACGGTATAGGCGCTTTCGGATTAGCGGCTCGTTTGGATATTTCTCAGATTGAAGCGAAGGGAATCATTACAAAATATTTCGAACGATTTCCGAAGGTCAATCAGTATATATTTGATACGATTGCTAAAGCTAAACACGATGGTTATGTAAGTACATTACTTGGCAGACGCCGATATTTACCGGATATAAACAGTCGAAACCTGAATATCCGGAGTAATGCCGAACGTCAGGCGATTAATATGCCGATTCAGGGAACAGCGGCAGATATGATAAAACTTGCCATGATAAAAATTCACAACAAATTAAAAGACACCAAAATTAATGCAAAAATGCTGCTCCAGGTGCATGATGAACTCGTATTCGAATTTACCAAGCACGAAGAGCAGCAAACGTTAAATATCATTACGCAGGAGATGAAAAACGCTCTCCCACTTTCCGTCCCTGTTGAAGTTGACATAGGAACAGGATTAAACTGGTTGGAAGCTCATTAGCGTAATAGTAATATTTTATCTCACAGGTCGATACAATTAAAGGTAAATGTAACTTCATTACCTTTTACAGTTCCAACATGATAGATCCATCAAAAAAATAATGATTGGAAATATTCTATTATAATCGTTTGCAATTTACCAATTCCGTTTACCGCCGCCGCCGCCACCACCGCCACTACGTCTACCGCCGCCGCCGCCGCCACCAAAACCACCTCTTCTTGGTCCGCCTCTACCGCCGCCGCCGCTTCGCTCGGTCTTCGGGCGCGCTTCGTTGACAACGATTGATTTCCCTTGAAGATTGGTACCATTCAATCCTCTAATCGCCGCTTCTCCTTCTTCTTTTTTTGGCATCTCAACAAATCCAAATCCTTTGGAATCGCCGCTAAATTTATCTTTAATCACGGATGCACTTGTAATCTCACCGTAGGTTAGGAAGGCTGTACGCAAATCGTCGTCGCTGACTTGCGGGGATAGATTACCAACATATATATTCATTCTTTACTCCTCATGAAAATTTAGATTCACCCTGCCGCTTAGTGCGGGACGAAAATAGTAAACGTCTATCTTGCGGGCAAATCCTGGTATAATATATGAAAATCTGAAATGAAATCAATATTATCCCGAAGCATAAGTTATTTTCATTATAAACCAACTATCTCTCAACCAGTTATATCATGCAAAATACGTTATTTTCTTTAGTTTTTATGCTATCTGGGAATATCCCTTATTCAATGGCTGCAATACTTATTCTCTAACTATTTAGATTGTTGATATATAATTTTGATATATGTCTCATCGTAATACAGTTTGATATGAGATAAAGATATACCCGCTTTCTCTTAATTTCCCAGGTTGTTTCTACTCCAATTTTATATCTGACACAAATCGGTTAACAGTTTTAGTAATCCTGTTGCGCTAAAATCTTATAGCAGGAATTACACTACTACTTTGAATTTCGCATACCTTATCCATATATTAACTAAATAAAATATTCCGGGATTATTAGTGAAGCCTGATATTAGAGTAATGAGTTCAAGTTACATGCAATGGGCAAAAATATTTGCCCGCGTGAAATACAACCTCGCTGTAAGTGGTGTGCCAAACTATCCTCTCTCTGCATTACCCGTGAGAATCGAGGATCTAGAAATCACCGGTGACAGCTATTACGGATATGAACCTCTTCAGCAGGTTATCGCGCAGAAGCATAGTGTCAATGCAAGTCAGGTTTTCTTCACGCTCGGTACATCTATGGCAAACCATATTGCGATGGCAGTAACGACTCAACCCGGCGATGATATTCTAATTGAACAACCTACTTATGAGCTTCTTCTCGCAACGGCAAGATACTTAGAGGCAAATGTAAATCGTTTCCCCAGGCATTATGATAACGGATTTCAAATAAATCCGGACGATGTTCGAAAATCAATAACACCAAAAACAAAACTTATAGCCCTCACGAATCTGCATAATCCAAGCAGTGCTTACACTGATGAAAAAACACTGGGGGAAATCGGATCTATTGCAGAACGTATCGGCGCACAAGTTCTTGTCGATGAGGTTTATCTTGATTCGGCGTTCGATCTCAATCCTCGATCATCCGCCCGCCTGGGTAATAATTTTATTGTTACGAATAGTTTGACAAAAGTATATGGCTTAAGCGGCATTCGCTGCGGATGGGTTATCGCACAACCTGAACTAACTCAAAAAATGTGGCACTTAAACGATCTGTTTTACGTTAATCATGTTCATCTTGCCGAGCGTTTGAGCCTGATTGCTTTTCAGAACCTTGATGAAATAAAAGCGTGGTCGTGTAACATACTCGATCAGAACCATAAACTGCTAAATGATTTCCTTAACTCAAGAGATGATCTTGAGGCATATCGCCCGGGTTTCGGAACGGTTGTATTTCCCCGTTTGAAAAATGGTAAAGTAGATGAACTCTCGGAGATTTTGATTAATAAGTACGAAACAGCTATTGTCCCCGGAAAATATTTTGAGATGCCAAACTATTTCCGCATTGGGTTAAGCTGCAAGCCGGATATATTTCAGGCTGGAATTGAGAATATCGATAAGGCGCTGAATGACTTAACGCATTCTTAACCGGAGGTTGGAAAAAAGATTATTTTGGATTGATGGTAAAAGGCAAGCCTCCGGTGATATTTACCGGAGGCTCATTAATTTGATCAGGGTTGCGGCGCCGGCGGTGATGAATTATACTTACGACGCAGAAGCATAGCCAATCCGAACAGTATCAGTATCACGGGCCACCACAAACGGATGATATCCCAGACTTCCCAATTATAAAGAAAACCATACTCCGTTAGTATGAACATAGCTCCGATAAAACAAAGAACAACGGAAGGGATAAGCAGGGGCCAATCTTTGAGATTAGTTAGATACATCATAAAGAAAGCGATGCCGAAAATTAAAAACGATGCCGGAAAGAATATGTACCCGTGAAGCTCAAAAGTATCAATCGAGCGCATCAGGAAAAATACGGAATACATGAAAAGAACCGTTCCCCAATAAATTTTACCCCGCTTATCTGAAGAAAATCCTTTCCCTACGATCATCAGACCTACGATCATCATCATGGGCCAGAAGATATTCGCAAAATCAATATTGATGACGTCCAGACGATCCAACAGCATTGCCGCACCGAAAACAATCAGCAAAATTCCAAACCATGATGTTTTAAATCTATTATTGCTCATAAATATTTCCTTACGAAGTTTGAGTGTTCAATTTCTCTTCCGGCATCACAATCCCGAGGATGATGTATATTAATAAACCCCAACCAAACGACATAAAAATAAGCGCGACGAAAATAAATCTCACGAGTGTAGGGTCTATATCGAAATACTTTGCAATCCCGCCGCAAACACCAAATAATTTTCTGTTAGATTTCGACCGGCGCAATTCTTTTACCGGCTCCGATTGCGGTGACATATTCTCTGTAGCCGCGCTTCCAGCCTGACTCTGTGATGCATTTCTTTTCGTGGTGTGGATATAAACCAACAATCCACCAAGTAAGATCAGCAACAATGGAAGCATAATCTTATGTGAAAATGACCACCATCCAAATCCCGCAATCCATCCGACATTCATAAACAAAATAAAAGCGCCTACCAATACTAGCATGACGCCAAAAAACCTTCTGCGGTCTGTGCCGTTAGAGCCGCCGGACGAGGGTTGAGGCATCGCTACATGCTCAGGATTTGCAGGCATTATGATCATGGCAACAATATAAAGAATAAAGCCCGAGCCGCCCATTAATGTTATCAATATCCACAATATCCGGACGATAGTAGGATCGACATCGAAATATTCTGCAATACCTCCGCATACGCCATCGATTATCTTATTCCGGCGAGATTTGTACAACCTGCGTGATGTTTGTCCGTTTGTTTCCATTTTATTCTCTTTCCACCTTTTCTACTATTGCTTACGAATTGATACTGCTAAATGTTACGCGTAAAATTCATTCACACAAAATGCGTGATCTTTGCCCCCATAAATAAAACGCCGATTCAACAAACAATGAACCGGCATATCAATCTTCATGTATATTTTTCGCTGGTATTTAGCTGTCTATTCAAACTTCCATTATTTCTTTTTCCTTGTGTCCTACCAGAACGTCAACATCTTTGATGAATTTGTCGGTCATCTTTTGTATGTCCTGTTCTGCGCGTTTCCGCTCATCCTCAGAGAAATGTTCTTCCTTCTCGGATTTTTTTAGATGTTCAATCGCATCTCTTCGGACATTTCGAATGGCAATCTTACCTTCTTCTGCAAATTTTTTCACTAACTTCACAAGCTCTCTTCGGCGTTCTTCGTTTAACGGCGGGATGGGAACCCTGATACCGTTCGCATCGGTGATCGGATTCAATCCTAAATTTGCCGCGATGATCGCTTTCTCTATCGGCTGAATCATACTCTTATCCCATGGAGCAACTGCTATCGTGTGGATATCCTTCACGCTAAGATTCGCTACCTGAGCGAGTAGGGTATGCGTACCGTAATAATCGACTTTCACGCCGTCGAGCAGAGCGGTCGTTGCTTTACCGGTACGGATTTTAATGAATTCTTGTCGCACAACTTCAACCGCTTTGTGCATTTTATCATCTGTCTGTTTGATGATTTCTTTGATCATACTCTTCCTTTCGATTGTTCGCGAGGATAAAGATAATTAAGAATTTTACTTCCGCATATTCATATTCAATGTCGCTGAGACGATGGTGCCAACATTCTCACCTTGAACAAGACGTTTTAGATTTCCCTTTACATTCATGTTGAAAACAATGATCGGCATTTTATTCTCTTTGCAGAGTGTTATTGCCGTAAGGTCCATAACCTTCAAATCTTTTTCAAGAACATCTTTATAAGATATTTCCTGGAACCGGAAAGCTTTCGGATTTTTTTCCGGATCGGAATCGTATACCCCATTCACACGCGTACCTTTGATTATTACATCGGCTTTAATCTCTACTGCCCGAAGCGCCGCGGCTGTATCGGTCGTGAAATATGGATTACCGGTTCCTGCACCGAAGATAACCACGCGCCCTTTTTCCAGATGGCGTATTGCGCGTCTGAGGATAAACGGTTCTGCAATTTCTTCCAGTTTGAGAGGACTTAAAAGCCGTGTGAAAATACCGCGATGTTCAAGAGCGCTCTGAAGAGCAAGACCGTTAATAATAGTTGCAAGCATGCCCATCTGGTCGCCGGTAACCTTCTCAACTCCATCCGACGAATTTACTACACCGCGATAAATATTACCGCCGCCGATGACTATACCAATCTCGACACCCGCACTTTGTAGCTCACCGATCTCTTCGGCATAACGGCTTAGTACTTTTGAATCGATGCCATAATCCTTCTCGCCCATCAGCGCTTCACCGCTGACTTTCAGGAGGATTCGTTTATATTTCATCTTCGTTTTCATGCTGACCCCTAAATAGAAAAGGTCTCAACAATGTGAGACCTTATTTGATTTTAGTTATGCACTTTCTCCAAGATGGAAACGCTTGAAGCGCCGGATTGTTATCTTCTCGCCTGTCTTTGCCATCATTTCGAGAATCAGATCCTTGATCATCTTTCCGGAATCTTTAATGTATGTTTGTTCCGACAAACAAAATTCCTGATAATACTTATCCATTTTTCCCGTTGCGATCCGCTCAACGACTTGCTCAGGTTTTTTCTCGTTTCGTGCCTGAGTTCGGTAAATCTCTAACTCGTGTTCGATAGTTTCTTTAGTGACGTCTTCCTTTGAAATATAAAGTGGATTCATCGCGGCAACCTGCATTGCGATTTCCTTCGTAAGCATTTTAAAATCATTCGTCTTTGCGACAAAATCCGTCTCGCAGTTGACTTCCACCATCGAACCGATGCGACCGCCTGCATGGATGTACGCTTCGACCAATCCTTGATTGGTTGCACGGTCAGCGCGCTTTTCGGCTGTTGCCGCACCCTTCTTGCGTAAATAATCGATCGCCTTCTCCATATCGCCGTTCGTCTCAGCAAGCGCTTTCTTGCAGTCCATCATACCGGCGCCGGTTTTCTCTCGCAATATTCTTACATTCTCAGCAGTAATTTCCATAATCTACTTCTCATCTTTCTTGGTGATAATTATTGTCTGGTCTTCTCTTGTTTTTGTGCGATCATTTCACGGTCACTGCCTTCAAAATGAGCTGTAGCTTTTTCTGTTCCTTCAAGAATTGCATCGGCAATCAATTTTGTAATGACCTGTATAGATTTAATCGCATCATCGTTCGCGGGGATCGGATAATCTACCGTCGTCGGGTCGCAGTTAGTGTCAACTATTGCGAACACGGGAATACCGAGCCGCTTTGCTTCCTTCACCGCAATCTCCTCCTTCTTGATATCGACGACAAAGAGAGCGCCCGGTGCGCGCGTCATCTCAACTACTCCAGAAAGTACATCTGATAATTTTTCTTTCTCACGATCGAGTACGAGCGTTTCTTTTTTCGTGATTTTATCGTACGTTCCATCGGTTTCCATTTTCTCGATGTTCGTTAAACGCTTCACGCTCTTGCGAATGGTTGAAAAATTCGTAAGCATTCCGCCGAGCCATCGTTGGCAAACAAAAAACTGTCCACAGCGTCTCGCTTCATCTTCTATCACCTGCGAAGCCTGTTTCTTAGTTCCAACAAATAAAACTCGTTTTCCATCGCCAACAATTGTGGAAAGTGCATTGCAAGCACCTTCGAGCAATTCTCTGGTTTTCTTAAGGTCGATGATGTGAATACCGTTTCGTTCCATGAAAATAAACGGCTTCATCTTGGGATTCCAACGGCGTGTCAGGTGGCCGAAGTGTGCACCTGCGTCCAATAGGGTGGTTAATTCGATTTGCGGCATTGTATTACTCCTATGTTAGTTAGTTCTACTACTCTCGTCATCTTCCGCCGGGATCCTGTTGTCACCTGTCCTGCTGTCCTGCTCCAGAGAGCGGGATAGTTCAGCATATTCAGAAAGCCAACATGAACACTTCCGACAAAATCGGAGAGTATGATTGATTTATTAAGTACTAAAGTATTTGAGTAAAAAGTATATGAGATTTCTCTCATATACTCATCTACTCATATACTCATCTACTCATATACTCATATACTCATCTACTCATCTACTCATTTACTCAGATACTTTTCTACTCAAAGATTATCTCTTACTGAATTGGAATCTCTTTCGTGCTTTCTTCTGACCGTATTTCTTACGCTCAACCATTCGCGAGTCGCGGGTTAAGAGGTCGTGCTCACGAAGCTTCGGGCGAAAATCGCTGTTGATCTCGACCAACGCACGCGAAATACCAAGTTTAACTGCGCCGGCTTGTCCTGTTGGACCGCCGCCGTCAACATTTGCTACTACATCGTACTTGCCCGTAGTTTCCGTTACTACGAAAGGCAGAAGCACATCGCTCATAAGCGTGTCGATAGGAAAGTACAGTTCCAATTTCTTATCGTTTATTTTCACTTCACCCGATCCGGGTTTCACTATCACGCGAGCGACTGATGTCTTTCTTCTTCCGACTGATATCTTTTGATGATGTACCATTGTGTTCCTTCTATTAAATTCTAATCATAATTTCGAATTAGTTTAGAAATTATGATTTCGATATTAGTATTTAATCTTGAGCAATTCGGGTTTTTGCGCCTTGTGCGGATGCTCGGTGCCGCGGTATACTTTGAGCTTCTTGATGATCTGAGCGCCAAGCCGGGTGTGAGGAACCATTCCCTTCACTGCATGCATGAAGATTTTTTCCGGATTCGTTTTGATCAGTTCCTTGTACGATTCCACCGTTGCGCCACCGGGATATAATGTATGATGGAAATAAGTTTTCAACTCAGCGCGCTTGCTTGCTATCTTCACCTTCTCGGCGTTCACAACAACAACGAAATCACCGCAATCGGTATTTGGTGTGAAGATGGGTTTATGCTTTCCGCGAAGAATATGCGCGATACGGCTGGCAACTCTGCCCAGAGTTTGCCCGCTTGCATCCACGAGAAACCACTTTGGATTGACCTCTTCGTGCTTATAATGATACGTTAACCTTTGAGCTAATGCCACAGTAAATCCTTGAATTTGATTAAGAATGAAAGATTTCAAAAGAATCCCGCTATAAAGCGGGAAAGTGTTATCAATTTAATGAAAATTTTGATGAGAGGCAAGAGGCGTTTAGTTTATAGCAGCCATGTGCAAAATCTTGTGTTCTGTATCTTAGTTCCCATTTTCATCCCAAATATCTTTCAATGTCCCCCTATGATTGTCTTCGTCAATTATATTTAGTGCATCCGAGATTGAAGTGATTTCCTCTTTGTTTTTAAGTTCTGTTCTCATAGTAAAGCAGAAATTATTTTTTACGTGTCTCCCATACTTCGGAAATAATTATCACAGGCTCTTCCCAGGGATGATTTTTCATAATACCTTCTTGAATAACCTTTTCTAGAATCTTATCGTTTTTATCAATAGAAAATTCTATTCTTACGGATTTACCTTTATATAGTTTATTTATTTCACCTTTGGTTGCATTAGAACCTTCAAGTGGAACAAATTGTTCAATACCTTCTTCTGATTGATAAGCAACTTTGCTATATTTTCCATATAAGAGTGGATTGACTTTTACGACACCCTGCAAAATGCTTTCAACATATTCTGGAGGCACGAGGGTTACTATCCGATACCGATCAACTTTCTTGAATGGCACCTTCACTTCCTTTTCTATATGATGACTTTCTGCTGTATCTAATTTCAGTCAAGAACCCTCCCGGATTTTTTTATACTTAAAGACATGATCAAACCTTTCAGCGGCCCACTTGAAATATGTTTTATGAAATACCTCAATATCAAGTGTTCCATTGTAATTTGTATCTACCTTCCTTTGGAATGACTTGCGGTGCTCAAAGGACGGGATATCGTCATAAAATTGCTTGAATTGATCTTTCCACAAAACACTGAAATCTCTTCTGTATCCTTCTATTTCTGTTTGTTGTGCTACAGTATCACCAATTATTACTCTCTCCTGACAGGTTGTCTCATGCATGTCCATTAAAGAAATCGGCGAGTATACCACATCTTTCGTTCCACCTGTATCTTGTACCTTATATAGGCCGAAATCATAGTTTTGTGAGTACATAATCGTCGCCCGATCAACATAACGACATTCGATTACTATTTTGTATTGAAAACATACCTTGTGTATCCAAATCGTATCATAGACTGTCTTGATCACTTTTCGAAGGTATCTCATTTCTGGATCCTCTTCCCTTTTTAGGTACGCTAATTGCCCTTCATCGTTCTTCTCAACATATGCCCCATCAAAGGCATGACGTTTCTCGCTCAAATGAAAGAACAATTCAAATAATTCCTTATCCCAAAAAATAATTCTTCTCCCGGCATTGCTCCGTTTAGATTGAGCCTGTTTTCGCTCATTCAACTTTTGACCGAGAATTATCAGGTACCGTAACCATTGTTCATCAAGAGCTGTGTCCAGAATTAATTCATATTTGTCCTTAGGATCTTTTTTCTCGGATCCATGTCCATAGTCAAGAGGTGGCATCAAGAAACCAAGGAATTCATCTATTCGAATATTATGATCAATAAAATAATAGAATGTCGGTTGGCGGTTCTGTGATTGGGATCGGAAACCTCCTGATAGGTCCCTAAAATAATACTGAGTCGGGTCGCAAGCTGGTACATCAGTTGTGCTAATATGCTGAGTTGATGGATATTCTTGAAAACCTCTGCAGGTTAGTATCTTCCGTAGGTTTTCCGCTGGCTTAGTCCAATCTGGCTGAATGGCACCCATCTTGAACGATTCATTGAGATACGCGTCGGGCTTAACTATAACGTTCACACCTTTTCGTCTATTCTCTTCCCTAATAAGGTTCTTCAGGTCTTTGTACCATTCAACCGGATTCATATGCAAAGAAAATATGGAAAAGATTCCCATTGATGTTATCCTATTCGTTACAAACGGATGTTTCCGGTATGGGGTGAAGTACCTTACTCATATCTTGCTCAAAGCTTGATCAAAGCCTAAACATAAATCATTCGGCTCTTCTAATACGAAAGAAAGCCTAACCGTCTGCGGACAGAAACCAGATTTACGCTTGTCTTCTTGAGCTACATCTGAGTGTGTGTAGACCCACAGATTTTCTGCTAAAGATTCTACACCACCCAATGAAACCACGACAGTAAATACTTTCAAATTATTTAGTATGGCATACGATTCTGTTTTTCTGTCAATGGGGTCAAACGTTATCATTAAATACATCTGGTGTTTTGTGAAAAAATATCTATTTTATATTTTGCAAAATTTATGAAAAATTCAACTCATAACTACGAGGTAGTACAATTATCGAAAACGAAACATTTGATAACTCCACACTTGCTATACTACTAATTTATCCTTGAATATTTTATCAAGCTTATCATAATAATAATTATGAAATTCCTTAAATGAATATGCGTGATAGTCTTTCGATTCATCAGTATTATTTCTGAGTACAATTTGATTCAAATATATTTTCTTAACTTTAGCAAAATCGTCGATAAATTCCTTTACTAATTCAGTTTTACCGAAATAGAATTTTTCCTCTTTCATTACTTTATGTATGTCTTTTGAGTATACTGGTACGTAAACTATCGGACGCCACTTACTGATCTGGAAAAAACCAAAATCATAATACTGATTCGACTGAACTGCTGCTTTATCTAAATAATAAGTCGTAATTAATTTATCACATCCATTTTTAACGTGAAAATCGTGTACCTTCCACGTATCAAGGGCTATTTTGATTATGACTCGTGCCATAGATACCAAATGTTGAGGTTGCTTTGATTCTTGAAATTGCCATTCAATCATTGCATTGGGAGAAGATGTAGCTTCATTCCGTACAAGCTTCCCAGCCGTTTCAAATACTTCATTTTTTAATTTAAGAAATCCATCAAGAAAGAATTTATCAAAAAATACAATTCTTTCATTCTTTATTCCATTCGGGGTTTTCGAATGCTCCAACTCATACTTGAGACCTAAAAAGTAACGTCTCCATTTTTCGTCTAAATCTTTTGATAAAGTATCATCATGATTCGTTATCCCATGCCCATAATCTAATGGTGGTATCAAAAAACCTCTAAAACTTTCTATTTTGATACCCTTTCGTTCACCGACTAAAAGATGAAACGATGGCGATAGTTTTGTATTCGAATTAACTTCAACATTATGGTCTTTTCTCCTTGATAAATATTTACATGGTTTTATCTTTGACTTGGGGTGCCTTTCAAATCCATAATCACGTTGTAGTTCTTTCATGAGTTTCCTTACATCTCTCGGACGAAGAAAGAAAAAATACATCCGCCGGAAAATATCTGTATGATAATGAAGAGCTATTATAATGCCAAGTATTCCAATAACTCCCCCAAACGGAATCATTGATAATATTTTCAAAAAATATTCCATATATATTTGTAAATTTAGATTCTTTTCAACGCTTCATCCAAATCAGCACACAAATTATCAGCATCTTCCAACCCTACCGAGAGACGAATGGTCTCAGGGCTAAATCCGGATTTCAATTTATCTTCGTCTGTTACGTCGGAGTGCGTATGGTACCAAGGATTTTCTGCTAAAGATTCTACACCACCCAATGAAACCGCCAACGTAAATACCTTCAAATTATCCAATACAGTGTACGATTCCGTTTTTCCACCAACCGGGTCAAACGTTATCATCGATCCTGGACCATCACATTGCTTTTTGTAAATCTTCCATTGCTCAGACTTCTTGTCAAGCAGCTCAGGGAACACTACCCTTTTTACTTTAGGATGTTTCGATAAAAACGTCGCAACTTTCTTCGCATTCTCTTGTGCCTTCATCACACGTAATTCTAAAGTATCAAGCGAACGAAACAGAAGCCAAGCATCAAATGCAGAGGGTGTTGGTCCCGTAATAACGCGAAACGAATTGATACGAGCCGCCCGTTCAACATTTCGGTCGATAACAAAACCGGAAATCAAATCTGAATGCCCGCCGATAGATTTTGTTCCAGAGTACACAATAATATCTGCGCCGTGCTCAAACGGATGTTGCAGAATGGGCGACATAAACGTATTATCCACAACCATAATTCCCTGAGTAAGCCGATGAGTTAAGTCCGCAACCGCTTCCATATCCACCATCGCCAAATTCGGATTCGCCGGTGTTTCGATAAATACAATTTTTACTTTGCCAGCATTCTCTTTCAATACTTTTTCCACTTCATCAACCCGTGTAGCATTGACAGGAATTACGTTAACACCAAGTTTTGCCGGAATTAAGTGCCGGAACATATGGTCAGTACCGCCATACACAGGGTAACCAAACACTAACACATCTCCAGCATTGCATTCAGAGAGGACGGTAGTAAAAATAGCAGATAAGCCGCTGGGGAAGTACACGGTTCTTGCATTTTCACTTCCACGCTCAAAAAATTGTAACCTGTCGTCGAGCATCAAAAAATTCGGATTAGAAACCCGCGTATATATGGGCCATTCTTCGTCGGGAGCTAATGGGCTTTCAAGTCCATATGCTCTTTTAAACATATGTTCAAGTTTATCTGCATTTTCAGTAGCAAACGTTGAACACGCAAAAATAGGAGGACGAACGGCTCCCATACTTAAGAAGGGGTCATATCCCGTATGTGCCGCTTTTGTTCTCCAATTCCACCATCGCGGAGGTGTTTTCCAGTAGGATTTCGACATGATGTATGCCTTTCAATTTATTTTAGTTACTTTTTCCCAAGAAAAATTGGGATGTCCATAGAAACCAAACTTTGATGCTTCTTCATATGACCAACCCCTTGGTTTTCTCAATTGCAAGTGATCAATCATTTCTGCAACGGTAACGGGAAAATTCTTCAAACACCATTCTTGTGGACTAATCTTTCCACGCCAATCAGGTGCGTATACATTCATTAAATCTGGGGCAGGTTGCCCGATGGTAAAAGCAAATTGTACAAGCGCTTCATTCGCTAACTTGTTCGCAACAATACTTTTTGCAATGTGTCGAGCCATCAGCGCAGCAGTGATATCAACTTTTGTCGGGTCTTTACCGCACATCGTGCCTCCGCCAACGGGAACGTCTGGTCCCATCTGGTCAACGACGATCTTTCTTCCTACTTCTGCGGAATCAGCCCAAATAGAACCCTTCACAAATTTGCCTGTTCCATTTACTTTCACACTGGGTACGTTGCCCGCAACTGGTTTGATTACATGTTTTATGATAGCATTTTTGAGTTTATCTAATTTCCACTTTTCATCGTGCTGAATTGCAATGGTTACGTGACTGATTTTTCCATCTCTAATGATAACCTGGGTTTTCCCATCTGCGAACAAATCGGGAATAGTTTTTTCCATCGCTACATCAAACAATTTCATTGCAAGTTGTTGTGCGTACCAAAATGCCGCAGGCATATGTTCACGTTCAGGCGCGTACATTGCATAACCACACATAACACCTTGGTCACCGGCACCCACAACTTTGTTAGAGCGGTTAACTCCTTGCGCAATATCAGAAGATTGAGTATTAACGATGCTTCCAATTTTAAGAGAAAACTTGGCTCTTGTATAGCCCAATCCCTCAAATACTTCACGCACAGTTTTTTCGATGTTTATTTTCCCAACTAAGTCCTTACTAATTTCACCACCGACCGTTACTATGCCATCACACGCAACCATTTCAATTGCAACACGGGCATTAGGGTTTATTTTAATTGCCTGGTCAAGAATTCTACATGCGATCTGATCGCACGTTTTATCAGGATGCCCCGGCGTTACAAATTCCGCAGCCGAGTTCATGCCACCATACAGTGGCCTTCGCATGCTCATGTCTAATGAATCTTTTCCTTTGTTCATAGAAATTACTCCATTCTTTATTTGTTGTTTTTTGTTATGAATATTTTATGGATAAACTAAAGTACTTTCCAACCACACTCGGCTTCATTTGCTAACTCCAACAGAATAGCGTTTCCATCTGGTGAAGCCGCAGCAAGAAGCATTCCTTCACTGACACCTATTCCTTTGAATACTTTCGGCTCAAGGTTAGCCACCACAACGATTTTCTTTCCCTTCAGGGATTCCAAATTCGGGTAGCTCGTCTTGATCCCTGCAATCAACGTAATGATCTTTCCAATATCCACCTTCAAACGATAGAGGGTTTTGGAATTCGGTATTTCCTCTACTGACAATATCTGACCTACACATAAGTCTAACTTTGCAAACTCCTCAAATGATACGGTCTTCTGTTGTTTCTCTGCCACAACAGGAGCCACACTCTTTTTCGGTTCAGCCTTCCTTTGCAATTCTTCACGGCTCGACAAAATCATCTTGTCGATACTTTTCTTCTCTACTCTGCTCATAAGATGCTTAAACTCGTGGATCTTATGGTCATTGGGAAGTGTTATTTTTGCTTCATCCCATTTTTGATCGGGAATATCAAGCATTGTCTCCACCTCCGCCGCCATCTTCGGGAGAATCGGCTTGAGTATTGTACAGATGAATTTGAAGACGTTCAATGAAAACGTACAAGTCTCGTGCGCCTGAGCTGGATTCTCACTGATGATCTTCCAGGGTTCATTGTCGGAAAAATACTTGTTCGTTCGATCGGAAATTTCAGTGACAGTACGTGTTACTTTTGAAAATTCTCTTTCCATGTAATGGGACTTAATGCTATCCATCTTATCGGTAAATTCCTTGAAAATAGAAGCGGTCTCGGAATTCATCGAACCAATTTTTCCATGAAAGTTATTTACAAGCATCGTCACTGATCTACTTCCGATATTGACGATGTTGTTGACTAGATCGGCGTTGACACGAAAACGGAAATCTTCCAAATTCATGTCTATATCATCGGAATTGCTTGATAGCTTTGTTGAATAATAATATCTCAGATATTGTGGGTCTAAGTTGTCCAGATATGTGCGGGCAGTAATGAAGGTCCCGCGTGTTTTGGACATCTTTTCGCCATTAACAGTAAGAAACCCATGTACGTATACACTCCGAGGTACGTTATAGTCACTCCCCATCAACATCGCAGGCCAAAAAAGTGTGTGAAAATACACGATGTCTTTACCGATGAAATGATAAATTTCTGTTTCCGGGTTAAACCAATATTCATCAAAATCTTTTCCACTCACTTTACAGTAATGTTCCGTTGTTGCAACATACCCAATGGGTGCATCCAACCAAACATAAAAAAATTTATCCGGCTCGTTGGGAATTCGAAATCCAAAATACGGTGCGTCCCTGCTGATATCCCAATCTTTCAATCCCTTATCCAACCATTCCTTGATTGAATTGTATGTTTCAGGTTGAAGAGCACTCCCTCCTGAGAACCATGTCCTCAGTCTATCTTCAAAATCGATGAGACGGAAAAAATAGTGCCTCGATTTTCGCCGAACCGGCGTCTTCCCACATGTTGCACATCGGGGATCAAAGAGATCGGTTGGATCGTAGTGCATTCCACATACCTCACAAACATCACCGTATTGATCTTTCGCCTTGCAATTGCCATTAGGACAAGTTCCCTTGATGAACCGGTCCGAGAGAAACATTGAGTCCTCCTCGCAATAGAACTGCTCAACATCAGCCGTAAAGATGTGCCCCCCCTTCGTCAATTTCTCAAAGATACGCTTAGAATGCTTTTCATTCTCTGGACTATGCGTTGTATAATAGTGGTCAAAGAGAATATGGAAATCACCGAAATCCTTCTGATGTTCTATATTGTATCTTGCTATTAGTTCTTCAGGGGTAATGTTGAGACTTCTCGCCTTCAGAAATATTGGAGTTCCGTGTGTGTCGTCAGCACACATGTAAATCGCATCTTCGCCAATGTGTCTCAAAAATCTTACAAAAATATCAGTCTGAATATACTCGACAAGATGACCGATGTGTATGCTGCCATTAGCATACGGCAAAGCACTGGTTACTAAAATTTTTCTTCTTCTATTATTCGTCATATTAAATATAGTACAAAAAAGGTATCGTTATCATTAAATTAAATTTCTACATAAATTAAATTTCAGTAGCGATGAGGGGACTCGAACCCCTAACCGCGCGATTATGAGCCGCGTGCTCTAGCCAGTTGAGCTACATCGCCATTCCACGTACTTACATACAACCTATATCTTTCGTGTATCTTTGTGATGTTTAATTTTAGAACAACTTATATCTCACCCGATACGTAACCTTTTATCTTAACTGTCACGAAATGGTTTTATGTGATGAGAATTATTTTATTTTCGGAGTATTACTATATAATAGAAAGAAACCCTTGGCTTGTATCATCAAAACAATCCCCAAACATTAGCCCAAAATCAATTCCAAGATTTTACGAAAATCCAAGAATAATAGCAAGAGAATTTTCACGTTTCTCTCAATTATTTTTATATCAGACTTATCTCTCTGAATCTCTCCCTCTTTTTCGTCTGTTTTCAACTATCGGTATTCTTATTCAAACTCCGAATCCTCTCAACCCACACTAATCCCTGAAACGCTTTATCAGCCGCCTTGCATCCCTTATCTATTCGTAGCTGAACGCTTTGCCGAGAAAAATCAAGTGAGTCTCCTATGTAACCATACGACTGTATCTTTCTCTGGTATCTCACCATATTATCGTATAAAAAATCTGGATTATGCCAGAACTGATTAATTTCTTTCATATACTTCAACGAGAGAGATTCAGTTTTCTGGATATACTCCATCCAATAGGTCCGCAGATAGCAGTTTATTTTATTGATAATGAAAAACTCCATCCATTATCTTCATAAAATTCAAAAAGATTCATATGCCTTTCGTTGTAATGCTTGCAAACAGCGGGAATTTTATTTGGACTTGATTCACTCTCAGTGCTAACAACAACAAATTCAGATTCTTTGCCGAATAGACTTGTCTCTTCCATTAACTCAACAACCATCGCGATAATCCAGGGATCGGCTTGATCTTTCTTACTTCGCGGATCAATTAGATGTGGAAAGAGAGAAAGAATTTCAGGGACAACTTGCGCTTGTTTTTTTGTGATTGCTTGAAAACAGACTTTATGCTTCGAAACAAGTTTTGCTAAATCATCTTTTGTTCCGGTTGACGGAACAATTTCATCGTACACAAATTCGTGGGAACGTACCCGGCGTTTCTTAAATAATTCTTCAAGATTGTTCCATAAATCAGGCAGGATTCGTGTAGGATAGTATCGGTGCATCGTTACCAAAGCGCTCGTATCAAAGCAATAGATATTTTGCGAACTATGCTTCACGCATTACCCGGCTGATATTCAGATCGAGCATTCCGGACGCTTGTGTGTAAGATATTCTATTTTGATTCAGAGCATCTAATACAAGAGTGTAAAATGTCTCTCCTCTGCTCGCCCTGCTTTTTACTTCAGGCTTAATTATTATTTTCTTAGGTAGAATTGAGGGATATGATGCTTTTATTTGATCCAGAAGTGTAAAGAATTTTACGGAACTGACTTCCTTTTCTTCTTTTAATCTACGCAGATATGCTTCCGGACTAATTTTAAACTTGTTGGCGAATGTCTGAATTTCTTTAAGATCGTCTGTGGATTGAAGGGTATTCTTTGGAACAAGGAAATTTCCTGCAATCGAATTGCATTCCCATTCTTCATTTTGGTTTTCCCTAATATCATCCCACAAACAAATGCCGGAAGTATGCTTTATGATATGAGTCAACTCGTGAAAGATTGTAAAAATACGACCGGTGTAAGAATGATTGGAATTAACAATGATTGCATAAGGATACACATCTGTAAAACAAAAACCCTGCACTTCTTTTAGCGGCATCGGAAATTGGAAAATCAAAATTCCCAATTGGTTTTCTACTGCACTTCTCCACGTACGATACGCCTCACTCGGGGCTTTCCAATGGAATTGTTCTTCGATACTTATGTTTAATTTCTCACGAAGCCATCCTGCAATCACATCGGATTTTTTATTGTTGGCGTCAACTTCAGCTATCCAACTGTAGCGATCTTTCCAGTATCCTTCTCCTTTTATTTCAAGTGCGGTTTGACGAAAATAGGTAACATCGCGCATTACTAAAAGAACTTTTTTGGAGAGTTTACTCTTTGCAGTTATGACATTCCGAAAATCTTTCGGCTTGGTGATTTTCTTTGGGACTTCAGGGAGGAAAAACACAGCTAATTGTCTTTTATAATAATTGGCAATATTTTTTAATTTCCCAAGAGGTACTTTTTCACCCTTCTGCTCCCACGTATTATATTTTTCAGTAGGGACTTCTACTTTTGCGGCAATTTCAGAAGGATCGTAACCGGCTTCTTCTCTTGCCCATTGTAACACGCTTGGGTTAATATTTACTTCTATGCGACTCATTACAATTCGATTAATATTTCTATTCACCCACTTTTCTAGTGGGTAAGTTTACAATTTATTTTCGTTAGAATCAACTCTCACAGCCAACGTCATTGCAAGGGACGATCCTGTGAAAATTCCCGTGAAGGACAATCCTGTAATCCAACCCACTACGGACACACAAATCCCTGAAACGCTTTGTCTGCCGCGTTGTATCCTTTATCAATTCGTCGTTGAATGCTTTCCTGCGAGAAATCAAGTGAATCTCCAATATCACCATCCGGCTGTATGATTATCGCGTTAAACGCCTTGTAAGGTTTGCCGTTTCCTTTCATTAAAGTGACCTGCTTTCTTTCCGCTTGTTGCACCAGGTCGTTGATTCGCAAGAACTCTTCTATATCCGAATTGAAAATTTCATTGATCGTGATATCGGTAAGAGACCGCTTCGATATTTCTAGAACATTATCTGCTGCGGATGAACTTGGCGATACATTCTTGGGACTGCAGTTGATAATGATAATGTGTGAAGGATCGTCACCGAGTACATCACCTAAAGGACTCACATTGCGCAGCCCGCCGTCAACCACTCCAACAATTTGCTCACCGCTCTTCAAAGTAATTCTCGGGATCGGTTCCCAAACAATCGGCATCACCGTCGATGCTAATACCGCGTTCTGGAAATCAACATCGCTGTTGAACTGTATCGGCCTCAATCCCCAATATAAACCGCTTTTCAACGAAACGATACCGAAGCGGAAATCATATTTCACATCATTCAGGTGATAAAGGTTCTGAACTTTTTTTCTCAACGGTTCGTTACTGTAAAACGATTTCGCTCCGCCAAACAGAATTCGCCAAGCAATCCGAAAATAAGAATACTTTGTATATACACCATCATCCGAGATTGTTCCCCACATATCTTTTAAGGTCTGGTACTTCCCCATTGCCATCATCCCTCCGTTCAGCGTGCCAACCGAGACGCCGGCAATAATATCATATTCCAGATTTGGACATCTCTTCTTCAAATTTTCTTCAATGTATTTTATTGCGCCAAATTGAAACGCTCCTTTGGCTCCCCCTCCGCTCAATACCAACGCCACTTTTCTTCCCATGATAATCTTCCTTTCGAAATGTTGAAAAATGATTTAATTTTAATCACAATACAATATAGTATTAAGATCCTCTATGTGTTTTGAACTCTTATAACCAACTATACAAGGAAGTATTTCGCTTTAGACTGAACCATTATCTCCCCTAATAGTTTATGTTCTGTTTAATCTTCAACGGTCGATTTATCAACTTCGCTATTGAGTGTAGCCCATAACTCACCTAGATATTTTAATTGTGGATTATCCTTCATCATTTGAATCAGATTACGAAGAGAGCCGACATTCTCCACTTTTAATACTTTCGCAATACCTGCCATCGGTTCTTCCATCTCCTTAGGTAAAGGTTCGTTTTGTTCTATATATCGATCCTCGTAAATTGATTTATCTTCCTTTGATGGAAAATGAATGTCCAGTTGTGTCATTAAATCAATTCCAGTACGTATTCCATATTGATTAAGCTCTTGTCGGATATTTTTGTCAGGTACATAAAGATACAGATTTGCTTGATCTACCATATCGAAACAGGTGACTAGATTCAGATCAGTTTGTACAAATAGCCTTAGAGGATTTTCGTAAGCTAATTCAAGTACCGACCGTACACCGATATATTCAAACTGTGATAGTATATTTCGATCACCATGTAGGATTTCTAACATAGTATTTACCCTGTCTCCGTCATCACTCGCCTTATCTTCAAATATTTTCTTTTTCAATAACTCAATCGATGCGAGTGGTAATAACCCGCCTAGAAATGCTGTCGCTGTTTGTAATGTGGGATGTGCTACCGAAGCAGATACTACGCCTAAAATGATTGCCAGCCATAATCGTCCAAGCAATTCAAAAAGTACGGGTGGATTCAAAGAGTACGATGCATATTTCGTTACATAGTGTGGATATATATATAACAGTGCTCCCATCATTGAGTATATCAGTATTAGGTTGTCTGCAACAATCCTATACTTTGAATTTAGTGCAAGAATGTCGTAGCAAATAAATGCAATTGCTAATGTCGTGATAAATGTAAAAATAAACGGCAATAGATAATTCTGATAGTTGTTGTCACCTCGAAATTGTTTATCAAAGATATCCTTAAATTTCTCTCTAAATTCTTCGGCTCTCTCTCCCTTGAGGTTTTTAAATCTTTCTTCTTCTTCTTTGCTCATTTCTTTTTTTCCAGGCAGAGGTTTGATTTTAATCCCCCATATTTTATTCAAATCTCGCCACTCTACAAAGTGAAATACCCTAAGGTACTCCGGCTCAAGATGAAGCTCCTTTATTTTCACCATCAGGTTGTTCCTTCTTACCCTCAAACGCAATGCGTAATAGACTAGAATAATGAGCGGTAATGATAACGCTAAAACGACACAAATAAATATTATCATTTCATTCCCCTTTCTTTTGACTTACATAAAACCGCGGCAATCTTTCTGACCGCATTTACAAATTTCACGAACATCGTCGTCATAGTTATAATCAATTGTTATTTCTTCACCATTATCTATTGCCCTGAGCGCCACAATAAATGCTCTATCTCCAACCACATGTACCATACAATTAGGTTCGCATGAATGATTGATAAAACATAGCGGACTTTCCGTTCCTGCCCCGTCAATGAATAGATTATCTTGAACCTCAAGTATGTAATCGCTGTAGTATTCTGCTGATCTTGTGTTTCTTCTTATGGCTTCCTGAAGGTCTATATACTCTCCTGAATATTCTCCGATCATTTCTCCTTCGCCCACTCGTTCACTTGCAAAACATCCATTCCCGTGTATCTCGGACAATATCACTCTTAGTTTGTTTTTTTTTATCATATATTCATATCCAAAATCCAACTTCCGTCCACTACCATTAACTCTTTTATTCAAACTCCACATTCACCACAGGATGCAGTTCCCACGAGCTTCCGTATGTCTGCTTCCTTCCATGATCGTCCGGTTTATGCCAACCGTCATAGAAACCCAATCCCTTCATCGTAACAGGGATTCCATCCTTAAACTCCCGCTTCATCTTATAACTCGTGATCGTGACATTCTCTTTCTCTTTCAGATATTCTTTGATGTACTCAAACACTTGCCTCTGTTCACTGCAATAATCTTTCGTTAACTCAACCACCACGCGTGGGGAATCGGGATCCGATGGACCTATCTCAATATGATAATCACAGTCATCCTGAAATTTTATATAATAAAGATAACCCTTCAGCGTATAAAGCGTGTCCTCCGGTGTGTTTTTTATTTTTTTCATCTTTCTCCCTTCATTACTCCTATCCACATTCACTGTTTCTTCCTTATATATCTCCTCCCAGCTAATAATCGCTTCAGGTGGTATAATCTCTTTCGACTTCGGATATTTGGCGTACGTTTTTCTGTGTTTTGTCTTCGTGCGGTATTGTGTTTTTACATCAGTTCCCTTGCAATCACACGGGTCATCCTGAGCTGTGCATTGCAATACGAACAACATCGAGCAAATTAAAATTATACTTTTCATAACCTCTCCTTTTTTAATTATTGATTAAATTTTTATAAAATCTCTATTCCCGTAACTCCTCGTGCGTGCACACACCTCATATCCTTCCCTATCACCGCTGTCGTTAGTGTTCCCTTCTATCGTTTGAAATGTCTCCTCATCAAATTTCGTAACCAGACCTGTGTGTGTCCAGTCGGTACCGGTTTTACGAACTAAGAAAATATATCCCGTCATCAGGTCACTCTTTTTAACCGCTCCCGTAACGATATCATTTTCTCGTATGAATATTCCTTTCCCTTTCGCCTGTGCCGCAAGATCGTCGCATGAAAGTGTATACTTCAATGGTGGTGGTACGGCTAATGTATCTGCAGCTTGTCTCATTATAAAACTCACAAACCCTGCACACCACGGATAGTCTTCTCCCTCATAACCTCTTGTATATAATCTCACCCACGGACCGCAATTCTGCCCCCCGATTTCCAGCGGCATTGTCTTCAAATGTTGCTTTGCATAAACAGTAACAAGCTGATTGAATGTCTTATTCTCAGATGGAATAATTTGAAGTGCACTCATCATCGGTGCTATCAGCTCAGGAAATGTTTTCTTACCTACTACCCCGTCATCATCCAATCCCTTCGACCGTTGAAATCGTATCACCGCCTTCTCTGTTGCCGCGCCAAAATCACCGTCGACGCCGACTCCCTTACCATTCAGCGATAACCACTCCTGAACATTTTTTACTTTATCTCCCTGATCTCCCCTTTTACACTGACTACTGTACGTCAGTTCTTTCTCCATCCAATTGCATTGCAAAATCTTCTGCTTTGCCATTTTTATTTTTCCCTCCTTATTAATTGATAAAATTTATGCATACTAGTCACAATAATTATTTACATTAGCCCTCAATCTCCCCATTAATAAGGGGGAGATTAAAGCTTGTCCCGTGCGAATGCACGGGAAGGGGGGCATAAAATCTCCGCATCTCCATCCCTCTCCACATAGGGGAGAGGCCTGCCCGCCGATTTCAGGCGGGGATTATAGGGTGAGGTTCTCAAAACCCCATCTTCCCCACAATCTTTATTTCCTACCACTTGAGTGCCTGGTCAAACATTTTTATCTATTCAGCAATTTCTCAGCAAACTTTGATAACTCCGGTATTGTATCATTCGTATTGTGATCTTCCCCCTAATTTTCGGACAGAGAGAAAAGCCAGTATATTAGAGAAAAGGAGAAGTCCGAAATGGAAGCAGAACAAGTCAGAAGAAGAAGA
>JAGVIE010000022.1 GCA_020056225.1 Bacteroidota bacterium
ACAATTCCTTACAAAATTTTATTTATGATTTATTCATTTTGTGCATCGGTTCTGCGGGTGAGTTTGGATCAAGGTATTTTTTCGGATCGGCATCAAACTTCTTTTTGCACGAGATAGCGCAAAAGTAATAAGTCTTTTCGTTAAACTCACTTTTCCCGGGAGCAGTGGCTTGTTCTACTTTCATTTTGCATACAGGATCTATTTCCATTTTATGATCTCCTTATAATCAAAGTTTTTTATTTTATTCCTACAGGTGATGATTTTCTAAAGATTCCTACAACATTTACTACGTTCACCAATGTATTGTTCAGTATTAATTGACCTGATTGCAATGCCTTCACCCAATATCCAAGCATAGGCGTGAGTGCATCAACTGATGAATAAATTCCATCGTATTTATAAAATCCGGAAATAATAATTCCTGCTGGAATAGTTGATATTGATCCAATAGGACATAATTCTGCCGCCGATCCTATCAAATTCCATCCAGTGAATACATTTAATGTCTCAGATGGATTTGGTATTCCCTTCAAAGTTATTGTTTCGGATGAATCTAATTTTATCCAATAGCCACGCCCAACAACCAAACTTTCGCATGGCACATAAACGTTCTCGTAGAGAAATGCGCTTGATACGGCGGCTGGAAAGATGACAGATTTTCGATCATCAGCTTGAGCGAACGGGAGGGACACAATATTCCAGCCCTCATTGAAGCGATAAGATATAACTTGAGAATCGGATTGTGTGAATGACCACGTTTCCGAAAACAGACCCCAACCGGCAGCATTCGCAGCGCGCATTCTCCAATAATATTTCTGCAATGAATCTAAACCGGCTATAGAAAAAATTGTGTCGACTATTGACGAATCTTGATAAACGATCGATTCGAATGAGTTTGTTACCGATATCTGGAAATTGTATCTCGATATTCCTGCAAGAGAATTCCAGGTAAAGGAAATAGTATCCGAAAGTCCGGTAATTCCATTCGTAGGGGAGATGAGTTGAACCGGTTCAGGGACTCCAAGAACCGAGAACATTCTCACTAAGCTGGGTGGTCCCCATCCGGCAGCATTTATTGCGGTCACGCGCCAGTAATATGAACCGCCTGATAAATTGTGAATAGTAAAAAAAGAATCGACAACGTTGGAATCTGATATAGCAATCGCAGAGAACGAATAATCGGATGCGAGCTCAAATTTATAATTGATCGCGTCCGGAACGATGTGCCAAGTACAGACAACTGGTAGAAGTAAATCGGTGGATGAATCAGCGGGAATGTCGAGTTGAACAGATGAAGGTATATCCCACGTAGTGAAAGACCAGATTGAACTGTATAGTCCCCAACCTGCGGCGTTCTTCGCACGTACTCTCCAATAATAATTTGTATTCAGCGATAATCCCGAGATCGATTTTAAAGTGTCAGTTATTGTTGAATCTAAAACAACATAGGATGTAAATGTGTTTGAAGTCGAAAGATCATATTGATATTTTGTTGCAGTTGTTTCCTTATGCCATTTGCAGATCGTTGGAATAGGAATCAGTGAACTTGCATCCGATGGTATAGCAAGTACGATCTGTGACGGAACATTCCAAGTTGTAAAACTACGAATTGAACTGTAAGCTCCCCATCCCGAATTATTTTTTGCTCGAACACGCCAATAATATGTTGTATTCAAATTCAAGCTTGAAATGGCCGTTGTAGTATCAATGATTGAGCTATCGGAAATAACAAACGTCGAGAAAGTATTTGATGTTGATAGATCGAACTGATATTTTGTGGCGGTCGCTGTTTTTTGCCATCTAAATATTGTCGGTATCGCAGTTGCTGTGCTCAAATCAACCGGAGAAATAAGAGTAACTTGAGCCGGAAGCGATACCTGGTCTTTAGATACTAACCACAGAGACATATTAAGAAATAAAATATTATCCGTTGCACCTGCTTCAGTCCAGCCGTTATATAAAGTATTGCCTGCTTGTCCGGTGCTATCGTCCGCAGGTGAGCTATCGCCAACAGCTCCAACCTTACCTGAACCGTATCTTGATGTTGCAGCAACTATCTGAGTTGTGCCATGTGAAATGCTATTCATCCAGATGTGCCCTTTAGCCGAAGAGTTGGAGGATGTCAATCGCATAGTTGTACCGGCGTGATAACTTAATGCAGTCACATTTCCGGCTGATCCGTGGATAATGGTATCTGTACCGGTTTCAATATTTATATAAACGCCTGTTATGTTGTTGTTGGCTTCGCCGCCAGATTGAAAATGAATTCCAAACGAACTATCAGTTCTTAAATCGTTCCAGACTTCGGGTGAATCCCATCCGTCATTGTCACGATCAGAAGCATTATGATCTGCTACCATCATCAATCCACCACCATTTTGGACAAAAGATTTGATCGCTAATTTCTCTGCGGCAGAAAATGGATTCTGCGGTTCGCAAACAATAAAGAGATTGTAATTCGATAAATCGTAAGGGTTCCCGACATTTCCATAAGTTATGCCGTAAGAACTTGTAAGCGTATGAACAGTAAAACCTAATTTAACCAGATCGACTCCCCACGCAGATATCGCACCGAGCCAATAAGTTTCAGGAGTTAAGGGTGTTATGCCGGATTGTGCAGGCGAAGGGATAGGTTGTTGAGTATCAATAATCCAATCGGCGTTGCCGGCTGTTTCATTTTTCGTATTGTCGAAAAGCGCTTTAAGAGTCTGTGACTCACCTGGACTGAAGATAATGAAGAATAAAAGAACAAAAGTAGTTTTGATAAATTTCAGTTGCATCTTGAATACCCAAGTTGAATGATTGATATAAAATATGAAATATTTGCCTAATTTGCTATATTGGAACCATCACTTCATCGTTCTTTATTCTTAATATTCAATTTCATACATCAAGATTAAAAAATAAAGGAATATTCATGTCTATCATACTGAATGGCTCAGAATTAACTGTAGAAAAATTGGTACGAATCGCTCGCCATGGCGAGAAAGTTGAATTAGCAAACGAGGCATTGGCAAGGATAAAAACCTGCCGCGCAATGTTAGAGGAGAAACTAAAAGCCCGTGAAATTATGTACGGAACAAACACAGGCATCGGTGAATTCTCGGAAGTGGTATTGAATGATGAACAAGTTAAAGAGTTTCAAAAATATCTAATCTACAATCATGCCGCCGGGATAGGTGATCCCGCGCTAATTGAATATGTGCGTGGTGCGATGGCAGGCAGAATTAATGTTCATGCCCACGGTAACTCCGGCTGTCGTCCTGAAATAACTCTGACGTTGGTAGAGATGTTGAATAAAGGTGTAACGCCTGTTGTTTGTCAGAAAGGTTCAGTCGGTGCGTGCGGTGATCTTGCGCCGATGTCTCAGATTGCATTGCTTATGATGGGTGAGGGAGAAGCGTATTACAAAGGCGAAAAGCTTTCCGGAAAAGTTGCGATGGAAAAAGCGGGAATACCGATTCCCGGACTTCAAGCACGCGATGGTTTGGCGACAATAAACGGCTCCAACTTGCTAACTGCAATGAGTGCGATTCATCTCTACGATATCAATCGTTGGTTGAAGCAAGCAGAGATTGCCTGTGCTATGTCGCTTGAAGCTTTGTTTGCGAACTTGAAACCGTATGATACTCGCTTGCATGAGCTGCGTGGATTCTCCGGTGCCATACGAAGTGCTAAAGCAATCTTGGCTTGCATCAAAGGGAGCGATTTACAAACAGGAAAGATAAAAACAAAAGTTCAGGATGCGTACTCGATGCGTTCATCGCCACAGGTAATCGGTACAGCACACGATGCAGTTGCTTATGCGAAAAAGCAAGTTGAAATAGAATTGAATGGAGTTGGAGACAATCCCATTTTTATACCAGAGCATAAACTGACTTTGACCGGTGCAAATTTTCAGGGCTCACCTGTTTCATTACCGATGGATATGGTGGGTGTGGCAGTGACTATGGTGAGCGTTCTTTCGGAACGTAGATTGAATCGTCTTTTGAATCCGGCATTAAGCGTTGGACTCCCTGCATTCTTAACAAAAGGGGCAGGAATGTTTTCCGGATTAATGTTAAGTCAATATACTGCCGATATGCAAATTGTTGAGCAAAGAATTCTTTCGACTCCAGCATCAATTCAATCTATACCTGCGGCGGCGGATCAGGAAGATTTTGTTTCGATGGGAATGAATACTGCAATTAAGAACGGACAGATTTTGGATAATGCTTACGGTGTTCTTGGAATTGAGTTTATGGCGGCGGCTCAGGCACTCGACTTCCGCGAGTTCACACCGGGGATTGGTGTTCGGAAAGCAAAAGAAATTATCCGAAAACATGTAGCTCATCTCGACGTAGATCGACCGCTCTATCCCGATCATACAAAAATGAAAGAAGTTGTTAAGTCGTGTGAGATACTTGAGGAAGTTGAGAAGGTGGCAGGAAGTTTGGAATGATGAGATGGTCTAAATAAGCTATCTGGCATATGATTCTAACCACATTAGTGATTGCAATAAATGTTCAAGCTCGACTTCAAAATAGTTAGAATAATTTGTTCCGTTTCAATTATTATTCTTCTTACCAATAGCGGGTTACTTTCCCAGCATATTCAGTCACATCAAAATGACTACTATTTGATTACTCTTATCGTTTTCACCGATACACTTAATATCCCGGTGATTAAGTACAAAGCAACATTACAAGACATAAATGGGAATACATTAGACTCCACCATTGCAGATTCGAACAGAGTAGTCTTGCACACACACACAACTGGAATTGATGAGCGCAAGGGTGAAACACCCACACAATTTAATCTGAATCAAAATTATCCCAATCCTTTCAATCCCGGAACAGTAATCGAATATGCAATTCCTACATTTGAACACGTCCAGATAAAAATATATGATGTTACTGGCAGAGAGATAGCTGTGTTAGTCGATAATAATGTTGAAGAAGGGAAGCATAGTGTGTACTGGGATGCCAAAAATCAGAGTATTGCATCCGGTGTATATTATTGCCAGCTCATAACAACATCTGGATCAATAACGAAGAAGATGATCTTCATGAAGCACTCGGATGGCACGCTATTTACGCCCGTACAATCTTTATCAGGAATATCAAATGACAATAATTTCGTGAAGATAAACACTGATGGTTGGAATGTGTTGGTGCCCTACAACATTTTAATAACTTCAACAGATTCAACAACTCCGAAAATACTTGATAAACTGTTTTATGTAGATATCACCAATGATACTGCTTTGATTTTAACTATTCCACTACGAATAGGTCCACCAACAATACAATCATTGGACTCTATCTTTGCAAAAGAAGATGTTACTCCAAATGTTCAAAAGGATTTATGGTCAAAAATTGAATGGAAGGACAATCTTGGAAATGTTGTGCCAGATTCATTGTTAAAAATTGTTATGGCAGATTATGATTCCAGCAAAATGCAGTTTGGCATTTTGGACAACAGATATCTTGTTGTCAGAGGAATGGCACCAAATGCAAATGGTGTTGTGCAGTCAGGAGTAAAAGCTGTTTCTCCTGCTGGAGACACTGCATACGCGCCTTTTTACGCAATTATTGGAGCAATGCGAGATATTTCAGGCCAAGTGCAAGATAAAGATGGCAATCCGGTAAGTGCTTATATTAAAGCAATAAATGAGTTAGGTGACACTGTAACAACTGGAACAATTTCAAGTAATCTTTCTAAGCAAAGGCCTCGCGATGATTTGGCATCATTGCCATATTTAACTACAGGCAATTTCGCTTTGCAAATTGATCCTTCATTGGGCGACACATTAAAAGGAAAATTAATTGGAACAGATGAATTTGTTACTTTGGCTTATGTTCAAGGTGCAAATGATACATCTGGTTTGATTTTGAAATTCCCAGCGCCTCAGAATTTGCGAACACTTTCTGGAAAATTAGTTGATTATGAAAATCAGCCACGAAAAGGAATAGTCATGGCTACAAGCGGTACAGATACAGTAAGAGCTTATTCAGATTCATTGACTGGTGATTTTGTTTTGCAGATTAAGAAAGGAACTTATACTGATTTGCAGGGCCACATTGTAAATCCAAATCATCCTGGTGGATTCTTAAGAGTTTTGCCAAGAATAGATGGAAGCAATGATACAACTGGAATAGTTATGGATGCAGTGCCTGACTTAGCTGACAGTGTTTATATTGGAAGGGATACATTAAGTCAGTTTGTAAAATTCATAAATACAGATGGATCAAGGTTAGGTTATGAAGGTTTAAAGAAAAATCAGTTAGATAGTTTGAATGAGGTCATAGCAAGTACCTGGTGGCAACCAGGCAAATTTACACCAGATGAGCAAAGAGCATTACGAGATTTTAATATTCGATTTATCGACCCCCATTTTAAGAAAGCATCAAGTAAATATTTGGCACCTGAAGATTCCACAATCAATTCAGCAATACTAAATAAAATATTATGGGTTAAAAAGTCAGGATGGCCCGGTGCAAATGTAGTTACAGATAATAATAATGACGGTATTATAGATATTGCAAAAATTTCACTTGATAATGTATTCACTTTAGTAGGTTCTGATACTATTTATAACACTGCCATAGTTAAAGAGAAGTTAAGTACAACAGTTGCTCCAAACGAGATACAAGCTGGTCAGGATGGGCTTTTGATTCAAGCCTACCAATCTGCTGCGTTGGCTAATAGTCAAGCTGATCGAATTATGCCTGCAGATGATTTTTTGATAAAAATTGCAGAACACTATCCAGCATTAACAAGTCATAGCATAATTCTATTACCCGGTCAGTTAGAACAAAAATAAAATTCTAATGTTACAGTGCAATAAAAAAGGAGCCACCTTCTTCAGATGACTCCTTTTCTAATGTGCGACTCACCTCCAGTTATGACTCGTCCTTGAAGGTGAGTCGCACTTTCGAACTTATTCAAGCACGAAGATATTCTTCTTCGCACAGATATCTTTTAACTGCTTCGGCCATACCGTGGTGCTTACTTCACCAAGATGTGCTTTCCTCAGCAACAACATCGTTGTACGCGATTGCCCGATACCGCCGCCGATACTCAGAGGAATCTGATCGTTCAAGATTGCCTGATGATAGGGAAGCTTTAGGAAATCAAGCTGACCGGAAATTTCAAGCTGCTGCTTGAGTGTTTCTTTCGTCACTCGTACACCCATCGATGTAAGTTCATGCCGACGTTTTGTTATCGGATTCCAAACAAGGATGTCACCGTTGAGTCCGTGCATCGGTACACCTTTATCCGATTTTGTCTCAGTTACCCAATCGTCATAATCTGCCGCGCGCATTTCGTGTGGATAGCCATCCTTCAACACCCAACCGATACCGATAATGAAAACAGCCGGGTACTTTTGGAGAATCTGAGTCTCTCGCTGTTTACGCGGCAGATCGGGGAAGATATCGAGAATTTCCTCGGCATGTAAGAAGGTCAATTCATCGGGGAGGTTTGGATATTTATTAGTCTTTAACTTCGGGAACATATCCTGAATAAATACCTCGGCGCCTTTGATAACTTTCCAAATTTTTCGAACTGTATCTTTCAAGTAATTCAAGTTGCGGTCGTTCGCTGTGATAACTTTTTCCCAATCCCACTGGTCAACGTACGCGCTGTGGTCGTGATCGAGGAAATAATCTTTCCGCACCGCGCGCATGTCGGTATTGATTCCTTCACCGACTTTACAATCGAACTGCTTGAGCGCCATTCTCTTCCACTTCGTTGCGGCTTGAACGACTTGTGTTTCGATTCGCTTCTCAAGCCCAAGTCCGCATGGAAACTCGATTGGCGTTCGTGAGCCGTCACGATCTAAGTAATCGTTGACGCCGCTGTCTTTGGATACGATTAGCGGTACTTCGATGGTGAAAAGGTTTAATTGCTTATTAAGGTTATCTTCGATGTATCTCTTCAGATGGAAGAGTGCGAGCTGTGTTTCTTTCGGTGTCAGAAGCGATAGATAATCGTTCGGGAGAATCTTTTCCACTTCCGGATATGTGCTTATACCTGGTCCTGCCAGATCTGCTTTTTTATCTGCCATTAGATTGAACTCCTTTAAGAAATATTATGATAGAATCGTGTTTAGTATCAAAGAATTAATTAGTAAACTGTTTGATTTGTCAAATGTCTGTTTAAGAACGTTAGATTGGATTCTGATTTGAATCCTTTTATTCGGCGGATAACTCAGTAATTTTCTTGGTAAAGGTAACAAATTCGATGTTGAATGTCAATTATAAAACTGGGCTCGATGATTGTTTTTAATTGATTCATTCTGGGAAAATGATTATCATCAATTTATGAATTTATCAAGTGAATATAAAAACAATAAAGTCAATTTAGTCGAGCTTCTCGGCAAACGTAACGTCAAAGCTCTCGGATTGGTCAGTATGTTCAACGATATCGCTTCGGAGATGGTGTATCCAATCATACCAATTTTCCTCACGGCAGTTTTAGGCGCTCCGGTTGCAGTTGTAGGCATCATCGAGGGAGTTGCCGAGGCAACGGCAAGTCTCCTGAAAGTATTCTCCGGCTGGCTTTCGGATAGATTACGCCACCGGAAATCGTTTGTAGCCGCAGGGTATACACTTTCAGCAATTGCAAAAGTAGTTCTCTCATTCGCGGCATCGTGGTTGTATGTTTTAATCGCCCGATTTATGGATCGATTCGGGAAAGGTATTCGCACATCTGCACGCGATGCACTCATCGCAGATTCTGCTACACCCGAAACACGCGGCGCTGCATTTGGACTTCACCGTGCACTCGACACTGCCGGAGCGGTGGTAGGTCCACTATTAGCATTGGTACTTCTACACTTTCTGGATAATAAATATTCACTAATTTTTCTTCTTGCATCCCTACCTGCGTTCATCGGTGTTGGGATTTTACTCCTATTCGTAAAAGAACCAAAGCATGAAATCAAGAAATCAGAATTCAAACTTAAATTCTCTCTGCGCTCATTCAACAAGCAGTATAAAATATTTCTGTTAGTGAACGTTCTCTTTGCACTCGGCAACAGTTCAGATGCGTTCCTCATCCTTCGAACACAATCACTCGGTTATTCAGCGACTGGCGCAGTTTTGCTTTATGTTGTATTCAACGCATTTTATTCTTTGTTATCATATCCATTCGGAAAGCTGTCAGATCGTTTTGGTGCACGACCAATCCTCATCGCTTCGTTTCTCCTATTTGCCATTGTCTATACAGGATTTGGAATGGCTGGTAGTGGACTTATCCTCTGGATATTATTTCCCATGTATGGATTGTATATGGCGATGAGTGAAGGTATCAGCAAAGCATATATTTCCAACCTTGTTCCATCAGAATCGCGAGCAACCGCAATCGGATTTTTCTACACATCCACCGGCATCGTAACATTCTTTTCTAGCTTCATTGCGGGTTTACTTTGGAACTACATCGGGGTTTCGGCACCGTTTTATTTCGGAGCGGTTTGCTCATTATTAGCAATGTTTGTGTTTCTCAACGATAACTTGCCTGGTAAAGCCAAAGCTTAATTGCATCCAACAAAATTCTTCTTTACATTATAATCACACAGTCACCTCTCAACCGGATGTATGTGACTGCATCAACTGCCTTGCGCTCCCGGCTATTTGCGTGGTTTAGGTGGAATGTTGCACCGATTTGATGTCTAAGGAGAACCAACGATGAAGGTTCTTTTCGTTTACCCCCGTTATCCAGATACGTTCTGGAGTTTCAAGCACGCATTAAAATTCATTTCTAAAAAAGCCAGTCTTCCACCGTTAGGACTTCTAACAGTTGCCGCTATGCTTCCGAAGGATTGTGAAAAACGTTTGGCTGACTTGAACGTCGCAAACCTCGAAGATGACGACATTCGGTGGGCAGATTATGTTTTCATTAGCGCAATGTCGGTTCAAAGTGAATCTGTTAAAACAATTATTCATAGGTGCAAGTCACTTGGGACAAAGATTGTCGCAGGTGGTCCGCTTTTCACAGCACGACATGAAGAGTTTAAAGATGTAGATCATTTTGTGCTTAACGAAGCGGAGATCACGCTGCCATTATTTTTAGAAGATTTAAAAAACGGAATTGCGAAGCATATCTACACAACAGATGAATGGGCTGACATTGGAACAACACCGACACCACTTTGGGAGCTGATTAATTTCAAACACTATGCAACGATGAATCTCCAATACTCTCGCGGTTGTCCCTATGATTGCGATTTCTGCGATATCACAGTCCTTTACGGCCGGAAGCCCCGAACGAAAGAAAAAGAACAGGTCATCGCGGAATTGGAAAGTCTTTATACATCGGGGTGGCGGGGAAATATTTTCTTTGTCGACGATAATTTCATCGGCAATAAAGGAAAAGTTAAAAAAGAAATTCTGCCTGCGATAATTGAGTGGATGAATCAAAGAAAACATCCTTTCGTGTTCTCTACCGAAGCATCTATCAATCTTGCGGATGACGAAGAACTTATGAGATTGATGGTTCATGCCGGTTTTGATGCTGTGTTCATAGGTATCGAATCGCCCAACGAAGATAGTTTAGTTGAGTGTGGAAAAGTAACGAACAAGAATCGCGACATGATCGCGTGTGTTAAGAAGATTCAGCAGTTTGGTTTGCAAGTTCAGGGCGGATTTATCGTAGGTTTTGATAACGACCCTGCTACTATCTTCGAACGACTTTCTGCATTCATACAGGAAAGCGGTATTGCTACTGCAATGGTTGGATTGCTGAATGCCCCAAAAGGGACAAAGCTTTACAAACGGCTTCACAGTGAGGGTAGATTGTTAAAATCGTTTACAGGCGACAATACAGATTTTTCAATGAACTTTGTACCAAAGATGAACCGTGAAGCGCTTATAGAGGGATACAAAAATATTCTTAAGAATATCTATTCCCCAAAACAATATTACGCGAGGGTTAAAGAGTTACTCAAAAATTATAAGCAACCCCGCATGGGCATATATAATTTTAAACTAAGCAGGGTGATGGCGCTGTACAAATCGATGCTGTTACTTGGTGTGATTGGAAAAGAACGCTACCAGTATTGGAAACTTTTTATATGGACGCTAATCCGACATCCACGGCTTTTTCCGCTTGCTATTACACTCTCGATTTACGGTTTCCACTTCCGTAGAGTGTTTGAGCAGAACATAGCGAATCTGTAAAATCCCGGTAACGATTGATTGAAATAAATATCTTTGTATCAATAAGGAATTATCAACATGGCTGATGAAACAATCAAACAAAATGTAAAAGATAAATACGGCAAGGTTGCGCGTGGAGAAATTAAGCTCGACGAATTGACAAGCTGTGGTTGCTCATGCGGCGATTCATGTTCAACACTCAATATGGCGTCTCGTTATGACGACGTTGACCGTAATGCTATTCCGGAAGGCGCGGATTTAGGGTTAGGCTGCGGTACACCGGTTGCTTTTGCAGAATTAAAGGAAGGTCAAACTGTTCTAGATCTTGGTTCCGGTGCAGGCATAGATGTTTTTGTTGCGGCGAATTATGTAGGACCGGCCGGAAAAGTCATTGGTGTAGATATGACAGAAGAAATGATTCAGAAGGCGAGAGAGAATGCGAAGAAGATAAATGCAACCAATGTCGAATTCAGATTCGGTGAAATCGAATCGCTGCCAGTCGGCGGGAATTTGATCGATCGTGTCATCAGCAATTGCGTAATCAACCTTGTGCCGGATAAAGAAAAGGCATTCAGTGAAATTCATCGTGTGCTAAAACCGGGAGGAAGGTTTATTATTTCCGATATCGTAGTCGATGGCGACATAACTGAAAAAGAACGGAACGATGCGTCGCTGTGGGCAAATTGTATAAGCGGTGCACTTAAGCGTGATGAATATTTAGCGATCATCGGGAAAACTGGCTTCAAAGATATCAAAGTTGTTTCGGAAAAGAGATACGATTATAATCTCGATAAATGCGCGGGATTGTTTTCGATTACAGTTGTTGGAACAAAGGGAAGTAGCTGCTGTTAAATAATCATACCACAAAGACGCCCGCAGCTATGCTTTATACGGCGGGCGACTCGCGGGCAAGTATTATTATTCTTCTTTAAATTTTCTACCTTTCGTACGGCTTCGCATTTCGTTCATTCGCTCTTTCTTGTACGATTCATACTTTTTTAATTGTTCAGGAGTGAGCAGTGGTTCAATCTCTTTATCCATTGACGACATGCGTATCTGATTGTTTTTCATCATCGCTCTTTTATTCATCGGTTTAGATAATTGTTCCTGAGCCGCTTGTTTTTCCTGGCGGTTCATGATTTCCGTGATCTTTGTCGTTTGCTCATCTGTAAGCTTTAACGCTTCCTGTAACCGTTGGATTCGATGCTCAGTACGCTGTTGATTCTGCGCATTGATTAAACCGGTCAAACCGATAAAGAGCGCAACGAGCAGGAGGGACTTGTATATTTTCATCTTTCGTTCCTTATATATTTATGAATTGATAATCGATATTCAATATCTAAGACAATTGAAATATAAGATAGGTTTAAGTGGGAATCAAATCTTGATTAATCAATGTTTCATCACACTTGCCTTCAAATACAACTCATTAGTTGCGGAGAACTCAAAAAATGATTATTATTCTATCCCAAAATAGAATTACATAAAGAATCCTGTTTTAAGCATGAGTAAAAAACTCATAACATTTACATACTTAAAGTTGAAAACAAAACTTCAACTCTCGTTTTTACTCATCGGTCTCCTTTCCGTAAGCGTCACCGGTTGGCAGGCGTTCGAAAATGCCCGTGAGGTGTTAGAGAAGATTACATTTGACCGCCTTACATCAATTCGTGAAACGAAAAAGCGGCAAATTGAAATATACTTTCTGCAAATCCGCAATCAAGCTATTACACTTGCTGAGAATCGGATGGTAACAGATGCGACCATGGAATTCATAGAAGCATGTAAAGATCTGAACAAGAAGTATCAACCTGTTAACATGCTGGATTCATTGAGGAAAGTCTTTCAACGACCTTATGCTTCTAATTCAACTGATTTATTTTCCGATTACAATCGCATTCATAATGCATATCATTCTATATTTGTCGACTATTTGAAGAGATTCCGCTATAACGATATATTTATCGTTGATGCAGAATCAGGAATAATTGTATACTCGGTAATAAAAAAAATGGATTTCGGATCGAATCTTCTTAATGGTCCTTTTCAGAATTCCAATATTGCTTCAGTTTTTCAAGATGTAAAATCGAGTTCGCAAATCGATTATACCAGGATAGTGGATTTCGAACCGTATGCCGCCTCAAATTCCATTCCGGCATCGTTCATCGCTACACCAATTTATGATGCGAATAAAAAGATCGGTGTGTTGATTTTTCAAATGTCCATAAACGACATCAATCAGGTAATGACTTCCAACAATAACTGGAAAGTTGAAGGTCTGGGTGAAACCGGAGAGACGTACATTGTTGGATCAGACTACAAAATGCGAACTGACTCTCGTTTTTTTATTCAAACACCGAACTCCTATTTAAATCGTCTTGGTAAAATCGGTACTGATGATAAAATAGTGCAGCGAATAAAATCACGTGCTACATCAATACTCTTGCAAGAAGTTCATACAACATCCACGACTGAAGCGTTAGAAGGAATAACAGATACAAAAATTGTCGACGATTATCGTGGCATTCCGGTCTTAAGCTCTTTTACTCCGCTGAATATTCCGGGTGTAAAATGGGTAATGGTTGCTGAAATGGATGCAAGCGAGGCATTCAATTCTATATATGCCCTGCGAGAACGGTTCATACTACTCGGATTGCTAATTCTTCTCTTAGCTGCAACTCTCGGAGTCATTATATCTCGTACAATTTCAAAACCAATTCTTTCCTTGGCGAAAACAACCGAAAAATTTGGTAAAGGAGACCTCACTCAACGTGCTTCGATCATAGCAAACGACGAAATTGGTATCCTGGCAGCAACTTTCAATCAGATGGCGGACAGTAGAGCAGAAAATATCAATCAGCTCCAGAACGAGATTGCAGAGAGAAAACGAGCGGTAAATGAAGTAAAGACTTCACGCGAGCGTCTGCGAAATCTTTCAGCACATCTCCAAACCGCAAGAGAAGAAGAACGTAAAGGAATGGCACGTGAGATTCATGACGAGCTTGGACAATCATTGACAACGTTAAAACTCAACTTGATATTATTGCGTGATGATTTATACTCAGATAATCCGAATATCACTGAAAAAGTTGCACCGATGTTAAACCTGATCGATACGACAATAAAATCTGTTAAGCAAATTATTACTTCGTTACGTCCTCGCTTACTCGATGATCTGGGATTAACTGCCGCTCTTGAGTGGCAAATGGATGACTTCCGACAACGAGCAGGTATTGAGTGTATTATTTCAATTCAGCCGCCAGAGATTATACTTGATCCAGATCGCTCTACAGCTATTTTCCGTATCTTTCAGGAAACACTGACGAACATAGCACGCCATGCGATGGCAACCAAAATAAACGTGACTTTAAACCAATTAGATAATCTAATTGAGCTTCGTGTGGAAGATAATGGAAGAGGAATTACACTTTTAGAATTAAGTAATCCGAAATCATTCGGACTTCTTGGAATACGAGAACGTGCTTATTATTGGGGAGGCACTGTTGATATTAAAGGCACTCAAAATGAAGGCACGATCGTGATTGTTCAATTACCTCTTATTGAAAAGGAAATAAAATGATTCGTCTTTTAATCGTCGATGACCATGCTATGTTTCGGCAGGGACTTAAACAAATACTTGCAAAACAATTGGACATGCAGGTAGTAGATGAAGTCGGCAATGGTTCGGATGCGCTCATGAAAATCAAAGATGAAGAATATAATGTCGTTATTCTTGATATATCTATGCCCGGCAAAAGTGGTTGGGAAATTCTTGCCGACATAAAAAATGTAAACCCAGATTTGCCGGTTCTTGTTCTCAGTATGTACCCGGAAGATCAGTATGCCGTTCGCATGTTAAAAGCCGGTGCGTCGGGATATGTAACAAAGGAGAGTGCCGCCGATGAATTGATTACGGCAATCAGAAAAGTTGCAAACGGTGGAAGATACGTCAGTGCTACACTTGCCGAGCGTCTCGCATATATTGTAGGTGCTCATTCTGATAAGTTACCACATCAATTGCTCTCGAACAGGGAATTTCAGGTAATGTGCCTGCTGGCAGCAGGAAAAACATTAAAGGAAATTGCAGATGAGCTATACCTGAGTGAAAAGACGATCACAACATACAGAGCTCGTATACTCGAAAAAATGCAGATTAGAAATAATGTCGAACTGACGCATTATGTTATTCAACACAAGCTTCTTGGATAATTAGATAGTTTGATGGATTAACTCACTTTTTTCTTTTTGTAGGGAACACCCTACAAATCTTTCCATAATAACCCTTCATTAGAAACAGGATTTCAAGACTAACAAAAGAAAAGAAATCGGTTTAAATTTATATCTACCATCATATTTTTTGTTCTTTTCTGGAAGTCGCGATGTCACCATGATTGGCATCGTAAAATGAATTTTATTCTGTCTCGTATTCTATTACATTTTGAAAGGAAGTTCGTATGCATATCGATACTGGTAATACCGGATTCATGCTGTTGTGCAGCAGTTTGGTTATGTTGATGACACCCGGTTTAGCATTTTTTTATGGAGGGCTTGTAGGAAGAAAAAACGTCCTCACGATCATGATTCAAAGTTTTGTTTCTATGGGCTGGACAACAGTACTATGGTACGCTTTCGGTTATTCACTTTGCTTCAGCGGTGATGTAGGTGGAATAATTGGTAATCTAGACATGTCTTTTTTGCGGGGTGTCGATCTTTCAACACCGTCGCCTATAAACGACAGTATACCATTGATTGTCTTCGTAGCGTATCAAATGATGTTTGCCATCATCACACCTGCGCTTATTACAGGTGCATTCGCAAATCGTGTTACGTTCAAAGCATATATGTGGTTTTTAACCGGATGGCTCATCTTTGTATATTTTCCGTTTGTGCATATGATATGGGGTGGAGGTATTCTGCAAAAATGGGGAGTTCTTGATTTTGCAGGTGGAATAGTTGTTCACAACATCGCTGGTATGGCTGCTCTTGCTTCCGTGCTGTACATAGGCAAGCGGAAAACACAAGATCGAGGTCCTCACAGTATACCACTAGTTGCACTTGGTACTGGTTTACTATGGTTTGGATGGTACGGTTTTAATGCTGGAAGTGAATTCAGGGTTGATTCAGTTACAGCAATCGCTTTCCTAAACACCGATATTGCTGCATCGTTCGCAGCGATTACATGGCTAATGGTGGATTGGATGGTCTCAAAGAAACCGAAGCTTTTAGGACTTCTTACAGGTGCAGTCGCCGGACTTGCCACAATTACACCTGCTGCCGGGTATGTCTCACCAACCACTGCAGTTATCATTGGCATAATATCCGGGGTTGTTTGTTACTATGCTGTTGCTCTTAAAAATAAATTAGCATTAGACGATGCTCTTGATGTCTGGGGTGTTCACGGTGTTGGTGGCATGCTTGGGATTATACTTCTCGGAGTCTTTGCTTCGCTTGCATTCAATCCAGCCGGAACTGATGGTTTGCTTGCAGGAAATTCTTCTTTTTTCTTCAAGCAACTTGCTGCTGTTGTAATATCATCTGTATGGGCATTTCTTTTTACTTATGTTATGCTCTGGCTAATCAATAAAATAACTCCGGTGCGGGTTGAGGAGGTTCAGGAGGAAACCGGTCTCGATGAATCGCTCCACGGCGAAACTGCTTATCTAGAAGCAAGTGAATAATAGGATGAATATATGAAAAATATTATTCGATTTAGATATCTAATTGCCTTGATGATTTTTTCTTCAGTATTTTCATCATCAATTCTCCATTCTCAAGAAAGTATTACAGATTCGAAACCTGTTCGGTGGTATGAAGCTATCACCGTTAATGCATTTATGTCGTCGGGGTATTCATATAATTTTAACAAACCCGATACTGGTAAAAATCAATTCCGTATTTTCGATCTCGAGGTTAACACATTCCAAGTTGATGTTGTCGAACTTTCGGTGAAAAAAGATGCACACGGAGCAGGTGATGCAGGGTTCCGTTTCGATCTCACTGCAGGATCTTCTATTCCAAAGGTTGCCCGCTCGGGCGGCTTGGATATAGGCGATCTTGATTTTCATCAGATGTTCGTCAGTTATGTTGCACCAATCGGTACCGGATTGAAAATCGACTTCGGTAAATTCATAACTTCGATGGGCTACGAAGTGATTGAAGGGTATGACGGTTATAATGATAACTACAGTCGTTCGTTTCTTTTCGGTTACGCGATCCCATTCACACACACAGGTATCAGGGCTGGCTATTCTTTTAATGAGAATATTTCGTCGATGCTCATGATTGTTAATGGTTGGGATAATGCTATTGAAAATAACAAATCGAAAAGTGTTTGCGCTCAACTTGCAGTTATTCCAAGCAGTGGATTGACCTTTTATGCAAATTACATGTTCGGTCCGGAGAAAGAAAATAACAACTCCGATAACCGCACTGTATTTGATTTGGTAGGGACTTACTCAATTAACAACATAGTGAGTGTTGGCTTGAACACTGATTATGTCACTGAGGAAAATTCTGCAAACAATGGAGAAAGCGCAACATGGACAGGTATTGCAGCATATCTTCGACTTAATCTTGCCGAAGACTTTTCACTTTCAGTGCGGGGAGAACAATTTGATGATACAGATGGCATTCGTACCGGAGTTGTGCAGAGACTTCAGGAGATTACACTAACTCCAGAATATCGTCCGGCAGAACACTTCATTATCCGTGCTGATTTGAGAATTGATAAATCTGATCATGATGTCCTCCAGAAAAAAAACGAGTGGCAGAAAACCCAGACAACAGCCAGCCTCAATTTTCTATACGCATTCTAACATTACATACCAAATCCCCGGAAGCATAGGCATTATGTCATGCGAGCTTTCGGGGAAATGTTTATTAAAGTCAAATCTCGATCCAATTAATGTTTCACCTGACCTTTCTTCAATATAACTTTCAAGCTCTCTTGCACACCCACCTCGTAATGGAATAAGATCTTATTCATATTTTGCATCGGGCACCTTTTCCGAATAGATATTGTTGTAAGTATTAATTGTAAGTTCAAAGATATTGTTTAACAATGATAGAAAGGTCGGGAAATATTTATGAAACAAATGATCTATAAAAATATAAACGTACCGGACGAAACACGTTCCTTTCCAAAAGGTAAGTTGGAACTTGTTACATTAGACGGGGTTACATTCGGTAAAGCAACATTTCAACCTGGATGGAAATGGTCTGAATCTGTCAAACCGATTGTCAATACAAAGAGTTGTGAAGCACCACATACTCAATATCTTGTTTCAGGCAGATTGAAGGTTAAGATGGATGATGGAACGGAGAAAGAATTTGGTCCGGGAGATGTATCCGTCATTCCACCCGGACATGACGCGTGGGTTGTGGGAAATGACCCGGTTGTTGCCATCGATATAACTGGTATGGCGAATTATGCCATAAAAAAATAATTAATCTGCAATTAGGCAAACCAAAATAACATAATCAAAAGTAGATCAGAAAGGAAGTAAATTATCATGTCATATGTATTAGTAAGACACAGTGTGGAAGAGTTCAGCAAATGGAAATCGTTATATGATAAACATTCAGAGACACGAAAGGCTGGCGGTTCAAAAGGTGCTCGCGTGTTTCGTAACGCCAATAATCCGAATGAAGCTGTACTTTTATTCGAGTGGAACGATATAGAAAACGCCCGTAAATTTACACAATCAGATGATTTGCGGCAAAGAATGCAGGAAGCCGGTGTTACCGGAAAACCGGATATATTTTTCCTGGATGAAGTCGAACGGACATCAGCATAAAAACATATAGCAAGAAATACTTAATGGAGCCGGGTCAGTGGTATGATAATGTTCACAAATAGTATTATGATGTCATACTGAACCGGCTTTCATTATTGTATCTTAATCAAGTAATCAATCTAGAACAATATAACAGAAAGGTTTTATTTAATGAAAAGATTATCATCACAAATCGTACTTATCCTTGTGGGACTGATTTTCCTTGGGGTAGCTAACGCTTCCGCTCAAAAGGAAATGAAGAAAGAAACAGTCCTTTTGGCAGCTGAAGATCTCAAATGGGAACCCCTTGCAGGTGCCCCTCCGGGTGTTATGAGCGTAAAGCTGTGGGGTGATAACACCAAGGGAGCGTATGGTGGATTTACAAAGTTCCCGGCTGGCTTTAAGGCACCACTTCATTACCACACGGATGCTACAAAGATTGTGGTTATCAAGGGAGCGTATACGTATAACGGCAAGAAGTATGGTCCAGGGTCATATGTCTATGTTACCGCTGGACTGAAGCATGAGAGCGGTGGTGTTGCGGATTCTGAGTCCATTTTCTTTATAGAACAGTCCGGTAAATTTGATTTGAATATCGTCGAGCAGTCAAATAAGAAATAATAGGCGGAAGGAAGATTCATAGAACACTGGTAGCGATACTTACACGTTCGCACCATTATTTTTGAGTAATATAATGAGATGGAGTCCACTTTAGAAGCGGGCTCCATCTTTTTATTTAATGTTTCATCTCACTCACCTTCAATGTCCCGCGCTTTAACGTCGCTTCCTTCATCATAGAGAATATTACAGGTGTTACAAACAGCACATGAATAGCCGATGTAATAATCCCGCCAATCATCGGTGCTGCAATCGGCTTCATAACATCGGTTCCAGTTCAGGTACTCCACATTATTGGCATTAAGCCGATAAGGCTTGTTGCAACAGCCATTGGTTTTTTGAACATTTAATAAATTAACCAACGATAATAACTGTATTAAGAAGGGCGGATATGCGCAATTCGTTAATACACTAGTTAACTGCAATTGCCCGTTTACTTTCTAAAATAACTCGTTCGACAAAGACAAACCCTGCACGATGCGGGGCTTTTCATATTATTCTCTAAACTTTTTGACCGGCTGCATGTCTAATAAACTAGAAAATTGCAGCTAATATGAAAGCACGAACTCGAAATCCGATTATCATCTGGTTTTTCTTGAAAACGCAGACTACCCCGACGCTTCATTCTTCTCACGACAGTTGTTTTCAACGTAGTTCTCTTTTTATTATATTCCATACAAAATTCTTTCACAGCAAACATAAACACAACTGGATAATCGTTATGGTGTTTAATAAATACATCAGGCTACTATAGTGGAACAGGGTTTGGTAGAAATGAATAGATTTGACCAATCTGATTCATTCAAAGAATTGGTAAAACTTCATCAGGATCAAGTATTGAATACGTGTTTTCGATTTGTCAATAACAGAGAGGATGCAGAGGATTTAGCACAGGATGTATTTGTAGAAGTTTATAACTCTATTGATTCATTTCGTGGTGATGCGAAATTGTCCTCATGGATTTATCGGATTGCGGTGAACAAGTCGCTGGATTTCGTTCGAAAAAAGAAACGGAAGAAACGGTTTGCTTTCGTTTTAAGCTTAACCGGTTTTGGAGATGAGGAGAAAGAATTGCAATTGCCTGTGACATCTAATCCACACACGGATCTTGAACAAAAGGAGCGGAATCAAATTCTAAACAAAGCAATCGATTCATTGCCTGAGAATCAAAAAGTTGCTATTACTTTGAGTAAATATGAGGGCTTCAGCAATAAAGAAATCGCTGAAATCATGAAAACTTCGGTTTCATCGGTGGATTCGTTGATCCATAGGGCGAAGAATAAATTGCAAAAGAAATTACATAAATTTTATGAGAAACATTTATGAAAAGTGAAAGATTTTTTTACAAATCACGTCTTATTAAAAGGAAAGAGGTTTTATTATGACTAGGAAAGAAAAGATAGAAAATGAAGCTCAGAAGGCGCTCGAGAGTTTTGATCAGGCTGAACGGTTGAAGAGCAATCCGTTTTTTTATGCTCGATTAAAAACTCGAATTGATAATTTGCATTCGAAAAAACAGAAAATCCGAGGTTGGGAGTTCGCATGGAGAGTTCTCAAGCCTGCTTTGCTTTTATTAATTATTGCACTGAATATTTTTTCAGCTACATTGTTTTTAAAAAATAGAAACAGCAATTATTCCAGCCGTGAACAACTGTTGGACGCTTTGGCAAAGGAATTAGCTCTGGATTCCAATCAATATAATCCAAATTTTTTAATGAATGAATAGGAGTGTAACATGGATATTTTTACCAAAAATCGATTTACTTTCTGGACGATTGTCATTCTTGTTATTCTTAATATTTCTACGATTTCGATGTTATGGTTCAATCAAAATAGACGGATAGGAGCTTCGCCACAGATAAGAGAACCGAGACAGGATCAACGAACATTACAATTTTTACAAAAAGAACTGAATCTCACCGATGAACAAATTCATCAATATGATCAACTCAGGCAAGCTCATGGTGAACGAACCCGTCCTCTGGTAAATGACATCCGCTACTCAAAAAAAGAAATGATGGATGAGATATTTAATGATGAACCGGATACTATAAAAGCGATGCAAATCGCTGATTTGATAGGGAAGAAACAAACAGAGCTTGAACGGATTACATTTAAGCATTTTTTAGATCTGAAAGAATTATGCGGGAAGGAACAGCTCGGTAAACTACAGGGATTGATGGATGAATTTTTTCGCAGAAATCCGCAGCAAAGGCAGGAAGGACAACCGCCACCACATGAGCGTGAACGACCGATGAATCCGCCACCGAGAGAAAACAGAAATAGAGAATAAAGTAACAAAGACTGTTGTATAATAAGAGCCTTTCATCAGATAATCGATGAAGGGCTTTTTTCTTTCAAATTTAGTGCAAGTATAATCATTAAATGACGTCTTAATGAATAAAGGCAGTTGACTCCAACATTGAAGGACACAACTAAGCCATATACATTAATCGAACAGCGAACAGTAATTATTAAAAGAGTCAATTATGTGGACAAAAAAAATCTTTACCGGATTGCTCTTATTGGTTGTAAGTTTTTCTCTTGGCATAGCACAGCAAGATCCACCGAGGAAGGGTCCTCCAACCAAAGAAGAACGGCTATCGCATTTAAAGGATGTGCTTAATCTGACAAAAGATCAGGTAAAAAAGGTCACTTCGATTCTGGATTTTACTCAAAAGAAGATGGTTGAATTACGTGATAAAGATTCTAAAGAACATCGTGAATACATGGATGCAGTTAAAATAATCCACAATGAAGAAGATAGTAAAATCGAAAAAATATTGACCAAAGATCAAAAGAAAATATTCGAGAAAATGAAAAACGAAAGAGAAAAACGCAACACAAAACCTGGTGAAAGACGACCTCCTCACCAATAATATTAAAATTATGAAAGGGCTAATTATGAACTTTACTTTCTTTGCTACAAGAAGAAAAAAAAATTCTTCCTTGTTGGCATTTTTTATCTTAGTGGCTTTGAACGGCGTTATATGGGCACAGACCGACACCACTTACAAGGTCGTCGATACCGGACAGATCTTATATTACAACAACAGCACAACGATAACAGCACCCTCATCGGGGCAATCCTTCTACGGACAGGATGCAAATTACTCCGGAAACACACCATCTTACACCGATAACGGCGACAGTACAATTACCGACAATGTTACCGGGCTGATGTGGACAAAATCTTATGATTTAAATGGAGATGGAGTTAAAAACACAGATGATAAAATGTATGCTGACGATGCTAAAACCGCAGCGTCATCGTGTAATACGGGGGGATATACCGACTGGCGACTGCCGACTATCAAGGAGCTTTACTCGCTGATTTTATTTAGCGGGGCGGAGATAAATCCTACTGCTACATCAACAGCAGGTGTAATTCCGTTTATCAATACTACGTACTTTGATATTGGTTATGGCGATCTGAGCGCAGGCGACAGGCTAATCGATGCCCAGGTTGCAACATCTACGATATATGGAAGCACAACAATGGGGGGAGACAGAACTATGTTCGGGGTTAATTTTGTAGATGGACGTATTAAAGGTTATCCGGCCGATGCACCCATAAAAAAGTATTACGTGCTATATGTCCGCGATAATACGGAATACGGAATTAACCAGTTTGAAGATAACGGCGATGGTACCATTACCGATAATGCTACCGGCTTAATGTGGATGAAAGATGATTACGGAACCGGTGTAAACTGGGAAAGCGCATTAAGCTACGCCGAAGTCTTTGAATATGCTGATTACACAGACTGGCGGTTGCCAAATGCCAAAGAATTACAAAGCATAGTTGATTATACGCGTTCACCGGCAATAACTAATTCGGCTGCCATTGATACAATGTTTAACTGTACGCAGATTACCAATGAAGCTGGCGCTGCAGATTACCCGTGCTATTGGACAAGTACAACTTTTAGCAGCCAATCAACATCAGACGGAAAAGCGGCAGTTTACATCAGTTTTGGAAGAGCCATGGGTTACATGCCCCAGTTTGGTGGTTGGGTTGATGTGCATGGCGCCGGCGCTCAACGAAGCGACCCTAAAACAGGAGACCCAAGCCAATATCCATATGGCCACGGACCCCAAGGGGATGCTATCCGGATCTATAATTATGTCCGACTAGTTCGAGGTGGAAATGTGACAACTGATTTGCATCAAGACCAATTTGGCTCGGCAATCGCACCGGATGATTTTGTACTGAATCAGAATTATCCAAACCCGTTTAACCCAAGTACGACAATCACCTTTGAGCTGCCGAGCGAATCATTCGTATCTCTGAAAGTATACAACGTTCTCGGAAAAGAGGTTGCTACTCTCGTGAGTGAGAAACTGGTGGCAGGACGCTATGACGTTATATTCAACGGCTCTCAGTTGACAAGTGGCGTGTACTTCTATCGTTTACAAGCGGGTTCATTCATCGAAACGAGAAAACTCGTCTTGCTCAGATGAATGGCAAATGCTACTAACAAGCGTGTTTACAACGCTCATCCGCGGCGGATTGATAGAGAAATTATTGAGTTCGCTCCATGCCGTTTGCCGCCAAAGAAAATGAGTTGTTTATAGGTGGCAAACGGCACAGCGTAAACGCACAAGACATTATGCGAAATTGTTTTTTTGTTCTTGAAAAATTTACTTAAC
>JAGVIE010000030.1 GCA_020056225.1 Bacteroidota bacterium
CTTCTTCTTCTGACTTGTTCTGCTTCCATTTCGGACTTCTCCTTTTCTCTAATATACTGGCTTTTCTCTCTGTCCGAAAATTAGGGGGAAGATCAGAGTGTAGCTGGATGGTTATCGGATGAGGGTGAGTTAAGGGATGGCTATGGAAATATTATACAGGATAATATAATTAATTTTACTCCAAATGACCATACTACCAATTTGCATCCTGTATTTAAAAAACGTTTGGCTTCTTCAAAAAATACTGCGCTCGGATCAAATGGGCAAACAAAACTTGTTACAACGAATCTTGGCTATGGCACACTAACGTACTTAACATACGAGAGTGGAGATGGAATATTTACAACATATTCATCGGACGACGGCGCAACATGGTTTAAGGAATGGCCCATTGAGGGCTTACCAACTGCAACAACTATCTACCGAAATCCAACAAACGTCATAAATCCGAATAATAATGAAATCAGGCGTATCTATGAACAGGTAAAGTATCAAAATTCAAACTGGATACATAGCATACGATGGGATGGTGCGGTAGCAGATGTTATTAACAATTTTGATATTCATGATCAACTAGGAAATAGTTTTATTGGTCAAAAGGATTATCGTGCTGTACCAGTCGCGACAACCATCAAGGCTCAAGGAGGTGAACCGTCATTACTCCTTGCGGCATGGTTATCGAATGGAACAATCGAATGTGGTATCGGAGCATTTAATGAAAGTTCATTTGGGGTAGGATTTGGATCAATAAATTTCTCTCAGATAGCAACTCTAAATAATCAGATAAACAATCCAACCAATCTTGCCATAGCTGCAACGAGGGGGTTATCATCAAATCTATTGGCAAATCAGAATACTGATTCATCAGGCAGCAGCACAAACTCAATAACAATTCCATTAACTTTTTACTGTTATATTGTTTGGGAAGAACCGGGCGGAATAAAACTTGCGATCGGGTCATCATCATCGCTTTCACCAGGTTCAAGTGATCTCAATTGGGCATCTCCAATAACAATCGCGGCAAATATTGGCAGCGAAACAAATGCTAAACCAACCATAGTTCTTAATGGAGAAAATAATATAATTATCGCTTGGGAATATCGAAACGGTACTCAGGGGAATATCAAAGTAGAGAAATTAAATGGGAGTCAATATATTGACGGATGGACGTTTGAGAATTCTTCGGGTGAAAATAATTACCCATGGTCGCCCACATTGAGCGATTATCGATATAATCCACTGAAGTCGAATGATTTAACATTATCCTGGCATACTTCCCAGGGTATCGTCGCTGCACAATATGTATCGGGAAATTGGACTTTACCATACATAATCGAGAAAGATGGTCAAAGTGCAAGCATAGAAATGACAATGAGTACATCCTCAAGCGATAGAACGGTTGTATATCTCAACTCATTACAGGTGCCGTATTATAACTTCAAGACAAAGTTAATTTCTCAACCGACGGAGATCAGCAGTGTTGTTTCTGCAGGCTGGAATTTAGTTAGTGTACCAGACATAGTTGGAGATTTCACTAAAACAGCTGTGTATAAAACTGCAAGTTCAGATGCGTTCGCATATGAAGGAAGCTATGTATCAAAGACCATGCTAACAAATGGACCAGGTTATTGGGTTAAATATGATCAAGATCCAAATCCAAATTTTAGTTATGTCGGTACGGGATTAAACAACCTCCCTATAACTGTCCAGAGTGGTTGGAACATTATTGGCTCAATTTCATTACCGGTAGAAACCAATACTATAACACCCGCCGGGAACGTTATTTCAGATTATTTAGAATACGATCCAATTACCGGATATACATTAGCAACTACCATTGAACCCGGTCGCGGTTATTGGGTAAAGGTAAATAGCTCGGGAAGTCTAATACTAAACGCAGCAGCACCACCAATAAATCAATCTCTACCATCAGCACAAGAACCGCCTCTGCCTCCCGGCGCACCTTCAAAGCCGAGATTATTATCACCCGATAGCAACGCTGTCAATCAACTGATATCATTAACATTTAGCTGGTATCAGGTAGATGGCGCAACAACGTATCGCTTCCAGCTATCTACATCATCTACATTCAGCACATTAGTCGTACACGACTCAACACTTACGACAAACTCTAAATCGGTTTCATCATTATCATACAACACATCATATTACTGGAGAGTGAAGGCGACAAACGAGAATGGCTCCAGCTACTGGTCGAATGTATGGAAGATAACTACAACGAGTCCGCCGCAGGTGCCGCCGCCCGCGCCTTTGCTCTCATCACCTGCGAATAATGCAATAGATCAAAATAATTCATTATTTCTCAATTGGAACTCATCAACGGGTGCAACGCAGTACAGACTGCAAGTATCGCGTTATTCGACTTTCAGTTCGCTGGTTATAGATTATCCAAATCTTCCGGCTATATCGTGTTTGGTTTCTTACCTATCGTACAGCACAAAATATTACTGGCGTGTGAATGCATCCAACAGCAGTGGAACAAGTAGCTGGTCAACTATTTGGAACTTCACGACTAAGAGCGCACCGCCGCCCGATCCTTGTCCAACATATACTTCATACGCCATGATGGATGCAATAGTTGTTTCCGATTCTCTTGGAAACGAGCAGACACTGTACCTGCGCAACAAAGGACTCGCACTTGGGAAAGGAATGAAATCTAACGAGGAAATGCCGCCCGAGCCGCCGCCCGGTTGGTTTCACGCTAAATTCCATTCAGGGAAATTTTTAGAAACTATAAAATCGGGGAAAGAGAAGACAATCTTTCCGTTAAAAATCAGGGATGCCGTATATCCGCTAACGATTCGTTGGGATATCAAGGAAGATAATTTAACGAATCACAGGCTAAAGATACACGACGGACAGAATTCTGAAGAAGTGAATATGAATGGAGTTGGGCAAACTAAAGTCGAGAAAAGTAATAACGGCAATAAGACTATTATCATCGAATCGGCTGCAAGTCAACCACCGTGTGATCCGCAGGATAATAAAACGGCAAGATTGGACGGTGAAGAAATTACAACCTCGCCGACTCCGATGCCGACAGAGTTCAAACTATTACAGAATACTCCTAATCCATTCAATCCCATCACGGAAATTCGTTATGAACTTCCGGAAGAATTGTACGTCGTGTTGAAAATCTACGACGTGCTGGGACAGGAGATACAAACACTAGTACACGAAACGCAATCCGCCGGATATAAAACTGTAACGTTCGACGGAAGTAATCTTTCATCAGGAGTGTATTATTACCGGATAGATGCCGCGAGTACGTCTAATCCAAGTAAATCATACTCGGAGATGATGAAGATGATTTTAGTGAAGTAAGGAACATCAAATTTATTGAAATAAAAAATCCCGATAGGTTTTATTACTATCGGGATTTTGCTTCGTGTATATCGAATTACCTCAGGCAGTTAGGGCTTCCTCGGCTACCTTTGACAATTCGGAGGGAGTAAATGGCTTTGGTATGAAGTTAAACGCGCCGGCTTTTGTCGCTTCAATAGCAGTATCAATAGAGGCAAAACCGGTGACCATTATTACAGGGACTTCGGGATAATTACTCTTAATCGAATCGAGAACTTCCAATCCGCTTCTTTTCGGCATCTTCAAATCCAATATTACGAGATCGTATTTGTTCAGCTTCATCTTCTGCATGGCAGAATCGACATCGAATGCTTCTTCAACCGCACAGCTTTGCTTAGAAAGTATCCGGCGTACGCTGTGGCAAACAATCGGCTCATCATCGATTACGAGAACGTTGTGTTTCGCGGTTGCATCTCTGCCGTACAGTGCCGCGCGGGGAATGTCTGATCGATCTAAACAGTTGATATAATCGGCGCTTGTGTACCTTTCGACTTCCGATGTGTTAAACGGCATATCGACATCTATTAGATCCACTGTCGCGCGAAAAACTTTTACAGATTTTGTGCGGACTTTATCTTTCTTCTCAATCGGGCATTCAGTCGTACATTCTCTGCCGTCCAGCACAACTTTGCGGCAGTCACGTTTTCCGGTGTGGCAATATGCTTTGTCGGCAATTTTCTTAGCAAGCGGTACATCTGAGTGAGTTAGAGCTTCAACATATTCTTTCGAAGTGGCGCGCTCGACCTCGATTTCATTAAACGGCATATCGACATCGATGTTGCCTGATATTGTTTCATCCGCTTGCGGTAGCAGGGTTTGTTGTTTCGCACGTGTTTCAACTTTTACTTTTCTATTGGTGAGAACTTTTTCAGTTATCTCGGTCAGCTCATCGGGCGTGAACGGTTTCGGCAGATAACTGGAAGCGCCCAATTTCGTTGCCTTCACCGCTGATTCAATAGATGCGTAACCGGTGATCATTACAACTTCAAGCTCGGGATAATGATCGCGAATTATTTGAAGCAGCTCCATACCGTTGGTTTTCGGCATCATCAAATCGGTAATAACAAGATCGTACGATGTGTTGCTTATTTTCTGTATCGCACTTTCAACATCGAGCGCGTTCTCGACAGTGTAGCCTTTGCGTGATAATATTTTCTTTATGCTATGGCATACAATTTCTTCGTCGTCCACTATTAAAATTTTCTCGGTAATCATTGTTTTTATCCTTATAAAGTATATTGTGATGATTTTCGTTTTCAATACTGGATTATAGACTTACAATGATTGTGCCAACAGGATTAGTGGAAAGTAGATTGGGGTGTAACTTGTTATGAAGCAATGAATTACACCTGAAGACGCGGACAGATTACGGACGTTGACAATAATACATTTATCTTGACAATACTTTCAAAATAAATAATATCGTACCTATTTCCCGGAAAATCTATTGCAACAGCCGAATAAGAAAAATATTCATGTGCATGTTTTGTTATGCAGGGTGGCTGGGTTTTGAAATTCCATATTTTCTCATCAATGCCTGGAAATTTGAACGCTGCATGTTTGCTTCGCGCGACGCTTTAGAAACGTTCCAATCGTTCCGAATGAGAGCCTCGGCAATAAATAATTTTTCTATCTCCTGAACAGATGCTTCCCGGATCTGCTTTTTTAAAGTTTTTAACTCTTCGCTGTTTTTAGGAATTAAAGATCGGACGTACGCGTCGGCTCTGAAAAGTGCAGCAGATACATGAACCGGCTCGATCTCATCACCTTCTACCAATATCAACAGGCGTTCGATAGTATGTTCAAGCTCCCGAACATTTCCGGGCCAGTGATAATTCATTAATGATTCGATTGTTTCAGTTTGAATTTTAGGAATGGGTTTATCGTTTTTCGCGCAATATTTCTTTAGAAAGTACATCGCAAGCTCAGGGATATCATCCTTCCGCTCTCGTAACGATGGAAGCTTGATCGGAAATACGTTAAGTCGATAGTATAAATCTTCCCTGAACTTACCGCTTCCCACAAGTTTAGTGAGGTTTTGATTGGTAGCAAAAATTAAACGCACATCGGCATGTTTTACTACCGTACTTCCGACAGGCATGAATTCTTTTTCTTGAAGTATTCTCAGCAATCGCGCCTGAGTTTCAACCGGTAAGTTGCCTATCTCGTCCAGGAAAATCGTTCCACGGTTGGCGGCATCGAAAATTCCCTGCTTATCGGCGTGAGCTCCGGTAAAAGACCCTTTAATGTGTCCGAATAATTCACTCTCTAATAATGTGCTTGAAAGGGTCGTTAAATCCAGCGCGAAATATTTTTCATTTTTTCTTCTACTCAGATTGTGAACGGCTTTAGCTGTTAAATCTTTACCGGTGCCACTTTCACCTATGATCAAAACGGTACTGTCGGTCTGCGCAACCTTTTGAATTAACCGGTACGTTTCCTGCATCTTCGAACTTTTGCCTATGATTCCTTCGAAACCTTCTTCAGGAGAATAAGTATAATCTTCTGAGGAAAGCTGGATAATTTTCCTCTTCTCAAGAGCGCGATTCAATATAGCAAGCAGTTCACTCGGCGTAAACGGTTTGGGAAGGTAATCGAACGCGCCGCTGCGCATCGTCTCTATAGCGGAAGCGATTGTCGCGTATCCAGTAATTACTACTACAAGCGTTTCGGGATATTTTTGTTTAACGGTTTGTAAAACTTCCATCCCGCCGACATCCATCATTTTAAGATCTGTAAAAATTACGTCAAATTTTTCTTCATCCAATATTCTAAGCGCATCTTTACCGGATGTTGCGTATTTCACAGAGTGCCCGGCACGAAGGAAAATTTTCTCACAGCTTTTACAGATGACAAGTTCGTCGTCGACTATTAATAAGTTTGCTTCCATTGTTTATTCACTTTCTTGCGAATATATTGGTAATCGAATTGTGAATTTTGTTCCTTCCCCGGGTTTACTTTCTATGTTGATATCGCCGCCATGCTGTTCTATGATACCGTAACTTATGGAAAGTCCAAGACCGGTTCCCTGTTCCTTTGTTGTAAAAAAGGGATCGAATATTTTTTCTTTAATATCATCCGATATTCCGGTGCCAGTATCAGTAAAACGTATCAGTATTGAATCGCCCAGCTCGGCAAGTTTTGATTCTATGGTGAGAGAGCCGCCTTTTGCCATAGCCTCGGATGCATTAATGATGATATTGACAAAAACCTGTTGAATCTGGTCTCTGTCTGCCATAACCTCGGGGATGTTTTCCGATAATTCTTTTTGGATTACAATGTTGCGGAATGAAGTCTGATTTCTCACCAAGAGAATTATGTTTTCAATGATTGAGTTGATATCGATTAATTGCTTCTGAGGCTTAGTCTGCCTGGCAAAATCGAGCAGTCGTTTTACAATTTCACGGCAGCGAATCGTTTCCTTGACGATAACTTCCACATCTTCACGACGCGGGTCTGCTTTTTCAAGATCGTCCAGCAGTAAACTGCTGTTCGTAAGAATTCCTGTCAGCGGGTTATTGATTTCATGAGCAACTCCTGCCGCGAGCTTGCCAAGTGAAGCCAGTTTCTCAGAACGGAAGAGCTGAGAGTGTATTTTTCTAATTTCTTCAGTTCGTTCCAACACTTTTTTTTCAAGCGTATTGCCCCATTCCTCAATTTCCAGCTTCTCTCGTTCTAATTCTTTTGCCATTTGATTGAGTGAAGCGGCAAGATGTTCGATTTCACGCGGTGCATGAACGGTTATCGTTTGACTATAGTTTCCTTCCGCAATATTATCGGCAGCATTTTCAATTTTTTTAAGCGGAGTAGAAATTTTTTTAGCCTGATTGACGGCAACTGTTATAATAAGAACGATCCCGAGCAGCGCGATCCCGAGAAATATTGCTAAAGTGTTTTTAAGTATGTCCTCGAAGGGTTGCTCAAGTACGCCGACATATAATATGCCGATAATATTATTATCGATGTCGCGGATGGGTTCATATGCGCTTATATACAAAGCGTTTACGACGAAAGCCTCGCCAACATAACGCCTTCCTCCGGATAAAACCGAATCATAAACTTCTTCGGAGACGAGTGTTGAGATGGCGCGAGTGCCGTCTTCGTTTTTTACGTTGGTTGAAATACGAAGATCACCCTGGAATATCGTAGCTGTACCGATTTCTCTTCCCTTGTAGACTTCTCCTTCGTGAACGATCTCTTTGATTTTATCGACGATCTCAAAATTTCGGTTAATTAAAATACCGCCAAGCAAAATACCAAGAAAATTTCCCTGATCATCAAGGATCGGTACTGCGGTTTTTAACATCAACCCGGAAGACTCCTGTTTATCTTTATGCGGTTTTGCTTTTGGGGTAGGTATTACATCCATCAGAGCTTGAGCCGCAAGTTCAGGTGACTCACGCATAAGATATTCTCGCGTAACTATATCGGTTCCACCGGCTAATCTTTTCGTAGCAATTGCACGGGAAATTAATTTGTCCTCCTTCAGATTATCACCGAATGCGAAAGCATTGTGCCCGCGGCTGATCACTTTCCCATTTTTGTCGACGATAGTTAATATATCGAGCTTTTCACGTTGCAGTGTTCTCTGCAAATCTTTCTGAAGGAATGTTGAGTTATTCTCAATAACAGCTTTGACTATGAGACTCCTTGCGGTAGTAAGCCGAGCGATGTTTTCTATCTGAGAAATTTTATTTCGATAAATTTCACGCGCGGAATTTAGATCGGAAATCGTTTTTGTTTCAGCGCGCGTATATATCTGATGTTGAATGATTTTCACACCAACCATACCGGTGATGATCGAAGGGACGAGAATGGCGATCGTGAAATACAGAATTAATTGTGATTGTATGCTTTTTGTAGATAGCGTTTTCATAATGGATGGGTAATTGTGAATCAAATTCTAATAAATAAAATAGAGAAAAGAAAGACAAAAAAAAATTATTTGCAACGATTATTCGGCAAGGTAATTATACAACAACCATTCATGTATATATATTGCTGTGGAAGAGGGCAAAGTTCCTAATAAGATTATTTTGTCCTAATTTTTATGTTTGCGTATATATATATTATTGTTATTAAATATGAGAACTGAAAAAAAAGATTTCGCATATCTGAAAACCAATTTTATGGATACAATCAAATTTTAATAAAAAAAGCTAAGATATCTTTGCTATGCGCTGGCACGATAGTTGTCCCATACACAATGCTTAGTGTCCATAAAAATATATTTAATCTGTTAGGATGATTAACAGACTATTTTATCTGAAAATCATTAGAACGTTTTAATCGATATGGGCATACGGTTCACTCTTTCTACCAAGTTCGTCGTTCTTAACTAATTCAAATAGTTTGCATGTAATGTGCAATACTAATTCTGTTGTAGTTTTTCTGGTAGCTTACGATTATTTGGGTGAATATGCTCGGCATTAATAATATTACTCTAACAAAACGTTATACTTCTCCGTGGGGTATGTTTGTAAGCATTTCTATAATTGATACCGAAAGAAAAAATAATGCGATCCGGGAAAAAAGCTCCATCGCAGCAATCCCCAAGACTTTTCTGAGTCATTTCTATCAGATTCCTCTTAATTTCAATCTTCATACAATCGCTAATACTCCCGTTGTTTTACATTCACCAAAAGAAAGCTCTAGTTTTAAATCCAAGATAATACTCCGTTCCAATTTGAAAAGATATCATACATCTATTGTATAAAGGGCATACTATGGCTGCAACGTCACATATACCATTTTCCATGTCACACACAGAGGCTGAGCTCCGGCAAATATTTCTAGAACAAGTAAAACAAATTCCATCGGGTGAACGAATCAAGCGTTGCATTCAATGCGGATCATGCACAGGCTCTTGCCCCGTAAGTTATGCAATGGATATTTCCCCCCGCGAGTTAATAGCCTTGTTCCGCGCCGGTGAAATGGAAACAATTATGAAAAGCCGTACTATCTGGATATGCGCGTCTTGTTATGTTTGCACAACGCGTTGTCCATCGGGAATCAAAATTACAGACATAATGTATGCTTTAAAACGGACAGCAATGGAAAAAAAATATGAATCCAAAGCACCGCAAGTACAGATTTTGGCAAACTTGTTTATAGAGAACCTGATGGCATACGGACGCCTCCACGAGGGAACACTGATCAGAAAATATTATATGAAGATGGATTTAAAAAAATTATTTGGAATGATTCCCCTTGCCAGGAAGATGTATAAAACAAAGCGAATCGCACTTTTCCCTAAGAAGATCAAAGCACATGAGGCTTTATCGCGTATAATTAAAAAGGCAAACGAAATAGAAGTGCGGCATTTACCCGAACCGATAGAATATTCGCCTGAATATGTCGGTTATAAGGCAGTAGGAGAATTAGAACTCGAATCAAAGAAAGGGAATTAACCTTGAAATACGCATACTATCCCGGATGCAGTCTCGAAAAAACTCAACGGGGCTACGATGAATCGGTCAGAGAAGTCTTCAAAGCGCTCAATCAGGAATTAATTGAAATCGATGATTGGAATTGCTGCGGAGCAACTGTATATATGTCTGTGAAAGAAACTGTATCGCTTGCCGTATCCTCCCGTAATCTCGCGCTGGCACAAAATATGGGATACGATATCGTAGCACCTTGCAGTTCATGTTTTACGGTACTCTCGAAAACAAATCGCATATTAAATCAAATTCCCGAGATGCATCATGATGTGAATGAAGCATTGTCGGAAGCTGGGCTAAACTACAGCGGCAATACCAAGGTAAGGCATCCGCTCGACATATTAATGAACGATGTCGGCATCGAAACGATTCAGAAGAAGATGAAAAAGAACTTAGGCGGTTTGAAGATCGCGCCATATTACGGATGCCAGATAGTGCGTCCCGATAAAACCTTTGATGATCATGAAAACCCCGTATTGCTGGATAAGATGTTTAAAAAATGCGGCGCCGAGGTAGTTTATTTTCCGATGAAAGTCAGATGCTGCGGCGGTATGTTGATGACGACATTCGAGGAAACGGCGTTAAAGCTTAACAAAGAATTACTGGCTTGCGCGGAAGCGCATGGCGCCGACGTTATCGTTACTACATGTCCGCTCTGCCACTTCAATTTAGAAGCGTATCAAAATAAAATTAACAATATCTATAATACAAATTTCAACGTACCAATTCTTTATTTTACACAACTCTTGGGGATCGTTCTAGGTCTCCCTGAAAAAAATATTGGATTAGATTCGGTGTTTGTGCCTGTGGGGAAAAAAATCTCCTCGCTTATAATGGCATGATATGATGATGGGGCTATTCAATAGTGCAGTATAGGAAGAGATGAAAAAAATCAAATAACATAATCAATAAACATATTATCCAATAATAGTTAAGGAGTTAGTATGGCTTCGTTAAAAGAAAAATTAGCCCAAATAATTCCCGGGCTTCGCGAGGAAGTAAAAACCCTCGTGAAAGAACAGGGTGCAAAAGTAATATCAGAAGTAACAATTGAACAATTGTACGGAGGACAACGCGGAGTAAAATGTTTGGTCTGTGATACTTCCGAGGTTCCGCCCGATAAAGGATTAATCATACGCGAAAAACCTATCGGAGAATTGCGAGATAAATTACCCGAAGAAATATTCTATCTTCTTTGCACCGGAGAGCTTCCCGACGCGGCGGCATTGAAATCTCTTCAGGCGGATTTAGAAACAAGACAAGATGTTCCCCAGTATGTTTGGGACGTAATGAAAGCAATGCCGAAAGATTCACATCCGATGGTAATGTTCAACACTGCAATACTCGTATTGGAAAAAGAGTCGGTATTTCGGAAAAAATACAACGAAGGAATGAAAAAGGATATCTATTGGGAGCCGATGTTGGAAGACGCTCTCAATCTTATCGCAAAACTTCCGAATATCGCGGCAGGAATTTACCGGATGCGGTTTGGCAAAGGTGAACGCATTGTGCCCAAGAAAGGTATCGATTGGTCGGCTAATTATGTCCACATGCTCGGGCTTGCTGATCCGAACGGTGAATTTACAAAGTTGATGCAACTCTATTTAACTTTGCACAGCGACCATGAAAGCGGAAACGTAAGCGCAGCAACAACCGCAACGGTTTCTTCCGCTCTGTCTGATTTATACTATGCAGTCTCTGCAGGTTTGAACGGACTTGCCGGTCCATTGCACGGACTTGCCAATCAAGAATGCCTCGGATGGGTTTTAGAAACGAATAAAAAATTCGGCGGCAAACCTACACCTGAACAATTAAGAAGTTATGCTCAGGAAACCTTGAGCGCCGGAAGAGTAGTCCCGGGATACGGACATGCAGTATTAAGAATAACCGATCCGCGGTTCGACGCTTTCCTCGCTTTCGGCAAAAAGTATTGCTCGAACGATCCGGTATTCCAAACCGTTTCTAACGTATTCGATGTTGTGCCCGATGTTTTAAAACAGGTACAGAAGATAAAAGATCCGTGGCCCAATGTTGATGCCGGTTCAGGAGCATTATTGTACCATTACGGAATGACTGAATTCGATTATTACACGGTATTGTTCAGCGTTTCACGCGCACTCGGCGTTTCGGCGCAAGCCATCATTGCCCGCGCCATGGGGTATCCGATTGTAAGACCAAAATCGGTTACGACTAAATGGGTAAAAGCGCAAGCTGTTAAGTAATAGTATTTTTGCGATGCGGAGTTTGAAGAATTAAAATCTCTTACTCCGCATCGATAATTAAATCTGAAAAAAAAGAAAGGAAAATTATCATGAAAATTGCAGTTATAGGCGGTGGTAATATTGGCGGCGTTCTGATACAAGAAATTGTGAGACGCCGGTTAGCGCGTTACGTTAGTTTGGTAGATGTGAAAGGACCCGATCTATCCAAAGGTAAATGTCTCGACATCGCAGAAGGCGCACCAATTATTTCATCGGATGTGGTGGTTGAAGGAGCGAAAGAGTACGACGTTATCGCGGGTGCGGATTTGGTCATTAACACTGCTGGCGTGCCGCGTGCCGCCCGACCTGATGGCACTATCCCCACGCGGGAAGAATTGCTGGCAACCAATTTAAAGATCACCGATGCGGTGAGCGAGGGCATATCTAAATTCTGCCCGAAGGCGATTGTCATCTCTATCGCCAATCCATTGGATGCTATTGTTTATCGTCTGAATATGAATTTAAAACCGTCGCGTGAAAGACTGATGGGTATGGCAGGCGTACTGGATTCTTCGCGCTACAGATATTTCGTAGCCAAAGAGGCGGGCGTAAGCCTAGAGAATGTGGAAGCCATAGTCCTTGGCGGCCACGGTGACGATATGCTGCCGATCCGTTCCGCATGTCGTATTGCCGGAATGCCGGTGGAAAAATTCGTTACTGCTGAAAAGTTAGACGCTATCGAAGCTCGTACGCGGCAGGCTGGCGGCGAGGTGGTTAAGTTGTTGGGCAGCGGCTCGGCTTTTGTTTCCCCGGCATGGGCGGCTTTGGAAATGGCTGAAGCGATTATTTATGATAAGAAAAAAATCATGCCGGTTTGCACACAACTAAAAGGTGAGTACGGCGTTGATGGTTTATTTATCGGAGTGCCGGTTGTTTTAGGCGCCAAGGGCATTGAAAAAATCATCGTTATGGATTTGACTGAGAAGGAAAAAGAAGCCTTCGCCAAGTCCATCGCGTCGGTAAAGAAATCGAGCGATGAAGTTCTGTCCGTGGCGAAGTAAATCACTCAATCGCAATGCTAGCGGCGAATATAAAGTAAGAACAAACTGATCAAGAGAATTAATTTGTGTGAGCGGAATTTTTAAATGAAGATATCAGTCATTGGCGGTGGAAATGTTGGTGCTACTTGCGCTCTTATGATTGTTCAGCAAAAGTTAGGCGACGTTGTTTTAGTCGATATTGTTGAAGGAATGCCTCAGGGTAAAGCCCTGGATGTGGCTGAAGCGGCGCCGGTTAATCGGTATGAAAGCCATATACTCGGGACAAATAAATACGAAGATATTGCAGGAGCGGATATTGTAGTGGTAACAGCCGGACTGCCCCGTAAACCCGGTATGACTCGAATGGACTTGCTTCAGAAGAATGCGGAAATTGTAACGCATGCCGCAGAGCATATAAAAAAACTCGCGCCGAAGTCGATCATAGTTATGATAACAAATCCACTCGATGTAATGACTTATGTGGCATGGAAAGTTAGCGGATTTCCAAAACAGAGAGTTGTTGGAATGGCTGGCGTTCTGGATTCAACGCGGTACCGCCATTTCATTTCTCTCGAAATGAAAATCGCTATGGAAGATATCCATGCTATGGTGCTTGGCGGACACGGTGACACAATGGTACCGCTTCCGCGTTATTCCACGGTATCGGGAATTCCGCTTACACAGTTATTGTCAACGGAAACTATTGCGCGGCTTGTCGATCGGACGCGAAAAGGCGGAACTGAGATCGTGAATTTGCTGAAAACCGGCAGTGCTTATTATGCGCCTGCGGCTTCAGCGGTTCAAATGGTAGAAGCAATAGTACGCGATTCCAGACGATTGCTTCCAGCTTCAGCATACCTTGAAGGTGAATTTGGGCTTAAGGAAGTTTTTGCCGGCGTGCCTGTAATCATAGGTAAGAATGGCGTAGAGAAAATCGTCGAAATCGAGCTGACCGTAGATGAAAAAGAAGCACTGCGGAAATCAGCCGCCGATGTTTCCGAAGGTATAGCCGATTGGAAGAAGATTACTGGTAACTAAATATTTAAAAGCTTCCTTCCTCGCAAGAGGAGGAAGTTATTAAGTTGATGACTAACATTCATATAACTTGAGGTTAAAATAAATATGGAAAAAAACGGTCAGGTCCGTATCGGAGTTTACATATGCCATTGCGGCGTCAATATTTCTGCCACAGTGAACGTCGCATCGGTGCGCGACTTCATTGCGAAACAACCCAATGTCGTGATTGCCCGCGATTATAAATTCATGTGTTCCGACCCGGGACAGAATTTAATTAAGGATGACATAAAAAATCTTGGCGTAAATCGGGTTGTTGTTGCGGCATGCTCTCCGCTGATGCATGAACTTACATTTCGGTTAGCCGCTGAATCGGGCGGGTTGAACCGCTACCTTGTGCAGATTGCCAATATCCGCGAGCATTGTTCGTGGATACACGATAATCGTGACGAAGCTACCGGAAAAGCCACTGCTCTTGTTAATGCCGCCGCCAAGCGTGTTGCACTGCACCAACCGTTAGAGATTACAAAATCGCCGATGAATAAAAACACCCTTATAGTTGGCGGAGGTATCGCCGGCATTCAAGCCGCGCTCGAGATAGCAAATGCTGGATATCATGTATATCTCGTAGAGCGCGAGCCAACGATCGGCGGACGAATGGGACAATTTGATAAAACATTTCCGACACTTGACTGCGCCGCCTGTATTTTAACCCCGAAGATGGTCTCTGTCGGTCATCGCAAAGATATTACGCTTCTTTCTTACTCAGAAGTACAGGATGTTTCAGGTTACCTCGGCAACTTTAAAATAAAAGTGAAGAAAAAAGCTAGATATGTTGATACGGAGAAGTGCACAGGATGCGGACAATGTTGGAGTAATTGCCCGGGAACACGCATCCCCGCGGGCAGAGCTATCTATATAGATAATAAACTTGTGAATCAGATATCAACAAAACCACAGGAATAATACAATTTTGATAACTATGACGCTGTCGGAAATAGTAGAATCTCTCTCTTGTGAAGTGTTTACAGGTAATGATCAATTGCATATGAGAGTTGAGTTTGGATGTGCATCCGATTTGATGAGCGATGTACTGGCATTTTCTCAGGCAGGTGCGCTTCTTCTGACAGGATTAGTGAATAATCAAACAGTTCAAACTGCCTACATCGCGGAAATAAAAGCTATTGTATTCGTAAGAGGAAAGAAACCGAGTCGGGAAGTAATTTCTCTGGCACAAGATAAAAAAATTCCACTTCTCGGAACACCGTACTCGATGTATGAGGCATGTGGATTGCTCTATAAAAAAGGTCTCGTTCCAACGATGGTATGTGTTCCATTCAAAGCATAAGATGGATAAAGCGTTTTCACAAATATATAAAATACAAGGTGGAAATATTTACAATGCCGGAAAGGCATCAACTGAGATAAAATCAATTTTAAAACAACTTGGTATTAATTCATTTATTATCCGTCGAGTTGCAATTGCTGCATATGAAGCAGAAATGAATGTGGTTATGTATGCGAAACACGCAACTATGACGTTCGAAGTAACACCGAAGCAAATCAACATAATAGTTGAGGATGAAGGACCTGGTATTGCGGATGTTTCGCTGGCGATGCAAGAAGGATATTCAACAGCGACACCGGAGATGCGAGAGATGGGCTTCGGTGCCGGAATGGGTTTGCCGAACATCAAAAGAAATTCAGATTCTTTTAAGATAGAATCTGTCGTCGGTAAAGGTATAAAATTGGAAATTAAAATAAACATAAACTAACTCATGCGGAATGACTTTCGTTCCATAAGGATTGACACAGAAAAATGCGAAGGGCGCATGGCATGTATGCGGGTATGCCCAACACAGGCTATTCGCGTTCGGGGCAGTAAAGCAACGCTTCTTAACGACCGCTGCATAGATTGCGGCGAGTGCGTCCGTGTTTGTCCTAATCATGCCATTATTCCTCAAACAAGTTCATTTAGCGATTTTTCTAAATTCAAATACACTATCGCACTTCCCTCGCCTGTTTTTTATTCTCAGTTTGGGAAAGATGTTTCTCCCTCAGTTATCCTTAATGCCCTAAAAAAAATTGGTTTCGATGATGCCTATGATGTTGCTTGCGCCTCAGAATCGGTAAGTATTGCAATTCAAGAGTATCTCGATTCAAACAAAAGCCCGCGGCCACTGATTGCACCGTTCTGTCCTGCTATTGTCCGGCTTGTTCAAGTACGTTATCCGAATCTATTGGATAATCTGATTCCTATTGAATCGCCAATGGAAATTGCAGCCCGTGAAGCGAAACATCTCAAAATGAAAGAATTAGGACTGAAAGAAAAAGAAATTGGCTGCATCTATATTACACCTTGTCCGGCGAAAACCATTTCAATTAAATATCCACCCAGGAAGAAACATTCATTCTTGGATGGCACAATTTCAATATCTGAAATTTATCCCTCGTTGGTACAGGTTTTATCTAAATCTAACGGTGATACTATAAAAACAGATATTCGTGGGCTTGGCTTGGGCTGGCCCATAGTTGGCGGACAAGTTGCTTGCCTAAAAGCCGAAGACTGTATCTCTATCGCCGGTTTGAACGACGTTACAAGAATATTTGAAGAAATTGAAAATGGCAAACTCAAAGACATACAATATATAGAATGCCATTCTTGTCCAACAGCATGTGTTGGCGGACAACTCACGGTTGAAAATCCTTACATTGCTCGTGGTCGGGTGCTTCGTGTCGTGAAAAAGTTTGGCAGCGTGCCTTGTCAGGACAGGGATAAAATTCGTGAGCTTTATCAGAAGAATTTCTTCTCATTGCTTGGGAAAATTTCTCCTAGTCCTGTGGCTCCACTCGATGAAGATATCTCCAGGGCAATCCAAAAAATGCGTCAGAAACAGGAAATATACGACCTGCTGCCGAAAATCGATTGTGGGGCTTGTGGTGCGCCTTCATGTCAGACATTCGCTGAAGATTCTGTGAAAGATGGAACCTCTATGGGTGAGTGTATTTTTATTTCTATGAAAAAATTTGAAACATTAACCGGAAATTTACATGATACCGTCTTAAAACATAGTCGTAAAGTTCGAACAACGTGAGGTAATGTGAATTATGAAATTAAAAGAAATCGTTAAAAAGTTAAAATTATCGGTACGATGCGGTGAGAACAACTTAGACAGAGATGTAACCGGTGGCTGTGCCAGTGATATGCTTAGTAACGTAATAGCATACAGTAAGAAAGGTGATGTGTGGACAACAATCCAAATTCATGCGAACATCGTTGCTGTGGCGGTGTTAAAAGAATTAGCCGCAATAATCATCGTGCAAGGCAGAGAACCGGCTGATGATACGATTCAGAAAGCAAAAGAAGAAAACATTCCACTACTTGTTAGCAAACTTTCTGCCTATGAAGTAGTCGGTAAAATGTACGAGTTAGGTGTTGGAAGAAATTGATTCATTGTAACATTTAACCATCGCCCCATTGAATCAATGTTAAAATCATTTAGGGCAGATTTGCACGTTCATACGTGCCTCTCTCCCTGCGGCGATCTGAAAATGACGCCGCAAAAGATTGTTCAACAAGCGGTTTATAAAAAACTCGATATCATAGCAATCTGCGACCATAATTCTGTCGAGAATATTTCCGCGGTAACAAAAGTTGCAGAAGGAAAAAATATCACAATAATACCCGGAATGGAAATTTGCACTCAAGAAGAAATTCATATGCTTGCGCTCTTTGAAAATATTGAAGCCGCTTTTGAGATGCAAGCAAAAGTGTACGATAAACTTCAAGGTAAAAATAACCCTGAAGTTTTTGGAATACAAGTGATTGGAAATGAATTCGACGAAGTACTCGGTTTCAATGAAAGACTGTTAATCGGTGCTGTTGATATGTCGATAGAAGAAGTTGTCAATGGAATCCACAAACTTAATGGACTTGCAATTGCGTCGCATATTGACAGGGAAAGTTACAGCGTCATTGGGCAATTAGGTTTTATTCCAGAAGCATTGCGATTCGATGCGTTGGAGATATCACCCAACATAAGTATTGAAGAAGCACAAAAAAGGTTCAGCGAATACCACACATATGCATTTATTCAAAACTCTGATGCACATGTTATCGAAGATATCGGAAAGTGCGTTACCGGATATCAAATCGCAGAGCCGACAATCATCGAAATTAAGATGGCACTAAAGAATGAAAATAATCGAGGAATCCAAAATCTAAAATCTACAATCTAAAATCCATTTTGGAAGAGTTATCGTTACATATTTTAGATATAGCAGAAAACTCGGTAACCGCTGGTGCGAAAAATATCGAGATTAAAATTACGGAAAATAAAGAGACAGATTTGTTAAAAATTGAAATTATCGATGATGGAAAAGGAATGAGCGAAGAAGAGGTGAATAAAGCCCTTGATCCATTTTTCACAAGCCGGACAACACGAAGAGTAGGTTTGGGATTACCAATACTTCATCAAGCCGCAAAGTTAGCTAATGGCAAAATGGATATTCGATCCATTGTTGGTAAAGGAACACATGTGAGCGCAACTTTTCAGCTTAGCCACATCGACTTACAACCATTAGGAAACATGGCTGAAACAATAACCGCACTCATTGCAAGCAACCCCAATATTGATGTCAAATATGAATATAAAAGAAATAAAAACAAATTCGTCTTTAATACAAGAGAGATAAAAGAAAAATTAGCCGACGTGAATATTAATACAAGCGGTATATTATCATTTGTTAAACAATTTATTACTGAAAACACAGAGAGTTTATCATAAGCAATTAAGGAGAACGTTCATGGAATATAATGTTCAACAAAAATCCGATGAGATTGTCAATCGTTGGGGTGCCCGACCCGAGAATATCATTGAGATGATGCACGATATTCAAAACGAGTTAAATTATTTGCCCAAAGATCTGTTATATGAGGTTTCGAAAAAGGCAAACGTTCCGATCAGTAAAATATTCAATATTGCAACATTCTACAATGCCTTCAGTTTAAAACCTAAAGGAAGACATCGAGTTCATGTATGTATGGGAACGCCGTGCCATGCCCTTGGAGCCCCCCGCGTTGTTAGCGCGATAGAGCGGGAACTCGGGATTAAATGTGGTGACACAACTCCGGATATGAAATTCAGTCTAGACATCTGTGGATGTGTTGGAACTTGCGGTCTTGCACCAGTCGTCATTGTCGGAGACGACCTCTTCGGTCCGATAAAAGTCAATGGTGTCCCGCGATTACTCAAGAAATACGAATCTAAATAATTTAAAGGAGCATTACTATGCCACGGTTAAAAATTGATGATTTAGACAAAATCGCCGATCAGCAGCGGAGGAAAATGACCGTCAGAGAAGGCGGAGGTAAAGCAAAAATTACAGTTCACATGGGAACTTGCGGTATAGCAGCAGGTGCTCGGAATATCATGAGTACATTTTTAAAAGAAATCGAAGCACACAATGCTCATGACGTAATTCTTACCACTTCTGCATGTGCCGGTTTATGCAGCCGCGAACCTATGGCAACTGTTGAACTTGCTGGACAGGCGCCTGTAAAATATGTAGACCTAACAGAAGAAAAAGCAAAAAAGATTTTCGCAAGTCACGTCCTTCAGGGGAAATTAGTGCAGGATTATGCACTCTCTATTGGTAGCGAGCGAATACAATAAATCCTAAGCAGGAGAAATAGAATGAAACAATATAGATTACAAATAATGGTTTGCGCAGGGACAGGTTGTGTCTCTAACCATTCATTTGAATTAAAAGAAGCTCTCGATAAAGAGATAATAAAACACAATCTTCAAAATGAGACCGAGGTTGTGTACACTGGCTGCAATGGATTTTGTGGCGCAGGACCAATTGTGGTTGTCCAACCGGATGGAATATTTTATCAACTTCTAAAAGTTGCGGATATCCCCCACCTTGTTGAAGAACATCTTCTTAAAGGGAGGCCCGTGAAGAAGTATCTCTACACGCCACCCACTGAGAAAACGCCGATACCAAAAATGGCTGATATTCCGTTCTTTTCCGACCAGACACTTATTGCGTTACGCAATAGAGGTATGATTGATCCAGAAAAGATTGATGACTACATCGCCCGAGGTGGATACAAGGCGCTTGCAAAAGTGCTTACTTCGATGAAACCGGATGAAATTTTGTCGGAAATTAAAGCCTCAGGGTTACGCGGTCGGGGCGGCGGCGGATTTCCGACGGGCGTGAAATGGGAAACTTGTAAGAAAGCCCACGGTGATACAAAATATGTTATATGTAATGCTGACGAAGGCGACCCGGGCGCGTTCATGGACCGCAGTATTATAGAGGGTGATCCACATGCTGTGATCGAAGGAATGATCATTGGTGCGTACGCCATCGAGAAGGTTCATCAAGGGTACATTTACGTGCGCATGGAATATCCTCTTGCCATAAAGCGGTTCCAGATTGCCATTCAGCAGGCACGAGAATATGGTTTATTGGGAAAGAATATTTTCGATAAAGGATTTGATTTCGATCTTGACGTGCGACGTGGAGCGGGTGCGTTCGTTTGTGGTGAATCAACTGCTCTGATGGCTTCGGTCGAAGGCAAACCCGGTGAACCAAGAGCGAAATATATTCACACAGTCGAAAAAGGATTATGGGATTGTCCAACGTGCTTGAACAACGTGGAAACCTGGGTAAATGTGCCACAAATTATTCTAAAAGGTTCGAAATGGTTTTCAAGCATTGGGACCGGTGATGTTTCAATTGATCCTTGGGGTGGGAGCAAGGGGACAAAAGTGTTTTCCTTAGCTGGTAAAGTTAACAATACTGGTCTAGTAGAAGTTCCAATGGGAATTCCTCTTGGAGATGTCGTCTATAAAATTGGTGGCGGAATTCGCGAAGGGAAAAAATTTAAAGCAGTCCAAACTGGTGGACCATCAGGTGGATTTATCCCTGAAAGCATGCTCAATATCCCCGTTGATTATGAAGAACTAACGAAAGTCGGTTCGATGATGGGTTCTGGCGGCATGGTTGTATGCGATGAAGAAAACTGCATGGTCGATATGGCAAAATACTTCTTGAAGTATACTCAGGAAGAATCTTGCGGCAAATGTATTCCCTGCCGTGAGGGAACAAAGAGAATGTTAGACATCCTTGAAAGAATTACCATAGGCAAAGGGACTGAAGAAGATCTATTATTACTCGAAGAACTTTCGAATATGATTGTTGAATCTTCACTTTGTGCGCTTGGTGGCTCGGCACCCAATCCAGTGCTAACAACTTTAAAGTACTTCCGAGAGGAATACGAGACTCATATAAAGAATAAAAAATGTCCGGCACGCATATGTCGGCAATTGCTATCATATACAGTGGATGAAAAAATTTGTTTAGAAGTTGGACATGGATGTGACGTTTGCAAGAAAAATTGTGCTGATGGTGCAATTATTGGTGAGCGTAAGAAAATCCATTACATCGATCCAATGAAATGTGGCAAATGCGGCGCATGTTATGATGTCTGCAATTTCAATGCAATCATTGTTGAATAAGAATCAGGAGTTAGCATGGTCACAGTAAAAATAGATGAAATAGAAGTTCAGGTACAGGAAGACACCCCAATACTTAAGGCAGCAGAAAAGGCAGGTATCTGGATACCCACAATGTGTCATTCAGAGTTGTTCGAGCCGTACGGTGTTTGCCGTCTTTGCAGCGTGGAAGTTATCCGAGGCAAACGAAGTCGTATCGTGACAGCGTGTAACTATCCTGTGCGCGAAGGATTAACCATTCAAACTAACTCTGCAAAGATCCAGTGGATCCGAAAAATAATAATGGAGCTGATGCTTTCTCGCTGGCCCAATGTCAAAGTGGTCAAAGAAACTGCTGAAAAACTGGGAATAAAAGAATCAAGATTTCCCAGTCTCGAGCGCGATGAAGCAGAAGATGCTTGCATACTTTGCGGTCGGTGCGTCAATGTTTGCCGCGAAGTAGTACAAGCCGAAATACTCGCATTTGCATATCGCGGAATTAAACGTGAAGTGGTTTTACCATTCGGTGAGCAGTCAGATAAATGCATCGTTTGTGGCGCCTGTGCATTGGTTTGCCCAACTGGCCACATCAAAATGGTTATCGAAGATTATAAAGGTAAGAAACCCGAGTTTACGCTTGGACCAAAAACATCGATTTATGTTCCTACGATGCAGGGTATACCACGTGTGCCTGTTATCGATGCTGAGTCATGTATTCATTTTAAAACAGGTGGCTGTGAAACCTGTGCTAAAGTTTGTGAACCTCATGCCATCAATTACGACATGAAGGAAGAAGTTGTCGAAATCGACGCAGGTCAGATATTATTAACAACCGGTTATGATATATTCGATGGCTCGAAGATGGCACAGTTCGGTTACGGAATGTTGGATAATGTATACAGTTCACTCGAATTTGAATTGATGCTCAACTCAACAGGTCCTACAGGCGGTAAAGTTCAGCTAAAGAACGGAAAAGCGCCTCGTGCAGTCGGCATCCTTCATTGCATCGGCTCCAGAGATCACGAGCATCATCCGTATTGTTCACGTGTGTGCTGTATGTACGCCCTTAAATTTGCGCACCTTGTACACGACAGAACCGAAGCGGCAATCTACCAATTCTACATTGATATGCGGGCGTTTGGTAAAGGATATGAAGAATTCTACAGCCGCCTGCTCGATGAAGGCATAACGATGATTCGCGGTAAAGCCGCCGAAGTAGTTGAATCGACATGGAGTAAGAATGGAGATGGATCATTGCTGATCAGGTGTGAAGACACACTTATTGGAAAATTCCGCGAGGTACCGGTCGATATGGTGATTCTTTGTAATGCAATGGAACCACAAAAAGATGTGGATGCAATCAGAAGAGTCTTCTCCATCAGCAAAAGTCCAGATGGATTTTTCTTAGAGCGGCATCCCAAGCTCGATCCGACTTCGACGATGAGCGATGGAATCTACATCGCAGGATGTGCGCAAGGACCGAAAGATATTCCCGACACAGTCGCACAGGCAAGTTCTGCCGCGGCTCATATCCTCTCGTATATATCAAAAGGTGAAGTGGAAATCGATCCTGTTCGTGCCTGGATTGATGAAAAGTATTGTTCTGGTTGTCGTATTTGCAACAGCTTGTGTCCATATACTGCCATAGACTTCATCGAAGATAAAAAGATTTCAATAGTGAACGACGTTCTCTGTAAGGGATGTGGTACTTGCGTTGCTGCCTGTCCAGCATCCGCTATCACTGGCAAAGGCTTCTCTGACGCACAAATTCTTGCAGAGCTTGAAGGATTATTGGAAATATAGAAGTCAATATCAAATGACTATGAACATAATATTGGAGAAACAACCATGGCATTCGAACCAAGAATAGTAGCTTTTTTCTGCAATTGGTGTACATATACAGGTGCAGATCTTGCAGGCGTATCACGACTAAAATCGCCCGCAAACATTCGGATAATTCGTACAATGTGCAGCGGCCGAGTAGATCCTTCATTTATAATGAAGGCATTTGAGCTTGGTGCGGATGGTGTGCTCATTGGAGGTTGTCACCCGGGCGATTGTCACTACGCCGAAGGCAATTATAAAGCCCTTCGCCGTGTCCACTTGTTAAAAAAGATGATGCGGTCTTTCGGAATCGATGAAAAACGGCTTCGCTTAGAGTGGATTTCTGCTTCGGAAGGAGACGTATATCAACATGTGGCTACTGAATTTACACAAACCATTCGTTCGCTCGGACCTCTTAATTGGAAACAACACGTCGATCAAAAATCTTCAAGCGAACAAGCGGTTGTAGTTTAAATATTGAATATAATATAATCAAGAATATAAGGGAACAAAACATGGCAAAACCAAAATTAGCATTATACTGGGCAGCAAGCTGCGGCGGATGTGATGTAGCTGTTCTTGATATAGAAGTAAAAATCTTAGATGTTGCAGCGTTTTTCGATATCGTCTTTTGGCCCTGTGCAACAGACTTTAAATACAAAGATGTTGAAGCAATGCCGGACAAAAGTATTACACTTTGTTTGTTTAATGGTTCTATCAGAAATTCTGAAAATGAAAAATTAGCAAAGTTACTTAGAGCCAAATCTGTAGTCCTTGTTGCATTTGGATCCTGTGCTCAGGAAGGTTGCATCCCTGCATTGGCAAACCTTACTACAAAAGAAGCAATTTTTAAAACGGTTTATCTTGATACCCCATCAACACATAATCCTGATAAAATTTTCCCTCAGCCTGTTACAAAAGTTAAAGAAGGTGATTTAGAAATTCCCGTCTTTTGGGAAAAAGTAAAGTCTTTAGATCAAGTAGTTGATGTCGATTATTATATTCCGGGATGTCCGCCGCAGTCAACACAAGTTGCAGCAGTCATCGAAGCAGTAATAGACATTTTAAAGAACGGAAAACCCCTTCCACCAAAAGGTACAATTTTAGGTGCAGGTGATAAAACGTGTTGTGATGAATGTCCGCGTACAAGGAAAGAAAAAAAAGTAAAGCAATTCTATCGTCTCCACGAAATATTGATCAATCCAGATGAATGTTTATTGGATCAGGGTATCGTGTGTATGGGACCTGCGACCCGTAGCGGATGCGGTGCCTTATGTGTAAAAGCTAATGTTCCGTGTCGCGGCTGCTATGGGGCTCCACCCAATGTTCATGATCAAGGTCTAAAAATGTTGAGTGCAATAAGTTCTGTTATCGATGCCCAAGAGCCTGATGAAATTGATAAAATTATCAATACCATTGCAGATCCAACGGGAACATTTTATCGCTTTAGTATGGCACATTCGACCTTAAAGATAGCAGACTTATAAGAAATGATAGATTTTAATTTAATCCTTAAAGGAATTAAACCATGAACGAATCGAATAAAAAGCATATTAGCATCGATCCAATAACTAGACTCGAAGGTCATGGGAAAATTGATATTTTCCTAAATAATGATGGTGAAGTTGAAAATTGTTATCTTATGATTCCTGAGCTTCGAGGTTTTGAACAATTCTGTGTTGGGCGTCCCGTTGAAGAGATGCCGAGAATTACAACACGCTTATGTGGTGTTTGTCCTGAAGCTCACCATATAGCTTCAGCCAAAGCGTGCGATGCTGTATATCATATTGAACCTCCGAGTGCAGGGAGAAAACTTCGTGAACTGCTATATAATGTTTTCTTTTCTGGAGATCACGCTCTTCACTTCTACGCGTTGGGTGGACCAGATTTCGTTGTAGGTCCTGAAGCACCTGCGGCTGAACGAAATATCCTCGGTGTTATCGCAAAAGTTGGTGTTGAAATTGGAAAAAAGGTTATTCAACATAGAGCACATCATTCAGCGATAATGGAATTGCTGGGGGGTAAAAAAATTCACCAAGTTACTTCCTTGCCTGGTGGCGTCTCAAAGGGGCTCACAGAAGAAGAACGTAAGGGTGTTGAAGCGCGTATTGTTGAAATGGTCGAGTTCGGAAAATTCACTATAAAAGTCTTCGATGATATTGTTCTCAAGAATAAAGCGTACGTAGATCTTATTCTGAGCGATACGTATGCCATGAAAATTCATTCCATGGGATTAGTTGACGAAAAAAATAGAGTGAATTTCTACGACGGAAAAGTTCGTGTGGTCGATTGTAACGGAAAAGAATTTGTGAAGTATTCTCCTAAAGAATATCTTGATAACATTGCTGAACATGTTGAGCCGTGGAGTTACTTAAAATTCCCATTCCTCAAGAAAATTGGATGGAAAGGATTTATAGAAGGTAACGAAGGCAGTATTTACTGGGCAACACCGCTTTCACGCCTCAACGCTGCTGACGGAATGGCAACTCCGCTTGCTCAAGCTGAATACGAAAGAATGTATAAAACACTCGGTGGTAAACCTGTCCATGCTACCCTTGCAACCCACTGGGCAAGAGTTATCGAGTTGCTGTATGCCTCAGAAAGAGCTCTGGAGCTTGTACGCGACCCAGAGATTACAAGTCCAAACATTAGAGCTATCCCGAAAGAAACACCGACAGAAGGTGTTGGTATTATTGAGGCACCTCGCGGTACATTGACACACCACTATGTAACCGATGAGCGAGGTATTTTGACGAAAGTAAATCTAATTGTTGGTACAACGAACAACAACGCACCGATTGCGATGTCAGTTAAGAAGGCAGCACAGGGTTTGATTAAAAAGGGAACCGTTGTATCCGATGGTATTCTAAATAAGATCGAGATGGCATTTCGGGCTTACGATCCGTGCTTTGGTTGTGCAACACATACACTTCCGGGACAGATGCCGCTTGTAGTCAACATCCGGAATAAGGACGGGGAAATTATTCAGGAACTGAAACGATAACAGAAACGATATAGCCATCTTAAAACTTGTAGAGCGGCGAACTTCGTCGCTCTATCTTTTTATTCAAGAAATATTGTGCATAATATGTCTGTTCGTCAAAATAAAATTCTAGTTCTTGGTCTTGGCAACGATATTCTTGGCGATGATGCGGTTGGTCTTCACGCTGCCAGAGAACTTCAAAAAGTAATTCAAGACAATGCAGATGTCGTTGAAGCCGTCATCTCTGGTTTTGAGATTATGGATGTTCTGGAAGGATATGAGAAAGTTCTGTTACTCGATGCAGTAGTTACCAATCAACATCCTACCGGTACAATACTTGAACTCTCGAAAGAACAATTCAAGAATGTAGTTGCTATCTCACCGCACTACATGGGGCTTCCCGAAGTATTTCTTCTTGCCGAAGAAATGAAAATCAACTTTCCCAAGGAGATTCGCATATTGGCAATGGAGATAAAGCCGCCGTATGAAGTAAGAGAAGGATTGAGCGCGGATGTCATGAATGCATTACCGGATTTAATTTCAAAAGGAAAAGAAGTACTTTCTAAATGGTCCTGCTAAATCGAAGATTCTGATAACAAAAAAATTAGTAATCGTAAAGTAAAAGAACTTTCTTTCATATTATCCGTTCGAGCCGGCGTTTGATAGCTCCTATACGATATGCTATTTTACGCTCTCATGATTGAGAAACACTTCCCTTTTTCTTAAATTGGATAAATCAACAATCCAACAATCCTTCAATAATAGAAAGAATTCGCCGGATAATATTGATTATCAATGGCTTACTTATTGCATTGGAATACTGATATGCATGAGATGTCGGTGGCACAAAATATTTTGGAAATCGTCCGCGAACATGTTTCCGCTGAAGAGGAATACAAGATAAAAACGATCCGTTTGAAAATTGGTGAGCTTGCCGGCATTGTTCCGGATTCTCTCCTATTCTGCTTTGACGCAGTAAAGAATGGCTCATCTTTGCACAATGCGTCGCTGGATGTAGAATATGTTTCGATAACAGCGCAGTGCAAACATTGCGGGAAAACTTCTCCTCTCGATTATGGCGTGTTCTTCTGTCCGGCATGCAGCAACGCCGATATTACACTGCTTACCGGGAACGAACTGAATATTGTTGAAATTGAACTTGACGATTGAAAAGGATTTTAAGATGAGCGTGATAACTATCGAACGAAAAGTTTTAGCAAAAAACGATGAGATTGCCGGACTTAACCGTGAGTTATTCAGAAAAAATAATATATTCGCATTTAACCTTGTCAGTTCACCGGGTTCTGGCAAAACGAGTATACTCGAGAGAACGCTGGAATATTTTAACGGAAAAGTAAAAGTTGCTGTAATCGAGGGCGATGTCCAAACGGATCTCGATGCACAGAGAATTGCTAAATATAATGTTCCCGCTGTTCAAATCGTTACGAGAGGCGGTTGTCATCTGGATGCACCGCTGATTAATGATGCGCTTAAAAATATAGACCTTAAAAGCATTCAACTTCTTATTATCGAGAATGTCGGTAACCTTGTATGTCCTGCAAACTATGATTTGGGAGAAACCTTAAAAATCGTTGTTGCGAGCACAACCGAAGGCGATGATAAACCGTTGAAATATCCTGAAATGTTTCGTAATGCTTCTGTTCTAATTATTAATAAGATTGATTTACTTCCGTATGTAAATTGCAATATCGAGACGCTCAAGCATAATGCACTTAGAATCAATCCTAGGCTGATAATTTTTGAGACGTCATGCGCAACAAATGCGGGTATTACTGATTGGTGCGATTGGATAGTTAAACAGATTCCACCCAGATAATGATTGAAAGACTCCACATAGGAATTAAGGGAGCGGTTCAAGGTGTCGGATTCAGACCCTTCATATATCGACTTGCCGCGGAGATGAATCTGAGCGGTTGGGTGTTGAATTCTGCGCAGGGCGTTTTCATCGAGGTTGAGGGTGACAAATTAAAACTTGATAGATTTTTACTCCGCATTGAAAATGAAAAGCCAGACCGGTCTTTTATCCAGAGTCTTGAGGCTTCGTTCCTCGATCCAGTCGGGTTCACGACATTCGAAATACGTCACAGCAAAACCGGCGGTGATATTACCACAATTGTTCTTCCCGATATTGCAACTTGCAAAGATTGTCTCAGAGAAATTTTCGATCCTTCGAATCACCGCTATCATTATCCTTTTACCAACTGCACAAATTGTGGACCACGATTTTCTATTATTGAATCACTCCCGTACGACCGGCTAAACACAACAATGAAAAATTTTTACATGTGCGAAGATTGTCAGCATGAGTATGAAAATCCGCTCGACCGACGGTTTCACGCACAGCCCAACTGCTGTCCTAAGTGCGGACCACATATAGAGTTATTGGATTCAACCGGCGCACGATTATCTATTTCCATTCAAGCATTGATGCAAACCGCCGCCGCAATTCGTTCAGGAAAAATAGCTGCCATCAAAGGTCTTGGCGGGTTTTTATTTATGGTAGATGCACGCAACAACGAGGCTGTCATTCGTCTTCGCGAGCGTAAACATCGGGAGGAAAAACCTTTCGCAACAATGTATCCATCTTTAAATGTCGTTAAAACCGACTGTGAGGTGTCAAGTCTCGAAGAGAGGCTGTTGCTTTCGCCGGAATCTCCGATTGTTCTTCTAAAACGAATATCAAATGACTGGCGGTCTCAATCGGGTTTGTCTTATTCGGTTGCTCCAAATAATCCATATCTTGGGGTGATGATGCCGTACACCCCGCTGTATCACATATTGATGCGAGAGTTGAATTTCCCGGTAGTAGCGACAAGCGGCAATTTATCCGATGAGCCGATTTGTATATGTGAAGAAGAAGCGATAAAACGCCTTGCCGGAATTGCCGATATTTTTCTCGTTCACAATCGCCCGATTAAACGACACGTAGATGATTCCATTGTTCGCATAATGCTGGGAAGGGAACTTCTCCTCAGGCGTGCGAGAGGTTATGCGCCACTGCCAATACGTTTTCAGATGAAATCTCGTGAACCGGTTATGTCGCTCGGTGCGCATCTAAAAAATACGATCGCATTAACTTCCGGAGAAAATGTTTTTATCAGCCAACACATCGGCGATCTTGAGACGAAGGAGGCTTATGATGCATTTCAAAATATTATTGATAGCTTCAAATTATTGTACCAAACACCAACCGTGCAATTTGTTTCCGATTTACATCCCAATTATCTATCTACACAATACGCAAAAGGCAAGGAGACACCGGTCATCCAAATTCAGCACCATTATGCACATATTGCTTCGTGTATGGCTGATAATCAGATTGACGGCAGAGTTCTCGGGATATCGTGGGATGGCACGGGCTACGGACCCGACGGTACGATCTGGGGTAGTGAGTTTCTTCTGACGAACGATAACTCGTTCGAGCATGTTGCATCGTTCCGGCAATTTAAACTTCCCGGTGGCGAGCGGGCAATTAAAGAACCGAGACGAACCGCGATCGGAATTTTATTCGAAATCTTCGGGAAGGATTTAGAAAAATTTTTTGATTTGCCTTTCATCCAATCTTTCAGCAACGACGAGTTTAGCACAATTATTCAAATGCTGGAGAGAAACCTGAACTCACCGATTACTTCTAGCGCCGGACGTCTCTTCGATGGGGTTGCAGCGTTAGTCGGATTAAATCAGCGCACATCTTTTGAGGGACAGGCTGCTATGGGGCTTGAATTCGCAATTGGAAACTCATCAACCAACGAACATTACAAGTGGTCAATAGTTAATGGTCGGTTACCAATGACGAACATCGAACATCCGACATCGAACAACGTAATCGATCATCATAATTCTCCAAGCCTAAATCTCAAATCCCAAATCATTGTAGATTGGGCGCCGATGATCCTTGATATTCTTGAAGATGTTAAACGAAACACGGATGTTGGAATCATTTCTGTAAAATTTCATAATACATTGGTGGAAATCATTCTTGAAATAGCAAAACGTATCGGCGAGAAACGCGTTGTGATATCGGGCGGCTGTTTTCAGAATAAATATCTTACCGAACACGCCGTGCAAAAACTTCAAGCGGAAGGATTTCATCCCTACTGGCATCAAAGGGTTCCGCCGAACGATGGCGGAATATCGCTCGGTCAAATTGTTGCTGCATCAAAGCATATTAATTTGCATGGAAGCGTAGATAAATAGATTATAGAACTCGTTATTATTTTTTGTTAAATTGAACATAACATACATCATTCAAATTTTGAAAATTTAGGTTGAACTATGTGTCTCGCAATACCAGGAAAAATTTTAGATATTGATCGCGCCTCTCAGCCCTTAATGGGTAAAGTCAGTTTTGGCGGAATTCAAAAACAAATATGTCTCGAGTTGACACCGAATGCAGCCATTGGTGAATATGTAATAGTACACGTAGGTTTTGCAATCAGTAAAATGGACGAAACCGAGGCGCTAGAAACGTTGAAGTTAATAAAAGAAATAGAAAATTTTGGCGATAAACTTGATCCTCCAAATCCGGAAAAGTAAAATATGAAATCATTTCTTGCGTTAATCATTCTTCTTATACCTCTGCGCAGCTTGTCGCAACAATCAAACAGCCAACTTGCAGAAAAATACAAAGATGAAATATCGAAGACCGATATCGCATTTAATGATCTGTGCCAAAAAGATGGATTAGCAAAAGCGTTCATCGACTTTGCGGCAGATGAAGTTATTCTAATGCGGCAGAATCAATTGCCCATAATCGGGATAGATGCACTGAAAGAGCGATATAAAAATTTTCAATCCAGACTAAAACTGACTTGGTATCCGATCAAAGCAGATGTATCTTCTTCCGGCGATCTGGGATATACATTCGGAAACTGGAAGCTTATTGGAAAGACAGCCGACGGGAAAGACACAACATCATACGGCGTTTATGTATCAATTTGGAAAAAACAGAAAGACGGTAAGTGGAAATATGTCTTTGACGGTGGAAACGATACTCCACCACCATTAATTAAATAAGATGAATAGTACAAAGCAATGAAATATATCGATGAATATCGGAACGGTGAAATCGCCGGTAAGTATCTTGAATTGATATCGAGGATAACGACGCGCCCGTGGAGAATTATGGAAATATGCGGTGGGCAAACGCACAATATTATGAAATCCGGACTTGAAGAATTATTACCAAAGAACATTACGCTTCTTCATGGACCTGGCTGTCCCGTTTGTGTTACCCCAATCGAGATGATAGATAAAGCGATTGCTATAGCCGCACGGCCTGAAGTTATTTTTACTTCTTTCGGCGATATGCTGCGTGTACCGGGTTCACAAAAGGATTTGCTTACAGTTAAAGCAAGCGGGGGAGATGTTAGAATCGTTTACTCGCCGCTCGACGCAGTCAGAATTGCAGTACAGAATCCCAATAAAAATATTGTGTTCTTTGGGGTAGGGTTCGAAACAACCGCGCCGGCAAACGCTATGGCTGTATGGCAGGCAAAAAAGCTCGGATTGAAAAACTTCTCGATTCTATGTTCGCATGTTCTTGTTCCACCCGCCATCGAAGCTCTGCTTGAGTCATCGTTAAATTCAATTCAAGGATTTCTTGCCGCAGGGCATGTTTGTACAGTGATGGGGTACGAAGAATATATTCCGATTGCATCCCGTTACAAATGCCCTATAGTTGTGACGGGTTTCGAACCTGTGGATATTCTTCAAGGCATTTATATGGCAGTGAAACAACTTGAAGAAAACCGTTATGAAGTGGAAAATCAATATACCCGTTCGGTTAAGAAGGAAGGGAATCTTGCCGCAAAAAAAATAATCACCGATGTTTTTGAGGTTGTTGACAGGAAATGGCGTGGCATTGGTGAGATACCTCACAGCGGTTTTAAGCTAAGGAAGGATTATATTGTATATGATGCAGAAAAAATATATCATAGTATAAATATAAATGTGCAAGAATCACCACTATGTATTGCCGGACGAGTTCTGCAAGGAATCAACAAACCACATGAATGTACCGCTTATGGTTCGCTGTGTACCCCGGAACATCCGCTTGGCGCGCCGATGGTTTCATCTGAAGGAGCATGTGCGGCATATTATCGTTATCGCAGTATTTCCTTCAAAGAACAGCCTTAATGCTATACCAGCTCGGCTTGAGAATAATCCTTCTATTAATTGTATAAAGTTCGAATGAAACGATTTCTTTCCATATTAATATTCAATATAGTACTCACAACATTTTTTTCATTAAGGTTGCTGATTGCCCAGACGAACACCCTATCCGAAACATGGCGGTGGGTAAAGTTTTCCACAGAGTCAGGACTTCCCTCGAATCGTGTTTTTGATGTTATTGAAACACGATCGGGTGACACATGGGCTAGAACACAATCCGGGCTGACATGGTTTAACGGATATTATTGGGAACCGGTCGGTAAAGATAAAGGACTGCCCGAAAAAATGTTGGGACAGGTTATTCTCGATGATAATGATAGTTTACTCGTGCTTTCGGAAGACCTTGTATACTATGGAGGAAAGCAGGGCTTCCAACAGATGCGAATTACTGAAAACGGAAAAAAGAAACCGGTTACCCAAATTGCTCCATTCGGTAATGAAGGATATCTCTTTATATGCGATTCCTCTCTATACTTGTATCGGAACGGTCAAGTTAAGCCGTATCTTTTACCTGCCGAACTTCAAGGGCAGAAAATCGCTGAGTTATACTTTACGAATGACAGAACTCTTTGGCTCAACACATCGGATGGATTATACCGCTGGGACGGCAGTACATGGTTTCTGAAATTAAAAAACACAGGTCTTCCATTTGGGATACGCTTATTCGCGGAAGATACGCATGGAAACGGACTGGTGTTCATTGTTTACCCAAAAAAATATTTTGGACTTTGGGAATGGCACCAACATACATCACTTATTCACAACCCGAAACAGTCATCCGACAACATTCTCGCTCTCGATCTTTCATCGGATGATCAGGCACTTGTTGTCAAAGAATCTGACGAAGTAATAATTCGTCATGGATTAAAATGGTCCTCATTGGAATATCCGCCTTACCAATTAAGGAATATTTTGTTTATTAGATTCAGAAATAATGGTGATATTTGGGTTGGGACAGAGACAGGACTCTATCTGCATAACACAACGTCGAAGCGATGGACCACCTGGAAATATATTTCTCCGGATAACAGAAATAATATTAATGAATTATTGCAAACGAAAGATGGGTCGATCTGGGTTGGCACCGCAAGAGGAATCCAGATTCATAGACCCGATGGAAAAATAGAAGATGTTCAAAAACTATTCGGCAGGGAATTGGGAGTTGTTACGGGAATTGCCGAGGATGCCGATAACAATGTATGGATAGGCAGCGGATCTTCATTCAATGGCAGTTACAGATGGGATGGTTCTAATTGGAAATATTTTGGTATCAACGAGGGTCTCGATATAGGCCATATCCATAAGATTGTAAGAGATCGTCAGGGTAGACCTTGGTTTCTTGGATTGGAACGCAGCGACTATAACAATCGGAAGGTGGAGAGAGAACCCGGCGCCTACCTGTATTCAAATGGACGCTTTATCCCCTGGGGAACAAAACAGGGGCTTGCCAACGGTAGAGTATATACTTTCACTGAGGATGCTGACGGCGCATATTGGTTCGGTACCAACAATGGCATGAGTAGATGGAAGCCAAACGATGAAGATCGAAGTCGCGGTGTATGGACGCACTGGACTATCGATCATGGGTTGAAGATGAATAAAGTATTCACGATTGCTTCCGGTCCTAAGAATGAAATTTGGTTCGGTGATCAAAATAACGGTCTTGGATTTATGGATGGCGAAACACCTCGATATATTACTATTGAAGACGGTCTTGTAAGTAATGCCGTATGGGATATCCGCGTTGATACGCAGGGAAAAGTATGGATCTCGACCAGGGGAGGCGTTTCTGTCTTTAATAAGGGTACATTTTCTTCGTTCGATATGGTCAAAGGTTTAGAAAATACACGAATATGGCCCATTCTCCCAACTAAAGATAGGGTTTATATCGGAACGAGCGGCGGTGGTGTGATGATTCTAAACTTCCGAGGTTATAATGATACCAACCCTAAATTGATTCTCTCTAGTCCGATCATTGAAGGGAATAATGTCCTTGTCAGCTGGAGAGTGTTCTCGTGGTGGGGAGAGCAAATTTCCGATGACATCGAAACAAGACATAGGATCGATAATGGTGAATGGTCGAAATGGGAAAGAGACCGGCATATTAACATCGGAAATGTTTCAGACGGCGATCATGATTTTCAAATCCAGACAAAAAATGTTTTTGGAAATTATGAATCATCTGGAAAAAGTATTTCATTCACAATTCCACCGCCCTTATATCTTCAACCTAAATATTACCTGCCGGTCGGGACTCTATCTCTTGGTATTATCATCCTAGGCTGGATATATTTTATCAAGAAAAAAAGACAAGATACAGAACTTAAAAGATCAGAGATCCGGTATAAAAATCTTTTCGATACGGCGAACGATGCAATTATTATTTTCGAGCCGAAAGGGAAAATTATCCTTGGAGTTAATAATAAAGCCTGCGAGCTTTATGGTTTTACTAAGGATGAATTCGTGGGGATGAATTTAGAATTAATCTCAAAAAGTGTCGGCTATGAAGAGGAAATGATTCTGCACGTTCAGTGTGACAGTCGTGGAAAAGTTTTCGACGCAGTTCATATCTCAAAATCCGGCGCAGAGATTTATCTACACATTAATGCCTCCATGATCGATTATGATGGAAAAGAAGCGATATTGAGTTTAAATCGGGATATAACCGATCAGAGGCAAGCCGAAGCCAGGATTCGGCTTCTGGCGCAAACAGTTGCATCTGCACAGGATTATGTTTCGATTACCGACCTTAAAGATAATATACTTTTCGTCAACGATGCATTCGCCAAAGCTTATGGATACACTCCGGACGAACTATATGGAAAAAATATTTTAGTTGTACGTTCCCCGCTTACACCGCGAGAGATTACATCTCAGATATTGGAAGCAACACTTAAGGAATGCTGGAACGGAGAACTTTACAATAGACGAAAGGACGGAACAGATTTTGCCATCGAGTTGTGGACTTCTGTGGTTCGGAATGAGCTAAATGAGCCGATAGCTCTTGTTGGTGTTGCAAGAAATATAACGGAACGTAAACAATATGAAGAGGAACGTGATCATCTGATTGCAGAATTAAAGCAAGCTCTATCCGATGTCAAATACCTAAGCGGACTTCTCCCGATTTGTTCTTCCTGTAAAAAAATCCGTGACGATAAAGGATACTGGACTCAAGTGGAAACTTATCTTGAAAAACATTCGGATGCCACTTTTACGCACGGTTTGTGCCCTGATTGCACTAAACAATATTTTCCTGAGATATATAATAAAGTTAAGGATAAAAATTTCTGAGAGCATTTTCTGAGATGAAATTCAACGAAGCAAAAGCTCAAATGCTAAGCATGGGCATTCAAATGTTTTAGATTAAACCATATATTCCGGAAATATTCTATAGAACTCTGCCGATGTTCTTCATCCTACATCAATACAACACAGTAAATCTGGTGAAACAAATTTATGAAAACAAGAAAGCTTGGGACTTCGGGTCCCGATCTCACTGAAATTGGATTTGGCAGTTGGGCTATTGGCGGTCCATGGGAATACGGCTGGGGTGCTGTTGATGACGGGCAATCTATCAAAGCTATTCGTCGGGCGTTTGAACTCGGTATAAACTGGATAGATACCGCGGCGGTTTACGGCCCTCGGACATTCCGAAGAAGTTGTCGCACGCGCCATTCACGGTAAACGGAAGGATGTTTTTCTAGCAACCAAGTGCGGAATGGTCTGGGATGAGCGACGAAGAGTGAAAATTCACGCTTCCCCTGAAAGCATACTGAAAGAAATCGATAATAGTTTAAGGCGACTTCAGACTGATTATATTGACCTGTACCAAATTCATTGGCACGATCCAGAAACAGCGGTTGAAGATTCGTGGGGTACACTTGTTCGATTGAAGGAATCGGGTAAAGTTCGCCATATCGGTGTATGCAATTACGATGTGCCGCTTCTCGAGAGGTGCCGCGTTATCGCACCGGTTCAGTCTCTTCAGCCGCCGTATAATATGTTAAGAAGAAAAATCGAGAAGGAAATCCTGCCATATTGCTTGCTGCATAAAATCGGCGTCGTTGCTTACAGTCCGATGCAAGCCGGTCTCTTAACCGGAAAATTTGATTTTAATAAACTCGCCCCCGATGATTGGCGTCGAAAGAATCCATACTTTCAGGAACCGTTTCTTTCACAAGCTATGAAGTTTACCGATAACATCATGCCGGTTGCGGATAAATACAAAAAAACTATCGGACAAATTGCTGTAGCTTGGGTTTTACAGAATCCCGCGATAACATCTGCAATTGTTGGCGCAAGAACGGTTGAACAGGTAGAAGTGAATGTTTGTGCTTTCGGGTTCTCGCTCCGGGATGAAGATATTCAATTCATACGGAATGAACTTCAGACGTTTGCGTAGATACTGGAACTGCGAGGCTGATTATTATATTGGCTTTCGGATTTAAAAATCGTTATTTTCCAAAAATGGAAACCAGCTATTAAATTCAAAACTAATTACACCCTTGCACGAATATGGATGACCGAAAAAATATCATTGATGGAAATTTGAACTGTCCGCTGCCTATCACCAATTATGACCGAGTAACAATGGCGCATGGCGGCGGCGGTAAATTGAGCCAGCAGCTTTTTCAGCAAATGTTTCTTGCACAATTTGGGAACGAGTATCTTGATGCTCAACATGATGGAGCGATGTTCACTCTGGAAGGAAAGCGGTTCGCGTTTAGTACTGATTCCTACGTAGTCAGCCCGATATTCTTTCCTGGCGGAAATATAGGCGAGCTTGCAATTAACGGTACTGTAAACGATCTTGCGATGTGTGGCGCGAAACCGATGTATCTTTCGGTTGCGTTTATAATCGAGGAGGGATTATTGATGGAAGATCTGTGGAAGATAATTCTCTCCATGCAAGCAGCAGCCAAAAACGCAGGGGTATTATTGATTACCGGAGATACCAAAGTGGTCGATAGGGGAAAGGGCGATAAAATTTTCATCAACACTTCAGGTGTAGGGATAATCGAACCGGGAATCGATATTCATCCGAAGCGCGCTATGGCAGGAGATAAAATTATTATCAGCGGGTCGATTGCCGAACACGGGGTTGCTATCATGTCGGTACGAGAGGGATTGGAATTCGATTCACCCATAAAAAGCGATTGTGCAGCTCTCAACGATCTTGTCCGGACGATGTTAGATGTAAGTAAAAATATTCACGTACTTCGAGATCCTACGCGCGGCGGCGTAGCAAGCGTTCTTAATGAGATTGCAGGACAGGCAAAAGTCGGAATTATAATAGAGGAAACGTCTATACCGATAACCGAACCTGTTGAAGGTGCATGTGAAATTTTGGGGCTTGACCCGCTTTATATCGCGAACGAAGGAAAATTGATCGCGTTCGTCGCGCCGGTTGATGCTGAAAAAGTTTTGATGAAGATGAAATCGCACCCTCTCGGAAAGGACGCTGTTATCTTCGGTGAAGTAGTTGCCGAACATCCGGGTGTGGTTGTTATGGAAAGCAGTATTAAAGGCAAGCGAATTGTCGATATGATAACAGGTGAACAACTCCCGAGGATTTGCTGATATCATGATAAATAATCCATGGCTTCATACAACAGATCTTTGCCGTTACTACCGTCGCGGGTCCCAGGAAGTACGTGCGCTTGACGGCGTTACGCTCGCAGTAGAGCGCGGTGAATTTCTTGGTGTCGTAGGTTCATCCGGTTCGGGTAAATCTACGCTCTTAAATCTATTTGCGGGTTTGGATACACCGACTTCCGGTTCGGTAGAGATCCAGGGGGTTCCATTAGCCAGTATGTCACGCCGCCAGCTTGCTGGGTACCGCGCACAGAAAGTTGGTATCGTGTTTCAATCGTTTAACCTGATCTCTCATTATTCAGCGTTGCAAAATGTAGAGACCGCATTGTACTTCAATAACACAGCGCCGAAAGACCGGCGTCGGCTTGCTTCGGCTGTGCTGGAGCAAATGGGGCTTGCCGACAGGATGATGCACAGACCGTCCGACCTTTCTGGTGGAGAACAACAACGTGTGGCAGTTGCACGAGCTTTGGTGAAAAAGCCTGAGGTTCTCTTTGCCGATGAACCTACCGGAAATCTCGATTACGATAACTCCCGGCAGATTGCTTCGCTCCTGATGTCGTTGAATCACAGCGGTCTTACTATCCTGATGGTGACGCACAATTTAGAAATGGCGCAGGAATGCGCTCACCGAACTATCAAAATGCAATACGGAGCTATAATCAGAGATGGGAGCGCCAATCTTAGAGGGAGCGAACCATCATGACTCTTCGCGATCTTATAGTTATCTCTACCGGCAATTTATGGCGGATGAAACTCCGCGCATTTCTGACCATATCAGGAATCGTTATTGCAATTGCCGCCTTCGTTTCGATGCTTTCTTTCGGCGCAGGGAATCAGGAGTACATTTCCACGCAGTTCAAAGATCTCGGCTTATTTTCAACAATGCAGGTATTTCCTAAAAATAAATCCAACGGTTCCGACACAGCTTCACCGCCAACACTTGATAATGCCGCACTCGATAAAATATCGTTAGTGCCGGGTGTTAATCTAGTATATCCCTACGATGCATTTACCGTTAAGGTGAAATTAGGCGACTCATTAATTGATTCAAAAGCACAGGCGCTTCCAACTGCCGCTATACGTACTAAATTGTTTTCAAGAATGCGTTCCGGCAGAGCATTTTTTGGCGACAGTTCACGAGAGGTGATAGTTTCAGACGCTCTTTCAAAAAAGTTGGGATTTAATTTACCGGATTCCATCGTCGGAAAATCGCTTATTATATCGGTTCGGGTTTCAACAATCGATAGTGGACTCGTACACATTCTTGTTGATCGAGGTGAGACAGTATTGGATAGATTGAAACGAATTAAATTCGATTCTCTATTCAACAGCCGGTACAGATTGTATGTGATCAGGACAGAAATGAACGAGGCAGTTAAACGGTTTCTGAACGGATTTATAAATGCGCAACAAGTTGTAAGCGATACTCTAACCGTATGCGGAGTGCGCGAGTTATTGCCTTCTGGTCAATTGCGAGTCGAGCCGATTATTATTCCAATAACGACTGCCGCACGGTTTAGTACAAGCGGCCTTGGAGGAAGTCCCGTGGAAATATTCACTGCCATGAGTAGTGGTAGTATATTTTTAGCGCCGGAAGATAAGAACAGCAAAACTTTCTCGCAGGTTACTATAGATCTCAACCCTCATATTTTGTACAAGTCCGTCAAGGATTCCATCGAGGCTTTGGGTTTCAGAACTTTCAGTTTTGCAGAACAATTTGAACAAATCCAAAGAGCATTTTTCTATTTCGATTTAGCGCTTGGGGTCGTCGGTTTGATCGCTCTTATTACCGCTTCGCTCGGAATAGTCAACACGATGGTAATGTCGATCACCGAACGTAAACGGGAAATTGGTGTTCTTAAATCGCTTGGTGCTGATGAAATCGAGATACGCGGACTCTTTCTTGTCGAATCGGGTGTAATCGGGTTCATCGGAACAATAGTCGGCATTTTATTCGGGTGGACTATAACGCGCATAGTTTCAGTGATTGCCCAGATGTACATGCGCAGAGAGGGAATTCCGGAAATGGAATTATTCGCCCTGCCGATGTGGCTTATCCTGATTGCACTTGGAGTGGGAATTGGAGTAAGTGTTATAGCCGGATTTTATCCGGCCGCACGTGCGGCACGCGTGGATCCTGTTGAAGCTTTGCGAAATGATTAAACCGAGTATCAATTGTGGGATTCGTGATACCTTGAGACGGATTGCCGGGCAAGCTTCAACAATTCCCAATATGGAGGAACGTATCCGAATCTTTTTTGAAAAATTTCCGCATTGTTAAAAACTTCCGTTGTGATTTTCGCATGGCAGATAGTTAAATTTCTGTTCTTAAGTGCGGCGGTCGCATTCATTCCCTCGGGTATCGGACCGATACCGCCGAATAGATTAGCCAGAACGCTATACATTTTTAATACTCGGGCGATAGGAAGCATATACCAATCGTAACTTAATTGATCGCCGCGTTCGGCTCCTTCGAGCATCGCTTCGATTACAGCATTATCTATATGGTCTTTGAACAATGCCTCACGGTCACGCCATTCAGCAACGACACTTAATTGCGGGTCATACTCTAAGTCGGAAGGTTCCTGTGTTTCAAAGTGTTCTACTCCGAACGCCGCGAGCCACGAGGCAGTACCTGCGGATGAAATAGTGGAGATTCCCCTCCATAATGTCATACCATAATGTCTGTATGCGTATGATACTACTTCCGAACAAAACATTTTAGATGTATCTAGCAGATCCATCGAAAAGTCATAAGGGATATGACGGAATCGCGCATATTCAAGCATTCTGGAAGCCGCTTTATGAGGAAGCATCGGATCGTTGATCAAAGCCGGTAAATTTGAATGCAGGCGAAGAACCATAACGCGTAGTTTTTTGTCGCGAAGATAATCATCAATCGATGAAACGGTTACCCCTTTTTCAATATGCGATTCAATTATATTTATATTTCCGGAATCAACATAAGCAAGCGCAATGTGCGAAAAATTTCCCTGATAGTCGTTCCCCCTAGCGATTAACGCGGAAGTAGGTGCGCCGCCGCGCGAAACAAGAATGTCGCCGCTGTGAATTCTTACGCCAAGAATATTCGCAGAAGGAGTATGCGATGACTCATCCCGGCATAAAACGGTTGAAGGAAAAGTATCCCGGCATGCTTGCAGCATAACTTCTTCGATAGCAGCCCTGCCGCCGTATAATAAACGATATAACCTTATCCTTGTTGAAACAGAATCGAAATTCCATCGCTTTGATTGATATTTCACTGCATCACGCATAGACACGACCATTCGAACAAAATCCATCACATAGTCAGGACACGCGCCAACCATCGGACTAAGCGAAAAAATATTTTCCTCTATTGAGTTGAAGATGCTGTCCGAGATATTGTAACCCCGGAGCGACAATAGTTTGTTCAGTTGCAAGCCGTATTTTAATCTGAATTGTAGGCTTTTTTCCAGACTATCGCAGCTAATGTTTCTTGCTTCCATAAATCGGGATTCGATTTCTTCCCATTTAGCATCTTGATTCCATAAAAAGGGCTTACCGATAAAACCACTCTGTGATTTTACTTCTGAATCCGGGAAAAGGAGACAGAGATATAGAACAATCAAAGAAGAAAAAGTGACAATGGCGTATTTTCCCCACCGCGAATAATTAAATAGTAAGGAATGCATTATTGATGGTAAATTTGTTGTAATTTCACCTGGTATGTAGAAAGGGGGAAATTCCCCGGTGATTCATAAGAACGAACGACGGCAATATGGTGAGTTTTATTGCTGGAATAAAACCTGCTTGATTGTTGTCAGCAAATCGTCGCGCATAAATGGTTTAGCGATAAAATCGGCGGCTCCAAGTTGTTTAGCTTCGACAGCGAGCTTCATATCGGCGTATGCTGTCAGCATGATCGTTTTAGTGGATGGTACATTCTCATGAATAAACTTCAATACACCGAAACCTGAAACATTCGGCATTATGATATCAAGTAAAACAAGATCGAAATGCTGATCCTTTAGAAATTCTATTGCCTCTCCGCCATCGATCGCCTGGGTTATATCGGAATATCCCTCATCGGATAAAGTGTCAGCCAGGACCTTTCTGAAATTATCATCGTCATCGACAAGAAGGATCCGTGAAGTTAGACGCGCATCTTCTACCGCGGTGTCTACTATTTGTGGAATAGGTTTAGGAGGTTCAGAGATAGCGCCGGGCGAAGATGTAAAAGACGATAATCCGCCGCCCTGATCTTCTGGTGTTATCAAATGATTAATCAAGGTTATCATTTCACTGAAAGGAGCGCCTTTTCTGATAAATCCACTGTTCTTCATCATCTGCGCTTTCATTTTAGTTACTTCATCATCGTAGATGGAAACTAATACAAAAGGAATTTCTTTCCCCCCTAAGATTCCGCGTGCTTGATTACAAAAATCAAAACCGTCCATAATCTTCATGGCATGATCTGCAATAACCAAATCAATTTTTTCTGTTCTAACAGCTCGCATTCCTTCCCTGACATCATTAGCAAGCAACACTGTAAAACCTTCATCTGAAAGATACTTCCTGACAAGTAAACGATAAGAAGAATCTTCCGTAACGAGAAGAATATTCATTAAAGACCTAGTATTGTGATTTATATTAAGTTCAGCTAAATTTACAACCCATGAAGTTAATCAGATAATAGGAAATTGTCAAGTTCATTTTCTTCGCCCAAATAATACGGGTAAGATGTCAATAATTCGAATATGAAGGGCATAATCTAATTATCAGTAAGAAAGCTTCGGCTAAGTTCAAATTGAGATGGTTTCTTTACCGGCAGAATATTCTCAGCCATTTCCTCTGCACGCCCCCGCCCCAGCGGCGGGCGGGAATACTTTTTACCGTGACATTATTTGAGAAGCAATACTTTTTTAACTTGTGTGAACACTTTGCTTGGATCGGCAATGTTGATCGCCTCCAATTTGATAAAGTAAATGCCGCTCGTTGAACCTGAGGCATTCCATGTAACAGATTTGAACCCGGCTTCCTGGACTTCTTCTGCTAAAATTTCCGCAACTTGCCCGATGACATTATACACCTTCAATGTGACTCTACTGTCTACAGGCAATTGGTAATTTATAACAGTTGATGGATTGAATGGATTAGGGAATGCATTTTCAAGACTGTATTTCGCCGGAATTTCTTTCGCATTGGTATTAATAAATGGAGGAGGAGGAGGGAACTCGGATGTTGATTTAATTTTTACCTGTGATGAAGCCGATCCTGTTGAATTCAGCGATAAAATGAGTGAGCCGGATTGACTGACTTTTACCCAGTAACCCAAGCCCGGATGGATGGAGTCGGCAACCCCGTAGCTGGATGAATATCCGAAAAATGCGCTCGTTATAATATCCGGAGGATCGCTCGTAACATTAGAAACTGGAATTGGTTCTGAGATTGAACCGATTAAATTCCATCCCTCCGCAACCCGGAATATTGCACTGAAGTTCGGGATGCCCTTCCATTGCACTTCAGTAGGCGAATTAAATTTTAACCAATAGCCTGCAAACTTTCGGAGAGTATCTAACGGAATATAAGAACTGCCTGAATAAGCATACGCTGATGATATCGAGGTCGGAAAGATACTGTCTTTATCTACACTCTCGGTATCAATTGGCACGGAAACCAGGTTCCACTGATCATTGAGTGTTATTGATAGTGTCCTCTGTGTCGTATCTATATAATTGACGAAGAGTCGGATATCATCGATATAGAATCCATCACGAGTAACATATCCATCGCTTCTAAGACGGAATCTTATCTTAAAATTCGATGAAGCATATTGAGATACATCCATCTCATCTTCTACCCATCCGCTTTTTATACCATCGTATCCAAATGTTCCTGTAACCTGTACACCGATTCCACTTGCAGGTCTTGTGTATTGACCGGAAACAGTTGACCAGTTCGCTCCACCATCTGAGGAAGCTTCTACGGTTGCAAAGTCCCAATCTGATTCAATATCCCATCTACACCAAAATTTCAGATAAGCTTTATCAACATGATTAAGATTGATCGGGTAGATCGTTGTCATGCTGTTATCAACTAAATCGGGATAATTATCGTCGGGGCTATCGGTGAATGAATTAACCGGTGAGTGCGATATTGCTGACAAGCCCCATCCGGCATCAGTAGTCCAGGCAGTCATTCCGTTTTCAGCGCTGTCAGAAAATGCCAGATGTAATTTTCCGATAAATATTTTAATCGTATCATACATGAATCGACCGGGCTGTTCGGTGATTTTTGTATATAGGTATTGGTCCCCCGCGATGGCGTGTGAGCCGACAGAGCATGGGAGAGAGATTTCGTAATTCGTTAGCGAAGCCAGGGGAGGGATCGAATATGTACTTGCTGGAATTCGTATCGCTGTGCCCGATGTCGATACATCAAGAGATAGATTTTGCGCAGTTTCTAAACCTTTATTGCGAATCGAAAGATGAACGGTAAACGGTTCATTGTTTTCCAAAAATCCGTCACCGCTGCTGTCCTCGACGGAATATTGAAAAAGTCTCTGATAACTGCCGGCTACATTAGCCAAATATAAATTTTGATGCAGATTCTCTTGAGCAATTGGAAGAATTCTATCGGATGAGGGCCAAAAGCCATCGGCTGAATTGCCGACTTCGGGTAGAAACGAGAAAATTTTATCTTTTGCAATCTGCTCGCCGTACATCCAGTCTGTAGCGCCTCCGTTTACAATATATAAACTTTGACCGCTTGGACCCGAGAAATAATGATTGTACTTTGTCATATCCTGACCATACTCTGCAAACTGGGCAGAATCCGGCGATTCATAAAATGAAGTATGATCCCACGGATAAAGCAATAAATTACCATACGAGTGATAATTAAACGCAGTTTTGAAATTGTGTTCCATACAAAATAGAGCAACATTAAAAATTTCCGGCTCGCTAAATTCCGATGTTCCGCGATAAGTTTCAGAAGTAGGATACGGGCTTGATCCTGCATCATCCAACCCCCACGTGTAACCGTAATTCCGATTTAAATCAATGCCATAAGAATCGTTATCGGTAACAACATTCCGCATATTTTTTCTTCGCATACCTCCACCCGTTGGAGAGATTCTACGGTTCGCTTCATAACCATCAGCATTGATCACAGGAACAAAGTACATATGTCGATTATCAATTAAATAAGTTGCTTCCGGATCGCTTCCATAATTTTGCAGCAGGTGCCACATGAAATAAATCAAATTCATCATTCCTTGCGGTTCGCGTGCATGAGTAAGCGCAGTGTATAAAACTTCAGGCTTCGTTGAGGAGACATCGGCATCTTTTGTAATTCGCACTGCCCAGATATCCCGTCCCTGAAATGTATTTCCAATACTGAATTTTTCTGTAATTAAATTCGGGAATAAACTTCTCATCGAATCGAGCAAATGCACAACCTCATCAAAAGTATAATTCCCGCCCATACTGCCGTCTCCAAATCCGAGTGCATTATAAGGTCCCCTAATTAAACGTCGCGAAAAATATTTCGTCATGTCTTCAACTAATATCTGAGTTTGAAAACCGAGATTCTTAATATTGTCCAATTCTTCATTTGATATAGTTACTTCTACCCATCCGCCTATCTTACCGACCGCTCCTTCCATATCGATCCCGGTCGACAACAATTTCCTAAATAACAATTCATCGGGAATAAATACTTTAACCTTTTTATACAATTCAGTTGATAGCGTATTGGATATAATTATTATCAACATTGTTAAAAGTATTAGCGCTTTTTTCATCTTGATCTCTTTATGTTGGATTCTTAGAAAGACGATGGATTCTGAATTCATTGAATTTACCAAGAGATTCTATGAATGTCAAACTATACGAAAATCTTTGGATAAGCCCTAAAAAAATGTTAATATTAAGTAGCTTTGATTGATTTATCACCCTCATTCTTGATTTGATGGTGATTGGATTCAACAAACAATTATCATCAAATAGTCTGTTTCTCTTTTAAAAGAATATCCTAATAAAGAAATAATATCATTAACAAAGAGGTTTCTTATGTCAATAGATTTGGAAAAAATCTTACGCCCTGTAGATATGGTATTGCCAGAGTTTCCCGCAAAATATATGACGCTTTCAAACGGCCAGGAAATGGTGGTACGGCAGGTCAACCGCGATGAGATTCCAGATATCCTTCCCCATGTGGAAAAGCTTATGCACGTCGAGCGGGATTATTATCACATAGTTGCGGCAAGAGTATATGCCGAATTGCTTGCTTACTACACGTACAGGGTACAAGATGAATATGTTCTCGCGGCGCAAGTCAACGGTGAAATTGTCGCCGTTGTAAACGGCAGAATAGTTAATCCGGATATCGGCATGTCGTTTCATACTTTATCAATGCGGCGTGGACTGCGAGTCGGCGCGCACGCGTTTGCCGCTAAAATGGAATATCACATCGATATACTAAAACAAAAAGAAGTTCTGATAGTTGCTGAATCACCAATCGGTTTTAGAAGATGGATGATTGAATACAAACTTGAAAAGCGTTTTCATATTCCACATGAATTAGGAGGATGCCCTTCATGGTCGTTAACAAAAGAATTGTTCGATAAAGCGCGAAACACTTTAGTTGTTGGACGTCGTCCTGTTCCAGAAAAGTTGCTTGCCAAAGCACACGCAGCAATTTTGCCCCCAACCGATCCGCCGAAAGCACCTGAAGATTTATTAGCCGCAACCCGATCGATGCTCGATAACACCGGCACTTCTCTCATCGATATGAGAAGAAAATTAGGAGGAATATAATATGAGAGAAGTTTATGTTGCTGGAATTGGCATTACAAGTTTCACGCGGCTTGAATATCCGCTCGTTGAAATTGCCGCATATCCGGGATTGATGGCTTTGCGTGATAGCGGACTTAAAAAAATCGATCAGCTTTACGTTGCCAATATGGGAAGCGGCAGAGTGAATACACAAACCGGTTTGGCAAGTGCGGTTGTTGATCATTTAAGTCTTACACCCGCGGGTGCAGTAACAATCGAAAACGGTCCTGCCTCTGGCGCCTCGGCAATCAAAGAAGGATTTATGGCTGTTGCATCGGGCATGCACGATGTAGTCATGGTGATCGGTGCTGAGCGAATGAGAGAAGTCAATCAGTTGGAAGCAACAGATTTTGTAGCAACGCTCACTCATCCACTTGCAGAATATATTTACGGCGTAACACTTCCCTCTCTTGCTGGAATGTTCGCACGCTTGTACATGGAAAAGTATGGTGTTACTTCGCGGCATCTTGCAATGGTTGCGGTTAAAAATCATCACAACGCAATGGATAATTTCTATGCGCATCTACACGAAGAAATTACACTCGAAGGCATTCTTGATTCTCCCGAAGCATCTACCAATAATCCGTATGTTGCGGATCCGCTAAGATTCTACGATATGTGTCCTGTTTCAGACGGCGGCGCCTGTTTGATTCTTGCCAGCGCGGAGGTGATGAAGAAAATCAACAAACCGATGATTCGACTTGCAGGTATCGGACAAGCAACTGATACGCATGCCGTACATGAGCGAAAAGATCCGACTGATCTTCTTGCGGTTCGTGAAGCAGCACGGCAATCTTTCGAAATGGCGAAAGTTAAACCACAAGATGTTAATGTAGCGGAACTACATGATGCTTTTACAATTCTTGAAATTGCGGAGAGCGAAGAAGTCGGTTTCTTTAAAAAAGGTGAAGGACATATCGCACTTGAAAAAGGTGAAACTAAAATCGGCGGTAAAATTCCGATTAATCCATCCGGCGGACTTAAAGCAAAAGGGCATCCCGTTGGCGCCACAGGCGTCGGTCAGGCGCATGAGATTGTTCTTCAGTTGCGCGGCGAAGCTAAGAAGCGGCAAGTGAAAAATGCGAAGATCGGATTCACATGCAACTTCGGCGGCTTTGGGAATAATGTTGTCTGTCTTACTTTTATAAAGGAGAACTGAAAATGGAATTAAATATATATGCATACAAATGCAAACGCTGCGGTGAAATTCATTATCCTTATAAAACAATCTGCAAAAAATGCGGAGAGAACGATCATAACGAATTCGATATCGTGCCGCTTCCTAAAAAAGGAAAGCTATTAACCTTTACCATACTTCATAATCCTCCCTCTGATTATGAAGTTGTTACCTTATCGCTCGGCATTGTTGAATTAGAAGGTGGACAACGAATCACCGGGCAATTGAACATCAAGAATCCGAAAATCGGGATGAATGTAGAAGGAAAAATAGAAATAGTCCGCAAAGAGGCATACAACAAACATTTAGGAATGGTGTTCTATCAGGCATGATAGAAATCGTCAGTCATGGAAATCAAATCCGCCGGGGTAAATATTATTTACATTCGAAATTTACTTCGGCGGTGAATTTTTGTTCCGATGATTCTTTTGTTTTCGTTGTCAATAAAGAAGTCGGATCAGGACCGCTTAACATTGTAGTGCAAGGAGTTGCGGTAGATTCAGTCTCGTCTCTGGATGTCGGCAGTGATGGTTTCTATCTCAATGGAGATAAGTTTTGTATCGATGAGTTGAAGATATACGATTCTAAATTGCAGATATCCGACTTCAGCGAGAAAAAGTTTAAGCATAATCTAAGTTTCTTTGAATCAACTCTTATTGAATTCTCTCCACCGAAAAGTTTAGCGTTCCTTCTTGATGAAAGTAGAAAGAATGAATTCACATCATCGTTCGAGATTGAATACGTAAAGCGGTGTCAGAATGCCGTTCAATTATTTCTATCGGATGATTTTCTCAGTGGGATCAAGATGCTCAAGGGCTTAGGTCCCGGACTTACACCGAGCGGCGACGATTTTATTTCGGGAGTTCTGATTGCATTGAATCTACAAAGCATGATTAATTCGTTTGATAATTCAAATATTATCAAACAGATATATGAAACGGTTGAAAGCAGAAATCATTTTACAACCGCATTTTTGAGATGCGCGGCAAATGGATTTCTGTTTGAAAAGTTTAAACAATTGATTGACTCCCTTATGCATGCTGGTGAAGATGAGATTATGCAGAACACGAGATCGTTATTTACAATAGGAGCAACATCCGGGGCAGATCAAGCAGTCGGTTTTATCATTGGTATTAAAAGGTTTATACAATGAACATTATTGGAATAATTAAAAAGGGCGAGTACTACGACTCGATTTCCATCATGCTGATCGCAAAACATATTTCAGAAATGGAAGGTGTTGTCGATTCTGCCGTCGTGGTGGGAACAAAAGAAAACAAATCCATACTCACTTCTTCCGGTTTGATGACACCCGATGTCCAACCGGCTGGAGAGATGGATCTCATCGTTGCACTCAAACTTAAAAATGGCATCGATTCAAAGAATGTTCTTTCAAAGATCGATGAGATTTTTAAAGCGATGAAAAAATCGGATGACGGTGAGAATTTTACACCGCAAAGCATCAACGGCGCGTTAAATGTTTTACCGGATGCGAATATGGCAATGATTTCCGTTGCAGGGCGATATGCCGGCGACGTTGCAATGAAATCGCTGCAACATGGATTGCATGTGATGCTCTTTTCCGATAATGTGCCGATTGAAAAAGAAATCGAATTGAAAAAATTCGCTCGTGAGAAAAATCTGTTTGTCATGGGTCCCGATTGTGGAACAGCGATTATTAACGACATCCCGCTTGCGTTCGCAAATGTCGTTAACCGGGGGCATATCGGCATTGTTGCCGCTTCCGGGACAGGTTTGCAGGAAGTGAGCTGTTTAATCTCTAATGCGGGCTGTGGAATTTCTCAGGCAATCGGCACAGGCGGGCGAGATGTGAAAAAGGAAGTAGGCGGTATTATGTTCATCGAAGGAATGAAAGCTCTGGCAGCAGATCCTAACACGGATGTTATTCTCCTCGTTTCGAAGCCACCCGCAACGGAAATTGTGGAAAAGATAATTTCAGTCGCACGCGGAATTAAGAAACCAATTGTCGGTGTATTCCTCAGCGCATCACCAAAACTTCTCGAGAGAAGCAACATCCGTCAGGCATTAACACTTGAAGAAGCGGCGATGCTTTCAGTTGCATACTCGAAAAAAGAAAATGCTTCTGCCGTTACTGATGTGTTGAAAAAACGCGAAGCCGAAATAATAAAGACAGCAAAAAAAGAAGCGGCGAAACTCTCTTCCGCTCAAAAATATCTCCGCGCACTGTACAGCGGCGGAACATTCTGCGACGAAGCGCAATTGCTTTGTCAAAACATTTTGGACGAAGTGTATTCCAATATTCCGTTTGGCAGCAGTAAAAAATTGAAGAACTCGTGGAAAAGCGAAAAGCATACGATTTTAGATCTGGGCGACGATGAATTTACAGTCGGGAAGCCACATCCGATGATTGACTACTCGACCCGCAAAAAGCGAATCCTTGCTGAAGCAAATAATCCCGAAACCGCTGTTATATTGCTGGATATTGTTCTTGGCTACGGTTCGAATATGAATCCGCTGGCGGAAATAATTCCGGTAATAAAAGAGGTTAAGAAAATTACCGCTCAACAAAAACGATATGTACCGATCGTCTGCTCTGTAACCGGCACCGATAAGGACCCGCAGAACCGAGCCGCAGTTGTCACTGCACTCGAAGCGGAAGGCGTGAAGGTAATGGAATCGAACGCGGCGGCAAGCAGGTTGGCGATGTCAATCATATTCAATCATTAATCAATTGAAAGGAAGAAACATGTTTAATCAAAAGAAATATTTTGAAGTAAATCGAGAAGAAAGACATTTCGGATTTATACTGCTTTCCGAGGTGCTCAACAACGACGAGTTTCGAAATCGATTGTTTAGTATTATTAATGAAAAGCTCTTTTGCAACTTAAATCCAAATGATTTCGAAATTTATTCCGAGGTAGCTGCACTGCGGGATTATTTCTTCGATCTTGGTGATAGCATCATCTATACAAAATCAACCCATCAAAAAAGATTCGAACTTTTATCTAAAATCTTATCTTCAGTTGGATATCCCGAACTCGATATCAATTCGCACGATGTTTTCTGGACAACAAAAAATCTTGAAACCAGAAAACTTTGGTCTCCTAGTAATTGGAATATAGAAGAGATCAAAAAACTTGAGAAACGAGAAAATGATTTAGTATCAATACGATGGTGTTTTAATGCAAAACCTGATTTCATGATAGACTGCCATAATCACGTAGTCTTTCTAGAATTGAAGGTAGAATCAGGCGAAGGAGCTAATGAATTTGGATATAGTCAGTTTGAAATTCAAAAGAAAATATCTGATTTTATGAAATTGCTAATACCAGAGTACCAAAACTCTACTTTCTTTCACACAACATTGCAACTCAAATCAGAACATGGCAACTTGAGTTGGAAGGAAGTTGTCGATCTCTTAGATTTATGCCGTCGTGATAGTATTGCATACAAGAATGTTCAGAACTCATTAAAACAACTCTTACGCTATTACAACAAATGACCCATCTATTTCAAACCGAACTCAAAGTTGTCAACATCGGACTCAAGTCGTTCAAAGAAACACTCGACCAACAAAATGTGAAATCGGTCCACGTCGATTGGCGACCGCCACTCTTCACCGACGATAAAGCGATGTCGATAATCAAATCGAATGCCGGTAAAATTGAAGCGGCGAACAAACAAGCGCTTCAAAAAATCCTCAACAGCAAACCGTTCATTGTCGGAATGGGAAAAGCACTCGACGTTGTTCCCGGGATGAAGAAAAACCTTCTTCTTCACGCAGGTCCGCCGGTTACGTGGGACAAAATGTGTGGTCCGATGCGTGGCGCCGTCATAGGCGCACTGATCTACGAAGGTATTGCCGGCACTCCCGAAAAAGCTGAGCAGGTTGCCGCCTCGGGTCAAATCGAATTTTCTTCGTGTCATGAGCATTCGGCAGTCGGACCGATGGCGGGAATCGTCTCGCCATCGATGCCGGTATTCATTCTACAGAACGAAGAATACGGCAACAAAGCGTACTGCACCATGAACGAAGGTCTCGGCAAGGTTCTCAGGTATGGCGCATTTTCTCCGGATGTTATTGAGCGATTGAAATGGATGGAGCAGGTTCTTTATCCATCTCTCAAGCGGGCGATAGAAAAAATCGGCAAGATTGATTTGAAAAATATCATTGCGCAAGCGCTACAGATGGGAGATGAAGTTCACAATCGGAACAGAGCCGCAACATCTCTCCTATATCGAACGCTTGCCCCTGCCGTCATCCAAACGACGGACGATAAAGAAATTGCGGCAAGCGTACTCGAATTCATCAACCGAAACGATCATTTCTTCCTCAATCTTTCGATGGGCGCATCGAAAATTTCATTGGATGCCGCTAGGAACATCACCCACTCAAGTATTGTTGTAGTAATGGCAAGGAATGGAACTGAGTTCGGCGTACAACTTTCGGGAACGGGAGATCAGTGGTTTACAGGTCCATCACCAGTTCCGGATGCGCTCTTCTTCACGGGCTTCACAAAAGAAGACGCGAATCCCGATATTGGCGACAGCTCAATAACCGAAACAAATGGTTTGGGCGGCTTCGCAATCGCGGCTTCACCTGCAATCGTACAGTTTGTCGGTGGCTCAACGAAAGATGCGATCAATTATACATTAAAAATGTACGAGATAACCGCCGCAGAAAATAACATCTACAAAATCCCGTACCTCAATTTCCGCGGTACACCAACAGGTATTGATCTTCTAAAAGTTGTGGAAAAGAATATTCTTCCGTTTATTGATACAGGTGTCGCGCATAAAAATGCCGGCATCGGACAAATTGGTGCAGGTGTGTTAAGCGCACCTGTTGAACCATTTGTAAAAGCGATTGTTGGATTAGCAAATCAAATTAAGTCGAAGAAATAATAGCCCCGACATTCATGTCGGGGACAAGATTATGCATTGAAAATCGCGATAGATAGCCCCGATCTTTAGATCGGGGAATAATTGGTAAGAAGATTGATTGGTTTCAACCAAAATATAAAGGAGGATAAATGTCATATATCAAGATTATGGTGCATTTAATCTGGTCGACAAAAAACAGAGAAGCGGTAATCCGGAACGAATTAAAAGATGCGTTGTTAGATCATATAAAAGAAAACAGCATACAAAAAGGAATATTTATCGACACATTTAATTGTGTAGCTGACCATATACACATGCTGGTTTCATTAGGATCCGAACAAACCGTCAGTAAAATTGTGCAATTAATAAAAGGTGAATCTTCCCACTGGTTAAATGAACAGCATATACTGAAGGGTAGATTCGAATGGCAAGACGATTATTTTGCCACTTCTGTGAGTGAATCGATGATCGATAAAGTAAGAGAATATATTAGCAATCAAGAAGAGCATCACAGAATAAAATCGTTTGCTGAAGAGTACGATGAGTTTATGAATAAATATGGATTCAAAACGATTGCTGAGTAAGTTTTGACTAAAGTCAAATACCTTTTATATTCTATACCCCGACCTAAAGGTCGGGGCTAATAAAGGGTATTCAACCCCAGAGCAAGCTCTGGACTCTTTTTCCGTAGCAAGCTACGGGGTATTGAGCCCAGAAAAGAATAAATGTCGGGGATAAATAAAAAGAGAAATAGATAAAATGTTCAAACTAATAGCCCCGATCTTCAGATCGGGGTACAATGAAAAGTTAGAAATTGGCTTTAGCCACAACTTCCAAATATTATCGGAAATGAAATTTTAGATTTGTCCATCAATCAAATAAAGGATCAATAAAATGAAAACACAAGAATTTTTAAATTTCATGGACAGACTCAAAGTCTACGATCTCACTCAGCGACTTAGCATTCACACACCACCGTGGCCCAGTTATATGCCGTTCGGTATTCAATATTTCAAACGGATAGCCGGTGCACACATGGGGCAAGGAGCAAACGGACAAATCATCACGACGAGTAATCATGTCGGCACACATATGGATGGCGAGATTCATTTTCATGCTTCCGGTCGGTCGATCGGAAATGTTCCGATGAACGAATGGATCGGCCAGGGTGTTGTAGTTGATATATCGAAAGAAGTCGGCGACTACGATTTATACACACCTGAGATGCTGATGAAAAAAGTCGAGATAAAAAAAGGTGACATACTCATCATCAACACCGGCTACAACCGTTACGCGTGGGATCAGAAAGGTTCTGATGAGATTCGATATTTCGTAAAGCACCCCGGACCGGGACCCGGTTTCCACAAGTGGGCGCTTGAGATGAAAATTAAATGGATTGGCGTCGATTGCGGAAGCGCAGATCATCCGATGAACACCATTATTCGTCAATGGCATCCCGCCCGATTTACTGAAGCCGAAGCGAAACTGAAGCGAAAGTACGGCGTGGGGTCGTGGGACGAAATGTTTCCGCAGGATGAATATTATCAGGTTATGCACCTGAAACTGTTCCCGAAAAAATTGGTGCATGCTGAAAACCTTGGTGGCGATATTAACAAGCTGAGCAACAAACGCTGTTGGATAGGATGCTTCCCGTTGAGAGGCATCGAGTTAGAATCAGCGATGTGCCGTATTGTTGCATTTTTACCACCGAATGGAAAATAATTTTTTGGAGAATTCAAAGTGCCAATAATTCATAAATTCGATTATCTAAAACCAAAAAGCTTAAGCGAGGCATTAACGGTTCTTGCACAATCAAAGAACGCGGCAATACTTGCAGGCGGCACCGATCTCGTTGATATGATAAAAGAAAATGTTGCTCAGCCCGACTTGGTAGTAGATATCAAAGGACTTGACGAGCTCAATCAGATTAAGTTTGAGAATGATACACTTTTCATCGGGGCAGGTGCCACGTTTTCAGATTTGATCGAATCGAAAATCATTAAAGAAAAATATCCCGTAATCTTTGAGGTAGCCAAAACAGTTGCGTCAGTCGGAATTCGAAACAGAGCAACGGTTGTCGGCAACATATGCTCGGCAGTACCGTGCATGGATAGTGGCCCGTTACTTATAGCATATGATGCAACCGTGCAATTGGCAGGACAAAAAGGTGAAAGAAAGATTCCCGCTGCTGAATGGTTCATTGCACCAAGAAAAACAGCGCTTCAAAAAGGTGAAATTGTTACAGGTGTTTCGTTACCGTATCCGAAAGTGAAACATGCCGGATGCTGGGTAAAGCTTGGTCGTTATACCGGTGAAGACCTTGCACAGGTGAACTTGCTTATACTCGCGTTGAGTGATGGTACATTCAGGATTTCGTTCGGGGCGGTTGTACCTATTCCGGTACGCGCGAAAAAGATTGAGAAACTTTTAAACGGACAAACAATTACTCCTTCCTTGATTGAGAAAGCAAAGCAGTTGATTGAGGAAGAAATCAAACCGATAACCGATGTACGCGCGACAAAAGAGTACCGGATACACATGGCAAAGGTGATGTTCGAGAGAGGATTGGATGCCGCGATTAGGAGATTAAACGGCAACGGTCAGGCGTATGGAACGAGTATGATATAAGGAAATGACAATGAGACAAGAAATTAAATTCAAATTAAGCGGTGAAGCGATTGCGCTCGAGGTCAATCCGAACGAAGTTCTACTCGAAGTATTGCGTGATCGTCTCGGGGCAAAAAGTCCGAAGTGCGGCTGCGATAAAGGTGATTGCGGCACATGCACGGTGATGATCAACGGAAAAACGGTCCGCAGTTGTCTTGTGCTTGCCATTGAAGTTGATGGACAGGAAGTTGTTACACTTGAAGGACTTATGGACAGCGGTTTAACGCCACTCCAGAAATCGTTCATCGAACATAATTCGTTTCAATGCGGCTTCTGCGCACCGGGGATGATTCTTTCCGCGACAGAGCTTCTCGCGAAGAATCAAAAACCGAACAAGCACGAAATTCAGGAAGCGCTATCCGGCAATTTATGCAGGTGCACGGGTTATACTCCCATCATCGATGCTATTGAGGCGATTACAAAATGACATTGATGTCATTCCGATCCCGCCGAGGGCGGGAGAGGAATCTGACAATAAAAGATGCTTCACTTTCGTTCAGCATGACAAAGAGATATTATAGGATTAAAGGTTTATGGAAGAAAATAAATACATTGGCAAGTCAACAGTCAGGATAGACGGAAAAGCAAAAGTATCCGGCGCGGCAGAATTCATAGACGATCTTGATTTCGGTCCCGATCTCCTCTACGCCGCAATAGTCGAGAGTAAATTCGCGCACGCCATCATCAACAAAATCGATACAAGCGAAGCGGAGAATATACCCGGCGTTGTAAAGATTGTTACAGGAAAAGATTTCCCGTTCCGGTTCGGACTTTACATGCACGATCGATTCATCTTTGCTCAGGATAGAGTAAGATTTGTCGGAGAACAGATCGGCGCTGTGATAGCGAGAGATGCGGCAACTGCATTGAAAGCGGCAAAGTTAGTGAGAGTAGATTACACAGAACTTCCGGCAATTCTCAACGTCGAGCAGGCACTCGCGAAAGATGCGAACCTCATTCACCCTGAACTTCGACATTACAAACACGTTCCGTGGTTCTTCCCCAAAAGCGACACGAATATTGCCCATCTTAGAAAAGTTAGAAAAGGTGATGTCGAGAAAGCTTTTAAGGAATCCGATTTTATTTTTGAAGATACATACACTGTTCCCCGTTATGCGCACTGTGCAATCGAAGTCCACGGCGCGGTTGGTTTGTACGATAATTCAGACCGACTGACAGTTTGGACGGCATCTCAATCTCCATATACACAAAGAAACCTGTTTGCGGAAGCGCTTGCACCTCTCGGATTGTCACATAAAGATATTCGGGTTATAACGCCGTTCATCGGCGGTGGTTTTGGCGGTAAAGCCGGTGTCTCGATGGAAATATTAGGCGCCGCTCTCGCAACAGCAGTAAAAGGCCGCCCAGTCAAAGTTCTCTGGTCGCGCGCGCAGGAATTTTACAACACATACCAACGGCAAGGTCTGACTGCCCGCATCAAAGTCGGCTTGAAAAAAGACGGTACCATCATCGCGATGGATAATATTTTAAATTGGGACGCAGGCGCGTACGTCGAGTATGGCGCGAACGTCGTCAATGCCGCGGGACTCTCTGCTTCAGGTCCATACAATATTCCAAACGTCAGCATAGATTCAGTTTGTGTCTATACCAATCTGCCACCGGGCGGGCCATACCGTGGATTCGGGTATTCCGAATTTTTATTCGGACTTGAATCTCATTTAAATGAGATTGCAAAGAAAATGAAGATCGATCCGATCCAACTTCGTCGTAAGAATGCAATTCGTGAAGGAGATATTTTAAATTACGGCGGCAAGATGAACGCCAACGGTCTGATTGAGGCGATTGATAAAGTTGAGAAAGAAATCGAATGGGGAAAGAAGGAAACATCGAGCGATCCGAACAAGGCAATCGGTAAAGGAATTGCATTATTCTGGAAAGCGCCCGCTATGCCGCCGAACGCTTCATCCTCTGCGTTTTTAAAATTCAATGAAGACGGAAGCATAAACATTCTTATCTCCGGAATGGAGATAGGTCAAGGACTATTGACAGTCATGGCACAAATCGCGGCTGAAGTACTAACTGTTCCTCCAGAAAAAATACGTGTTGAAACACCGGACACTGATAGAAATCCTTATGAATGGCAAACGGTCGGCTCGCATGTTACGTGGGGATGCGGCAGAGCGGTCGAGAGCGCGGCTATAGATGCTCGTGAGCAGATTTTTGATATTGTCGAGCGGGCACTCGGCAAAGACAGAAAATCACTTTATCTTGAAAACGAATCCGTGAAATCGAAAACAGATAATAATTTCTCGTTAAAGCTGTGCGATTTTATTATTGCTGGGATTCAGAAACCAGATGGCTCATATCGTGGAGGACCGATACTCGGACGCGGAATGTTCATGCCGGAATTCACATCAGCATTGAGCGACCCTGAAACAAGTCAGGGTGGGCATCCAAATGTTCATTACACAGTCGGCGCAAGCGCAGTTAAGATTGAAGTCGATAAGCAGACAGGCAAAGTGAAAATTCCCAAAGTGGTTCTTGCTGTCGATGTCGGAAAAGCGCTCAACCCCGATTTAATCAACGGACAAATTACAGGTGGATTGCTACAAGGAATCGCTACTGTCCTTTATGAGGATATGCGGTTCAACAACAAAGGTAAACTCATCAATCCAAACTTTACAGATTATAAAATTCCGACATCGATGGATATCCCCGATGAGATAGTTCCGATTATCATAGAAGTACCTCAACCCGATGGACCTTCCGGCGCACGCGGAGTTGGCGAACACACGATGATACCATGCGCACCGATGATTGCTAACGCTGTTGATGATGCGCTTGGAATCAGGATCAAATCGATGCCGATAACGGCGGAGAAGATTGCGCTCAGCGTAAAACACTCATAAGAATTAGAAGTGATCACGCAAGGCAATTGCTGATGTCAGAAGATAATCGAGCACGGATGATAAAGCTTGCAGAAGAGTTTTTCAACATGAAAAACGATCCGACACAGCTTTCTGTCGATGAGAATACCATGAAACGCCTCTTAGAAATTCATCCAGCCACACTCACAGAGTGAACCGATGAGAATGGACCAATCGCCTGGATGTTAATCATTCCAACAACAAAAGAAGTGATGGATGATTTCCTCTTAAAGAAAATCACTGAAAAGGAAATCTTAGACCGCACACCGCATGGTGTAAAATACGATTCAATCTATTTGTGCTCAGCGCTTGTATTGCCCGAATATCGTGGTAAGGGATTGGCAAAACAAATGGTGACAGATGCAATTCAATCAATCATGAATCAGCATTCCATCAAATCTCTATTTGTGTGGTCTTTCAGCATAGAAGGAAAAAAATTGGCTAATGCAGTTGCCAAAGAATTCAACCTGCCGTTATTCGAAAAACCAGTTTAATTTACTTCAACGCGCGAATCCGAACCTCAATATTCCGGTTTTTTGCCAACAGTGCTTTCAATTTCGAGACATCGCTATCACCATAATGATATGGGTATAAGATTTTCGGCTTAATCTTTTTCGAGGCATTTGCAACCTGTTCAGGAAGCATTGTATAGGGTTGGTTCATCGGCAAAAAAGCAATGTCGATGTTTTGTAATGATGCCATCCCAGGAATATTTTCTGTATCGCCTGCTATATAAATTCTCTTCTTGCCAATTGTAAGGATGTATCCGTTGTCTCTGCCTTTGGGATGAAATTTATCCCGCCCCTCAGTTGTATTGTATGCAGGCACAGCTTCGATTTCAACTTCATCAAAAATCTTTTTGTCTCCGTTTTTCATCACAGTACCTTTCTTCAGCATATCAAGGGCGGTGCTTGTAAGAATAATTTGAGTACTGTCCTTGGAAAGCAGCTCAACAGCATTAGTGTCAAGATGATCGGGATGATGATGGGTGATAAGTATGATGTCAGCCTTTGGTAGCTTCGTATAATCAGCCAACTTATTCCACGGATCGACGTGAATAGTTGTACCTTTATGCTCGAGCATCAGCGTTCCATGACCGATAAAAGTAATTGTTAATATTCCCTCTGGCGTTTTGAAAGTATCTCTTTCAAATTTGCTGAGTCCGGCAGACTGTAAAACTGTTGCAAAAACAGCGTAAAGAATAACGATTAGATTATTCACGATGAAATTCTCCTGAATATAATTCTTGTTTGAATGAATTAACGAGATGATGGAAAATGATCAAGTCAAAATATTATTCAAAGTCTAAGCGAAATATGAGACCCCGGCTGTCACTAAACCGGGGTTATTCAAATCTAAACTTACACAAAAAAGATGTTTAATTTAGTCCTTTTCTTTTCAAAAGTGCATCAACCTTAGGTTCCGCACCTCTGAATTTTTTATAGAGAACCATAACGTCCTCACTCCCGCCTCTTTCAAGAACGTTTTTTCTGAAAGAAGCCGCGGTCGCCTGATCGAACAATCCTTTTTCCTTAAACGCTTCAAATGCATCTGCATCAAGAACCTCCGCCCAAATATAGCTGTAATATCCGGCAGGGTATCCGCCGGAAAAAATATGGGCAAAATTCGTGCTTTGATACCGGGATTCGATTTGCGAAATCAGTCCGATGTTTGAGAGCGAATTTTTTTCAAATGAAGGTACATCTTTTTCGGTTGTGTCAGTCAGAGTGTGCCAATCCATATCGAGAACTGATGCGGCAAGATACTCGATTGTCGCAAAACCTTGATTGAAAAGCTGAGAGTTGCGTATCTTATCTATCAATTCCTGCGGCATCGGTTCGCTGGTTTTGTAATGTTTCGCGTACATGTTAAGAACTTCAGGTTCTAACGCCCAGTTTTCCATGATTTGGGAAGGAAGTTCTACGAAATCTCTTGGCACCGATTGCGAACTTAAATAAACAGTGTTTGATAATAAACTGTGAAGCCCGTGACCAAGTTCGTGATAGAGAGTCGAAACTTCGTCCACGCTCATGAGTGAAGGCTTGTCAGCCGTTGGTTTGGAGAAATTACCGACGTTAAATACCAGAGGGGCGATATATTTATCTTCCATGTTCGATTGATTCCTGAAATTGCCCGACCAAGCCCCGCTTCGTTTACTATCACGCGGATAATAGTCCGAATAAAATATACCGATATGTTTACCATCGGCTTCTTTCACTTCATATACTTTTACATCGGGGTGGTAGACTTGTATATCGTTTCTTTCAATAAATTTTATTCCATACAGTTTAGATGCGACATCAAACGCGCCCTGGCGTACATTTTCCATCTTAAAATACGGGCGCAGCATTTCTTCATCGAGAGCGTATTTCTCTTTCTTTACTTTTTCAGCGTAGCACAACCAATCCCATGCTTCTAACTTAAAACTCACCCCTTCCTTGTTAATGATGTTTTGCATATCATTAACTTCAGTGTTTGCGCTTTTAATAGCCGGCTTCCACAAATCATTTATGAACTTGTATACGTTTTCCGGTTTCTTTGCCATGTTTCTTTCAAGAACAAAATCCGCATAGGTCTTGTACCCTAATAAATTTGCCCGTTGAACTCGTAAGGCGGCAATCTTAGATAAAATTTTCTTATTGTTATTATCGTTGTCATTATTTCCGCGGTTAATGTATGCTTTGAATACTTTCTCGCGCAATTCCCGTCTTTCTGAATATTGAAGGAATGGAATGAAGCTCGGTTTCTGAAGTGTGAATACCCATTTACTCTCCTGTTTTTTTGATTTTGCCATCTCTGCCGCTGAATTTATTACGTCTTCCGGCAAACCTGCAAGATCATTTTTATTATCGACGACTAATCCTATGGCATTTGTTTCCTTCAGAAGGTTTTCTCCGAACTTCACGGTGATAACGCTCAGCTCTTCGTTAATCTTTCGGAATATTTCCTTCTGCTCGTCGGTTAAATTCGCGCCGCCTCGTACAAAACCCTTGTAATAATTTTCGAGAACTGTATTTTGCTCTACTGTCAGTTTGAGATTATCCCTATGATCGTACAATTCTTTCACCTTCGCAAAGAGCTTTGGATTGAGATTGATGTCGTCATTATGTTTTGAAAGCATCGGAGCGGTTGTGGTGGCAATCTTTTGCATTTCATCATTCGTATTCGCGTCAATAAGACTCGAAAATACGTAGTCAATTTTTGTTAAAAGTTCGCCGCTTTTCTCTAACGCTTCGATTGTGTTTATGAATGTTGGCTTCTCGGTGTTGTTGATAATTGCGTCGATCTCTGCCTTATGTTGTTTCATGCCCTCTTCATATGCAGGTAAAAAATGTTCGACTTTAATATCATTGAAGGGCGGTGTCGCGAACGGGGTTTTCCATTCTGTAAAAAAAGGATTTCCCGTATCATTCTGCTCAGAAAGATAATTTAATCCAAACGATAATGTTATTGGAAAAAATAAAGTTAGAAGCATTAAATATTTCATTGATGTTTCCTTACGATGTTGTTTGAAATAATGGTTTTAGTATTATTATTGGCATTGAGCGCTGTAAAAGGATACAGTAGAATATTAAGATTAAGAACGAAGATGAATGTGTTGCCCTGCCTGTATTAATCGAGCAGTCTGAAGTATAGACAGACTATAAATTAAATATCGGCAACGGACGATGATTTAGAAAAGTACAAAGGAATTACAAGATTATCAAATTAACTCAAGATAGAAATGAGGAATGCCTTGTTACAAAAAATAGATGATACAAATATATTGGTCAATCTTTGGATAACAGTGGAAAAATTCGTAAATTTCCAATGAAAAAGGCAAGCCCGGATGGCGGAATTGGCAGACGCGCTAGCTTCAGGAGCTAGTGGCCGCAAGGTCGTACAGGTTCAAGTCCTGCTCCGGGCACATGGAAATATTGTGATGTTAGTAATGTTTAGTTTGATGCTGGCGTAGCTCATGCGCGGATATAATTTTTTTAATAGGTAACATTACTTTTCACCAACCAACTCATACCTCAGGTTGATAGTTATTTTATTCAGTAATAAAAAATAGATAAGACATGCAGATTGGAATTGTAGGGTTACCGTATTCGGGTAAATCGACTTTATTTCAGACGATAACTAAAACACATATCGATACATCGGCGTTAGGAAAGAACGAAACTCACCAGGCGGTTATCAAGGTTCCCGACAAGAAGTTAGATAAACTTATAGAAATCTTTTCGCCAAAGAAAACGAATAGCGCAATAATTGATCTCGTAGATGTTATCGGATTGAAGAAAGGTGATTCGGGGTCTACACAGTTCACGAGCAATTTTCTTTCGACTGTAAAAACAAACGACGCTCTCGTTCAGGTAGTTCGTCTGTTTGCGGACGATGCCGTTCCGCACCCCGATGGTTCCGTCGATATGATAAGAGACATCGCGTCTTTTGAAACCGAATTTATCTTGTCCGATCTCTCGATTCTTGAGAGCCGTATCGAGCGAATTAAAAAAACATATCAGAAATCCGGCGGGGATCTTCTACTGCGTGAACTGCCGATATTGGAAAAATCTTATGAAATACTCCACGCTGAAAAACCGTTACGTGAAGCCGAACTTAGCGATAATGAACTATTCATATTGAAAACATACTCATTGCTCACGCTGAAACCGATGCTGATAGTATTGAATCTCGATGAGAGCCAGCGTAACGATACGGAAAAATATTTGGAATCCGCCCGCAAGTTGAAAGCAGGCAGGAACACAAAAATGATGTCGTTATTCGGAAAGATAGAATTAGAAATGTCGGAGCTTTCCGATGAGGATGCCGCGCTTTTCATGAGTGAGTACGGAATAAAGGAATCCGCTCTTCACATGCTGATACGCGAAGCATACGACTTACTTGGATTGCAATCGTTCTATACTGTCGGTGAAGATGAGTGCCGTGCGTGGACTATCAAAAAAGGAATGACAGCGCAGGAAGCGGCAGGCGTTATTCACAGTGATTTTTTCAATAAGTTTATACGCGCGGAAGTCGTTGGTTACGATGACTTTATCAAAAATGGCGGCACATTTGCAAAATCAAAAGAGCAGGGCGTTTGGCGGTTAGAGGGTAAAGAGTACGTAGTCAATGAAGGAGATATAATTTCGATCAGGCATAGCTGAAAGTATCCTAATCAAATTTGTCCGTCTCATCCAATGAGAGTCAATAGGCTTTTTGATACATTTATTTTTTAGAATAATCCGCGTCTATAACTTCATTCTTCCCATCAGTATAAAGCGAATACTGCAGTCCCTTCCCGTAACTGCAAGCGCCAACCTCACCGGCTTTGTTCAGTGCTATAAATCCGGCAAGGAAACCGTTATCGTTTTTGTACTTCGGATTTTTATGAATCAAGCGTTCGATGGCGAGCCGGCACGCTTCCTGTGGCGATTTGCCGTTCCGCATAAACTCTACAACTAAAAAACTCCCCGCAATTTTAATTACTGTTTCACCAACACCCGTTGCTGTTGCAGCGCCGACTTCATTATCTACATATAATCCTGCGCCGATAAGCGGTGAGTCTCCAACCCGTCCGTGGATTTTCCATGCCATACCGCTGGTTGAACATCCTCCGGCAATGTCTCCGTCTTTATTCATAACAAGAAGACCGATTGTGTCATGGTTCTTTTCGCCAATAGGCGGAATGTATTTGCTTTCTTGCAGCCAATCCCTATATGCCTTTTTTGAATTTTCTGTCAGCAAATCTTCTTTTTTGAATCCCTGCTCAACTGCAAATTGTAATGCACCGTCACCGGCTAATACGACATGAGGAGTTCTTTCCATAACCGCTCTCGCAACAGAAATCGGGTGCATTATGTTTTCCAGAAAAACAACAGACCCGGCATTTCCCTTTTCGTCCATTAAGCACGCGTCGAGTGTGAGGTGACCATCCCGATCGGGATAACCGCCGCGACCGACACTTGTGATCGAAGGGTCTGCCTCGACTAAATTGATTGCTTTCTCAACCGCATCAAGCACGCTTCCTCCGTCGCGGAGCGTTTGGATCGCAGTTTCATTCACAGGTATCTTGAAATCCCAGGTCGAAATGGCAATCGGTCGGGTGAGCGTGTTTGATTGTGAGATATTACTAAAAGCGATCGAAGTTTTTGACAAAAGAATTGCAGATGTCCCGGCTAATGCCGTCTGTTTAATGAATGTTCTCCGTTTCATAAAATGTCTCCTTATCGTGTCGCGCTGAATTAGTGTTTTATTTTTGTGCTCTAAAATTGTAACCGCGATATGTGAATCGTTTGTAATGTTCATTGAGCCGTTTGCTGAAATCCTCAAAGTTTTTCTGTTTCTTTACCGACCACACGACTTCACTCATAGCAAGCAAACGCGGAAGAACCATATACTCGACGTGGTTTGTGTTCGGCATGTATTCCGTCCAAACATTTCCCTGCGCGCCTAAGATGTGCTTGGCTTGTTTTGGTTTCAACTCTGCCGGAACAGGTTCAAACGAATAGACTTTTTCGATAGACAGGAATCCACCGATTGCTTTCGGTTCACTGTCGGGTTTTGACTGGTAATAATCGAAGTAACAGTGCGAGGTAGGCGTCATAACAACATCGTGCTTCGCTTTTGCGGCGGCGATTCCGCCTTCGGTTCCGCGCCACGACATAACGGTGGCACCGGGCGCAAGTCCGCCTTCAAGTATTTCATCCCATCCTACAAGCCGCTTTCCTTTTGAGCGAAGAAATCTTTCGATGCGCTGGACGAAGTAACTTTGCAACCTGTGTTCATTGCCGAGCTTGTTTTTTTTGATTCGTGCCTGGCACTTCGGACAATTTTTCCAGCGTTCTTTCGGACATTCATCACCGCCGATGTGGAAAAATTTTCCGGGGAACAATGGAATTACTTCACTCAATACATCTTTGAGAAACTCAAATGTTTTCTCATTGCCCGCGCAGTAAACATCTTCAAAGACGCCCCATGTTGTTCCGACTTCAAATGGTCCGCCGGTGCAGGAGAATTCAGGATATGCCGTAAGCGCGGCAAGCGCGTGTCCCGGCATTTCAATTTCGGGAACGATGGTGATGAAACGCTCTTTCGCATAATTCACGACTTCTTTGATTTCCTCCTGAGTGTAGAAGCCGCCGTACGGAGTGCTGTCGCCCATTGTTTCTTTCCGTTTCGAGCCAATCTCTGTGAGCTTCGGATATTTTTTGATTTCGATTCTCCAGCCCTGATCTTCAGTAAGATGCCAATGGAACGTGTTCATCTTGTATGATGATAGGAGGTCGATGTATTTTTTTACGAACTTCACAGGTGCAAAGTGCCTGCCCACATCAAGGTGCATCCCGCGCCATGTAAAGCGCGGCTTGTCCTCGATTGTTACGCAAGGGATAGACCACTTCACGCCTGTAACTTGTTCATTCTTTTCTACTTCCGGCGGTAGCAACTGATACAGCGAATGAACTCCGTAAAAAATCCCGGCTGGTGAAGACGATTTAATTGTTACAGATTTCTCCGTAACGCGTAGTTGATAACCCTCTTTACCAACGCGTTTTAGTTTTTCATCAATCATCAGAATAATGGAATTTTCTTTTTTCTTTGAAGATGTTCCCAATTCTAACGGGTATCCTGTAACAGTTCGCAGACGTGAGGCAACATGTTCTGCGATTGGTTTGAGTTGATGAGGATTATTCGCGATTATGATTTTTGTGCTATCGTTCAGCGTAAATGAACCTTCACCCTGTTTGATACTTAATGGTTTGGGTATGATGGAGATGGTGTTTTCCATACTTATAAGATTTGAAAAGATTAAGAAGATTGAAAGAATTAGAAGAATTATTTTGAATTTCATAAGTGGTAGTGATATTAAGTTTAAGATTTACAAGTGTAAATATATGATTAATCTATGTGCTAAACCAAAGAAATTTATGTTGAAGACTCCCTAATTCATTTGATGGTTTCCATGTTTTCTTTGTATGAGTAAACATTACCATATCATAAACAAAACCAAGACCAATATTCAAGTTTCGATCAAAGAATCTGTCTCTTACTGGAAAAGGCATATCAAGAACTTGCAAAGGGTCAAAGTGAGAATATGACGATAACGTTTCTAAATTTTTTAAATACGGTGCACTTTTTATATTCATATGTTGTTGAACAAAATCCGCAGAAAGTTCACAACGTTTTTTCCAACGGACTTCATTCTCAGAAAGAAATCCTTTCTCATGGCGCCAAGACTTACCAAATTTAATACTGCCTACTTTTAAGGGGGATTCCTCAACTGTTCCATTTTCTGTGAACAGATGCTTGATATCACGTAAGAAATGATCTTTATCAATGATGCTACGAAGTGTAAGAGCCATTTGTATATTTTTGAAATCTGCAAACATGAAAAAATTTCTGATGAGTCTTTCTCCTTTAACTTTTTCACTTTCGAGGATACTTTCAACCCAGAAATAATCTACTGTTGTTTCAACCAGATTTCTCAAAATATTTCCACTTTCAGACAAATAAGCAGGTAACAGTTCAACCATCGCCTTGAGATTGCTTGTTCCAACTGATATACAAGCACCTGAAAATTTATCTACAAGGTTTCCTTTATTTAAATCATGAATGAAATCTTGAGATAAGCTCCAAAGCAATTGAATCACTTCACAAAGTTGTTCACGGGTTGGTCTTGGAATTGATTCCCTTGTTGGCTTGGAAATATCAATCAATTTTGACATAACATTTTTCTAATGAAATTGAATTAACATACTTCTCTGAGGTTATTTACCAGCATATCCAAACCCCTAATGCTTCTTCACCACTTTCAGCAGCACTACTCCATGATATGGCACCTCAGTTTCAAATTGATTCTCGAAAACTCCGATGTCTTTCTGCCGCCAAACATCTCTCACTTTAAACTTACCGCTGATGCCGATGTCGGTTCCTTTTAATATTGTCTTTGCAGATTTCTTTTCGCCCCAACTGAAGTAACTTGCGGGTTCTTTTTTATCACTTAAATCGGGATAGAAAAGTCCGACAGCTTTCGAGCCATCTTCCATTTCCTTCATCCAGATTTGCTTGCCGTCTTCGTTAAAGATTCTGCGAGCTTGAATACCGAGCGGGTCTTGATTGATCTCAATAACTTCATCATTGGTGAGAAGGTTCAAAGTGAAATCATCAAGCCGACTCATATCGGCGCCGATCAGAAGCGGCGAGCAAAGAAGCGACCACAAGCTGATGTGTGTGTATTGCTCGTCTGGTGTGAGATTGGATGGATGCAACTGAGGTCCCCAGCCAACTAATCCTACTACAAGCATATCAGGATCATTCCAGTGTCCGGGTCCGGCAAACTTCTCATGTCCCGATTGATTGAAACCGATACCGGACATGCTTGACCAGGTATCTGTAATATCGCCGGTTGTTCGCCAGCAGTTTCCACCAACTTCTTCGCCCCACTCCCACACATTTCCCATTCCATACTGGCATAGACTGTAGACGATATCACGAGGAACTTTGCTGAGAGCATCTCGCATAACCTGGTAGGGCTTCTTGAGTTCCGGCAAACTTCTGTCTTTTGCAATCTTGCTGTAAGAGCACCAATCGTATTTTAGATAATCGATTCCCCAATCAGCGTATCGTTGAGCATCCTGCAATTCATACTGGTAACTTGCCGTAAAACCTGCGCATGTAAGTGGGCCGGGACCCGAATAGATTCCAATTTTCAAACCCTTACTGTGGACAATATCAGCCAGCGCTTTCATATCAGGGAATTTTTTATTTGTGTTGATCATTCCGTTCTTATCGCGCAGTTCACCTTGCAATTCCGGTTCTTTAGCGTCGGGTTTTATTTCCCAGCAGTCGTCTATATTGATGTATGTCCAACCATGATTGATAAGTCCGGAAGAAACCATTGCATCAGCAGAAGCACGGACTTTCGCGTCATCAACCGAGCAAGCCCAGCAGTTCCAGCTATTCCATCCCATCGGCGGTGTGAGTGAGATTTGACTTCCTACCTTGATGCGAAGCTCTCGCCTCGCGTTACCAAATACGTTCTTCGCGCTGAGCGTAACTTTGTATTCACCTTCTTTAATAATTTTTCCTGTAATAATTCCCGTTGCTCCATCAAGAGATAATCCATCGGGTAGATTTTCTGCCGAGAAGGTCATCGGTCGTTTTCCCGTTGCTGCTATTGTATAGAGAAATGGATTTCCCGGTCGAACACCAAAAACATTCGCTCCGTTTATTTTAGGCAAGTCAGATGGTTTGGGTGTAAGGATGTATGGTTCAACTTTAGTTTTTACGACAATATCAGCCAAAGGAATATTTTCCGTTAATTCAATTTTCGCATCGCACCAATCGGCGTGATCATAATCGATCCAATCGCCTGCATCGGTTACCAAAAGTCCAAGTAATTTAACTCCGCTTATATCGACATCAACTTTTTTCGCCGCATCCGGTTTTTTCATTACGCCGCTTTCCCACAAAACTTTCTTATCGCCGACAACGTAAAACTGAATACTTGCCTTTTCAGGTACAACTTCATCATCAACACCCACAAAGGCGGTAAATCGTTTTCCTTTGCCGTCAAGATTCAGTAAAAATGTGCTGACGGCATGTGTCCCAACACCGTGCTCAAATTTTTGTCCTGCTATGATGAGCGGATTTCCTTCGACAGATTTGTTTGCTTCCGGCGTACCCCAGCCGCATTCCATCGCTGAGAGATCAAGCTCGTCGAGATATATGGACTGGGCAACAGATTGTTGCACAAAAATTACCGCAACTATCAGGATAATGAAACTAAAGTATTTCATATTTACTCCATATTCACAAACATAACAATTAAAGATTAGGGAATTCTTTTTCTAAATATTCTTTTACTTGATTTATGTCGGACTGATGCGTCAAATCGATAACGTGTTCCGATAGAGGGATAGTCATCATGCATTTCGGACATTTCTCGACCATTGTTTTCACTGCGAGCGGTAACTCTTTTTCATCTCGCATTGGGTGAAGGGGAATTGCATTGAGATAGGGGAAAATCATATCGTATGAGAGTTTGAAAATATTCATACTCACGCCGATTCGCCCCACATCATCCTTAATCTGAGTAATATCGGCGGCATTAGGCTTCTCAATAAGATCGAGCAAGAATCCTTTTTGGTCCTTTTGAAGAACCGCAAATGCTTCGATGCGCGAGTGATCGAATTGCAGTCCCGATCTATCGTAATCGATCATTGAATTTTTATTTGTATCTATAAGAAGCAATTTTAGAGCTTTAACCGAATAGAGATTATCGCTATTGCATACCGTAAATGATTTCCCTCTCCAACCCGGCTTTGATTGCAGCACTGTGAGCAGTGCATCGGCGGTACCGAGCGGTTTCGTTCTACCATCGGGAATTATTTGTGTCACGTAATCGATATTTAATTCACTGAATTGTTTTGCCCCGCCATGCAAGTTGTAATAATCTCTGATAGAAGTATCTTTATCTCCGACGACAATAACCACATTCTTGTATCCGGCTTCCCGTATGTTATAGAGGATGTAATCCATAAAAGGACGAGTTCCTCTTCCAACACTTAACATTGATTTAGATTTTTGTAGTGTTTCTTTAAGCAAGATCGGATCGAGTCCGGCAGATGCTGAAGGAATATTTCTCATGCGGGAAGAAACCCCGCCGGCTAGGATAACAATATTGGGATCATTCATGCGTTCTCTCCGAATTTTCTATTCGTGTACCGCTATCTATGTAAACGATGTGCGCTTTTCCACCGGCTCGATTTATGGCTTCAGCGACAGATTCCGAATTATCCGGTGAATAAGCAAACATGCAGCCGCCGCCTCCGGAGCCGTTGATTTTTCCGCCGTAAGCGCCGGCATTCATAGCGGCATCGAGCATTCGGTTTATTTTCGGAGTGGAGATTTTCAGAATGTCACGGAGGATCGATTGATGCTGGTTTAATAATTCACCGATTTTATGGTCGTCAAATTTAGGATGTACGAACAACTTGATTGCTTCGCCGGTGATATCGCGATTATGGATTGTGCCTAAAAGTAAGTCGCGCTGTTCATTATCTAAGTTCCTGAGATACCAATCGATGTTAGCAAGAGAAATTGTATGCAGGGAAAATCCCCGGTGATTGCGGGTGATCTGCTTAACGATATCCAGCACCCGGTTCTTCACATGTGAAAGAACGAGTTTAGTATTTTTCTGTTCTAAAGAATTTCCAAGCACGAATGATTTCAGTTGAGACGGAAGCCGCTGGATCGCATGCTTAGGAAAAAATTCAACAAAGAGCGCCCCGCCCAAAGAAGTGGAATATTGATCCATCATTCCGCCCGGCTCACCGAATTCCAATACTTCGGCTTGATGGGCGAGGCGGGCAATTTCTTCTGGTGATAATTCTTTATTTTGATCACTCATTCTTGCGAGAAAATTTATCCAGCCGACAACAAGCGCAGAAGAGCTTGAAGTTCCGGAATTAAGAGGAATTGTTCCTTGAATTATGCAATCGAATCCTAGTGAGAACGTGAATCCGGCGCGGCGCATAATATTCATTGCGCTTCTGAGATAATCACGTTCAGTACGATAGGCAAGTGAACCGTCAAGAGAAAATTCGTCGCTGGTGCCTATATCCGGTAATTCAATATGTACGATCGAATCTTTCCTGTGGCTACCACTCACTGTGATTCGAAGCGAGATAGCGCATGAGATTACCGGGAGATTCAGATAATCCTGATGCTCTCCAAACAGACAAATCCTGCCTGGGGTAGAAATTTTTATTCCATTTATGATTGAGCTTTTCAACTTCGTATTAATTCGTTACAATCCATTCATGATGCCAAGCAAGATGACACCGGAAACAATCGATTACATCTGAACGAACTGCGTAAAAATTTATTGACGTTGTCTTGGTTCTAAATATAACTTATAATAATGAATCTCACCAATTGTTTTTTTGATGAAACGATACTTCAAAATTATGCAGGAAAGCCTGTTTTTCAGCTAAAACGGTATTTTTTGATCCATTTGTTAAAAGAGAAATTAATTATTCAGATATTATTCAGGCATTCAGAAAAAATACCCGCGAAGATTTTAGACGAAAGGAATTTATTGTGAGACCTGCTATCAGATTTCTTGGAGATGAATTGATCGAGAGAATTGTTTCCGAGGGAAGACATATAATGTGCAAACTTGGTATTGAGATCCACAACGATACCATGCTGTCGTTGCTTGTAGATCATGGGGTAGCAATCGATAAAAATACTAACCGCGTTTTCTTCAATCAATCGATTATTGACAAAGCTCTCGTTTCCGCGCCGCGCTCTTTTAAACTTTATGATGTTTTAGAAAAGCAGGCTGTCGATCTATCGGGATTCAACGTAAACTATACGCCCGGCTCCGCCGCTATATATATACTAGACGGTAAAACGAATAACATCAGAAGACCATTGGCGAACGATTACACACAGTATGTTAAGCTTATGTGTAAAATGAACAACATCGCATCACAATCCACCGCGATGGTACCAGCCGATGTTCACGAAAAGATATCCGACAGTTATAGATTATATCTCAGTCTTCTATTCTGTGAGAAACCTGTCGTGACCGGAGCTTTCACGATTGAAGCGTTTGAGGTGATGAAAAATTTACAGGTTGCCATTCGCGGTTCTATCGAAAACCTGGCTGCCAAACCGCTCACAATTTTCTCATGTTGTCCAACTTCGCCGCTTAAATGGAGTGATGTTACATCCCAAAACCTGATCGACTGTGCAAAATATTCAATACCCGTCGAATATATTTCAATGCCGCTTTCCGGTTTCATGTCGCCGGTGACCCTTGTTGGCACACTCATTCAGCATACGGCGGAAACACTCAGCGGGTTAGTGATGAGCCAGATCGTTAACCCCGGAACACCGATTCTATACGGCGGATCACCTGCTTTTTTCGATGTCAGATATGAAACGACACCAATGGGTTCCATCTCGACCATGATGATCGATTGTGCATACAACGAAATTGGGAAATACCTCGGATTACCCACTCAAGCCTACATCGGTCTAAGCGATGCTAAACACCTCGACGCACAGGCTGGTCTTGAATCATCGATGGGCGCAACACTCGCGGCGCTTGCCGGCATCAATAACATCTCCGGTCCCGGCATGCTCGACTTTGAAAGCTGTTTCAGTCTAGAAAAGTTGGTGGTGGACAATGAAATATGCGGCATGACCCTCCAAATGATTAAGGGAATTGAACCTAAAGAAGATTTTCCGTCGCAACCGATTTTCGAAGAACTGTTAAAGGAAAAACACCTGCTGATATCGGACCACACTTTAAAATATCTCAAGGGCGAAGAATATTATCCTGGAAAAGTTCTAAGCAGGGCGAACAGGTCTAGATGGGAAGAGGAGGGAAGTACAACAATTAGTGAGCGGGCGGCTAATGAAATAGACAAGATGATTAAGCAATGGCACCCGACACTTCTTGGAGATGATATTAAAAAGGAATTAACCCAATTGATGGAAAAGGAAGCTCAGAAATACGGGATGTCGAAATTACCGCAGATAAATTGATGCGAAAGATTTTCAATATTTCCGTTGATGAAGTTATCCCGCCGATCGGATCAGTTTTAGCGGCTCAGGGTATTCCACTGCATTTAAAACCGGATGAGCGCACATTGCATCTTGCCGAAGAAGCGATCTTGCTCTTTCGACGATACGCACAGCCGACAGGAATTGTTATGGAAATTTCCAGAGACGATTTCGACGTTATCTACGTCGGTGATGGTAAAAATGCGACAGATTCTCCAGTCGAACCTATTTATAAATTATCCGATGATCTTGCCCTCTTTGCAATAACCATTGATGAGAGTATTTGCGCCGAGATTTCTAAACTGTTCGAGAGAAATGACTTCGCTCTCGGTTCCATGTTAGATGCGGCGGCATCGGAAGGCGCAGAGTTAACGGCTCAATGGATTGAAAATTTCTACGGGAAGCATTTGGTGAAAATCGGCCGTTTTAATAATAAAAATGATATTTTACGTTTCAGCCCGGGGTACTGTGGATGGCATATGAGCGCTCAAAAAAAAATATTTAAGACACTTCGCCCTGAAGATATCGATATTGAACTGAACTCGAGTTTTCTTATGAAACCTTTAAAATCTATCAGCGGTATTATCATCTCCGGTCAAAAAGAAATTTTTGAATTCGATGACACATTTTCATTCTGCAAAGATTGTACAACTCATACGTGTAGAGATAGAATTAAGGCGGCGATAGATAGATAATTTAAGATTTAGAATTCATGCAACACGAAACATAATACTTGAAACGGTAAAGACTTTGGAGTCAATATGACTGTTATACAAGAACTTTCTGAACAACTTCAGCAAGGCAACCCGAAGAATGTTGCCGAACTCACCCGGCAAGCAATCAATGAAAACATTGATATTAAAACGATACTCGATAAGGGCCTCATTGCCGGCATGTCAGTTATCGGAGAAAAATTCAAGGCGCATGAAATTTTCCTGCCCCATGTTCTTCTTGCGGCAAAAGCAATGTATGCGGGAATGGATTTGCTGAAACCGCTGCTTCTTAAAGAAGGAATTCCGACAAGAGGAAAAGTTATAATTGGATCCGTTCAGGGCGATCTGCATGACATTGGAAAAAATCTTGTCGCAATTATGCTCAAAGGCGCAGGCTTCGAGGTTATTGATTTGGGCAATGATGTTTCTCCGGAAAAGTTTCTCGACACAGCAGAAAAAGAAAATGCGGGTGTTGTTGGAATGTCAGCTCTCCTTACCACGACAATGCCGGTGATGAAGAAAGTGATTGATCTTGCGCGCGCGCGCGGACTATACGGCAAAAAAAGATTTATTGTCGGAGGTGCACCGCTCTCATCGGAGTATGCAAAAGAAATCGGTGCCGACGCGTATTGTTTCGATGGTGTCAGCGCAGTCGAAACGGTTAAACGTTTTGCGGGAATATTCTGATGCAGTCATTAGCCGAACGTTTGACACAACCCGGAGTACTCATTGCCGATGGTGCAATAGGCACAATGCTTTTCAAGTGTGGATTGATCGCGGGCGAATGTCCTGAAAAAATAAATCTCGATCGATCAGAAATCCTGGAAGAAATTGCCCTGCTTTACTTTCATGCGGGAGCCGAGATTGTTCAGACGAACACCTTTGGCGGCTCGCCGCTCAAGCTAGCCATGTACTCACTTGACAATAAGACGGAAGAAATAAATGCCAGGGCAGTGCAAGCAGTAAGGAAAATCGTTAGAGATGAAGCTTATATCTCGGCTTCATGTGGTCCTACGGGAAAATTATTGGAACCGTTCGGAGATACGAAACCCGAACAAATTTTTGAAACATATCGACGGCAAATGAAAACGCTTCTCGCGGAAGGTGTTGATATGATTTGCATAGAGACAATGACCGACATCGCGGAAGCTGTACTAGCAGTCAAGGCGGCGCGATCCATTTCATCAATGATACCTGTTTGCGCTACAATGACGTTCGATCCTACACCGAGAGGATTTTATACTATCATGGGTTCAACAATCGAACAGGCAGCAAGTGAACTTAATAATGCCGGCGCTGACATTATCGGTTCTAATTGTGGTAACGGTATTATGAATATGGTTACTATAGCGAAAGAATTTAAAAAACACACAACACTTCCCATAATCATTCAATCAAATGCGGGGATACCGATTTTGAAGGATGGCGTCTCGATATATCCCGAAACTCCCGAGTATATGACGGAACAAAGTCGTGAACTAATTGACATCGATATTAAAATTCTTGGGGGGTGTTGCGGAACAACTCCGGCTCACATCGAAGCATTCAAAAAAATTCTCAGAGAGAATTCTGCAAAAACTTACTGATAAACCTTTCTTTCACCTACATCTTTTTTCTCTTCGGTCAGAAATGTCCATGATTTTTGATAAAGCTACACCCGTTTGATATAATTTTGAATGAAGCAGATAAATCGTTTACACTATCAAACCTACTATGGGTGGAGAAATCTGTAAAAAATCAAGGAAAGAACGCCACACGCCATCAAATCATACCCTATAAAAACAGTGAATATTGAAGAAATTTAAGGTTTCTCTGTTGAAAAAATTTCCCCACCGATAAATCCTTGATTATTTTGTGAATTAACTTGACTTTCAATGAAAAATCCCTAAATTTAAACTTCACGTGGGGAAAAGTGGGGAATATTGGAATCAAGTTTTTAAGGTTTTTTGAAAGAATTTAAAATGTCATCTTTTAAGGGTTCATACACATATTCAGTCGACGATAAAGGCAGGGTAAGTCTTCCTGCAAAGATGCGCAAGTGTGTCTCTCCTGAAGCTAATGTTACATTCATCATTACGCGCGGTTTTGAAAAATGTTTATTCGTTTATCCAAATGATGAGTGGGGTAAGATAGAGGCAAATCTACGCAGTTTATCTTCGTACGACCCGGAACATAGAAGATTTGTTCGCACGTTTCTAGAACCTGCGGTTGAATCACAGTTTGATGTGCAATTTCGTCTTTCAATTCCCCAGGAACTTCGAGAGTATGCCAACATTCAAGGAGAAGTAAGGATTATTGGGGCACTTGAAAGAATTGAACTGTGGAATCCCCAAATGTATGAAGAGTACAAGAGCAATCAATCGGAGTCGTATGAAACGATTGCAGCAAAAGTAATGCGATGACTCGACGATTACTAATTGTTCTTTGCGGTTAAAAGATGTTGTCCGGATGGACATTTTTTATCATACCCCGGTCCTTGTTGATGCAGTCACGCGCTATCTTTCAGTTAATCCAGACGGTATCTATGTTGACGGTACGCTTGGCGGCGGTGGACATGCAGAGTCGATTCTGACAAATATTTCCCCAAAGGGGAAACTTATCGGGTTCGACATGGACATTGAAGCGATAACATTTTCAAAAACCCGACTGGGAAAATATAAAGATAAAATTCTATTTATCCATGGTAACTTTTCGAACATCAAACAACATTTAAATAACCTTGGAGTTGATAGCATCGATGGGTTATTATTGGATTTAGGATTATCATCTCATCAGATTGACGATGCACTACGTGGCTTTAGCTTTAGAGAAGGTAATCGAATTGATATGAGAATGGATCGGGAACAACAAATCGATGGATGGAAAGTGATTAACACATACGATCAAAACCGGTTAACCGACATATTTTGGAAATTCGGCGAAGAAAGAAATTCCCGCCGGATTGCGAAACATATAATCGAAAGGCGAGATAAAAGACAGATCGAAAGCACTGAAGATCTGGCAGAAATAATATCTTCATCGACTGGAAAACAATATTTAAATAAAACCTTGGCTCGAATATTCCAGGCGGTTCGAATTGAAGTGAACAATGAGCTTGAAAACCTCCGCAAGGCGTTAAAGGATTCGATAGAATTGTTGCGAACGGGAGGAAAAATAGCAGTTATTTCATACCACAGTCTGGAAGACAGGATTGTGAAGGATTTTTTTAAAGAAGAATCAAGGTCAGTTATCAGTTCAGGAAATAAATATATTCCGGATATACAAAGAAATGCATTATTAAAAGTACTAACTAAGAAACCGATAATCCCTTCCGAGGAAGAGATCGTCGTTAATCCGCGTGCAAGAAGCGCAAAATTGAGAGTCGCTGAACGGCTATAGTCATGGCTAAATTAATATCTCCCAAAATAGAAGATACCCCAAGTCCAGAACTTACGGAAAAGAGATATGTCTATAATGGTGAAGCTTCTGATGGAAAAGTAGAAGTTACCCAGAAGGGAAATCGTCCGGTAAGGTCGAGAAAACGTTCACCGTTTTATATAATCGGAACTCTATTTTTGGCGTCCGTTTTGATTGTGTTTTACATCTGGAATAAAATATGCGTGAACCGTCTCGTTGTTGAAGTGAATGATTTCCGCAACCAGCATGAAAAGATCTTGAATGCAAATGAATTTTTGAATGCTGAAATAAATAAGAAATCGAGCTTGGAACGTATCGTTAAAATTTCGACGGAACAGTTGGGACTTATCGCCCCCAAAGAACAGCCCGTTTGGTTCGATGTGGACTTAAGCCGCGCAGAGATTATTGGAGAATAAGAAGAACAGCCCGTGAAGCAAAATCAACAACATAAATCATCTCAGGTCAACCCGGCGCCGATTTCAGGCAACCGAAGCAGACTGCGTTTTTTCCAAATCGTAATAGTCATTTTGTTTTTTGTTGTTGGCGGGCGACTCGCACAGATTCAAATCGTAGAGTCTCAGAAGTATCGTAAGATTGCGCAAAGGCAATATCAGTCGAAAATAATTTTACCGGCTGAGCGCGGGTTACTGTATGATTGCAATGGCGGCGTCATTGCTTCTAACTCGATCCTTATCTCATTTGCGGCAGACCCGCAAATCGCGGCTGAAGATGCGAGAGCGATAGCGAATAAATTCTCAAAATATTTTGGAAAGCCAAAAAACTATTATCTGGAAAAACTTCAATCCGATTTGCGATTTGTGTGGCTTGAGCGACAGGTCGACGCAAAATACTTACAGAAGATAAATCCTAAAAAAGATACAGGCGTCGTCGTTCGCTACGAACCCAAACGCCTTTACTTCCATGATCATATCGCAGGGCAGTTGATCGGAACGACCAACATAGACAATCAGGGGTTGGCGGGTATTGAACAGGAATTTGATAATCAACTGCAAGGTGCAGATGGATACGTAATATTTCAGCGGGACGGTTTGGGCCGCGCAAGACCATCGGTCGATTATCCGAGGGTAGAGCCTGTGCATGGACACAATATCTATCTGACTATAGATATGAAGATACAATCATTTGCCGAAAAAGAGTTGAAGAAGGGTGTCGAACAAAATAAAGCAGAGCGTGGTTTGGTGGTTATACTTCACCCAAAAACCGGCGAAGTGCTGGCATTAGCTCAATACCCGAATATTGACCCTAATAATTTTGGGAAATATCAGTTACAGGATCAGAGATTGCGCGCAGTAACAGATTTGTTTGAACCAGGCTCGATATTTAAAATTGTTACAGCTTCGGCTGCGCTGGAAAGCGGGCTTGTATCTCCTGAAAAACAATTTTATGCTGAGAATGGAACCTATGTCGTACATGTAACTCCGACTAAAACACGTAAGATCATCGATACCCATAAAGATAAGTGGCTTACCTTCAAAGAGTCGATGGAGAAATCGAGCAATATAGTAATGGCAAAGGTTAGCGATCTGATTGGAAGCGAACGATTTTACAAAACAGCCCGGGATTTCGGTTTCGGTATTCCGACAAACATCGATTATCCGGGTGAAGTGAAGGGTGTTCTTAAGAAACCAATGGAATGGTCGGCAACGACATTGAACACTATGGCATTTGGTTATGAAGTCGGCGCAAGTCCAATCCAGATTGCCGCGGCGTATGCCGCTATTGCTAATGACGGAATATTAATGAGACCGTATATCTTTAAAAAAGAGACAGATGCATCCGGGCAGATAGTCAGAGAATCTCAGCCGCAACAAATTCGGCGCGTTGTTTCGTCGAAAACTGTACGAACACTTATCGATTTTTTTGAAGGTGTGGTTGAGCAGGGCACGGGAACACCGGCGAAAATTCCCGGAGTAAGGATTGCTGGTAAAACCGGGACATCTAAAAAGTTTGTAGAAGGCCATTATGAAGGCGGAAATTATATTGCATCATTCATTGGCTTTTTCCCGTCCGATAATCCGAAAATAGTTTGTCTTGTAATGCTCGATAATCCGCGAGGAAGCAGTTATTACGGCGGCACAACTAGCGCGCCTGTATTTCGTGCTATTGCTGAGCAAATAATCAACACGACGGAATTTGCAGCGCCTCAGCGGAAGTTTGTTGCTGATACTATGAAAATAAATGAACCTGTAAAAGAAAATGCCGCTGTGATTTTATCTCCGGCTGGAGTTATTCCTGACGTTCGTGGTCGAAGTGTCAGGCAGGCGGTTTCAATTCTAAAGGACAGGAAATTACAAGCGGTTGTCAACGGTTCGGGTATTGTAAGAAATCAAATGCCTGAGCCGGGATTGCCCTTAAAGCGAGGCATGAAAATAACTTTGACATGTCAGCCGAAGCTATCTGCCGCTTTAAATCTAAATTAGATTATTGATAAAGAGATGACATTATCAAAATTACTGGAAGGTGTTGCGGTAACAAAAATGTTCCAAACACTTTATGGACAACATGCAGTGACACAGGAAATCCAGATTGATCACTTGCATTATGACTCGCGCAAAATTTGCCGCAACGACGTTTTCGTAGCGATCTCAGGCAATTCATTTGATGGACATAAATTCATCGATAGCGCTGTAGCTAACGGCGCAAAAGTCGTAGTAGTGGAACATGACACTGCGGTTCCGGATTCGTTTTTTATGCATGCAGGAGTAGTAAAAATTGTAGTTTCCAATAGCCGCTTAGCTTTGGCCCGTATGTCGGCGAATTATTATAATCGTCCTTCAGAAAAATTATCAATGATAGGTGTGACCGGAACAAATGGAAAAACAACAACTGCATATCTAATAAAATCCATTCTTGAATATTGCGGAATAAAATCCGGATTGCTTGGAACGATCGAATATAAAATTGGTGATATCGTTATCCCCGCCACACATACGACACCGGAATCGCTCGAATTGAATGAGATACTCGATGCCATGATTCAAGGCGGATGTAAATCGGCAGTCATGGAAGTATCATCGCATGCGCTTCACCAGCACCGTGTTCACGGCATTGATTTTAAGGCAGCTGTGTTCACGAATTTAACGCAGGACCATCTCGATTATCATTTATCGATGGATGAATATTTTAAAGCAAAGAATATGCTTTTCGAAAATCTTACAGCCGGTTCTTGTGCAATCGTAAATACGGATGACAATTACGGCAAAATCATCCTTGAAAAAACCCCGGCACGAACGATTTCATACGGAATAAACATTCCTGCCGACGTGTCGGCAAAAAATATTTCTCTCTCGATGAACGGCATGACATTTACTATCGTTCATCAAGGAGAAGAAACGGCTATTGAATCGCAGCTAACCGGCAGATTCAATGTCAGTAATATACTTGCCGCATTCGGTACGGGAATAGCGCTCTGCATAAATAAAAAAATGATGCAAGAAGCAATACGAGAAACAAATGCAGTTCGCGGCAGGTTCGAACAAATAACTTCATCGGGCGGTTGGACGGCAATCATCGATTATGCCCATACACCCGATGCGCTTGAAAAGACCCTGATGGCAATAAAAGATATTTTTGATTCGAGCAGGAATGGAAAAATTATCACTGTTTTTGGCTGCGGCGGTAACCGAGACCACTCGAAAAGATCCAAAATGGGTCTGATCGCATCGAGTCTTAGCGATGTAACAGTCATTACATCGGATAATCCGAGATTCGAAAATCCCGAATCAATAATCGATGAAGTAATGCGGGAAATTAAAAAAGGTTCAACGGTATTTAGGGATTCAGATCGAAAGGAAGCGATTAACAAAGCTCTTGGTTTAGCAAAGAAGGGCGATGTCATCCTCGTAGCTGGTAAGGGCCACGAAGATTATCAGGTAATTGAAGATCGGAAAATTCATTTTAGTGACCGCGAAACAATTGAAGAGTATCTTCGAGCGCATCCATGAAAATCACACTCGAGGATTTGAAAAGTGTTCCGCATATCGCCTTGCACAAAATTGAATCGTTAAAAATTAAAAAGTTTTCAGGAATCTCAACAGATTCACGCTCGGTGAAGCCGGGCGAATTGTTCTTTGCGATACGAGGTGAAAAATTTAACGGACACGAATTCGTGCAGCGTGCTTTTGCAAAAGGTGCCGCATGTGCCGTAGTTGAAGAAACTGCCGGTAGACAATTGTGGCTGGATTTTCCTCTATTCATAGTCGAAAACAGCGTTCGTACGCTTGGCGAATTAGCAAAAGTACACAGACAGAAATTCAAAATTCCCATTATTGCAATCGCCGGAAGCAATGGTAAAACAACGACCAAGGAAATGATTGCCGCAGTACTAAACACGCAGTACTCGGTACTCAGCACAGCAGGAAATCTGAATAACCATATCGGTGTTCCGCAGACTTTGTTCAGACTGACTAAACGGCATCAGATTGCAGTAATTGAAATCGGAACAAACCATTTTGGAGAGTTGAAATATCTTTGTGAAATTTTGAATCCGACTCATGGATTGATTACGAACATCGGACACGAGCATTTGGAGTATTTTAAAAACATAGAAGGTGTGTCAAAAGGCGAAGGCGAACTTTATCGAGCTATAAGTAAAAGAGGTCAAGGTTTCGTGAATACAGACGACAAATATATAGTCGGCGAGGCAAAAGTTTTAAAAAATAAAATTACTTATGGTTTTTCAAAGAAAAGAAATCGGATACAGGGACAATTGACAAATATTGACTATAAAGGATGTCCGGAATTTTCGGTTAAGGCTAACAACAAAAAAGAATTTACTATTAAGCTCAATACTCCCGGTGTTCATGCTATGTCGAACGGATTAGCCGCGGCGGCAGTTGGAATTAAATTTGGCATTAAAGCCAATAATATCAGTCGATCGCTGAAAAGATTTTCCGGGATTGGAAAACGTATGGAAATAATAAAAATTGGTCCCATCACAATCATCAACGATACATACAATGCTAATAGCGACTCTGTAAGGTCGGCATTAGAGACATTACGGTTAATGAACTGCAATGGGAACAAAATAGTAATACTTGCAGATATGCTGGAACTTGGCGATGCGGCTATGGGAGAACATCGCGCGATCGGAAAAATTATCGGTGAAATGGGATTTGAATATTTACTCACTTATGGTGAAACGGCTAAGCACATATACGATTCCGCCGATGTAAAAATGAAAATCCATTATGATCAAAAAAACATTTTATCGGAATATGCCGCCGAACTTGTTTCGGATGGCGATATAGTTTTAGTAAAAGGTTCGAGAGGGATGAAAATGGAAGACGTAGTAACATTCCTCACAGAACGTCTCGGAAAAAGGAAATAGCTAAACATAATGCTTTATTATCTTTTGGAATATATTAACCGTACTCTTCATCCGCCGGGATTTGGTTTGTTCCGTTATCTTTCGTTTCGTGCCGGAGCGGCGGCAATAACGGCGCTCATAATAGCATTCTGGCTTGGACCGAAAGTGATACGTCTTCTGAAAAAACATCAGATAGGAGAAGCAGCGAAAGTTGAAGCACCTAAAACCCACTTGAGTAAAGCGGGAACCCCTACTATGGGTGGATTGATTATTCTTGGCGCGATTCTCATCCCCGCGCTACTCTGGGCTGATTTGAAAAATGGATACATCCTTCTGATGATATTCGTGACCGCGGCTCTCGGTATGGTCGGATTCCTCGATGATTATCTAAAAGTCGTTAAGAAAAAACCTAAAGGTTTGATTGAAGAATACAAACTAATCGGTCAGTTGCTTGTTGGTTTAATCGTAGGCGGTGTGATTTACTTCTTCCCTCAGTTCATCGATCCCGATCTTTGGAAATTTAAATCAAGCACAACTATGCCGTTCTTCAAGAGCATGGAATTCGATTTCGGGATCCTGTACATTCCGATGGTAGTTTTCATAATTGCGGCAACGAGCAACGCCGTCAATCTCACAGACGGTCTTGATGGATTAGCGGCGGGATTAGTAAGCATCGTAGGTTTAACTTTGGCAGTGATCAGTTATGTATCCGGAAGAGCCGACCTCAGTCAATACCTCACCATTCCGTTCTTGCGAGGTAACGGTGAATTGAGTATTTATTGCGCGGCGATGGTTGGCGCATCACTTGGATTCCTATGGTTTAATGCATACCCGGCGCAAATTTTCATGGGCGATACCGGATCGCTCGCCCTGGGTGGCGCAATTGGTGCGTTGTGTGTTTTGATAAAGAAGGAACTCCTACTACCCACACTCGGTGGTGTCTTCTTAATGGAGACTGTTTCAGTGATTATCCAACGCTTTTACTTCAAATACACAAAACGTAAGTACGGAGAAGGCAAAAGGATATTCAAAATGGCGCCGCTGCATCATCACTTCGAGATGCTCGGTTGGCCCGAGCCGAAAATCGTCACACGATTTTATATTGTTGCGATTTTATTGATGATTCTAAGTTTAGCAACATTCAAAGTACGTTAGATTAAACGATGGTATCTGTTTCAGATAAAATAATATCAGGAAAAAAAATCACAGTGCTTGGCGCTGCCAAAAGCGGAATTGCCGTGGCATCGCTCCTGAAAAAAGGGGGAGCGTTAGTCTTTGTCAGCGACAGCGCGCCAGCGGATAAGCTCCAACCTCAGATGCAGGTTCTGCAATCACTCGGAATTGAGTTTGAGATTAACGGACACACTGAACGAGCTATTGATGCGGATTATATCGTAGTAAGTCCCGGAGTTCCTTCAAATATTCAGATTGTAAAAGATGCCGAAGAGAAGAACATCAAAGTTGTATCCGAACTGGAGATTGCAAGCCGGATCTGTGAGTCGCCGATAATTGCTGTAACCGGCACGAACGGCAAAACAACTACAACGACATTAATCGGCAAGATTATGGAAAGCGCAAAAGCCAAACACATCGTTGCAGGTAATATTGGAACGGCGTTTTCATCTTGTATCGATGCTCTCGATTCGCAAACAGTGGCTGTCTTGGAAGTGAGCAGTTTTCAACTTGATCATTGTGAGACATTCCATCCCAAAGTTTCAGTCATATTGAATATTACACCCGATCATCTCGATCGTTACGACCATAATTTCGATAAGTATATTGCCTCGAAGTGTAGAATTTTCGTGAATCAAACAAAAACCGATTATCTCATCTATAATTATGATGATGAAGAAACGCGAGAACAGGTACGCCGGTTAGCCAGCTTGCATGTACAAACACTTGCTTTCGGCATCGACCGTAGATTTGATGAAGGTGCGTTCGTTGAAAATGGAAAACTTGTCACTATCGTTGGCAGCAAGCGGACGGAAGTCATTGATATACCGAATCTCGGAATACGCGGAATCCATAATATTTATAATTCTATGGCTGCGACACTTGCTACACAGGTGATCGGCATCGATCTTCTTTCGGTTGGTCGGGCATTGAAAGAATTCAAAGGGGTTGAGCATCGTCTGGAGTTTGTGCGCGAGTTTAACGGCGTGAAGTATATCAACGATTCCAAAGCTACAAACGTTGATTCCGTCTGGTATGCGCTTCAGGCATACGAAGAGCCACTTGTTGTATTAATCGGCGGCAGGGATAAAGGGAATGATTATCCCAAACTTTATGATTTGGTAAAGAAACATGTGAAAGCTATCATTGCGATAGGTGAATCGGCAGAAAAAGTATATCAGGAATTTCACTCGATTAAGAAATGCATCAAAGCGGATTCGATGGAACGTGCTGTTGACGCGGCAAGACAACTTGCGGTGCCGGGGGATATCGTCCTTCTTTCGCCTGCATGCGCATCATTCGATTGGTTCCAAAATTATGAACATCGCGGCAAAGTATTCAAACAATTAGTGAATGCATTATAATATGTCACTCGGAGAACGCAACCATATTGACCTTGTAATACTGATCGCTGTGCTGACGCTGATGCTGTTCAGTCTCGGTATCGTATACAGTGCGTCGGCAAGTTATGCTCAGATGAAGTATGGCGAAAGCGAACATATGCTTACAAACCACGCGATCAAGGTTCTTCTGGGAATAATAGGTTTGTTCATTGGTATGCGAATTGATTACCACTCGCTGAAGCGCTTTACAAAAGCGGCAGTGATAGTCTCGGTTGGATTTCTTTTGGTCACATTTGTTCTTGGCGGTGAAGCGAAAGGCGCCACACGCTGGCTTCGGTACAGCAGTATCGGTTTTCAACCCTCGGAGTTTGCGAAGTACGCTCTTCTATTTCACTTATGCACGCTTATATCGACAAAAGGTGAATTGATCAGAGATCTAAAAAAAGGTTTCATCCCGATGATTGTATGGATCGGACTTGTCACGGCGCTTGTCATGGCGCAACCCAATTTTAGCATGGGTGCGTTGATATTTTTGCTCAGCATGGCGATGCTTTACATCGGTAATGTGAAATTGAAACATCTCGCTCTTACTTTCGCAATTCTGTTGCCGCTGATCATTGTTTATATGCTTAGCGCAAAATACCGTCTCCAGCGCATAATGGGATATATTAATGGAGGAAACGGGATTCAGACAAAAACCGATTACCAGCCATGGCAATCTATCATTGGTTTTGGTAATGGAGGAATTTTTGGCGTTGGACCGGGTGAAAGTAAGCAACGCGATTTCTTTCTTCCTGAATCGTTCGGAGATTTTGTTTTTTCAATCGTAGGCGAAGAATACGGATTTGTCGGAACCATACTTTTTATGATTTTATTTCTGGCAATAATGCTAAGGGGTTTTAAGATAGCTAAATTCGCTCCGGACCCATTCGGACGTTATCTGGCAATTGCTGTTACATCGGCGATAACTTTGTATGCGCTTATCAATGCGGGCGTAACTCTGAGCCTGTTACCTACAACGGGACTGCCGATGCCATTTGTAAGCTATGGCGGATCGTCGATGGTATTCTCGGCATGCGCAGTAGGCGTGTTATTGAACATCTCATCGCAAACCGATTTGCATCCGAGAGCCAGAGAAATTCCGATCGTCGGTTCAGTGAACGCCGATGAGCTGTCAACGAGGAAAGTGTATTAATGTGCCGCACCTTCGAGTCATATTTGCAGGCGGTGGAACCGGCGGGCATCTTTTTCCGGCTATCGCAATCGCTGATGAAATCCGGAATCTGCATCCGGATGCGGAAATTGCATTCATCGGCACTAAATCAAAAATCGAAGCGCGAGTGGTTCCACAAAATGGATTTCAGTTCTATCCGATATGGATCAGCGGCTATCATCGGAATTTTCGGATTAGTAATGTTTTGTTTCCAGTTAAGGTGATTGTTTCGTTTATGCAGGCAGTATCAATCATAAAAAAATTTAATCCCGATGTTGTCGTTGGAACCGGAGGATATATATCCGGTCCGGTGCTTCGTGCGGCTACATTCTTAAAAATTCCGACGCTAATACAGGAACAAAACAATTATCCCGGTGTAACTACTCGCATGCTTGCAAAAAAAGTCGATGAAATTCATCTGACATTCGAAGATTCGAGAAAATATTTTACCGGTTTACAGAATGTTTATGTTACCGGAAATCCAACGCGGCGCAGTCTTGAAAACGTTAGCCGGCATGACGCGCTTCATTATTTCGGATTCGATGATTCTGAAACAGTCAAAACAATCTTGGTGTTTGGCGGAAGCCTCGGCGCGCACACCTTGAATAATGCCGTGCTGATGAATATCGATTCACTTTTGAAAAACAATATCAGGCTTATATGGCAGACAGGCAAAGAAGAAATACGGCATGCGGAAACGATCGTAAAAAAATATTCATCTAAAAATATTTGGGTGAGCGATTTCATAGATCGTATGGATTATGCTTACGCCGCCAGCGATCTTGTGATCTGCCGGGCTGGAGCGACCACCATTGCCGAGCTGACCAATATAGGTAAACCTGCTATTCTCGTTCCATATCCTCATGCCGCAGCGAACCATCAGGTTGAGAACGCGAAATCGCTGGTCAAATCAGGCGCCGTAGAAATCGTCTATGACCATGAAGTTGGCGGCAAATTATTAACATCCGTATTTAATCTTCTTGAAGATTCAAATCTGCGTTCGATGAGTGAGAGAAGTAAAAAACATGGGAAACCAGATGCGTCAAATGAAATAGCGAAACGAGTTGAACAATTATCAAAGTGCCATGAAAGAGCATAAAACACCGCCAGCAGGAAAAATATTTAAGTATAAGCTCGACTTCTATTACCAGCAGTCACTTCTCTATCTGATAACGCTGATAGTATACGCTGGAATTAGAGGAACGTTCGACTTCGATAGATTGCCTTTGCTAGAAGTTGATCCTCTGTTATATATCATTATCCTGTTTGTATTGATTTCGTTTGTTGTTCTAATGTTAAACAAAGCCCGCGACAGGAAGCTGATTATTGCAGCAGATAAAATAATATTTCACAACAAATATCGTGAACAAGAAATAGCGCTCGTTGATATCGAGTGGCTTCATATTGGCCGCGAAAGAAGGGTGCAAACCGCCGGCGCAATTCAGGTAGTTGTGTTCAAATCAAAAAGCAGACGGCGTTTATACCGTATTCGAATAGGTAGATACGAACGGGACAGAGATCTTCTTCTGGAAATGCAGCGTATATCGCAGATTGTTCCAAAAGGTAAAAGACCTGTTTTCGGTATTCGCTAAAAAAAGTAAAGGTAAAGTTATGACTGAGATAATACAATATATAATATTAGGACTTTTTGGCGGCGTGATGAGCGGTCTTCTCGGAATAGGCGGTGCGATTATAATTGTTCCTGCGCTTGTTTACATTTTTGGGTTCGATCAGAAAATGGCTCAAGGAACAACACTTGCTATGCTCATTCCGCCTGTGGGTCTGTTGGGCGTATGGCAGTATTATAATGCCGGTAATGTCAATTTTAAAGTTGCGGGTATCATGTGCATCGGGTTGTTCGTTGGCGCATACTTCGGTGGCTATTTTGCAAATCAGGTCTCGAACGACACGCTTCGGAAAATTTTCGGAGTTTTGCTTTTTTTAATTTCAATAAAAATGATTTTTGGAAAGTAACAGTCGAATATGTTTAGTTCTATTAAAAAAATTCATTTTGTTGGCCTCGGCGGAATCGGAATGAGCGGTATCGCCGAAATATTACTCGACCAGAATTTTAAAGTAAGCGGTTCCGATAGATCGCTAAGTGAAATTACAGACCGATTGCAGCAGCTTGGCGCAATAGTCTTTGAAGGTCACCTGGCTGAGCATGTTGCCGCGGACGTTGACGCGCTTGTCTACTCATCGGCAGTACCGCTGGATAACGCGGAAGTTGTTGAAGCACAGCGCCGTAAAATTCCCGTTATCCGCCGGGCTGAGATGCTTGCAGAAGTAATGAGGTTGAAGTACGGCATCGGTATTGCCGGAACACATGGGAAGACGACAACTACTTCTATGGTGAGCCTTGTACTTATGGAGGGCGGATTCGATCCGACGGTGATTGTTGGCGGTAGATTGTCAGGGCTTGGCGGGTCGAATGCGCGTCTCGGTCACGGGGATTTTATCGTTGTCGAAGCGGATGAATACGACCGTTCGTTTCTATCAATCACGCCGACGATAGCAGTATTGACGACACTCGAAACCGATCATCTTGATTGTTATCGTGACCTCGAAGACATAAAAGGCGCTTTCGTCCAATTTGCGAGCAAAGTTCCGTTCTACGGATTTGTCGTTCTTTGTCTTGATGAACCGGCGCTTCAAGACATTATGCCGCAGCTTGGTCAAAAAAAGGTAATCGGTTATGGCTTTAACCCGCAGGCGGATGTTCAGGCTATAGACATCCAGCATAAAAATAATACAACGACATTCATGGTACTGCGTGATGGTTGTGAACTGGGTCCCATTACATTACAAATTCCCGGTAAGCATAATGTTCAGAATGCGTTGGGAGCCATCACTGTCGGGCTTGAACTCGGAATTCCATTCATTAAAGTGAAATCCGGCATCGAAAAGTTTACCGGTGTTAACCGGCGATGGGAAATGAAAGGTGAAGTGAACACGATAAGTGTGTACGATGATTATGCTCATCATCCGACAGAATGCAAAGCCGCACTAGCAGGAGCAAAAGCTGGTTGGCGACGGCGTACAGTTTGCGTTTTTCAACCGCATCTATACTCACGGACACGAGATTTCTATGAGGAATTTGCCAAAGCATTTTTGTTGGCAGATGTTCTTCTCGTCACCGATATATATCCCGCACGAGAAGAACCGATCCAGGGAATCACGGGCGAATTGATAGTCAACGCGGCAAAGTTATATGGACATAAAAATGTTCATTATGTTCCAGATAAAAAAAATATTCCCGATTATATTCTTAAGCTCGTCAACAACAACGACATAATCATAATGATGGGCGCCGGAGATATCTGGAAGCAGAGCGGGGAAATATTGAAGAAATTAGAATTGAATAAATAGAAAAGAAAATTTGCTTGATCAGTATAGACGATATAAAGAAGTTTTTTCACGGTAAGATTCTGCTCAGCGAGCCGCTGAAGAAATATACATCACTGCGAATAGGCGGTCCAGCAGATTATTTTTTTGAGCCGATGGATAAGGAAGATGGCGTAAATATTATCAGCTATCTGCAGAAGCAAGATGTGTCATTTGTCGCAATCGGCAGGGGAAGCAATCTATTGGTAAGCGATAACGGATTTCGCGGTGCTGTTGTTAATATGGAAGGCGCTCTGAAATCAATTTACATTGAAGGATCGAATGTTATCGCCGAAGCGGGAGCGTCGCTGACTCGGTTTGTTGATTTTTGCATACAGCGCAATTATAAAGGTGTTGAAATGCTCGCCGGAATTCCGGGTACTATCGGCGGCGCTGTGATCATGAACGCCGGAGCGTATGGCGGTGAAATCTCAAACTATATGATCGATGCGGAAATTATTCGCGATGGAACTATCGTCGTTCTTAAAAAAGAAGAGATAGCTTTCAGTTATCGGTATGCATCGCTTCAGACTGATGATGTTGTGCTGAGTGCGAGCTTTCGGTTGCCCAATGGAAACCGGGAAGAGTTGATGAAAATTCGAAACGATTTTATTTTACAAAGAAACCGTAAACACCCGGTCGAGTTGCCTAATTGCGGCAGTGTCTTCAAAAACCCGCCGGGTTCGCCTGCGGCAAAATTTATTGAGGATGCCGGATTGAAAGGTGTTATAATCGGCAATGCACAGATCTCCGAAAAACATGCGAACTTCATCGTCAATTTGGGTGAAGCATCCGCAAGTGACGTGATAGATTTGATTGCCCGTGCGCGCAAAGCGGTATGTGAAAAATTTGGCGTTACTCTTGAACCGGAGGTTAAGCTTCTCGGTTTTTCTAAAGAGTTGTTAAAGGAAATAATATAGTGATGGAATTCGAACAAATAGATTTTAAAAAGCCGCAGCGAAAATTGGTTAAAAGATGGGGAATCTATCTGATGATTCCTTTGCTAATAGGTGTTGTTGTCATTACGGTATTATCATGGAAATGGCGCGATACTCTAAGTGTCCAAAGAGTCGTAATTGATGGTAATAGGATTCTGCCGGTACAGCACGTTCTCGGATTGTCAAATGTATCCCTGAAGTCTCATATGTATGGAGTTGATATTTATGATGTCCGGCAAAGAGTTTTGCAACAGCCGTTCATTAAGTCGGTATGCATTAATCGAAATTTCCCGAATGCAATTCATATCCAGATTGTTGAAAGAGATCCTATTGCAACGGTAAATACCGGGCAGCTTCGCTATGTTGACAGGGAAGAATTTCTGTTACCGCAGATCGAATCGGCGGTTGGACTCGATCTTCCGATTATCAGCGGCATCGGCGGACTTCAACAAGCGCAGATCGGCGATACAGTTGTGAACACCGAATTATCTGAAGCAATAAATCTTCTGGAGACAGCACAGACTATTGACACAGCGATTTATCATTCGATCTCTGAGGTTAACATGAATGGTGGAAAAGATATTCTCCTCTTCTCAACTGATATCGGCGTCCCGATTTTTATCGGGCGAGGAAAGTATGGTAAAAAACTCATTCTCTTCCATACTTTCTGGAGCAATTTTGTAAAATCTCAAAACGCCGATAAATTACAATATATAGATTTGCGATTCAACGAGCAGGTAGTAGTGAAATGGAAACAGGATTCCCAACAACCGAAAACTGCTCTGTAAGGATTTATTTTTGAAAGGTTACTTATAATGGAACCAGAAATAATCGTTGGTTTGGATATCGGAACGACAAAAGTATGTGCGGTTGTCGCCTCGACGGATGAGACGGGAAAATTCAACATTCTCGGCGTGGGCAGAAGCCCATCCGACGGTTTGACGCGCGGGGTTGTGACTAATATTGAAAAAACTGTCAGATCGATTCAAAGCGCAATTGCCGAGGCTGAATCACGCTCAGGCATAAAGATTCAATCTGTCATCGTCGGTATTGCAGGCGACCATATACAAAGTTTTCAAAGCCGCGGCGTTATCGCTATCAGCGGACCTGAAAGTGAGATTTCACAGGCAGATGTAAATCGTCTTATAGAAGATACAAAACGTGTGGCTTTACCTTCTGACAGGAGGATCATCCATGTCATCCCTCAGGAATTTATTATCGATGGACAAGATGGCGTCTCAGATCCGGTCGGTATGTCAGGCGTGCGGCTCGAAGCAAATGTACATATTATTACTGGATTGGTAACTGCCGCGCAGAATATTTATAAATGTGTACAGCGGTCGGGTCTTCAAATTGGCGACATGGTTCTCGAACCGCTTGCGTCAAGTTATTCGGTTCTTGATGAGGAAGAAAAAGAAGTCGGTATTGCCTTGCTTGATGTCGGAGGCGGAACAACAGACCTTGCCGTATTTGAAGATAGAACGATCCGTTATACTGCTGTTATCCCGATTGCCGGTAATCAAGTTACGAATGATATACGAAAAGGATTGGGCGTTCTGACGGAACAGGCTGAAAAATTAAAATGCCAGCACGGATTCGCGTACCTGCCGAGCGTTCTCGATGATGAACCGATAACAATCCCCGGTATTGGCGGAAGACCTCCCCTGGAAATAGATAAAAAACTGCTTGCTCAAATAATCCAGCCGAGGATGGAAGAAATTTTTGAGATTGCGGCGATGGAAATAAAGCGTTCGGGATATTCCCGGCACCTCTCGGCAGGTGTTGTCTTAACAGGCGGCGGATCGTTGATCAAGGGAGCTTCTGAGCTGGCGCGTGAAGTACTCGGCTTACCGGCGAAAATCGGCATCCCGGGCGGATTCAGCGCGGGATTGGTACGGGAAATTGAAAACCCGATTTATGCCACTGCGGTCGGTTTGGTACTGCATGGTCTTCGCCATAAAGATAAAACGACGCTCAACTTCACCAACGGAAAGGGCAGAGTGTCGGTGAAAAAAGTTTTCGGAAAAATGAAAAGCTGGTTCGATGAATTATAGATAACTGAAAAAATCAAAATTTAATTCGAATAAAATTTTTATATAAAAACTATTAACCAATATACTATTAACTATATAAGGAGATACGATAGTGATAGAATTAGATAACTTCTTCGACCACGGGGCTAAGATTCGCGTGGTTGGTGTTGGCGGCGGCGGCGGCAATGCCGTTAACAGCATGATCGATAAACGGATGCAAGGAGTAGATTTCTTTGCAATTAATTGCGATATGCAAGCATTAGAGCGCAGTAAAGCGTCGAATAAAATACAAATTGGAAAAAACCTCACACGCGGTTTAGGTGCGGGAGCCGATCCCTCAATCGGCCAGCGGGCTGTTGAAGAAGATCGCGATGAGCTTTCGCGAGCTCTTGCCGGCAGCGATATGGTTTTCATAACTGCAGGCATGGGGGGCGGCACCGGTACCGGCGGTGGTCCTGTTGTTGCAAATATTGCCAAGAGTGTTGGAGCGTTGGTTGTTGGCATTGTTACCAAGCCCTTCACGTGCGAGGGTAAGAAGAGAATGGCTCAGGCAGAAGCTGGTATCGAAGAGATGAAAAAACAAGTCGATACATTGATCATGATTCCAAACCAGAAACTGCTTTCGATTGTCGAGCGTAACACGCCGCTTCAGGAAGCGTTCGATAAAGCCAACGATGTACTATACAACGCAACCCGTGGAATCTCCGAGCTGATAACAACGCCAGGCCTTATTAATGTGGACTTCGCCGATGTTCGTACGATAATGCGTGAAATGGGTGATGCTCTTATGGGTTCCGGTGTTGCGTCGGGTGAAAACCGATCGATCGAAGCTGCGCATGCCGCAATTTCGAGTCCGCTCCTTGAAGGAGTTTCTATCTCTGGCGCACTCGGTGTACTGGTGAATGTTACTGGTGGTCCGACAATGTCGCTCGTCGAAGTCGATGAGGCGGTCAGTGTTATCCACGAAGCAGCTGGTGAAGAAGCGAACGTCATCATGGGCGCTGTTGTAGATGAAAATCTTGGCGATGAAATGATGGTTACGGTAATAGCGACAGGTTTCAACAAGCGTGGCGTTGGCACGGTGCGCGTGGCAAAACCTGCTGCGAAAGTAATCGATCGGATTCCCGCCGGTCTTCATGATTTGCAGAAACTTGATGAGCCTGCTTACATGCGCCGTGGTATAGATATTCCGTTGAATACATCAAAAGTGGAAGATCAGAATTCGTCCCGATCGGTTGATACTATTGATGTAGAGAAGCCTGCGTTCTTACGTAAAATTATGGATTGATGGCGGCTCTGCACGGTCGGAATATACACTGAGCTGTTAATATGTAAAAACAGCTCGACAAATAGAAACATTAAAGTAAACATGTTTCGGATTTTATCTGAAACATAATTAACTATCGTACACTCCTTGAGGAGAGCGTGCTTAACAGACACGCTCTCCCTCATTGATTCAACACTGAACATATTAAAAGAAATTCTTGAGAGAATAGAAATCAATGTGCGGTTATTTCTATCATCTCAATGTCGAGAACTGTTGCTTGCATCTTCTTCTCCCATTTCATACCTTTTAGATGTATGAAAATCTTTTTGCCTCTAATTCTTTTCGGAATTCTGCTGCAACTCGAAGTATATCCGCAGACAGTAAAAGTGAGCAGTTCGTTCAGAATTGCACGGTTAAAATACAACGGTGGCGGCGATTGGTACAACGATCCTACTGAAGAAGTCAATCTTCTGAAGTTCGTTCAACAAAATACACAGATAGATGTCTCGCCGGGTTATGAATTTGTCGAAATTCCGGATGATAAGTTCTTCACTTATCCTTTCATCTTTATGACCGGGCATGGTAATATTATTTTTTCTGACCCAGAAGTAAAACGACTCAGGTTATACCTCGAGAATGGCGGATTTCTCTTTGCCGATGACGATTATGGAATGGACAAATCTTTCAGGCGTGAAATCAAAAAAATATTCCCGGAACAGGAGTTGATTGAACTGCCCTATTCATTCGGTTTATATCATTGCCAGTATGAATTTTCAAAAGGACCGCCGAAAACACACGAGCACGACGGAAAATCACCACAGGGCTTCGGGATTTTTCACAACGGCAGACTTGTTCTCTATTATACTTATGAATCTAATCCCAGCGATGGCTGGAACGATATAGAAGTGCATGGCGATACACCGGCAAAACATGATGAAGCGCTCCGTTTTGGAACAAACATAGTTGTGTGGGCGTTAACACATTAGAGGAATTGTGATTATGCCGGATTATAGGTCTTCATTATATTTATTTTATTATTAGTACTTGAATAACAATACTTCAAAATTTTATTCGGAGATTCTTGAACGACTGGACGGAGTTCGTAGAAAAGAGCATCGTCTAACGTTGCTTCACGGTGCGATAACAACTTTTCTTATTGCGATACTTCTTTTATTGATGGCAATTGTCGTGGAGGGAATCTTCGCGTTCGGAATATCGGGCAGAATAATTCTGTTTGTGTTTACTGCGATTGGGCTACTTGTATCGATCTCGATTTTTATCGTTCGACCGGTACTTTTTATGATCGAAGTGTTAAGATCTCCGGATAATTATCTGATCGCCGCTAAAGTAGGCAGTAAATTTCCTTCTATCCGCGATAGATTGCTCGATGCTCTTCAAATGTATGAGTCGAGAGAACAATTACACAGTATATATTCTCCTGAGCTGATCGATGCATCGTTCATCGATCTCTACCAACAAATTCAACCGATAGATTTTACCGATGCGGTCAGTAATTCCGGAATTCGCCAGGCTAAGAAATTCGTGGCTTACGCATTCAGTATTTTATTTTTTGCGTTCGTGCTCTTTCCTTCCGGATTTTTTGGTTCATTGTATCGGATTGTGAATTTTAACCAATCTTTCGCAGCGTCTCTGTCGATTCAGTTTTTTATCGAACCCGGCAATATTGAGACGATCCGCGGAGCCGATGTTCCCATTGCAATTCATACAATTGGTAAGCCGGTAAAAATTCTTTCATTGCAGACACGCATGCACGGACAGCTTGAATTCGACAATCAGAATCTTCATAGGGATGATGAAGGAATTTTCAGGACAACAATTACCAACATTAAAACATCAACCGATTATTTTGTTACGATTGATGATACCAGGAGCGAAAAATATACAATCAAAGTTCTTGATAGACCGATGATACGATCTCTTCAGATAAAAATAATCTCACCGAAATATACGCGTATCCCAATTAAAACACTTGATGAAAATTACGGCGACATCAATGCGTACCACGGATCAACAGTAGAATTACATATCCTCGCGAGTAAAGATCTCTCCTCCGCTTCATTGGTATTCAATGACAGCAACATGACCGCGTTGTCTGTAACAAATACCGAAGCCCACGGATCGTTGACGGTAAATAAAAACCAAACGTATCATATTTCTCTTAAAGATAATAATAGATTGTCGAATATCGATCCGGTTGAATATTCCATTAAAACCATAATCGATGAATATCCGACCGTTGAAATCATCGCGCCCGGGAAAAATGTTGATCTATCAGGAGATATGAAGCTCGATCTTCTGACCCGCATAAAGGACGATTTCGGATTTTCAAATCTGCGGCTCGCTTACCGGCTTGCACAGTCGAGGTATGAGCGCCCTGCGGATGAATTTACCTTCATTGATATTCCGCTTGCCGATAGAAATCAAAACAAGATTGATTCGTGGTTTCATTGGGATTTGACATCTATGAATCTCGTGCCGGAAGATATCCTCTCGTACTACGTTGAAGTATTCGATAATGATAACGTAAGCGGTCCTAAATCCGCGAGAAGTCAGACATTCATCGTCAGGCTTTCCTCGCTTGAGGAAGTATTTTCCGATATATCTCAAACACATGAGCAATCGATGGAATCGATGCAAAACGTTGCAAAAGAAGCTGAACAATTGAAGAAAGATATTGAAGAAATGAATCGCGAAATGAAAAAGAGCGGTGATAAAACAGATTGGCAACGGCAAAAAAAAGCTGAAGAAATGTTACAACGTTACGATGCTCTCAAGAAAAAAATTGATGAGACGATGCAGAAGATGGACGAAATGATTAAAAAAATGGATGAGAACAAATTACTCTCACCTCAAACGATGGAAAAATATCAAGAACTTCAGAAACTGATGGAGAAACTGAATTCGCCGGAGCTTCGCGATGCGCTAAAAAAATTTCAAGAATCCATGAAGCAGATTTCTCCCGAGCAGATGAAACAATCGATGGAGCAAATGAAAATGACGGAAGAGCAGTTTCGTCAGAACTTAGAAAGAACGATTGAACTTCTGAAGCGAATTCACATCGAACAAAAATTGGACGAGCTAATCAAACGAGCGGAAGAATTAACCAAGCAGCAGGAAGCGCTCAAACAAGAAGCATCGAAAACAAATTCATCCGACAAACAAAAACGAGAAGAACTCTCCAGGCGGCAAGAAGATTTGCAGAAGCAATTGGAGTCGCTGGAAAAGGAAACATCATCGCTCAAGAAGAAGATGGAGGAATTCCCCAAAGAAATGCCGTTAGATGAAATGAGCCGGGCGGAACAGAAATTACAGAATAGCGAAACCGGTAAAAAGATGCAGCAATCGATGATGCAGATGCAATCAGGAAATATGCAGGCGGCTCAGCAGACTCAGGAAGAAACAAAAAATGATTTGGATGAATTCAAACAGCAACTCGAGAAAGCCCAGCAGGCGTTACGCGACAACCAGATGAAACAAATTGTCAACGAAATACGCAGGCAACTTGAAAATGTACTGGAGCTGTCGGAACGGCAAGAATCGTTGAAAGATGAAATGAAAAAGACCGATCCGAATTCGCAACGCTTCAGAGAAAACGCCCAAAAGCAAAAAGAAGTTATGAACGATCTTGGCAATATTACAAATGCGCTCAGCGAGATCGGAAAGAAATCGTTTGCAATAAGCCCTGAGATGGGAAAAGAAATTGGCAATGCGATGCGTCAGATGAACGATGCAATGCAGCAGATGGAGTATAGAAATCCATCAACATCATCACAGAAGCAAAGCGAGGCGATGGGCTCGCTTAATCGTACTGCGATGTTAATGCAAGGTGCGATGAACGCGATGATGCAGGGTGGGAAGAGTGGAATGGGTATGGCTGGATTAATGTCGCAGTTACAGCAGATGGCAGGCACACAGGGCGCGATCAACCAGGGAACACAACAGGCAATGTCAATGGCGCAGGGACAAGGCGAAATGATGAGCGCACAACAGCAAGCCGAGTACCAGCGTATTGCAGGTCAACAAGGGGCGGCGCAGAAATCACTGGAACAATTGGCAAAGGAAGCGAAAAACTCCGGTGAGTACAGCAGGTTGCTTGGCGATCTCGACAGGATTGCGCAGGAGATGCAGGAAGTTCAAACCGATCTTCAACAAGGAAATGTTAATCCCAATACTCTCCAGAAACAGGATAAAATTCTTTCAAGATTGCTGGAGTCTACCCGCTCGATGCGCGAACGTGATTATGAAAAACGAAGACGTGCTGAAACAGGAAAGGATATCTCTCGTCCAAGCCCTGCCGAGATAGATCTTTCTACAAAGGAAGGCAAGAACAAACTTCACGAAGAGCTTCTAAAAGTGCTTGAAAGTAAATATACTAAGGATTACGAAGACCTGATCAAAAAATACTTTGAGCAGTTGGAGACGGAAGAGATAAAGCAATAACACAACACATTTCGTTTCTATTAATTTGCCTATTTTATATCACAAGGAGTTCTGATGAATCATAAAATCATCGCCATATATTTTCTTGCTTTGACTGTTTCGGTAAGCGGTCAAACAGTTGATTCCGATATTCATGAAGTTCCCGGTCTTTCGGAAATCTCCATAAATAATTTGATGAAAACCGTCGAAGTGCTTGCTTCGAGAGAATATGCAGGAAGATTATCTGGAAGCGAGGGTTACAATAAAGCCGCAAAGTACATGGCATCAGGATTCGGAAAAATCGGTTTGAAGCCACTCGGTGATGAATCGTATTTTCAAAATCTGAAAGTTGAATATAACGAGATCTTCTCGCCTGTTAAGCTTAATTTAATTGAAGATGGACGATTGAAAACCGAATACAAGCTTGGGAAAGATTTTGTGTGTCGCGATTTAACCGGCTCCGGACATTTTACCGCGCAGGTTGTTTTTTGCGGGTACGGTTTATCACAACCAGAAATAGGATACGATGATTATGCCGGTGTTGACGTGAAAGGAAAAATTGTTCTCGTGTTCAAACCTAATCCGAAGTGGAGAATGAACGATTCAAGCAATTGGGTAAGCCCGTATCCACGCGAAAAAGCCAGGACCGCGGCTCGGCACGGAGCTATTGGACTTTTAATTGTATCTCTACCGAACGATCCCAATCCACAAAAGACAATTCTAAGCGTACTAGATGGAAGCGGAGAACAAGACGCAAATTTTCCGCAGATGCACATCGATATTCCTGTCGCAAATGATTTTCTTCTTGGAAGTGAATACAGTTTGAAAGATTTGCAAACAAAGATTGATTCTATTAAGAAACCTGTTTCATTCAAGTTAAATTCGAACGCGGAGATTGCTGTCAATGCCCATTATACCAAACAACAACCGACAATGAATATAGTCGGATTACTTGAAGGAACCGATCCTGTATTGAAGAACGAATATCTCGTTGTCGGCGCGCATCTCGATCATGTCGGAAGTCAAGCTGGTGAAATATTCGCACCCGGCGCAAACGATAACGCTTCCGGTTCCGCGGCTGTTCTAGAAATAGCAAATGTATTTCTTGAAGGAAAGGTAAAGCCGAAGCGATCTATAATTTTTGTTCTATTCGCAAGTGAAGAATTGGGTCTAATCGGCGCTTTACATTTTGTCAATCATCCGCCGGTTGCGCTTGAGAAAATAATTGGAATGATAAACCTGGATTGCGTAGGTTCGGGGGATAGCATTCAGGTAGGGAATGGTAAAAGCTCGCCGAAACTCTGGAATATCGCCCGGCAAAAAGATTCATCATATACGAAGATGATGGTAGAAACAACATGGAATGGCGGCGGCGCAGACGCGGGACCGTTCCATGATAAGAAAATACCCGCAATATATTTTGTTACAACAAACGGCTATGCCCATCTTCATGATATTACGGATACACCTGAAACATTGAACAAACCGTTGTTCGAGAAGATAACAAAGCTTGCATATCTAACAGCGTTAGAGATTACAGACGGAAAATATGAAAGAGAGCAAGTTGTTAAATAAATTTACTTTTCGAAAAAAAATCTGCTAAGAACGCTTGATAATTTCATGCAACTTTCGTAATGTTTAGAAATCGTTGGTAAGTCAATATTATTGTACTGGAGAAATAGATGGCAAAAAGTATGAACCTGCTACAGATTACACCGCAAGAATTTATCGCATTTCTTAAGAATGAAAATATAACCAGATTTTATTTTGTGTACGATGCGAAAAATAAAATTGTCAGGAGTTCTCATAAGCAATTGCAGCAAATTGCCGAGTTCATTCAATCGGATAAACGTGATTTCATGACACATGAAGGAATATTCATTCAGGTCAGCCGCAAATACGATATTCTTCAAGGAGCATTCATTCATCGAACTAAACGCGGACAAGCGGCGGGTGGAGTCCGATATTGGAATTATAATACTGTCGAAGATTATCTTCGCGATGGTTTACGGCTTGCGGTCGGTATGACAATGAAGAACGCGCTTGCAGGTCTCTGGTGGGGCGGAGGCAAAGGAGTAATGGCGCATAATCCTACTGTAGATAAGAATAATCCAATCATCAGAGCGTCGATTTATCAGGAGTTCGGCGAGTTAATGACCTCTATTCACGGTTGTTACGTGACCGCAGAAGATGTTGGAACAGATGTAACCGACATGGTTAATGTATTTGCCAAAACGAGGTTTACCACATGCATACCTCTGCGGCTCGGCGGTAGCGGCAATCCCTCGGTACCTACTGCACGCGGAATAATCTCCGGCATGGAAGCCGCGATTGAATTTTTAGAGATGGGAACTCTTGCAGGAAAAACAATCGCCGTTCAGGGAATGGGACACGTTGCGTCTCCGTTGATAAAATATTTATTTGAAAAAGAAGTAAAAAAAGTAATCGCCTGTGAGATTAATCCATATATTATCAAGGAAGTAAAGGAGATTGTAATCGGCTGTAATTTAGAGGCAAAAATAGTTTCTTTGGATGATCTGAGCATCTTTCAGAGTGAATGTGATATATTTGCTCCGTGTGCGACAGGCGCGATATTAAATCCGACCACCATACCGATGATCAAAGCTAAAATTATTTGTGGGGCTGCCAACAATCAGTTGGAAGATAGTCAAAGAGACGACAAAATGTTGTACGAAAGAGGCATCGTTTATGTGCCCGATTTTTTAACAAACCGTATGGGAATAGTAAATTGCGCGAATGAACAATATGGTTATGTTCGCAACGATCCTTTCATAGAACAGCACCTAACAAAAGAATGGGAATATTCGATCTACCAGATAGCGTTGAAGGTACTTAAAGAATCCAGAAACACACATACACCGCCCGGTGAGGTTGCATTGCGTCTCGCGAATGAATTATCGCTCCAGAATCATCCAATATTCGGTCATCGCGGACAATCGGTTGTCGATTCGCTAGTTGCCAGCCAATGGCATAAACGAACCACCGCTGATTAGGCAATTCATAATAATCGTTGATAATACGTAAACAATCTAAGTTATAGACTTCATTTCTTGACACTTCCATAAATTCTCCCTACATTCTACGGTCATAGATAGGGAATATATGATCGGCAAAGCCATATCACACTACAAGATTTTAGAGAAACTCGGTGAAGGTGGAATGGGTGTAGTTTATAAAGCCCACGACACCAAGCTTGACCGGGATGTGGCACTTAAATTCCTCCCACGCGATATCTCTCAATCAGACGATGAGCGCAATCGCTTTACCCATGAAGCAAAAGCTGCCTCTGCGCTCGACCATCCAAATATCTGTACGATACACGAAGTTGATGAAACTGCAGATGGACAGCAGTTCATCGTTATGGGCTACTATGAAGGGATATCTATAAGTAAAAAAATAGAGAAAGGACGCCTCGATGTAACTGAAGCCGTGTGGATTGCTATTCAGATTGCAGAAGGATTGCAGGTGGCGCACGAAAAAGGCATTGTGCATCGGGATATAAAGAGCAGTAACATCATTGTGTCAGACAAGGGACAGGTAAAAATCCTCGACTTCGGTTTAGCACGAAAGAAGGGATTAAGCAAGCTTACAAAAACGGGAACCACAGTTGGCACTGCTTCGTACATGTCGCCTGAACAGGCACGCGGAAATACAATTGATCACCGAACTGACCTCTGGTCGTTGGGTGTGGTGTTGTATGAGATGGTTACAGGAAGATTACCATTTCGTGGAGAACACGAAGCAGCGATATTATATTCAGTTGTAAACGTTGAGCCGGAACCAATACAAACATCCGTACCGGACGCATCGCCAGAGTTGGTGCATATTATCCGGAGGGCTTTAGAGAAGGATCCTGCCGAACGATATAAGACCGCTGAGGATATGCTAATTGATCTGAGGAGACTGAAGAAGGATACATCGGGGACGGGATTTCCCCCGATATCTGGTGAAAAGAAGAAGCTGTCTTCGCGCCGAAACAAAATAATTGTTGCTGCAGGTATATTAATTCTATTCTGTGTTTTAGGTTATCTATTCTTATTTAAAAAAGGAGTGGAAATTAATCCCAATTTTACTTCACGCTGGCTCCAAGTTCCTTTTAATACTCTCTCATTTCCGGCACTCTCTCCGGATGGAAAGTTGATAGTATTCGGAGCTAGAGATAAAAATAAAAAGTGGGACTTATATGTTATAAACGTAACGGGTGGTGAGACTCGACAACTTACTCAAGACTCAACTGAAGTAATATTTACACCAAACGTTTCGTCTGATGGTGAAAAAATAGTATATGGCAGAAAATCAGGTGCTACTTACGAAATATGTATCATACCGTTTATAGGCGGAATGAGTAAGAGTATTGGTATAGGCAATACGCCTAAATGGTCCCCAGATGGTAAAAGAATTGGATATATGCTCGATAATGGTCCTTTCGCAAACAGCAAAAGTGGTAATGGTGAATTCTGGACAATGTATCCCGACGGCACAGATTCACGACTGGAATTCATTGACACTATTGCCGCTGGTCCAATATTCTCTTTCGCTTGGTCGCCCGATGGGGGCTCAGTTGCTTGGGTACGGCAACTTGAACAACGACACTGTGAAATAATAATTCACAATCTAGCGACCGATATTGAATATCCTGTCATTTCTGACAAAACCACTAAAAATGAGCTCTATTGGACATCCAATGGCCACCTTATTTATTCGTCCTCAGTGGGTGATGAGATGAATATCTGGATGATCTCTACATCCGGCGGAATCCCAAAGCCAATCACTAAAGGAATGGGTAGTGTGGACTTTCCAACAGTTTCAAAGGATGGCAAAACACTGCTCTTTCAACAAATCAGAATCACGGGTCACCTGTGGCTGACAAAAATGGATGGATCGATGGGGCGTGAAGAGGTATTTTCGACGGATCAACGTTTTGATTACCCGGATATCTCTCCTGACGGGAAGTATATCGCAATGGGAATGAGAATGACAGGCACACTCATGGATGTAGCAGGTACAATTACGAGTCATTTATTTATAATGAATCGGGACGGTACAAATCTGCGGCAAATAACTTCAGGAGAAATTACATGTAATAAGCCGAGATGGTCTCCTGATGGGAAAATGATCTCTTATTATGCGAAGGGCAGATATGAACCAATTGATTCATTCAAGGTCTATGTCGTGAATCCGCACAAACTTGATGTGCCACGGGTCGTTAGGTATGGTGGTAATCAATCGTGGGTAGATTCAGTTACTCTCGAGATCGAATTAGGAAGTAAATCCTACATTGGGAGGTCGGAAGGCGGGGTATGGCGTTCGTATCTTGACGGCAGAAAGACAGAACGTTTTTCTCAGGATTCGATACATGCACGTACAATTTGTAACGGAGAGTATGTGTGCTGGACGGATCGACGTCAGCGCGCCCAGATTGCACTCGCTTCAACCAAGGTGTGTCGTGCAGAAGATTGGGATGGCGTCGGCCCGCCAGGTTTGGTCGACTTGGGGGTACCGTATATTTATTCAAATTATGATGCCCTTTATTATCGTCGAGGGATGGATGTGTACCGTTTTTCCTTCCACGACTGGAAAATGGAAAAACTAAATGTCAATATTCAAGGTATCGATTCGCTCAGTTTTTTCATCCGCACAACCGCGGACGGGAAGGATATGATCTACAAAACAACCGAATCTATAAACAAACTAGGTGTGATTGAGAATTTGTTTAAGTAGGATATGATCGGTCAAACAATATCGCATATTATTGTTAAATCTGAAAATCCAATAATCAAAAAGAGAAAACCTCTCCGATTGAAGGAATATGACTATTTATTAGACGGTTCATATTTTGTAACGATTTGTACAAAGGGTCGCGAGAATTTGTTTGGAATAATAATCGATAGTACGATGAGTGAGAACGAATTTGGGGTGATAGTACGATCATGCTGGAATGATTTACCCGGACATTACAAAAATATATCATTGGATGAATTTGTCGTGATGCCGAACCATGTGCATGGTATTATTATCATTGATAATCCCGTAGGGGTGATTCATGAATCACCCCTACAGATGAATAAATTGGCACGGCGGCAGATGTTGCTGCCGAAAATAGTTGGTAGGTTTAAACAAAACACCGCAAAACAGATCAACATCATGCGGGGGACATACGGGGAAACTGTCTGGCAACGTAATTACTATGAGCACATTATCCGTAATGAAAGATCATTGTATAAAATCCGTGAATACATAAGAACGAATCCGGTACGATGGACATGGGATAAAGAAAATACGTTGTATCAAGACACAGATGAATTTGATCGTTGGTTGAACGAAAAAGGTAAACAAAAGATTAAATCTCGAAAGATTCTATAGACATAGAACAAATTTCTTAACCCAACTGCAAACGGACTTATGCGAAGGAACTTTAAACGTCAAATATCGTCATTATCGCAAATCTTCAGTTTTGTGAATGAGATATTAATAATGTATGAAGTTAACGAAGCAAATTCATTTTCCATCAATTTAGCAATCGAGGAATTGTTTACCAACATCGTTAAGTACAACCGGAATTCGGATAGCGACATCACCATCGAGATTGAAAAAGAGGGAAGGAATTTAAAAGTGAACCTCATAGATCACGGTGGCGATGAATTTGATGTAACTAAAACTCAAGAAGTCGATGTAACCCGGCGGTTGGAAGAGCGCAAAGTAGGCGGACTTGGACTTCACCTCGTGAAAAAGATGATTGATACCCTTGAGTACAAATACTCTAACGGAGAAAGCAGAATAACATTTACAAAAAATCTGGAGTAAATCAATGTTTAATGCAAAAATTCTTGATACTGGTGAAATATTGTTTGCGGGTCGGCTTGATGCCTCGCAAGTAGATATGGCTGAAAAACTACTTGAAGAAGTCACAACATCTCGCACATTAAATTTTAAAGAACTTGAATACATATCGAGCGCCGGCTTGGGAATTCTGCTGGCACATCAGAAACGTTTAAAAGAAACCGGACACGCCATGCGGTTAGTTAATCTAAATAAACATGTTAAAGATATTTTCGTTCTAACAGGATTTGACCATATTTTTGAGATTGAGTAAACGAAGCAACAAATTGCCACCAACTTTTTCATCTTTCACTTGTATTTATGAATAGAGAAGATGATCATATACTTGTTCGACAATGTCTTCAAGGTAATCAAAAAGCTTTTGAAGAAATTGTAGAGAGATATCACAAGATCATATTCAATGTTGGTTTAAGAGTTTTGAACGATCCTGAGGATGCTGCAGATGTTACACAAACGGCTTTCCTCAAGGCGTATGAAAATCTTTGTAAATTTAATGAGCGATATAAATTTTTTAGCTGGCTTTATAAGATTGCCGTAAACGAGTCGTTAAATGTACTTAAACAAAGGAAGCAAACACAAGGAATTGATTCGGGGATTGCTTCAGTGGGAAAGAATCCCGAGGAAACTTATAAGGATGTTGAATTAAGCGAGAAAATTCAGAATGCGATCATGAAGATTGGAATAGATTATAGAGTAGTGATAGTGCTCAGCCATTTTCAAGACCTTTCATACGGTGAGATCAGTTATATTCTTGATCTTCCGGTAAAGACGGTAAAATCGAGATTGTTCACAGCGAGAAAACTGCTGAGAGATATTCTAAGGAAAGAAGGTGTTTATGATTGAGGAAAAATATTTGGAGTTAATCAATCGAGAAGTCGATCATATGATCTCGCCGAGACAAAGTAAAAAATTAAGAAAATACTTAAAGCACAACCCGGATGCCCAAAGATATTATGCTGATCTTTTAGTTATTTCGAAAGAATTCTCACAAGTGAAGATTGTAGAGCCGCCCCAAAATCTGAAAAAGAACATTGTAAATGCTCTTCCTGTTGGGAAATATAAAAAGTATGAGAGGCAGAATGTCTTTCAACGCTACTTTGAAACATTCCTCTTTGGGAATAAACCGCGGTATGCTTATGTGTTTTCAGCAGGACTAATAACAGGAATTATTGTGATATCACTCTTGTTCATTATCCTTTATAAAAATAACTCTGTTAATATTCCCGATCTTTATGGAACCATCGGGACGAATTCTACAGCCAACGTTTTTCACACCGCAGATGAGTTGACTATTGATGAGGAAAGTGTAAAAGGAGACGTCCTATTATCATACTCGGACGAGATAATCTTTATTGATGCGACAATCAGAACAAATCAGAATGTCAATGTAACCCTAAAATTCAATGAAAACGACGTAAATTTCAATGAGTTTAAAAAATCCAATAATCTTAGCAATGACTTCACAGTAAAAGGCAACTTATTACAATTTACATGTAATGGAACAGATCATTATCACATAGCATTAGGGCGGATAACATCAAATCTATCCCCGGTGTATTTAAATATCTATTCCTCGGGTTCTATTGTGCACGCATACACACTTCTGAGTAACCCGGAATAAAAATAGTGATCCAAGAAAATATTTGCAACTATATCCAACTTTTACAGAACGGTTCGGTATTTAAGATAGAGACAAATGGTAAATAATAATCAACAATATCTATAAACAATTATCATGGAGGTTATCATGAAAAAAGGAATGATTTATGTAGTAATGCTGGTCGCTGTTTTGGCGATTGTGTATTTCGCGTTTATTTTCCCGTGGCCCCAGGATGAAAATGCACAAGGGACGATCGGCGGGGTGAAAAAGTACAATGCACAGCAGTTGAGTGATAAGGATGTGAAGCTCGAAAGTATGCAAATGTCCGAAGCTGAATTGATAGAACTGCTGAAGGAAGCGATGAAGCATGTACCCGAAGCACAACAGAAAGCAATAATAGAAACAGCTCAGAAATCGCAAGTCGAAGCAGCGATGAAGTTTGTCCCGGCAGAGAACCAGAAAGCAATCTTGGCGTTAGCGATGAAGTTTGTCCCGGCAGAGAACCAGAAAGCAATTATGGCCCTAGCGCAGAAGGCACAACTCGAAGCCGCAATGAAGTATGTCCCTGCTGAAAACCAGAAATATATTTTGGAAGCAGCGAGAAAATATGTGCCTGCTGAAAACCAGAAATATGTTTTGGAAGCCGCAATGAAGTATGTCACTGCTGAAAACCAGAAATATATTTTGGAAGCCGCAAGAAAATATATGCCAGTTGAAAACCAGAAATATATTTTGGAAGCCGCAATGAAGTATGTGCCAGTTGAAAACCAGAAATATGTTTTGGAAGCCGCAAGAAAATATGTGCCAGTTGAAAACCAGAAATATGTTTTGGAAGCCGCAATGAAATATGTTCCAGCAGAAAACAAAAAAGCAATATTAGACTTAGCGCAGAAGGCACAACTCGAAGCCGCAATGAAGTATGTACCTGCTGAAAACCAGAAATATGTTTTGGAAGCAGCGAGAAAATATGTGCCGGCAGAAAACCAGAAATATATTTTGGAAGTAGCAAGAAAATATGTGCCGGTAGAAAACCAGAAATATATTTTGGAAGCAGCAATGAAGTATGTACCAGCTGAAAACCAGAAATATATTTTGGAAGCAGCAATGAAGTATGTGCCGGCTGAAAACCAGAAATATGTTTTGGAAGCCGCAATAAAATATGTGCCGGCAGAAAACCAGAAATATGTTTTGGAAGCTGCAAGAAAATATGTGCCGGCAGAAAACCAGAAATTTATACTGGATGCAGCTCAGAAAACGCAAGTCGAAGCAGCAATGAAATATGTACCTGCTGAAAACCAGAAATATGTTTTGGAAGCCACAATGAAGTATGTACCTGCTGAAAACCGAAAATTTATAATAGATGCAGCTCAGAAAACGCAAGTCGAAGCAGCAATGAAATATGTACCTGCTGAAAACCAGAAAGCAATCTTGGAGGCAGCACAGAAGGCACAAGTTGAAAAAGAATAGATGAGCCTTTAACATATCAATCTAAATCTAGGAGGAGATTGTTGACCATCTCCTCCTAATGATTTCTGCTTATTTGTGCAGCAAGAATCGAATAATGATTAGATCGGTCGAAAAGCCATTTCACAATACCAAACAAATGACACATACTTTCAAAAAAATTGCATATTTGTTTTTCACTCTGATTGCAATAATCTTAATATTCTATTCTAGAATGTCAGCTCAGTTCTATAGTATTGAGGCGAAAAATCTTCGATTGTTATACTATGACAAGAAACATTCAGTTATAATACCCCATCTTCTTCGTTGTTTTGAGAATTCGATGAAGTTTCATCAAAAATTCTTTGATTACACTCCATCTGAAAAAGTCACTGTCTTCCTACAGGATTTCGATGATTACGGATATGCCGGCGCAGCAGCAAATCCATTCAACTACCTGGTACTTGGGATAGAACCATACGAGCAAGTTTACGAGACCACCCCGACGAACGAGCGCTTGAACTGGGTAATGAGCCACGAGCTGATGCATATTGTATCGCTGGATAAATCTTCATCGACTGACAATTTCTATAGATCGCTTTTTTTCGGTAAAGTTGCTCCAACTTCTGATCACCCGCTCTCAATGTTTTACAGTTACCTAACCACACCGCGCAAATATAGTCCAAGGTGGTTTCTTGAGGGTATTGCTGTATTCATGGAGACCTGGATGGCTGGCGGAATTGGGCGTGCTCAAGGAGGTTATGATGAAATGGTGTTTCGAACAATGGTTAATGATAGCAACTACTTCTATGACGTAGTTGGGTTAGAATCCGAGGGAACGACGATTGATTTTCAAATTGGAGCGAACTCATACCTATATGGAACTCGATTTATGAGTTATCTTGCGTACCAATATGGGCTTCCGAAACTGCTCAGTTGGATAGATCGAACTGATTCGAGCAATCGTGATTTCGCTTCTCAATTTGAGAAAGTATTCAAATGTTCACTTGATGAGGAATGGTCTCGGTGGATTCAATGGGAACACCAATGGCAGAAGGAAAATCTCGATTCCATTCGTCGTTATCCGTTGACCGAATATCGTAGAATTTCTGAAGAACCACTAGGGTCTGTTTCCCGAACTTACCATGATTCAACAACAAAGAAGCTGTACGCTGCCGTAAATTATCCAGGTCAACTTGCTCACATTGTTTCTATTGATATCTCAACAGGAGAGGTAAGAAAAATCTGCGATGTACCTTCACCAGCTCTTTACTATGTATGTTCACTTGCATACGATCAGGAAAATGGTTTGCTTTATTACACCTCACACAACAGCGGAAGTTGGCGGGGAATTGATATGGTTGATTTGAAAACAGAGAAGACTAAAACACTTTTAAAGGATTGCCGTACGGGTGATTTGGCGTTCAATGGTTCAGATAAGTCACTCTGGGGGGTTCAACATAATAAAGGACTGTCAACTATAGTACGATTTCCTGCGCCATACAATATGTGGAGTGAAATTGCTGAAATGCCGTACGGTACCGATATTTTTGATATTGATATATCCCCTGATGGCACATATCTTTCGGGCTCAATTCTTCAGATTAGTGGGAGGCAGAAACTGGTACGAATATCGATCAATGATCTGCTTGCCGGAAATAGTACGTTCGATTCTCTGTACGAGTTTGAAAATAATGCGCCCCTAAATTTTGTTCATTCTACTGATGGTCGATACCTTTACGGTACAACCTACTATAATACAGGTGCGTCAAACGTGGTCCGTTATGATTTTGCAGCCAAGAAGATGGAATGTCTCACTAATTGTGAAACGGGTTTCTTCCGACCTCTGCCTATTTTAAACGATTCATTGGTTGTGTATCGATATTCAGGGAAAGGATTTACTCCGGTGATGATTGGAAATAAACCAATTGATAGTGTAAGCACTGTACAATACCTCGGTTACGAGATTTCTACCAAGCAACCTGTTGTCCGGTCTTGGACATTACCATCACCTTTGACTATCAATATTGATTCATTGACAACTTACACTGGTGAATATAATGAATTTCGAAATATGCGATTAGTATCCATTTATCCTATCATCGAAGGATATAAAGATGTTGCAGCCTTTGGACTTCGTGGTAATGTGATGGACGCTTTGTTAGCACAAAATATAGACTTAACAGGATCATACACGCCGAATCAAGGGATTCATCCTGATGAACGATGGCATTTATCGCTTAACTATGCTTACTGGAGATGGAAATTTTCCGCTTCGTACAATCGTGCTGATTTCTATGATCTTTTTGGACCAACAAAGGTTAGCAGAAAAGGACATTCGCTTACCTGTCGATTCAGCGACAATTTGATATATGATGCACCAGCAGTGCTAGATTATAGTTCGTCAATTTCCTGGTTTGGTGGTTTACAGAGGATGCCGGAATATCAGAATGTCGATGCATCGTACGATCAGTTTCTCGCTGGAGACGCACGATTGAATTACCGAAATCTTGCTCGTTCACTTGGTGCTGTGGAGGCGGAACAAGGTAGTCGGGGACAGCTTACATTGCTGGATTACCACGTCAATGGAAGGAGTTACCCACGTTGGTATGGCACTACCGATTATGGTCTTTTGCTTCCCATCGATCATTCTTCGATCTGGTTTCGAGGTGCACTTGGGTATGCCTTCGGCGACAGATCGGAGTCATTCTCCAATTTTTTCTTCGGTGGATTTGAAAATAATTGGCTTGATTACCAGAGTTCCAAGCGCTATCGCGAATACTCCAGTTTTCCGGGAGTCGAGATCAACAAAATTGGTGGAACGAACTTTGCAAAGCTACTCGTCGAGTGGGTATTGCCTCCGCTCCGATTCCGTCGGTTTGGCTTCATGAACCTCTACTGCAACTGGGCACATCTGAATTTTTTCTCATCAAGTATTGTCACAAATGTTGAGGATAAAGATTACAAACAGTTATTCTTTAATGCCGGCGCTCAAGTAGATTTCAAGATTGTGTTACTCTCCCGTCTCGAATCAACGCTCTCTCTTGGCTATGCAATTGCGGCAGAGAAGCGTCAACGACCAACAAAGGAATTCATGATTTCTTTAAAAATATTATAGAAGAATATTGTGTCACAGATCCTTGTCGGTTTACTTCCGGTATTTATCTTTCTCGTTGCTTTGTACTATCTTGATAGTTACAAACTCATCAAGCTGCGATGGGTGATGCTTACAATAGTGGTTGGGTGTATGGTAGCCCTTACGGCTCTTCTTATTAATACAATGATCATATCGTTTTGGAATTTGAGTCCCAAGTTCCACTCAGTATATATTGCGCCGATTATTGAAGAATTACTCAAAGCCTCTTATATCATCTTTCTTATAAAATCTAAAAAGATTGGTTTCATGGTTGATGCCGCGCTCTACGGTCTTGCGGTTGGCGCCGGGTTTGCATTCACTGAGAATTTGTTTTACTTGTACAATCTTCAGGAAAGCAATCTGCTGCTCTGGCTTGTCCGCGGGCTGGGGACTGCAATGATGCACTGTGGAACAACGGCACTCTTCGGCATTATCTCGCGGAACTTACTTGATCTTAATCAGTCAAATAATTTAAAAATATTCCTACCGGGTTTAATGCTTGCCATCATTTTTCATTCATTGTATAATCATTTCATTTTAGATCCGGTTGTTTCAACGGTTCTTCTCATAATCGTGCTTCCTTTGCTAATGCTAATTGTGTTTAAACGGAGTGAGGATTCAACGAGAAAATGGCTTGGTACTGGCTTGGACTCTGATCTTGAATTGTTGGAATTAATAATGACCGGAAATATTTCAGACTCAAAAATTGGATCATATCTTCACTCGCTCAAGTCGCGCTTTTCTTTACAGATTATTGGCGATATGCTTTGCCTTATCCGACTTCATACTGAACTTGGTATGCGGGCGAAAGGGATGTTAATAATGCGAGAAGCCGGTTTTGAAACACCGCTTGATTCTGAAATTGAAGAAAAACTTGCCGAGTTAAAATATCTGGAAACCAGCATCGGTAAAACAGGGAAACTTGCAATAGCTCCAATCTTACATAGAGGTAGTCGAAGTCTTTGGCAGCTTTATTTACTGAAAAAATGACAGATCGCATGATATTTGAACAGAATTTCGATGATTTAAGATCGAGACATTTCGTGTCATTCATTTGCTTGACACTTCTCAGGATATTGCGTAACTTTTAACATTAATTACCTATTAAATGGAGGGTATATGCAATTCAACGTTAAACATGATATTGGATTCAGTATCATTAGCTTAGAAGGGGATTTTCTGAGCGAAGGGGAACAGGGTGAGCTGCGAAAAAAAGTGCGTGCACTTGTAGACCAAGGGAAAACCCGGCTTATCATCGATCTTACCAATTTGAAACATATTAATAGCTGCGGACTTGGAGCATTAGTTTGTGCATTTACATCCGTGCGCAGGGCAAAGGGTGATATCAGATTTGCAGGTGTAGGTCCATCTGTTGAAGAGCTTTTAAAAATTACACAGCTTACAATGATATTTAAAATTTCTCCTACTATTGAACATGCAATAGCTGAGTATCGATCCCTCATGCATTGATATCCATAACTGAAATAATTCAGCGTTGGGGCTATGTTCAATCGAAATAAGTTTCCCAATGATTGGCCATATTCCAAAATTGCCTGTGAGTGTTCTACAACGAGCAGGCGCAATTTTGATCCCGCTTAGCGGGACAACTTCTTTTGTGGGGACCCAAAGGAGTATCCGATGATAGGTCAAACTGTATCACACTACAAGATTCTTGAGAAACTCGGCGAAGGCGGTATGGGCATTGTCTACAAAGCCCACGATACCAAACTTGACCGAGATGTTGCACTGAAGTTTCTCCCACTTGAGTTAACAAAAGACCCGAATGCGAGAGAACGCTTCATTCATGAAGCCAAAGTTGCTTCTGCGTTGAGCCATCCCAACGTTTGCACCATTCATGACATCCAAGAACATGAGGGTTCCCAAGGGGACAAGCAAATGTTCATCGTCATGGATTTGGTTGACGGGCAGACCTTGCGACAAAAGAAAAATTCCATCAGCTTCAAACAAGCGATTGATATCGGCATTCAAGTTGCCGATGGTTTAGCAGCAGCACACGAGAAGGGTATTGTTCACAGAGATATCAAGCCTGAGAACATCATGATCCGCAAGGATGGCATTGTCCAGATCATGGATTTTGGACTTGCAAAACTGAGAGGCAATGTTACGCGTTTAACGAAAGAGGGAAGCACGGTTGGAACCGCTGGCTACATGTCGCCCGAGCAAGTACAAGGACAAGAAGCCGACCATCGCTCGGACATCTTCTCGTTCGGTGTGTTGCTCTATGAATTGCTCACTGGTCAGCTTCCGTTCCGAGGTGTGCATGAGACTGCTTTAGCGTACGAAATTGTCAACGTTGATCCACCTCCGATGTCCTCGATAAAGCCGGAGATCGATCCTACTCTTGATGCAATCGTGCTCGAGTGTTTGGAAAAAGATCCACGAGAACGAACACAGTCGATTGCACAAGTTGCTCTTGACCTCAAGCGGTACAAACGTGAATCGAGCCGGCAGCGGGTGAGTCGTGTTACTGCCGCTCGACCAATTACACAACCTCCAGTAGGTTACAGCCAAGACAAAACCGCTGCAAAACCTGCTGGAGGTTCATCCCGGCCCGCGTGGATTATTTCTGTCCTTTTCTTCATCGTTGCAGTGACATTTGGAATTCTGTACTTCAAACGTCCATCTACAGAAGTTCAGACAATTAGCTCATACATTCTTCCACCGGAAAAATTAACGTTTGCCACACAATCGGGCGGCGGCGGTGAGGGTAATCTCGCACTATCACCGGATGGTAGTATATTAGCGTTTGTTGCGGCAGATTCATCGGGCAAGACACGTCTTATGGTGAGAGGACTTCATACACTTATTGCGAAGGAGCTTCCAACAACAGAAGGGGCATCGTATCCGTTCTGGTCTCCCGACAATCGTTACATCGGATTCTTTCAATCTGGTAAGATGAAAAAAATCGAAGCATCGGGCGGACCATCTGTGATAATTAGCGATGCACCGACGGCACGAGGCGCATCGTGGAATCAGGATGGCGTAATAATCTTTGAACCTAACTGGACGGATCCTCTTTATCAAGTTCCCGCGTCCGGCGGTATGGCAACGAAAGTAACAACTCTCGATACAGTCCACCATGAAATCACGCATCGTTGGCCCCATTTTCTTCCGGATGGCAAGCACTTCTTATACTTTGCACGCTCGAGTTTCGGTGGAGTTGAGCGGGAAGAGGATGCCCTTGTTGTGGCTTCGCTGGATGGGAAAGTGAACAAACGATTGATGCCTGCGAAAGGAAACGAGGTGTACGCATCCGGCTATTTGATCTATCTTCGTGAGAAAACTCTCATGGCACAGCCGTTTGATGCCGACAAACTCGAAATCTCTAGCGATGCAATTCCTATAGCAGAACAGGTTGAATATGATCTAGAGTATAATCGCGCTGTTTTCTCAGCCTCGCAAAATGGCATGTTAGTCTACCAACCAAGTACTACACAGGCAGGATTTCAGCTTGAATGGTTCGACCGCACTGGCATATCGCTTGGTACAATTGCTGAACCGGCGGATTATGGTGGTGTTGCTCTTTCTCCTGATGGAAAAAAAATAGCATTCGATGTTTATGATTCCCAGTCACGAAACCGAGACATCTGGCTCTACGAAATAGCACGGGGACTTAAAACCCGATTTACATTTGATCCTTCTGTGGATCAATATCCAGTCTGGTCACCCGATGGCAGCCGCATCTTTTTCCACTCGGATCGACGAGGGCACTACGATGTTTTTCAAAAGGCAACAAGCGGTGCTGGTGTTGAAGAGATTCTTCTGGAATCCCCTCAAACGAAGTATGCGTACGATTGGTCCTCCGATGGCAAATTCATTGCATATGCTGAACTAGACATGAAAACAAAATTAGATTTATGGATTCTTCCCCTCGACAACAAAGAGGCGGGAAGAGACCGAAAACCGTTTGTGTTTCTTCGGACTGAATTTGATGAGAATGTTCCTCAATTCTCTCCGGATATGTGTTGGATTTCGTATGAGTCGAACGAGTCGGGGAGATGGGAATTGTACATACGCCAATTCCTTGGTGCAGACGGACAACCGGTAAGCAATCAAACCGGGAAATGGCAAGTGTCAACTAATGGTCTGATAGATTATTCTGTCGTCAAATGGAATCGAAATGGGAAAGAGATTTTCTATATGTCGACTGATAACAAGCTGATGGTGGCTGAAGTCAAGGCTAGCGGTTCAACGTTTGATGTCGGCGCCGTACGACCACTCTTCGAGGTGAAATCTAAAACGGGCTTCAACCTATATGATGTAACTGCTGATGGACAAAAGTTTCTCATAGGAATTCCCGTCAGTGCACAATCGATTCCACCGCTCACGCTTGTAACAAGCTGGGATGCTGGACTGAAGAAGAAATGAGAATAAAATGGAGATGATGCAACAAGGACAGAATCTTGCGACGCTTGTCGATATGTCGGATGATATGAAGCAGGTATATAAAGTAGATCTGCGCTCGGGGGATTGTCTGGTCGTGCAAACCTGTAATTCATTGTACATGATGCGAGTGATTGGGAAGGGCTTGTTCGAGATCGCCGGTGGGTGGTTCGACCGCAAGGGAAAGTCTCCCATGAAAGTCCGAATTAACGGATGCACGTGTGGAGGCAGTGCGATCAAGTTGAACATTGCAGCCGCGTGCGGATTGTGCTTGGAGTTCGGGAATAGAGTAGTTACAAGTCCCATTCAAAAAATATTTATATTCACAAACGGTAAGTTAAACTAAGAGACCAATAATATGATCGGACAGACAATATCGCATTACAAAATAATTGAAAAGCTTGGCGAAGGCGGAATGGGCATCGTCTACAAAGCCCACGATACCAAACTTGACCGGGATGTTGCACTAAAATTCCTGCCACGCGATATCTCTCAATCAGATGAAGAGCGAAGTCGCTTTATCCATGAAGCCAAAGCTGCTTCTGCGCTTGATCATCCAAATATTTGTACAATCTATGAAGTAGACGAAACACCCGATGGTCAAATGTTCATCGCGATGGGGTACTACGAAGGTAGGTCGTTGAGTGGGAAAATTGAAAAAGGTCGTCTCGATGTAGCTGAAGCGGTATGGATTGCAATTCAGATTGCAGAGGGAATTACAGGCGGCACACGAAAAAAGTATTGTGCACAGGGATATCAAGAGCAGCAATATCATTGTTTCTGATAAGGGTCAGGTGAGGATACTGGACTTTGGACTGGCACGAAAGAAAGGATTAAGCAAACTAACGAAGACAGGTACAACTGTTGGCACTGCATCGTACATGTCGCCAGAACAGGCGCGCGGAGATACGATTGATCATCGAACTGATCTCTGGTCGCTGGGTGTAGTGTTGTATGAGATGGTTACAGGAAGATCACCATTTCGCGGTGAGCATGAAGCAGCGATATTATATTCAGTTGTTAACGTTGAACCGGAACCGATACAAACATCTGTACCTGATGCATCACCGGAGCTTGTGCACATAATCCGACGTGCTTTGGAGAAGGATCCTGCTGAGCGGTATCGTACTGCAGAGGATATGCTTATAGACTTGAGGCGGTTGAAGAAGGATACATCGAGGACTGGATTTCCGCCTGTGAGCGGTAAAAAGAAAAAACTGTCTTCATGGAGAAACAAAATAATTATCGCGGCAAGCATATTCGTTCTACTCTGTGTCGTAAGTTATTTGTACTTTTTTAAGAAGGGAGTGGAACTCAATCCCAACTTCACGCAACGCACGATACAAGTTCCTTTAAAGCAAGTCAGGGATCCTGGGATTTCACCCGATGGAAAATATCTCGTGTTTTCTGCATGTAATGAACCCAAAAAATGGAATTTCTACGTTGTGAGTACAACTGGAGGAGAACCGCGTCAACTCACGAATGATGATCAGGGAACAGCGGGACTTATGCCGGCAATTTCGCCCGATGGGAACAATGTCGTGTTCTTCTGGGGTGCAGAGAATGAAATCTGTGTTTTTCCATTCATTGGCGGGAGAATTAAAAAGATAGGAAATGGGTTCACTCCAAAGTGGTCACCTGACGGGAAACGGATTGGATATTTTCTTACCCCCGGCGGTGTTCCATCTACCACGAGTGGTGAGACTGAATTCTGGACGATGGATGCCAATGGTACGGACAACCATCTGGAATTCGTAGATAGCGTTATCTATTGGAACTTTTCTGGTAATAACTTGGTCACTGGCGCTTTTGCATGGTCGCCGGACGGACGCTCCATTGCTTGGGTACGGCCTCTACCTCAATCGTACTGTGAGATCGTTCTGATTGATTTGTCAACCCACGAAGAGATTTCCCTCCTACGCGATACAACATGGAAGAATGAGATCTGCTGGGGTGGAAACAACCAGATTATCTACTCTGCGCGAAGTAGCGGTGGATGGAATCTGTGGACTGTCTCTGCAAAAGGTGGTTCTCCGGTTCAGATCACAAAGGGAAGCACGTATGAGGAACTCCCGACGATTTCCAGTGACGGTCGGATGGTGTCATATATCCAAACGAACAGACTCGGGCATCTCAAGATTGCCAGACTTGATGGATCCGATTCAACGTACGAAGTTGCCACTAGCGAGAACAACTACGATGGTGCGGTAATTTCACCGAATGGAAAATACATCGTATATACTGCTGGTGTCATATCCAGCGATGCGAGTCATATTTATGTCATCAACAGGGATGGCACGAATGAACATCAAGTGACATTCGGTGATACCTATGATAATGCCCCGAGATGGTCACCGGACAGCAGGTTCATAACGTACAATGCCAAGAAAATATTTGAACCTCGAGAATCAACGAAGGTTTATGTCATAGGAATCGATAAATTTGAAACACCGAGAATGATTTCTCTTGGCAGTAATTATGGTTGGAAAGATAGTTCTACCATAGAAGTCAACAAAGGAATCATGCGGGATCAATGGTGGAAGGTACATCTCGATGGCCGCCCGCCGGAGCAATATTCTGAAGATTCAATTTTTGCCATACACGTTCTTGATGGCAAGTTTATATTATTCAGAGACGATCATACTACTGATCGTTTCGAACGGGTTTGCAGGATTGAAGACTGGGATAGAAAGGGTTCTTCAAAATCGTGGGTTGTTTGGAATCGACCGGCCGGATTGAGCTTTGGCGGTATTGTGCGCAACAAGGGAATCTATGTTTTCAATAGCAAGCGAGAAGTCTTTCGCATTTCTTTCTTGGATGGCAAACAAGAAAAAATTCCTGCAACATGTTCAGATTTAGTTTTAGATAATTATAGAGTCGGTTTAACCGATGATGGTATGGAGATATGTTATAGAACTATTGAATCAAAGAGTAAGCTTGGTGTGATTGAGAATTTGTTTAAGTAGAATATGATAGGAAGAACAATATCGCCTACAAGATTCTGATCAAACCCGGCGAAGAAAGATGTTTCAGATAAGATAATTCAAATTTGTTGAGAGCCATTTCTCAATTTCTTCAACAGGTATCTTTTTCCGTTTTGCATAATCGATTACCTGATCTTTGGAAATCTTCTCGAGGTTGAAGTAACGCGATTCCGGTCGTGCAATATAGAATCCACAAACAGATGCCGCCGGGTACATCGCGTAGTTTTCCGTCAGCGATATAGATGAATGTTCCTCGACTTGTAGTAGATTAAATAGCAATCTCTTCTCGGTATGATCGGGGATGGATGGGTAACCAAGCGCGGGTCTGATGCCGTGATATTTTTCTTTGATCAATTCCGGTAAGGCGAGATTTTCATTTTTCGCATAACCCCAAAATTCTTTCCGCACTTTTTCGTGAAGAAGCTCGGCAAATGCTTCGGCTAAACGGTCGGCTAAAATCTTTATCATGATGGCGTTGTAATCGTCATGTTGTGTCTCGAATTCTTTCACCCAGTGTTCAATGCCTAGTCCCGCTGTTACAACGAATCCCCCTATAAAATCCATTTTGCCGCTCTCTTTTGGTGCAAGAAAATCAGCCATACATAGATTGAATTCTGATGGTTTTTTATGCTGGTTCCGAAGGAAATGGAATTTGGCAAGCACTGTACCTCGTTTCTCATCCGAATAAATTTCAACATCGTCACCGCTTGAATTTGCCGGATATATTCCAACCACACCATTGGCGGAAAGCATCTTATCCTTAACAACTTTTTTAAGCAAAACCTGTCCATCATCGAATAATTTTTTCGCCTCAACTCCTTTCACCGGGTCGCTGAAGATGGCAGGATATTTTCCGTTCAGCTTCCAGGCATGGAAGAAAAATGTCCAATCAATATATCGTGCGATTTCATCTAACGGATAATCGGAGAAGAATTTATTTCCTGTAAATTTAGGTTTTGTTATAATGGCATTCTGCCAGTCGAGTGTGAGTCTATTCTTTCGCGCTTCTTCTATTGTAATATATTGTTTTGCCGTTAGCTGGGAGATGTGGCTTCGGCGAATTCTTTCGTACTCCTTGTTCGTCTTTTCTGTAAAACTCTTCTTATTTTCTGCTGAAAGTAAGTTGGCAGCAACATTGACGCTCTTCGATGCATCTTTTACGTACACTACTGGCTGATTGTAATGAGGCGCTATTTTTACCGCAGTATGAATTTCCGATGTGGTCGCGCCGCCGATCATTAGTGGAAGCGAGAGTTTTTTCCGCTCCATCTCTTTTGCAACCTCTACCATCTCATCAAGAGACGGGGTGATCAAGCCGCTCAAGCCTAGAATATCTACTTTCTGTTCAATTGCCGCAGCAATGATTTTATCGGCAGGTACCATTACGCCAAGATCGATGACTTCATAATTGTTGCAGCCCAGAACAACACCGACTATGTTTTTTCCGATGTCATGAACATCTCCCTTCACTGTCGCAAGCAGAATTTTTCCCGCTGAGCTTTTTGTGCCACCTTTGTCTTTTTCCTGATTGATGTATGGGATGAGTATCGCAACAGCTTTCTTCATCACGCGCGCACTCTTGACAACCTGCGGCAGAAACATTTTACCGGAGCCGAAAAGATCGCCAACTATATTCATCCCATCCATCAAAGGACCTTCAATGACATCCAATGCTCTGTTCGATTTCTTCCGGGCTTCATCAACATCAACATCGATATAGTCGACAATACCTTTCACAAGTGAATAAGACAATCTTTCATCAACAGATGTCTTTCTCCATGATTCTACAGCGCGTTCTTTAGCGACATCATCATGAATATTCTCGGCATAAGAAGTTAACCTTTCAGTCGCATCTTTTCGGCGGTTTAAAACTACATCTTCAACAAGCGTGAGGAGATCCTTAGGGATATTGTCGTACACCTCAAGCTGTGCGGGATTGACAATTCCCATATCCATACCTGCTTTGATGGCATTATACAAAAAGACAGAGTGAATCGCTTCACGAACCTTATCGTTCCCACGAAATGAAAACGAGAGATTGCTTACGCCGCCGCTTACTTTAGCGTAAGGGAGATTTTCTTTGATCCATTGAACTGCTCTGATATAATCGACTGCAAAATTATTATGTTCTTCCATGCCGGTGGCGATTGCAAGTATGTTGGGATCGAAAATGATGTCTTCGGGGGGAAATCCTACTTCTTCAGTCAGAACGCGATATGCGCGCTTGCAGATTTCTATCTTCTTTTCGAATGTATCAGCCTGACCTCGTTCATCGAATGCCATCACGATAACGGCGGCACCATATTGCCTGATCTTTCGGGCGCGTTCTTTAAATATTTCCTCGCCTTCTTTCAAGCTGATGGAATTGACAATCGATTTGCCCTGTGTGCATTTTAGTCCCGCTTCGATCACAGTCCATTTTGAGGAATCAATCATAAGCGGCAAACGTGCGATGTCTGGCTCGGATCCGACGTAATTTAAAAATCGTTTCATCGTAGCTTCACCATCGATCATTGCTTCGTCCATGCAAACATCGAGAACCTGAGCACCGCCTTCAACCTGCTCGCGGGCGACTGAGAGCGCTTCTTCATATTGTTCTTCCTTGATGAGGCGGGCAAATTTCTTAGATCCCATCACATTTGTTCGCTCACCGATGTTTATGAAATTGCTTTCAGGATGGATCGTTAAAGGTTCAAGTCCGCTTATTTTTGTTTCCTTCTTGAGCATCGGTAGTTTTCTCGGCTTTGCCGATGCTGCTAACTCAACAAAAGCGCGAATATGTGCCGGTGTCGTTCCGCAGCAGCCGCCAAGAATATTCACAAACTCAAGGTCGAGAAATTCCTGGATTTGTGCCGACATGATTTCCGGTGTATCGTCATATAGCCCAAACTGATTGGGGTAACCGGCATTCGGATAAACGCTGATGAAGAGATCTGTTTTTGCGGCTAACTCCTTTATGCTGGCAAGCATGTCTTTCGCACCCATCGAACAATTCAATCCGATACTCAAAAGATTAGCATGGGAAACAGAAACTAAAAATGCTTCCAGTGTTTGTCCCGACAACGTCCGTCTGCTCGCATCGACTATTGTTCCTGAAACCATTATAGGCAGGCGTAAAGATTTTTTATCAAAGACCTGCTCGATTGCAAAGAGAGCCGCTTTTCCATTGAGTGTATCGAAGATTGTTTCTACCAGAAGAACATCGACACCACCGTCGATTAGACCGTTCGCCTGCTCAGAATAAGCGGTGACCAAATCGTCAAATGTTACCGAGCGGTAGCTAGGGTCTTCCACTTTGGGAGATAGGGAGGCTGTTTTGTTCGTAGGACCGATGGCGCCGGCAACAAATCTTGGCTTAGACGATGTTGAATATTTTACCGCGGCTTTCTTGGCGATTTGCGCGGAGGAGGAATTAAGTTCGTAAGCCAATTCTTGCATCGAATAATCAGCCAGTGAGATTCTGTTTGCGCTGAATGTATTCGTTTCGATAATATCCGCGCCGGCGTCTAAGTATTTATCGTGAATCTCTTCGATGATATGCGGTTGGGTGATCGAGAGAAGGTCATTATTCCCTTTCAAGTCACGCGAAGAATCTGCAAAGCGAGTACCGCGGTAATCTGATTCATTCAGCTTGTAGCTTTGAATCATCGTTCCCATTGCTCCATCGAGTATAAGTATTCGCTTCTCTATGATATCTGAAATGCGCACAATCTTCAATGAGAAATTTAGATCAGCTTGGAAATAATTTTGATAACAGCATTGGCATCATCCATAATATAAAAGTGTAGATGATGGAAGCCATGCTTTATCAGGTCTTTGCATTGTTTTGTAGCCCACTCGATACCGATTGTCTTCGCATTATCGTGGCGCTTCATAATTTTATCGACAAATAGATCTGGTAAATCGACGTGAAATCTTTTCGGAATGGAAGTCAGTTGGTTAACGTTGTTAAGTATCTTAAGCCCCGGGATAATCGGAACCGTGATGTCGGCTTCTCTGCATCGCTTGACAAATTTATAAAACTGCTGATTATCAAAAAACATCTGAGTGACAATGTAATCCGCGCCTGCATCGATTTTTTCCTTCAGATGGGATATGTCCATCTTCATGTTCGGAGATTCAAAATGTTTTTCCGGATAACCGGCTACACCGATACAGAAATCGAGCGGCTGGGAATTTAAAATCTCTTCAAGATATTTGCCTTTTCCCAAACCTTTAATTTGGGTGACGAGATCGGATGTATACGCGTTGGTCGAACGTTCTTTGCTGATATTTTTTTTGTAATTGGGTTCATCACCCCTTAACGCCATAACATTATGAATTCCGAGATAATTCAATTCAATCAAAGCATCTTCAGTTTCTTCCTTTGTAAATCCGCGGCATAATATATGGGCAACGGTATCGATGTTAAATCTGTTCTGGATGACGCCGCAAATGCCTATCGTTCCGGGACGTTTTCTCCGTACATGCCGCTTGATAGTTCCGCCGTCTTCTTCCTCGTAAGTTGCCTCGGCAGGATGGCTTGTAACATCAATGAACGCAGGTTCGAGCGGCACAAGCTTTTCAACGATCCGGATAATATCCTTCCCGTTACTGCCACGCGAAGGAGGAATGATCTCGAAACTAAAAACCTGTTTTTTCTTTGTTTGTAAATGTTCGATTACCTTCATTTTGACTCACTATTTAATGATGACAACGAATTAGGAGCGATAAAAATTTATTCAATTCCCTTGAAAATATTGAATTCCTGCACTAATTAAGCGATTAGTTTGGAATATTCAAAATTTAAATAAAAAATCCCGTTCAGATTACTGAGCGGGATTTTTTTTATTTCGGTATAAGATAATTCCAAGGTATCAATAATTCTCTTCCAGCAGTTCGAAGAACGCCTCGGGATGTTCGCACGCCGGGCATTTCGCGGGTGGTGTCTTGCCTTCATGTATGTAACCGCAGTTCCTGCACTTCCAGCGTACAACTTTTTCTTTTTTGAACACTGTGCCCGCTTCGACATTCTGCAGTAGTTTCAGGTATCGCGCCTCATGCTGTTTCTCAACAATAGCTATCGAGCGGAACGCAGCCGCTACTTCCGGGAAGCCCTCATCTTTGGCAATTGCCGCGAACTCAGGATAGAGCTTTGTGTGTTCATGATGTTCGCCATCAGCGGCAGCTTTAAGGTTGTCTTTAGTGGTTCCGATGATACCGGCAGGGTACATCGCGGTTATTTCTACATCGCCGCCTTCAAGAAATTTGAAGAAACGTTTTGCATGTTCTTTTTCATTTTCGGCGGTTTCTAAAAATATCGCTGCGATCTGCTCGAAGCCCTCCTTCTTCGCTTGAGATGCAAAGTAAGTGTACCGGTTGCGTGCCTGTGATTCACCGGCAAATGCGGCTAATAAATTCTTTTCAGTTTTTGTACCTCTTAAACTGTTCATAATGCAAGCTCCATAAATTCTATATTTATTTTATGATGTTATTTATTTAACACGAATTCGATTGCGTTAATAAGATCTCCGATCTCATATGGTTTCTCTATCACATCGTCCGCGCCAAGTTTTTTACATTCCATCACGTTCTTCAGGTCGGCATATCCGGTCAGTATGATGATTTTTGTATCGGGGTAATCTGACCTGATAAATTTAAGAACTTCGAAGCCGTTTACTTTCGGCATCTTTAAGTCAAGTACCGCAACATTGAATTTCTTTTTGCGAAGATGTGATATCGCCTGCTCACCATCGATTGCGGTTGTCACATCGAAATGTTCCCCCGATAGATACTCGCTCAATGTTGACGTGAGGTCGATATCATCATCCGCAATTAATATTGACGCATTAGTCGACATATGTTAGGATTTAATAAGTATTCGTTTCTACATGAAAGTAGCGAAATCATAGAGAAAATGCAATTCAGAAAATTATTAAAAATAATTTGCCTCCTTCAAGATAATTTCGTAATATCTTGACATTGAAGTAATATATTCCCTAAATACAGCGGATAGAGGATATATTATGATTTCTTATCAGTAAAAAATATAAATGGTGGAATTAAAGTTTTTATTTATATGTTGATAATATAACTTCCTTCGATGCGATAATTCTTCTATATATATTTCTGAAATCATGACAACCCATATCGATCGTCTGAGATTGAACATTCTCTTCGAAACGCTGAACGATGAAACATTCAGCGAGCTAAAGAAAAAATTAAGTGAAAGACGATACTCTTCCGGTGAGATCATTCTCGAAGACAATGCCGACGGGGAAGACTTATATCTTCTTGTTGAAGGCAGAGTTAAGATTGTCAAGCAAACAAAAACCGGCGATGAAAAATTGCTGGCACTGCTTCATTCGGGTGATTTTTTCGGAGAACTGGAATTAATCGATGGTCGTCCCCGGTCAGCGCGGGTTGTTGCTTTAGACGATTGCATCGTTGCAACGATGAACAAACTCGACTTTAACAATCTCTTATTCCGAAATCATCCTTTCGCACTAAGAGTTATGCAAGTCCTTAGCCTTCGCCTGCGCGCGACGAACAATCACTTTATCAGTGAGCTGGAAAAGTATGCATTCTTTTCCAGGATGGAACTGCATAAGTTAGAGCAACTGATCGAAGCAACGAAAAATGTAAACTCCACACTCGAATTGGAGAAGCTGCTTAAGGTTATTCTCGATACGGCGTTGCATATCGTTGATGGCGACCGGGGAACGCTTTATCTTGTTGATGAAGAAAAGGGCGAGCTTTGGTCTAAAGTTTACATCGGATCGGAGCATTTTACAATAAAACTTCCTATGGGAAAAGGCATAGCTGGCCATGTTGCCGCAACGGGAGACACGATCAATCTTTCGGATGCATACCTTGATCCGCGATTCAATCCGAAGGTCGACAAAAAAACCGGTTACAGAACCAAAACAGTTCTCTGCATGCCGCTCAAAAACAAAGACGATAAAATAGTCGGGGTACTCCAGCTTCTTAACAAACATAAGGGACTCTTTACGCGGGACGATGAAAATTTTATCCGCGCGCTTTCAATTCACGCGGCTATAGCGATTGAAAATGCACGCCTCTATGAAGAAGAGAAAGCTTACAGGCAGATCAGGGAGGAAGTGCGGCTGGCTGCAAAAATTCAGCTTGATCTGTTGCCTAAAACTTTTCCCGAAATCAACGGATACGACATAGCAGGAAAAACCATTCCTGCGCAAGAGGTCGGCGGCGATTATTTTGATTTTATCCCGCTTCAAGATGACCAACTTGCAATTTGTTTGGGGGATGTCTCGGGTAAAGGACTTCCCGCTTCACTCCTGATGGCAAATCTTCAGGCAACACTGCGAGGCCAATCATTCGGCAAATGTTCTCCGAAAGATTGTTTGAGCAGATCCAATTCCCTCCTGTACCGAAGCACAAGCCCGGATAAGTTCGTTACGATATTTTACTGTCACCTCGATACAAAAAAACATCAGCTGACGTATTCAAATGCCGGACATGATAATCCATTCCTGCTGACCCATACGAAGAAAATCAGGCGGTTAAAAAAGGGCGGGATTGTGTTGGGCGTACTGGATAAATATCCTTATGAAGAGGAATCGATAAAATTACAAAGAGGTGAAATTCTGGTGATTTATACCGATGGGATTGCGGAAGCGATGAATTCAAAAGGAGACATGTTTGGTGAAGATCGCATATCGGCGCTACTTAAAGGAAATCAGAATACCGCAAGCGAAAAAATAATCGATGTTATATTTGAAGCCGTGAAAAAATTTGCAGGCTCCGCACCGCAATCGGATGATATAACGATGGTGGTAGTAAAGAGATTATAGTGTTTTGAGCTTCAACTTCTATCATCCTTTTGATTGGGTAAGAAATCGGAGTTCTTGCAATGCCTTATCATTCAAAAATCTCCACAGTTCCCCCGGTGTGAATGAAAATAACATTTTCATTTGGCGAGAATAATCCTCGTTTTGCATAATCTAAAAGTCCGGCGGCGGCTTTCTGTGGTGTCGGGAATTACTTCCCGATACTTGCAGAGCTAAACATATACAGTGTCAGGTCGGAAGACCTGACACCACCTCAAAAGGAGATGAGTTCAAGAGGAGTCTTCCACCATGATTGGTCAGATTATCACTCAAAAATCTCCACAGTCCCGCCAGTGTGAATGAAAACAACATTTTCATTTGGTGAGAATAATCCTCGTTTTGCATAATCTAAAAGTCCGGCGGCGGCTTTGCCTGTATAAACATTATCTAAAACTATTCCTTCTTTCCCTTCAAAAAGCTTGACATTGCGATGGGATTTTCTTAATTTCACGTATTCAATTTTATGAGAGACAACAAAAAGTGGAGAACATCTCGCGGGAGAACCTGCAAAAATTGGGTTCTTTGAAACGGTTCAGTGTTCACGTTCGCTCGCATCCCGACGAAGGAGAAATACTTCCCGCGGCACGTTAGGCGAAATGCCATTTCACGTTAAAAGGAGAATAACATGAAACGTTTATTATACTCAGTCTTTTTATTCCTATCATGGAATATAGCATTTGCACAATTGCCTGATCTTACTGTTTCATCTGTTCAGAATCCCAGCTATGTAACGGCCGGACAAACTAGGGGTATACTTGTCACAGTAAATCGTACTGGAGGTCAATTACCAACTGCTCAAGGATACTATGTAGTTGTCAAAGTTTATCTTTCACCAGATGCGACGATAACAACTTCCGATTTGGAAATTGGCACGTCGACTACTTCACAATTTCAAGTTAGCACATTAAACTCTTCGGGCTCAGCAACGAATGATATCAGTTGTAATTTTCCAACCTCGACGGGTGCTTATTACATCGGTGCTATCGCTGACCCAGTAAATTTTTGGTCTGAATCGAATGAGAGTAACAATTCGCTGAATGGAGGCATTATTAATGTAAGTAGGATTACCGTATTACAACCTAATGGAGGCGAAAACCTGTATAATGGACATGATCTTCCCCCTAATTTTCGGACAGAGAGAAAAGCCAGTATATTAGAGAAAAGGAGAAGTCCGAAATGGAAGCAGAACAAGTCAGAAGAAGAAGA